>NZ_JABAIG010000008.1:0-377296 GCF_012641385.1 Rhizobium sp. P28RR-XV
ATCGGCGACCTGTTACCGTTCAACTTCTCCGGCACCTCCGCGGCCTAATAGAGCTGCATACCGCTCCCGATACGAGGGCGATTTAGCCGTGACGAAGCCGCCAATGCGCATGGAAAATAGCGCTTACAATTCGACGACATCACCGTTCTTGTCTTCAAGTCGCAGGGTTCCAGGCCGGGACATGCGTCGACCAGCAAGTGGTACGAACTCCGCAAGCGGGCTCAATCGGTCAACATGTTCGGGCAGTTTCAACTCACCAAACCGCTTCTGGAAAAGCGGCGAGAGTTCTACGCGACGGAGCCCGGAACGCATCCCGAGAACAGGGCATATTTCTACGGGGTTGAGGACAATCACAGCGCACGGGCGCTCATTCCGCCGGACATATTCCCTCATAGAGGCATAAGCGGACGCACCAAACTTTTTGCTCAATGCGAGCGGGACTTTTATGCCGAATGCACTGTCGGCCGCCATTTCAGCGAAGCGCCCGTCTTGAAACAGGACGACCGAAGCGAAGATGTTCGCCTCGCGCTCAAACTGGTCGGAGACATCCGGCGACAGCGACCTATCGCAATCCTGAATCCAGCGAAAAAGCTTAGATTGATGTGGGATGTGCTTGTGACCCGCCTCGTGAAGCTTGAGGAAATTCTGCTTGGATTCGGCAACAGTGTCATCGACATGGATCAGATCTTCCTGAACGTCGAAGATGCCCCTCACCTTCTCGATTGCAGATTTAATGAGGCTTGCCGCCCGCTCTCCGAATTCGCGAGCGTGCCGCATGAGCGAACGCGCTCATCGGCGCGACACGAAGCTTTGCGGCATCTAGCAGGTCAGGGACCGGCGTGGGTAGCCGGTCCCATGCGCTTGCCTTGTTCAACAGATCCGTCGCCGCGCGGTGAATTGCTACATACTCACTCGCCGTGAGCGAACTGTCGTCAGGCTTCAAAGGGTCAATCCTTCTTCGAACGCAAATAACCAAGGTATCTAAGCAGTTCCGATTCCTCGGCTTGCGTTAGGTGTAATTCAGCAAAAGTCGCCGCCCTCCCGTGGCGCTCAACATCGGTACGCGTCGTCGTTATATAACCTGCTAACTCCATCAGCTTATCGTAGTCCACGCCATAAAGGTTCGCGAGGGCATAAAGGATGTTTGGGGACGGCTTCTGAATTTTTCCGTTCTCAATCTGACTTAGATAAGCATTTGAGACTTCTTTATTTGTCGCCTCTTCGACAGCGCGAAGAGTAAGCTTTCTATCTGTGCGGATTGACCCGAGATATTCTCCAAGGGTGACTTTCACGACTCTCCTCTTTCGATGACAGCGCCTCGAGCGCCGGCGCTGCCGGTGGATTTCTCGGCGCAAGGCATTTTATCTCCGTCGCTTGATAAGTCAAGCATGCGTGCTAGATGCTATTTTTATCAAGCATGCTATTTCTATGCTTGACAAACTTAGCGCGCTTGAACGATGATGCATTCACTGGCCGACCGCGGTGGGATGGTCAGTCCAACCACAAACCCACGAGGGTAAAATGCACATCATCGGAAATGAAAACCCGGCCTCCCGCATCGAGGATCTTCTCGAAGGCATCCTTGATGAGATCATCGAATTGGAGGTCTACGCCAAGGAGGGCAAGCGCCCGCCCCTCGCAAAGGGCTACCGCTTCAAGATCAACGACAAGTCGTTCGTCTGGGACAAGCCGTGTATCACAGGCCGCGAAGTTCTCGTTCTTGCCGGACTGACCCCGCCGGAGAACTATACGCTTCGCGTCAAGCTCGCCGGCCACAAGCCGCAGAAGGTGGAGCTTGACGAGAAGGTGGACCTCCGGCATCCAGGCACAGAAAAGTTCCGCGCTATCCGCAAGGAACAGACCGACGGCGAAGTTCAGGGGCGGCGCGATGCGCCGCTCCTGGACGCCGACATGGCCTTCCTGGAGGTCTATGGTCATCGCTTCGATATCGTCAAGGACGGCTCGACGTGGGCCATCCTTCATGACTTCCAGGTGCCCTCCTGCTTCGACCACAAGAGCGTGTCGCTCGCGATCCGCATCGAACAGGGTTACCCCATGACCCCGCTCGACATGCTCTACGTCTATCCCAAGCTGTCTCGCATCGACGGGCGCGAGATTCCGCAGACGCAGGTCGAACAGCCGATCGAAGGCAAGATCTTCCAGCGTTGGTCGCGTCATCGCTCCGGTGCGAACCTGTGGGTGCCCGGCGTCGACTCCCTGGAAACCCACGTCTTCCTCATCGAGGAGATTTTCGAGCAGGAGGCTTCCCGATGAACGTTACCCTCAGCATGACGGTCGACCAGCATGAAATGCTGGGTCATCATCTCTTCCCCGGCGACGGCCTTGAGGCCGCCGCCCTCCTGCTCTGCGGCGGAAGCGGTCATGGAGACCGTTACCGCCTTTCCGTTCGCGACGTCGTCTTGCTCGATCATCACAAGTGCAAAAGGCTCGACGACCGCATCTCCTGGCCGACCGACCTGATTATTCCTCATCTCGATCATGCGGAAGAACTCGGCCTGAGTGTGGTGAAGGTTCATTGCCACCCCGGCAACTTCCCGCAGTTTTCCGAAATTGACGATGTCGGTGACCGCGAGCTGTTGCCGGTGGTCCGCTCCTGGGTAGGCACCGACATTCCTCACGGCAGCATCGTCATGCAACCCTGTGGACGGCTGTTCGGCCGCTATCTTTGGCAAGGCGACGAGATGCGGTCGATGGATATGATCAGCGTTGCAGGGCCTGACATTCGGCTCTTCCCCTCAAGCGCCCACAATCGCAACTCTCCGTTCGCCCGATCTCAGGATCAGGCCTTCGGGGATGGAACGACGGCAACGCTCGCTAGACTGCGCGCCGGCATTGTCGGTATTTCGGGAACCGGCAGCCCGTTGCTTGAACAGCTCATCCGCCTCGGCTTCGGCGAAATCGTTATCATCGACCCCGACACGGTCGAGGAGCGCAATCTGAACAGAATCTTGAATAGCAGCATCGCCGATGCTCGCGCGGGCCGTCTCAAGGTCGATGTAGCCGAGGCCGCAGCGATCGCAACGGAGCTTCCGACGAAGATCATCAAGGTCCCGTCGACGTTGATGTCGCCGGCGGCGATCCATGCCCTATCGGTCTGCGATGTTATTTTCGGTTGCGTCGATACGCATACCGGGCGCTTCGCGATGAACCTGGTCTCGACATACCATATCATTCCGTATTTCGACGTCGGCGTCATGCTCGATGCTGCCGGTGATGGAGATGAGGCGGGGAGAATTCGCGACATCCTGGGCACAATCCACTACATCGTCCCCGGACGGTCGAGTTTGATTTCCCGAGACGTGATCTCGCTTCGCACCGTTGCGCAGGAAGGTCTGGCCGATTCCGATCCCGAAGCGGAAGCACAGCAGGTTCGCGACAAATATTTCCGCGGCTTGAGCGTCAGCCGGCCTGCGGTGATCAGCATCAACATGTTCGCAGCAGCCTTGGCGGTGAATGATTTTCTGGCACGGATACACCCATATCGCCAGATGCCGAACAGTGATGTAGGCTCGATAGAGTTCAGCTTGGGTCGGTTGCGTCTGACTGCAGACGAAGAGCTGGAAGATTGCGCACTCCTGCGCCCTTGGCTCGGCCACGGCAGGATTTCGCCGCTTCTTGGCTTGCCGGAACTTTCGGAGGCGCGTTCATGCCGTGGTTCCTAGATGCCGCTCAATACCTGGCGGGGACATTCCGCGTACTGCTACGCCGCCCGTACCGCGGCGTAGTCCGCGAAGGTAGCATGCCGCGGTTTGTCGCCCCGAAGACCCTCTACATTTTGAACGAAGACGGCGACCCGTGGCAGGCGACGATGATGTGCCCATGCGGATGCGGCGCTGTCCTCGAGATGAACTTGGTGCCTGACGAGAAAGCCGTCTGGCGCGCGAAGGTGGAAAAGGATGGAACAGGCACGCTCCACCCTTCGGTCTGGCGGCAGGTTGGTTGCCGCTCCCATTTTTTCATTCGTAACGGAAAGATCCGCTGGTGCGATTGATGCGGACTACCTGCGGATCGGAATTTCGACAACCGGACGCAGCGGTTCGAGCTGCGTCTGATACCGGCGAACAATCTGATCGTAGAGATCCGCGACGCGCTTTGCCTTAACGCTCACAACTAGGGCGTAGCGTAACTCGTCTTCTGGTTCGAAATCTCGGCTTTCGAGGCGGGCATTATAGTGGATGTCGAAGGCCGGATTACGCAGACTTTTTCCAAGAAAACCGACAGAGGCGTGGAGCGTGTTCTCCCATTTCCAGGCGTCCCGGCGCAGATCCCCCTCCGTCAAGCCCTTCTGGGCTTTGCCGAAGAAGCTCTGCGTATCCGCATGCATTTTCTTGTCTTCTTTTCGCTTTGTATCTTTTGGACGGAAGGCAATTTCCAAGCCAGCCCGTGTGTAGTTACCCGGATGATGGGGGTCAGTCAGGGTCTTATAGCAGATCGTCGCCGTTATCTGGACCTTGCCCTCTATTTCAGCGACCGGAACCGGGATCGGTGCCCTCACGTAGCTGCGTGCTGAGATAGTACCCTGATAGATGACGCGGACGGTGTCATCGTCGCACAACAGGATGTCGTCCATCGTTCGGGCGACCCGACCCCGACCGACTTCTTCAGCAGAAATCGATGTTTCCTCCGCCGTATGAACGAGCAATGCTCTTACTGCAAGCATGTCGACATTGGCGCCAAGATGGGCCTTCACGCCAGCGGCTATCCTCAACAGGCTCGGTGCGGCAAAGGAAGTTCCTCCGGTCACCTCGAGCTGTGGTCTTCCGTCCAAGCTTGCAACCAGGAACGGTCGCTGCAGCGAGCCGCCGAAATCGACAAGATCAGGCTTGATGAGACCTGGGCTTCGGCCAGGACCGACAGAACTATATGGCGCCCGTGCCCAAGTAGCGTCGGGGCTATCGGCGGCGCCAACGGCCATCGCGTTTACACAGTCGGAAGGCACCTGTATCCTGTTGAACCCCAGTGCCGCATCCCGCTCTCCGTCATTTCCGACGGCGATCGTTGCCAGGGTATCGTTCCTCGCAAAGCGGTCGTCCAGCACCGCGGTCCACGCGTGAACATCGTCATCTTCAATAGGAAGATTCGGCCCGAGACTGATGTTGACTAGATCGAACTGCCGAGCAAGCAGCGTCTGGTCGATCCGATAAAGCACCTCGTAAAGCCCATCCGGATCCTGACTGGGGTCGGTGTCGAGAACACGATAATGCTCAACCGGCGCGTAAGGTCTTGGAAGCGGTTTGGTCGGGTCGATATGGCCGAACAGAAACGCCGATGTGACATGCACACCGTGACGGCGAAGATCCTCATGCGAGCTGCCGACGCCAGTCGTATCGATTGGCGTGGTCCAGGCTGTTACCGGATGATTGTCTGGCACACCACCATCAAAGATGGCGACCCTGATTGCCGGATCCATTGGCGCTTCCGATGGATATTGAATCTGAGGCGAAGGGGTCGCGGCCGCCCGAATAGTTGGTCGGAGCACGCGAAGGGTCGGCATCTGCCGAAGTGCGCGGACCGCGGTAAATGTCACAATGTCCTCGGCGCGTTCACTTGGCGCGGTCAACTCGACAAAGCAAAGCCCGCCAGCATAAAAGCGGTTGTCCATTGGGGCATCGATCCCAAGCTCCGAAAGATACGCTCGGAACGCGCGAACGATTTTCTGTTCGCCAAGAAGTTCATCAGTGTGCAGCACCGCTTCAAACGTCACACTCCCCTTTTCCGGCAGATGGCCTTTCAGCTTGTCGTCTGCGTCAGGAGCACCAATTTCCTCGATAGAGATAATCCCGTTCGTTGCGGTGGACGCGTTATTCCATTGAGGCATAGCTGAGCTCCAGCTGCGCAGCGATGCCCTTGGCCCCATCACAAAGATTTCGGTGGTCAGGGTTTCTTCTGCCGGCCGTCCAAGCGATCGCTTCTGCGGCGTGATCGATCTCGTACGGCTCCCGACGGCCTCAACGCCGACTTGCTGGAAGAGCTCCTTCGGATAGAACGACTTTGCGATGTATTCCGGGTTGAGAACTACCGACAGAACTGCCTTGTCATCGGGGCATGCCGCTGCTGGCAAACTGTCGACCAGAGACACCGCACGGCTCAGCATCGGTGCCAAGCGCGAACGAGACTCGAAAAACGTGTAGGGATGCTGTTTGGGGGAACCACCTCTGACGCCTGTGACAGAAGATACAAGGCGCTCGCCTTTTCCCAGGAGAAAATTCTGCGTCGCCATCAACCACCCTTTCGTTTGCGCGGGCTTGCTTCAGCCCGCGAATGACTGCGCACGGTGTCCCGGGCGACGCCGGTTAACTTCTGCACGCTCCGCTGGGAAAGCCCACCATCAACCAACATCGTCGCAAGATTGATGCGCTCCGACTTTGACAGCTGATCGGGCGAAATGAGAGCTTGTAAATGGGTCTCCAGCGGATCACCGGAAATCGCAGCTGCCCGACGCGCACGTTCTACAGATTGCCTGATGTCACTGAATGATTGACCGTGAAGTGCAATCGAAAGGACATTCGCCCAGTGATCGGCGTTTTCATCATGGGGCTGAAGCAAGCCATTGACGAGCTCCTGAATTGCCGGTCGTTCTGGCATCGGAAACTCAACTTTCATCTCGAAGCGTCGCCAAATAGCTGGGTCGAGCAGGTCTGGATGATTGGTGGCTGCTAGCAACAGCCCAGTCGCCGGCCAATCATCGATCTGTTGCAAAAGTACAGTCACAAGCCGCTTGAGTTCGCCAACCTCGTCGCGGTCGTCCCGACGCTTCGCAATTGCATCGAGCTCATCTAACAGGAGAACGCAGTCCGCCTGCTTGGCATAGTCCAGTACTTGGCGAAGATTTGCGCCGGTACGGCCGAGATAGCTGCTCATAACCGCGGCAAGATCGAGGATCATCAAAGGCTTGCCGAGCCGTTTTGCCAACCATCTTGCGGCAAGAGTCTTGCCGACCCCGGGCGGGCCGACGAAAAGTGCGGTTCTGGTCGGATCAAGCCCTGCGGCGTCGAGTGCTTCAAGCCGACCCCGTTCCGCAATCAGCTGGTCAAGCGCCGCGGAAACCTCCGTGGCAAGCACTGGAGGATGATCGAGCTCGATCGTCTCCTCAATCTTTAGAAGATGAAGGCGCGAATCTGAATCAACCGGCATTGGGACTTCCGCCATCCGGCGCAACGGGGTTTCTTTCGAGGGCGATTCTCGCAGTAGAGCGGTCAGCGAATTGGATAGCTCGGGCTTATCCGCCCGTGTCTTGCGCGCAATGCGTTGCACCAACATCTGGATATCCTGAGCTCGACCGGCGAGAGCCAGGCGCGCAAGGCTGATGATGTCGGAATCGAGATCCGCTTTTGCCGTCGTCATGTGTTGAAATCCTCGTATGCTGGCAACCAGTCTTACCTAAAGTGGACGAGAATTCAATAGCGAATGGTAAATTTCTTCCACTTGGATTGCAAGAACCTGAAAAATATGGATTATATGATGGCCTATAGGATTGGTCTGGACATTTAAAGATGGAGGCAACATGCTCTACTTCGCCTATGGGTCCAACATGGATCCGGATCAGATGATGGAGCGTTGCCCTGACGCGAAGCTCGTTGGCCTTGGTTATCTGCCGGATCACATCCTGTGTTTTCCGCGTCGATCGAAAAACCGCGGTTGCGGCGTGTCGTCGGTCACTCCGCAGACTGGCCATGATACCTGGGGAGTGGTTTGGGAGCTAAACGACAAAGATTTTGCCTCGCTCGACATCAACGAGGGCTATCGTCGCGACAGGGAGTCGTCCGCAAACGCCTACAATCGACTAACCGTCAAGATCAATTTGAACGGGGAGTGGATAGATGCCGATACCTACCTCGCGTCGCCCCAGGAAGGCTTGCATCTCCCGAGTCTCGCCTACCTGGACCACTTGCGGAACGGCGCGAGCCACCACGATATCCCGGAGGTATATCGGACTTACCTCGCCGGACTGCCCGACGATTCCTTAAATTCAAATAGTTCCACGCCTCGACTTTGATCTAACGCCCGGAACCCCTGAAATGGCGTTCAAGCTAAAATCACAGATTATGCCCTGGTCGCTTTCCGTGATGGGGGATGTAGGGTAGGAATTTTTGAAACAATCCTCTCAAAAGATCAATGCAGCACGTAAAAATCACTCGAACTCAGCACCCGGTCGGTCATGGCGGTTTCCACTCGGGATTGATCTCGATAGTCGAGGGAAGGCCTGATGGCATCCGCACGACGAGCGACCGTCCAATCGCCAGTTTTTCCTACGTCTACGATTGTGGCTCGGAGCGAAGCGACGCCTTCAACAGCGAACTGTCCCTCTATCGTGCGGCATCCCTTGACCGATGAACAGCTCATCCCTGCTGACCCGACATCTCGTGATTTCGAAATCGGCTACTTTATTGCAGCGTCCGGTTCCTATCTACAGCTTGAGTGGCAAGCCGCTCGAGGCGACCGTTGGCGCAAGGGGGACTGGATTCTTCTCCCCTATGTTCATCCGGTTGTTGATCCAACCCGCAAGCGGTTTTTGACGGATGTCAAGAAGGCGATCGGCTTACGCGGAAGCGACAAGGTCAAGCTCGCGGAACGGCTGCTCCAAAAACTGCGGTCTGTCGAAAGCGCCAAGAAGCTTATCGACATCTATAGCCGGCATTTTGCAGGAGGTCACAATTCGATTTCCATGTCCCTTTATTCGGGGCCATTGTCCAGGCGCTCGGAAGAAGGCAGGGATCCTACCAATTTGCCCGGCGGATGGCATTCTTCTCTCGAAGAGCCAGCTTATGGTCGGTTCTTTTGGCGGCAGGGCGGCAGTGGCTGGTTAAGCACGGGCGACGCCGCACTGCGCCAGGATAAATGGCGACGACCTTGGCAGGAATTCTTTGGTTACTTCGGGGAGCGCATTGCTGTCATGACCTTGCCGCATCACGGCTCAGCAAACAATTTTCACTCCGATATTGTAGACTTCAGCGGTTTGCAGTTCGCGCTTGCAACCACCGTCGAAGCCCGAAACCGAGTTGCCCGCCTCAGAGAGACGCTCGGCGAGGTGGAAAGCAAAGGCATCCGCACCCGCGTCATCGATGACGAAAGATTGGCTCGCTTTACCGTCACCTGCGAGCGGAGCATGTCTTGAATGTTCTGTGTGAAGCCAAACTGAGCGCTTGGCTGATGCGTCGCAGTCAGCTTCGGCCCGATAGCATAAATCGCGCCGCTAAACCCTTTGCCGCTTTAAACCGGAATCAATGATATGGATAGTTTCTCGTCTGACGAAATATCTGCAGAGCCCTCGGAAGAAATATATGTGCCCGACAATGTGGTTGGGCCGTTCATGCCGGTTACGCAGCACGACATCAATTTTTTCAATGATCTTATCGCGCAAGAAGTGGACTCGGCCTACACGTCGAGTATCTGCTGCTGCGATGCCTGCTACGACGACTTTCAACGCTACTGGCCGGGCGTGGCGTACCGGGAAATGGAATTCCAGACGCAGTCGATGAGCCTGTTCTGGTTCATCGAGTATTCGCGGATTGTTGACTGCTACACTCCGACCGAACTCTCTACGCTCCGGCATTTTGTCGAATGTTCGCGCTGTCACGAAAACATTGCGGGCAATATGTGGCTGTACGAGCATCGGTTCAGTGACGCCGAAGAGTTGGAAGAAGCCATTGAGGAACTGACGGTGCTTGGAAGGCGGACGCCTTTTCTGATCCTCGAACATGAGCTTGCAAGGCAGCTTCTGGAGGCGATCCGCCAGCATGCCTCGACAGTCTCGCCCGCGCCACTTCCTCAGCTTCTCTATAGGGCGAGAGCAGCCGCTAGTATGATAGAACTCGGCCAGTTGCCGAGTGAAATCCAATCCTACGGTGCGGCGCCGCCTGAATATGTGGCCGAAGGGCGCTTCAATCATGCCGGCTCGCCAATGATTTATCTAGCAAATACGGCGAACACGGCTCTGAGGGAAATTGGCGAGCCTGACAAAGATTTCAACGTCGCCGCACTGGCGATCGATCAGCCGTTGAAAGTTTTCGACCTCGTCGACATCGAGGAGGAAATTTCATCCTACGAGCTTTTCGGAGCTGTCGCCAACTCCGCTTTGCTCGCGGCGCCCCGTACAGGCAAGGGTTGGCTGAGGCAGCAATATGTCTTTTCGCGCTTCGTAGCCGACTGCGCAAAGTCAGCCGGCTTCGACGCTATTCGATATGGGTCGACAAAGGATCCTTCGGGCTGGAACTACGTGTTGCTGGAACCCAGCGAAAGCGTCGCCCGGCTCGTAAGCTGGGAGGGTCTACGCTCGAACTTCAGATAGGCCTCAGCCTTTTGCAGTTCTAAGATTGTACATCGAGAAGAAGTTGGCTGCATCGATCAACAAGTTCATAGCCGCAACTACATCACACCCCACGCCCGAAACCTCCCCCTCCCCGTCATCTCGCGCAGGCCGAGTTCCAAAACGATCCGCCGCGCCGCCTGCGGCGTCACCTCGAGTGTCTTCGCCACCATCCCGGCCGACACGAGCGGTTTCGCCATCACCAGCTCGACCAGTTCCGGCAGTTTTAAAGACGTCCGGCGTCCGTCCAGCTTTCGGTCCATCATCGTCTTCGCCAGCGTCAGCCGGTCATGCTCCTTGAGGCCGATCTCGGCGGCCGCCAGAAGCCCATGGGCGATGGCGAGCAGCCGGGTTTCGCGATCGCGATGCCGGCGCCGATCGACGGGAATGGTTTTCAGGCCGAGATTGATTGCCGCGAGGTGCGCGCCTGACGTGATGCCGGCCTGGCGCAGGATCGACGCCGCCAGCAGCCGACCGAGCCAAGGGGCGTGCTGAAGGACGGACTGCTCGTTCCAGGCATCGAGGGCGACGATCGCCTGCAGCACCGCCGGCAGGTTTTCGGCCTGGCGCAGCACGCCGCGCCATTCGTCGAGCCGGGCATCCTCGTCCCAGTCGAGGTCATAGACGAATGGATCTCGTTCGCGAGTATCCGCACGCCCCGGCCGCTTCGCCTGTTCGATCGCCGCTTCCGAACGGGCCAACACCGCATCGATGGCGGCATAGTCGACGCCGGGAAGCCCTTCGGCTTCGTCGATGTCTCTCCCCTCACCTTCTGCATTAGCCGTTACTGCGGACCGAACGACCCCGGCCGGCTCCGAAGCCTCAGCGCCGACCGAATTGATGTCCGACGTCTGTCGCAAAGTTCGAATACCCTCTGCGGACAAGGCCCAGTCCGGTGACTGGCCAGAAATGCGCCGGCGGGTGCGCAAGACGTCGCGGGCGATTGTCAGCTCGTGGGTGGGCGTGCGGATATCGCGGGTGGCGTCGTGGAGGACGAGGTCCTCGAGATGGACAAGCTCACCGTCGATCCACAGCGACGCGCACGCGTCGGCAAAGTGGGATCGTTCGATCCATCCGTGGCCGACCGGCGAACGGGCGATGCGCTCGTCGAGACGCGTCAGCGCGACACCGGCGTCGAACGCCGGCCGCATCAGGGCTGTCATGGTAAGTGGAGCAGATTTTCTGGCAATGCAGAACCGCCTGCCATGCACAAGCAGCTTCCAATTGCGATGGACAGTGAGATCTGCTTATTTAAGATCAGAATTTACAAGTGGCTGGACAACAAAAGGCTGCGTTTGAGATGGCCCCTTATCTGCTATTATTTTTCATCTTCGTCACATGCGGCCTCGTCAATATGACACGCCCTCGAAACTCCATTCGACCAGTAAGTGATCGAGACATCGAAAACGCTTACAAAGAAGCCTTCAAAATTGAATCCAAGGAGACGGCAGAGCGCCGAAAGCTCATAAGCCTGCTTCTGGTGATTGCATTGCTAGTCGACATGCTCCTCATCGTGTGGCTAGTTCACTTCGCCTAATAAAGTAGGCTTGCTAAACGCGAAAGGTCCGCGGATGCGTGGGGTAGCTTCGTCTCCCGAATTATGTGGAAAATTCTGGAAAGCGCGGCGGCCATTGCTGCATCGGGAAAATCCCCTATTGTTTCTCTGCGGATCATGGAGAGGCTAGCCCCATTATGCGTGTTTTCGTTTTGCTGATGGGTTTTCCTGGCGTCGGAAAGCTGACAATTGCCAATGAGTTGAGCGCCCTCATTTCCGCAAAAGTCATCGATAACCATTGGTTCAATAACCCCATATTCCGCCTCCTAGACGACGACGGGACCACGCCGCTTCCAAAAGGGATATCGGAATACACCGGGAGGATCCGACAAGTCGTCCTGGACGCAATTGTTGCTTACAGCCCTCCGTCAACAAACTTCATCTTCACCCAAGCTCTTACCGAAAATGACGAGCGTAGTGTTCGCACGTTTCAACAGATCGTCGATGCCTCACAGCAATGCGAGGCTCTAATGGTGCCCGTCAGATTGCTTTGCGACGAGGAAGAACTGGTGCGGCGCGTCTCCACGCCCACACGTCGGGATCGGCTAAAATCTATCGACACACGAGCATCCAGAGAGAGAAGCAGCAAAGCTCGTGTCCTCAAGCCTTCGCATCCATTTATCCTGGATTTGGACGTCACGTCCAAAACCGTGGAAGCTAGCGCAATAGCAATCCGGCAGCATATAGTTCGGGTGACCGTCGGCGACTCCGGTTCGCCCCCGACGGCAGATGCGGCCCTCTTGCAATAGGTCCGATATGCCCTCGTGGGATTATTTTCCATCGAGCAGCTCCAGAGAAACGTGCACAAAGGTATTCTCCAGGGGCGAATTGTTGTTCCGGGGATTCCGCCACAAGGGCAAATCATGATTCAGTCTGGGGATGGCAAAGAGACGGCTCCCCGCACCTGAACATGCCGACACGCTGTCGCTGAAGGCGTTGCGTAGTCTGGTGACTGGCCTTTTGGAGCGGGCTGAACAGGCCGAGGCTCGCCTCGAAAAGCTTGAAGCCGAGAACGCGGAGCTGTGGCTGGAAAATACCCAGCTGAAGGTTGAGAACCAGCAACTGCGCGACGAGATCGCCCGGCTGAAAAACCTGCCGCCAAGGCCGCCGTTTCGCCCGTCCGGCATGGATAAGGCGACCGACATCAAATCTGGCGACAAACAGGTGGGCAAGAAGAAGCCGCGCGGCCCGAAGCTCGATATGAAACGGGTCAGCCGGGAAGAGGTTTTACGTGCAGACGTTCCAGCCGGCTCGCGGTTCAAAGGCTATAAAAGCTGTTTCGTGCGGGAACTGGTGCTGTCGGCCGAGCTTGTTCATTACCGACGCGAATGCTGGGTGACTCCGGACGGCAAGACGGTGCTGGCACCGCTGCCCGCGGGGATCATGGGCGGCTATGGAGCGAACCTCAGGCGGTTTTGCCTGATGCTGCACGCGCAAGGACAAGTGACGACTGGGCGGCTGACCACGCTGTTGAACGATATCGGCGTCGAGATCTCCAAGCGTCAGGTGGTGCGTCTTTTGACGAAGGAGCTGGATGGGTTTGTCGCCGAGGATTCGGCGGTCTTACATGCCGGCCTTGTCTCGGCCCCTTATGTTACGGTCGACGACACCGGCGCCCGTCACGCGCACGGTAACTTTTATACGACACAGATCGGCGGCGAGCATTTTACCGTCTTCCGCACGACGAAATCGAAATCACGGCTGAACTTCCTGTCGCTCCTGCGCGGCAACTATCAGGACTATGTCCTCAACGACGCGGCGTTCGCCTATCTGGAAGACCGCCGTGTTGACCCGGCGCTTGCTGCCGAACTGCGCGGCGTCGCGCAGCGGCACTTTTGTAACCAGGTGCCGTATATGGAATATTTGGCGCGCAGGGGTGTCGACATTTTTGACCGTCAGGGGATCGGTGTCTTGGCCGAAGCAGGCCTCTGGGGGTGTATCCGCCATCATGGGCTCGTGGGCGACGTGGTCATCGTCTCCG
This sequence comes from Rhizobium sp. P28RR-XV, assembly GCF_012641385.1. NCBI lineage: Bacteria > Pseudomonadati > Pseudomonadota > Alphaproteobacteria > Hyphomicrobiales > Rhizobiaceae > Rhizobium > Rhizobium sp. P28RR-XV. The sequence continues at coordinate 13,864 of NZ_JABAIG010000008.1, forward strand.
ACGATGCCGGTCAATTCCGGGTCGGCAATCATGCTCTGTGCTGGGTCCACGGGGAACGGCTGTTACAGAAGCTGATGCCGGCAAAACCAAAGGAGGCGCGCGCTGTCAGCTTCATTCGCGACCTTGTATGGCGCTTTTACCAGGCGCTGAAGGCCTGGAAACAAAAGCCGTCACCGCAGGCCATCCCGGCTTTCCGACGACGGTTTGACCGGATCTTTACCATGCGCACCGGCTATAACGCGCTCGACGCATTACTGGTGCGTCTTCACCGGCGCAAAGACGAATTGCTGAAGGTGCTCGAGCGGCCGGAAATCCCGCTTCATACCAATGCCTCGGAGAATGATCTGCGAACCTTCGTCACCAAGCGCAAAATCTCCGGCGGCACGATGTCTCGTGACGGCCGGATTGCCCGCGACACCTTGCTCGGCCTGATGAAGACCTGCAAGAAGCTCGGGCTCTCCTTCTGGCACTACCTCGGCGACCGGCTCGGGATCCCAGGCCAAGTCATCTCGCCGCTTGCAAGCATTCTTGTGGCAAAGGCCTGAGAGCTGCGATCTGGCAACGGGCGTTGTAAAATATCCGACGCGGTCACCTCGGGATGCCTCTGCATGCAGATCATCGATATCATGGATTTGCAGCTCCCCACTCCAAGTTCCACGCTGGCTCTCGCCGTGTTATTCATCAGCGACCAAGTCATTCGTCTTGTCCACACGCCGCCTGACGACGAGCAATAAAAGTGCCAAGCAGGCGGTGGCATAGCCACTAACCAGATAAGGTGCGGCTATTCCAGCAACTTCCGCTATTCCGGCCCCTAGCGGAGGCGCAGCCATCATCGCCGCGGCGCTGAGCCCTTCACCTACTGCGGTAACTCGCCCCAAGAGTTCCAGTGGGGTCTCCCTCTGCAATACCACTCGATAAGGCACGAAAAAGCCGGCGCTGGCCAAACCCGTGGCAAAGAGGAGTACACAAAAGACGGTGGCCGACACCATGACATCGCCGCGCCCGACGTGCCCCATGAATGCAATTAGCAGCCCTCCGACAAGCCCCGATACGATCATCAACTGAAAAGGATCGCGTTGCCCAAAAAATTGTCCGAGAAGCAACGCACCAACCACTCCACCAGCGCCTGCGCATGCCACGGATGCTCCCAGCAGGGCGCTGGAAAATCCGATTTCTTTTACCAACAGTGCAATGAGTCCATCATATAGAAATATCAGAAAATAACCGAACGCCATCGCGACAATGGCGGTAGCGAGGACCGGCCTACGGCGAATATGCACGAGGCCATCGATAAACTCTTGGCTAAACCTTCCCCGATCCTCCGTCGCGCGATCCGGCCGCAGGCCGCTAGGCAAACCAAGGAGGATCAACGCTGCTATCAGTGACAAGCCAGCGTTCAGCAAGAAAATCTGTTGCAGCTCGAGGAATACGGTCAAGATCCCGCCCAACGCTGGGCCGACAATCTTGGTTAGTTGGTTGATTACGTGGCTGAGACTATTCGCCGACAATAATCGATCTGGAGGAGCAAGAAGCGGAATTGCAGCTTGCTTCGCGGGTGTGAACAGAGCGTCAGCGCTGGATTTAATGATAACGCATATAAGGAGCGCCACCAGATTTGGCGCCAGAACAAACGCCGCCGTTGAAATCGCGCGTATAACGTTGCTAGCAATCAGCAGTGTTCGCTGATCAGCTCTATCCACCAGAACGCCAACGGCAGGGGCCAGAACGACATACGGCAACGCGAGTGCCAATGTTAGGCTCGCAACGCCTATGGGTCCAAGGTGCCATTGGAATGCCACAAGCGCGCTCAACGCCACAAAGTCCAACCAATCGGCGAGATCAGACGGAATCTGGGCGAGGAGCAGTCGACGCAGTTTCGGCATAGTGAGCGGAGCGAGGCTATCAGGAAATTGCTTCAACGCGATCACCATCTTTATTGATGTTCACCATAAGGCCCCCTCGCCACGTGCTCCGGGCATCTCCTTACCCGCCGCGGCCAATCATGGTAGAAGATAGGGCACGGCACAACTGCTCAAGGTCAAGGCACTGCCACCGGATTTGCCCCATTTACCCTCATCATTGGGTAGCTTTTCCTTTGTTAACCATATGAATTAACGCTGCTGTTTCCTGATAATGAATCGAAATCGGCGTTTGCTTCCGTTCGTCATACGGAATTTTTCTATGTCTATAACTATCGATAGTATTCAAGTATCGATAGTGAGCCATCTGACCATCGAACCTTGCTATCTTCGCCACAAACACCTATCTTAGCGTCATGTCATCCGTGCCAGGAGCGCTCAAAATGTCCGAACCGCAGCTTTCCATCCGCAGCAGCAAGGCACGCGATCTTGCGCACGCACTGGCTAGACGCACGGGCCAACCGATTAACAAGCTCGTCGAGATCGCGCTCGAGCACTACGATCAAGAACTACGGCAAAAGCCGGCACAGACGCCAGCCGATACGCTTTGGGAGTTAATGGCGGAGGGCCGACGGTCCGTGCCATCCGGCACCACCTCCGCCCACGATGATCTCTACGACGAAAACGGTTTGCCGAAATGATCGCCGTCGATACGTCGGTGATTGTGGCCACGTCACTGGGAGAGCCAGAAGCTGAACGATTTCATGCGCTCGTCACCCGTAGGGAAGTCGTCATTGGCTGGCCGACCTTGCTTGAGGCACGAATGGTGCTCAGCGGCAAGAGCTTTCCCAACGCTGCAACCATCATTTCACAGCTCGTGGCGTTGCCAAATGTGACCGCGGTGGCCTTTGGCGAGCGGCATTATTATGCTGCCGAGAAGGCCTTCGACCTGTTTGGTAAAGGTCGCCATCCAGCCGGCCTTAATATGGGCGACTGCTATTCGTACGCCGTTGCCGCGATTGCCAAGGCGCCCTTGCTATTCAAGGGGAATGATTTCGGGCGGACGGACGTGAGATGTCATCCCGCGTCGGTTACCCAATGACAAGCAAGGCTATCGTCGGCGCCTCGCCCGCCGATCCGGTCCAAAGCCGCGCCGAAGAACTGGACGCGCTCGACGCCATCCTGCCATTCGCCCGCCGCGATCAGCTGGCAACGCTGCTGACGGACGACGATATCGCCACCCTCAAACATCTGGCCAAGGAGGGCATGGGCGCCAATACGTTGCGCGCATTTGCCTCCGATCTCGGCTACCTCGAAGCCTGGTCCGAGCTGTCGACCGGCGCTCCCCTGCCCTGGCCGGCGCCAGAAAGCCTGCTCCTGAAATTCGTCGCTCATCATCTCTGGGATCCGGTCGAACGCGCCGAGGATTCTTCTCACGGCATGCCTGATGACGTCGAGATTGGATTGCGCGCCAAAGGCCTGCTGCGTGTCGAGGGCCCGCACGCGCCCGATACTGTCCGCCGGCGGCTGACCTCCTGGTCGATCCTCACCCGCTGGCGCGGATTGACGGGATCTTTTGCTGCTCCGTCTCTAAAGAGTGCATTGCGGCTCGCAGTCCGCGCCGCGGCGCGGCAACGCCGCCGCAAGAGCAAACGAGCGGTCACCGCTGACGTTCTGACAAAGCTGCTGGCCACCTGTAATGGCGAGCGCCTGGTCGATCTCCGCGATCGCGCCCTGCTGCTGACGGCCTTTGCCTCCGGCGGCCGCCGGCGCTCCGAAGTTGCCGACCTGCGGGTCGAGGATCTGATCGACGAGGAACCGGTGCATGCAGATCCGAAAGACCCCGCCTCCCCTCTCCTACCGTGTCTCACCGTCAATCTCGGCCGCACCAAGACAACAACGGCCGAAGACCAGGTACATGTCGTTTTGATTGGTCGACCGGTCGAAGCACTGAAGCGTTGGCTTGTGGAGGCCAAGAGCGAGAGCGGGCCGCTCTTCCGGCGGATCGACCAGTGGGGGAATATCGACAGGCGGGCGCTGACGCCGCAGTCGGTCAATCTGATCCTGAAAAGCCGGTGCAAGCTGGCTGGCTTGGATGCAGAGATGTTTTCGGCGCATGGGCTGCGATCGGGCTATCTGACCGAGGCGGCGAACCACGGAGTCCCGCTGCAGGAGGCCATGCAGCAGTCGCTGCATAAGTCAGTGCCGCAGGCTGCGAGTTACTACAACAATGCCGAGCGGAAAAACGGGCGAGCGGCAAGACTGGTGAGCTAGGAAATCAATCTGGGGCGAGCACATGCGGTATTCGACTGGCCAGCCTATACTGGTAGGCGATTATGTTATGGTCAATGGTATGGCTGGGATAGTTGCGTGTCGAATTGGCACGCCGCCGCTTATTGGCCATAGGTGACCGCTGCGCGGTTGGCGATGGCGGAGCCGTGCGGCGCTTCGTGTGGCATCTGACGGAGACCGAGAATCTCGATGTGACGCTGCCTGCTGACAAGGTATTGGCAAATATCCCCACCGAGCAGCACCAAAAACTGCAGGACGCGGTACGCAATCACGCCCCATATCGAAGAAGGTCCTGGTGCTCCATTCATCACCATCAAATAAGCCACACTCTCGAAAATCGATATCGGGAACCGAGACTAGAGGTAAAGAGTTTGGCCTTTAACCACCAAACTGATTGGCGGTTCATCGAAGCACAAACCATAGGAGAATACCGATGATCAGTGAAGCCGATCGTGATCCGCGTCATCATACGCAAAAGATGCAAACGCGCCTGCAGGAAACCATGGATCATCTGCGGGAAGACCTTCAAAATGTGGACGAGCCGCAGTTGAAGGCCATGTTCGAAACCGCAGCAGAGGTTCTAGGGGGCCTAAAAAAAGCCTTTGGCGACTACGAGAAGAAAAACGAGGCTGCATGGAAGTAGCCCATCCCAATCGGCAGAAGTGCTGGTTCGCATGAGATGCGCTTTTGGCGATATGAAGCGGATGCCGCAGAGGCAGCACGATCGCGCCCGTTGCCCGGGCGATCCTGGATGTCGAGACCGCCAAAGCTTCGAGAAAAACCCATGGACCGGCATGGCCGATCGGATCGGGATAGCTTTCGCTATTGAAGGGAACGTCCTTCACCCATAAGGCGTCGAAACCCAATCTATCCGCTTGAGCGGCAACCCCCAGCTAAGGGGTTCTCTCCTGTGCCGGCAGAACAATGCCGAATGAAAGCCGACCTGGATGGAAAAGCACCTTACGCCCTGACTCTTGTTGCCTCTGGCAGGGAGATAAAGCGACGTGCCGTCGCGAAAAAGGGCCAGCGTCGGGTTTTACGCGGCAGCCTGGCATGGTCGGCCTGTAGAGGCTGACCATGCGTGGAAATGGCATTCCGATCGAAGCTGGTGTCGGCAGCTCAGCTTGCGGCGATGCACTGCTTGACGAAATCGCGCAGAGCCTTCTTTTCCAGACCCTTGGTCGTGCCTTGATCATGGCAGGTCTTACGCTTCTCCAGAACCGGATACTTCTGCTGCAAGCAGCCTTTGACTGCATCCTTGCGTGCCTGGCCCTTGAGGCCCTGCCCTATCGCATCTTGCCGGCAGGCCTGCCGCGCCGTCTTGATTTCATCCTTCGACGGCATGGTCGAGGATGGTGCCGCAGTGGCGGGAGTCGTCGTAGAAACAGGCGTAGCGCTCGTCGCTGGTGTCGTCGTCTGCGCGAAGACCACTGTTGCGGATGACAGGACAAAGAAAGCGGCGACGGCCGCATTTAGCAGCTTGCGGGTCATGGGCATATCCTTTTGGCTGAAGGCCATTCATGTTCAAGCCGCCGGCCCACATTGCGAGGGCGGCGTCCTTCTTGAACGATCGCTGCCACCTTATCCGTCGCTACAAACCTATTATTTTCTCACCGACCTGGGCCGCACTTCCTCTGCTTGCCAGAAAACAAGACGCGCTGAAGGAGGATCTTTGAAATTGATCGTTTGCATATTCGTGCGGATCAGCCGGCGAAATCGCGAGGCGTTACGTGCGCCCCAAACGCTGAGGAAGAGCTCTCCCGTTGCATCATTCTTAAAAACGACGGCTCCGCCGAATATGGAAGAAAGCCCGGCTTCGCCCATGACGCCTCCGCCACCGAAAAGCGCAATGACGTAATCCCGCGGAGCAACGGTGACGAGCGTCGGGCTCCGCGGAACAAACTGCTCACTTCGAAAAATATAAACTGGGCAAACGAATTCCCTCATGTCGCAAGCATAGGCTGAGCCTACTTTGCTACAAGTCCTTCAGGAAACTTAGCCGATTTCGTTTCTTTGTCAGTACACCACGACGCCCCTGACACTCTTTCCGGAGTGCATGAGCTCAAATCCCTTGTTGATGTCTTCGAGCGGCATGGTGTGGGTGATCATGGGATCGATCTCGATCTTGCCTTCCATGTACCAGTCGACGATCTTCGGCACATCGGTGCGGCCGCGCGCGCCGCCGAAGGCCGTGCCCATCCACGAGCGGCCGGTCACCAGCTGGAACGGCCGCGTCGAGATCTCCTGGCCGGCGCCGGCAACGCCGATCACCACCGACTTGCCCCAGCCGCGATGGCTCGCCTCCAGCGCCTGGCGCATCACCTTGGTGTTGCCGGTGCAGTCGAAGGTATAGTCGGCCCCGCCGATCTGGTCGGCGCCGCGCTTCGTCATGTTGACGAGATAGGGAACGATGTCGTCGCCGACTTCCTTCGGATTGACGAAATGCGTCATGCCGAAGCGCTCGCCCCAGGCCTTCTTGTCATTGTTGAGATCGACGCCGATGATCATGTCGGCGCCGGCCAGCCTCAAGCCCTGGATGACGTTGAGGCCGATGCCGCCGAGACCGAAGACGATCGCCGTTGCCCCCATCTCCACCTTGGCGGTGTTGATGACCGCGCCGATGCCCGTCGTCACGCCGCAGCCGATATAGCAGATCTTGTCGAAGGGGGCGTCGGGATTGACCTTGGCAACGGCAATCTCCGGCAGCACGGTATAATTGGCGAAGGTCGAGCAGCCCATATAGTGATGGATCTTGTCCTTGCCGATCGAGAAGCGCGAGGTGCCGTCCGGCATCAGGCCTTGGCCTTGCGTCGCGCGGATCGCCGTGCACAGGTTGGTCTTGCGCGACAGGCAGGACGGGCATTCGCGGCATTCGGGCGTATAGAGCGGAATGACGTGGTCGCCCTTCCTGACCGAAGTCACCCCCGGTCCGACATCGACGACGATGCCGGCGCCCTCATGGCCGAGGATGGCCGGAAACAAGCCCTCAGGATCGGCACCCGACAGGGTGAAATCATCGGTATGGCAGATGCCGGTCGCCTTGACCTCGATCAGCACTTCGCCGGCCTTCGGCCCCTCAAGCTGAACCGTCATCACTTCTAGCGGCTTGCCGGCGGCAATGGCTACGGCGGCGCGAACGTCCATGAAAATCCCTCCAAAATCAATAGTCTACAGCTTGTATCTCGCGTGATTTGTTAGCGTGATATCCTTGCCCACAAATCAAGTATTTCCTGCCTCATAAGCAGGGATTCCTCCCAACGGTCGGTGGTATCTTCGCCGTCGCGCCCCGTAATGGCATAGGGTTTCGGTCCCAATTCGCAGGTGAAGGCGAGCGTCGCGTCCTTGTCGGCGCGTTTTCGCCAGCTCTTGAAGCCATATTCCCACCAACCGAGGAAAAGATCGACCCATGGCCTATGGTGCGGAAAGGAGATCTCGATTTGGACCTGCTCGCGCGAGGCGACGCGGCCGTGGAAGGCCCAGGAACTGTCCAGAATCCGGTGGATGAGCGCATGGTTCTCTTCGGATACCGGCCAGGCGAATTCACGCCCGACGAGGAAATGGGAGATGTCGCCCAGCAGCCGCAGTTCAGGCAGCCGATCGAGCAGATCGAGCGTGAAGAACAGATCCGTCGTCATCCGGTCCCGATGCGTCTCGATCCAGACGTCGATACCGGCCTCCTCCCCCAGACGCTGCCAGCCTTCCAGCAACGGAATGCAATCCTCCAGCCGCCGCAGCCGCACGTCAGGCTGCAGACAGATGTGATGGACATCGTGTTCGGCGGCGACCTCGAGCACCGGCTTCAGATCGTCGACAGTCTTGGGAAAGCACTGACCTTCCGCCTGCAATCCATGCTGCTTGAGCAGACCCGCGACGCGGGAAACGACGTTACGGTCGTACCAATGGGTGCTGATGCCGTTAAAGCCGGCGGCCGCGATCTTTTCGATATTCTCTTCCAGAGAAAGCTCCGGATGTCGAGCACTGCGACGCTCCATGGACCAGAGCGACTGGAATATGAGCAAGTTTTGCATAGGTCCTCCCGTACCGGTGGCTTGCTCAGATCACGAATCCGAAGCCTTTACCAGTCGCCGCGGTGATGGCTTTTGATCATCAGCGCGTTTCATTGCAAAGCGGATGTATTCGCATGTCGCGGCGGTCGCGGCGTGATGGTTTTTCATCAAAATACTTTCGGACGCCGATTGGCTTCGTCGGTAACTCTTCCCGAGCGGTCGCTTGGGCCGCTGTTTCCTGGGAGGAGAACATGCTGAAGTTTTTGAGTGCAAGCGCGCTTGCGCTGGTACTGTCGTCGCAAGCTTACGCCGCCGATCGGATTGGTGTTTCGATGGGCTACCTGACGACCAATTTCCAGACCTTGGTCGCCAATGGTATGCAGGACTACGCCAAGACCAAAGGCCTCGACCTGCAGGTGGTGGATGCCGCCAACGACGTCAACAAGCAGCTCGATCAGGTGCGCAACTTCGCGGCGGGCGGCGTCTCGGCCATTATCGTCGACCCGGTGGATTCGGACGGCACGCCGGCCATGAGCAAGATTGCACAGGATGCCGGCATTCCGCTCATCTACGTCAATATACAGCCAACGGATCTGTCGACGCTCGGAAAGAAGCAGGCTTTCGTTGGATCGAATGAAACCGAATCCGGCACGCTGCAGACGAAGCAGGTCTGCCGCATGCTCGGCGGCAAGGGCGATGTCGTCGTCATGGTCGGCGACCTCACCAGCCAGGCGGCACGTCAGCGGACACAGGACGTGCATGACGTGCTGAAATCAAGCGAATGCAGCGGCATCAAAGTCGTGCGCGAGCAAGTCGGCAACTGGAGCCGCGTCGATGGCGCCGATCTTGTTTCGAACTGGCTGACCTCCGGACTGTCGTTCCATGCCGTCATCGCCAATAACGACGAGATGGCGCTCGGCGCGATCTCAGCGATCAAGAATGCCGGCGGCTCGACCGACAAGACGATCGTCGCCGGCATCGACGCGACGCCGGACGCACTGCAGGCAATGAAATCGGGAGACCTCAAGGTCACCGTGTTCCAGGACGCCAAGGCTCAGGGCCGCGGCGCCGTGGATACGGCCCTGAAGGCAGCCAAGGGCGAGCAGATCGACAAGGAAGTCTGGATCCCCTTCAAGCTGGTGACGAAGGAGAACATGGTTCAGTTCGAAAGCCTCAACTGAGCAGGGAGGCGTCGGCAACTTAGAGCACCATTGCCGGCGCGGAAATGAGAGGCTGCCGGCCTCCCCTTCCCTGATTGTGGCCCGGCGAACGTCCCGTCGCCGTGAGCAAATTTCATCAAATCAATGCTGTCGTTTCGAACCGGCGTCGCTGACACTGACCACATAGTTCCACTCACAGGGAAGCACATCATGGACGACACGCTCTACGGCAGGCGCGACAAGCGCGGCGACTGGAAACCCAACAAGCTTCTACAATATCCGCCTGTTTTCATCTGGCCGGCGAAACCGGCCGCCTTCCTGAAATGGTTCTTCGGCTATCCAGGCTATCTGATGCCCTGGAATGTGGTCTATGCGATTGTCGCAACGCTGCTGTGGCTCTACGCGACGCCCTCCATGGAGACCATGAAGACGCTGGCGCCGGCCTGGATCGCCTATCTTCTCCTGCGCAATGCCGCACTGGTCTTCCTGTTCTTCGGCGCCTTTCACCTGCGCCTCTATATGCAGAAGAAGCAGGGCACGAGCTTCAAATACAATAGCAAGTGGCCGTCGAAGGATAATTCCGCCTTCCTCTTCAGCAATCAGACCGTCGACAACGTGATCTGGACTTTCGCCAGCGCCGTACCCTTATGGACGGCCTTCGAAGTGCTGACGCTCTGGGCTTTTGCGAACGGCATCATTCCCTATGTCGGTTTTGCCGAACACCCGATCTATTGCACCGTCATCATGCTGCTGATCCCGGCGTTCCGCGATCTGCACTTCTATCTCGTGCATCGCCTGATCCACTGGCCTCCGCTGTACCATACGGTCCATAAGCTGCATCACAACAACGTCAATCCCGGCCCCTGGTCCGGGCTCGCCATGCACCCGGTCGAGCATCTGTTGTATTTCTCGGGCGTGCTCATCCACTGGATCGTACCGTCCAATCCGATCCATGCCCTGTTCCATATGACGCATACCGCCCTTGCGCCCGCGCCCGGCCACGCCGGTTTCGACAAGATCGTCATCGGCGAGGATGCTGGGATCGATACCCATGCTTATGACCATTACCTCCACCACAAGTTTTTCGAATGCAATTATGCCGACGGCGTCATTCCGCTCGACCAATGGTTCGGCACTTTCCACGATGGCTCGAAAGAAGCCGAGGACCGCATGAACAAGCGCTTCATGGAACGCGCCAAGAAATATGCTGAAAAGCAGGCGCGCCGCTCCGGCACGCCGGGCTAGCGGAGAGGCAAAGCATGGCCGGGCTCCTCCGTTCGGGACAACGATCTCAAGGACTTGCCGAGGGAGCTCCGCGCTCCATATGCGACGATTGGGCTCTCCCCCCGCCACCGGTCGAACCGGCCGTTGATGACGGGAAATGCCGGAGCCTGCGGCCCTCCTTCCGCAGGCTCCGGCCCTGTCACTTAGGGGTGACTTGAGGTGAGCCCGATATTTTCCACCGTATAGGTCAGGAACGGTACAGGGTCCTTGTTCACAGGTAGATCAATGATCCCCATCGCGAGAGAATCGTATTCAGGGCGCGCCTTGCCTGGGGTTTCAGGCGCCTGATCGAAAACGAGCGTCATCAGGCCCGATGCGATGAAGTGGCGGGTTTCATCGTTGAGCTCATGCGTTATCCAGACGAGTTCCCTTCCCCGTTGCTCCTGAAAGCGCTGAAGCACCGAGCCGACACCGAGATTGGCGCCGCCGGCATTGTAAATACCGATAGTATCCGGGCAGCGGTGAAGCGCCTGCGTCATCATCTCGGCGGACTTCACGTCGTCATCCCGGCCGGTGAGATAGGAGACGATCTGGACGACCTCGACGCCGGCGGCGCGGGCCTTTCTGAGGCTCTCACGGATTGCCGGATGATCGACGGCCGCAACGATCAGGCCGTGGCGGCGAATGCAGCTATTGGCCACATGCGCGGCGAATTTCTCGGGATCATTCTCCTCAAGGAAAGTCCGATGGATCGTGATCGAGCTATCCGACGAAGCGGCGATCCGCTCGAAGGCTCGGTTGAGCCTGCTGAAGAACGGCGATTCCGGCCTGACCAGGATCACCTCGATGCGGATCGTGCCGCGATAGAGGCTTGGAATAAGCCCCTTCTAGCCCAGCCGCTTAGCTGCCAGCACCACCTTTTCCGCCGTTTGCGGCCTGACGCTGCCGCGCTCGTTGAGAACGCGCTCCACCGTTGCAAGGCCAACGCCTGCCGCCGCCGCGATATCCACCAGACGGTTCTTTTTCATTCCGCTCCTCCTTGAGGAAAAATGATCATAATCGGCGTGGAATGTGAAGGGCAATCTCGCGCATGCTTGGAACCAGCCGGGAGGAGAAAACGATGCGCGATCAAGGCGCAACGTCAACTTGCTCCCAAGAGTTGGCGACGGTTTTCGCGCTTTGCGAGATTGCAATGAGGAGGAAGAAATGACCACATGGGTTGATGCATGTGCTGCCAGCGAAGTCGATCAGGAGGATGTCGTCCGCTTCGATCACTCCGGACGAACCTTCGCCATCTATCGTAGCCCCGACGACGAGTATTTCGCGACCGATGGCCTTTGCACGCATGAAAAGATCCATCTGGCTGATGGGCTCGTCATGGACGACATCATCGAGTGTCCGAAGCACAATGGCCGCTTCAGCTACAAGACAGGCGAGGCTCGCGGCGCGCCGGTGTGCGTCAATCTGAAAACCTACCCGGTCAGAGTGGAAGGCGATCGTATCATGATCGGGATCGAGGCATGAGCAGCGATACGGGTATCATCATCGTCGGTGCCGGGGAATGCGGCGCACGCGCCGCGTTGAGCTTGAGGGAGAATGGCTATCGGCAGGCAATCACCCTTATCGGCGACGAGGTTCATCTCCCCTACGAGCGGCCGCCTCTTTCCAAGCAGGTTCTGCTCGACGAAGCCACGCCGCAAGCGTCGGCCGTTCTCAGCGATATCATGCTCGGCGAGCGGGCGATCCGGCATATCATCGGCGCATCGGCGAGCGACATAGACATCGTGGGGAAACAGTTGGTCCTCTCGGATGGCCGGGCACTGCCCTATGACAAATTGCTGCTGACGACAGGCGCCGCACCCCGGCGATTGTCGAACGCACCCACCAGCGGACGCATATTTTATCTGAGGACCTTCGACGACGCGTTGGCGCTTCGTTCCAGGCTGCGGGCCGATATGCACGTCGCCGTGCTTGGCGGCGGCTTCATCGGCCTGGAGGTCGCCGCCTCGGCGCGCAGTCGCGGAGCCAAGGTAACGGTCATCGAGTCGCAGGAGCGCATTCTCAAGCGCGGTGTGCCCGAGCCGATTGCCGAAACGATGACTGCCCTGCATCGGCGTAACGGCGTCGTCGTGAAATGCGGCGTGACGGTTCTCGGGCTCGAAGCGGACGAACAGCGTGTTGCCATCTTCCTCTCCGAGGGAGATATGATCTCGGCGGATGTTCTGGTCGTCGGAATCGGCGCGCAGCCGCGCATCGAGCTTGCCGCTCAGGCCGGGATTGCGGTCGACAACGGCATTGCGGTCAACGAGCGCCTGGAGACGTCGGTGACGGATATCTATGCCGCCGGTGACCGCTGTTCGTTTCCGCATCCCCTATACGGCGGACGCCGGCTGCGCCTCGAAGCCTGGCGCAATGCGCAGGATCAGGGCATCCTTGCAGCCGCCAATCTGACAGGCGCGGCGCGCAGCTATCAGGCCGTTCCCTATTTCTGGTCCGACCAATACGATCATACGCTTCAGATCGCCGGCCTCGCCGATGAAGGACAAATGGTCGTTCGACGGGACCTTGGCGACGGCGCATTCATCCTGTTTCATCTTGATGGCGAACGGCGGCTGGTCGCCGCAAGCGGCGTCGGTCCCGGCAATAAAATTGCCAGGGACATCAAGCTGAGCGAGATGTTGATCGCCAAGCGCGTCATTCCGCCGATCGAGGCTTTGGCGGCCAGCGTGAACCTGAAGTCTCTCTTGCCAAACGCAGCGCAAGAGATCGCTGTTTTGTCAATTCATGAGCAGACGACATAAGTGCTTGCCGTCTTCACTCCCTAATTGCGCAGGCTAACCTCACTATATCTCTTTCTGCCCTGACGGGCTGGCTGTGACGTGGTCGTCGCATTGTTGGACCGGCAGCATCGTCTACGAGGAGAATATTGATGCCCCATGTGATCTTGAAAATGGTGTCGGGACGAACCGAGACACAGAAGCGAACCGTGGCTGAACGCCTGACCAGAGTTATCGTCGAGACGCTCGGCGTCGATGACGACTCGGTGTCCGTCGCGATAGAAGACGTCGCCATGGCCGATTGGACTAAAAGTGTCTATGTCCCGGATATTCAAGCCAAGCCCGACACAATCTATAAGAAGCCCGGTTATGACCCATTTCCATAAGGTGGACGGGTCGGCATATTTGAGAGAGGCTTTCCAGAGAGACGCAGAGCGCCGCCCGAGCCGATGTCCAGAGCGAGCCTCTCATAATCCTCAACGCTCGGATGCCGCGTCAGCAGCGGTGCCCGATGGGTCGCGCTGATGACGAGCACGGAAGCACCTGACGCTTCCGCTGCCTCTATGCCTGCAAGTGCATCCTCAAAAACAAGACAGTTTTCAATAGGTTGTTCCAATGTTTTCGCAGCAAGAATGAAGCAATCCGGTGCCGGCTTGCCGCTCTGCACATCCTCGCCGGCGATCAGAACCGGCGGCCAGGGGAGCCCGGCTGCTTTGAGGCGAACCCTCGCTAACTCTCGCGGAGCGGAAGTCACGATCGCCCACCGGTCTCGCGGCAGGCTTTTCAGGAAGTCGATGGCGCCCGCAATCGGTTCGACGCCGGCAACGTCATCGATTTCGGCCTGCGTGAGGATTCTGGCCTCTTCGGCGGGATCGATCCCCGACAGGCCAAGCCGGGTAATCGTCTCGATCGCCTTGCGGCCGTGAACGGTCGCCAGCAGACTGACGGCGTCGACGCCGCGTCTCTCCGCCCATGCGGTCCAGACCCGTTCGCCGTTCGCAATCGAATTGAGGACGGTTCCGTCCATGTCGAACAGGAAGGCGCCGAATGAGCGGTCGTCAAAGCGCATCATGATCGATCCTCGGCTTTTTGATTGGATGACAGGCGATCGAGAATGGCTTGAGCGGTGTTGGCGTCGGTGACCAAAGCATTGATCATTCCCGATCGGGCCGCTCCAATGATGCCGCTTGCCTTACCAGGGGTCGCTGCGACCGCGATACAGAGCGGCACCTTGCGCAATTGCTCGGGCGAGGCCGCAATCATGCCCTCCTCTCCATCCCAATGCAGGACTTCGCCGGCCTCGGTGACATAGTGGCGAAGGACGTCGCCGGCGGCATGGCTCAGCGCCTTTTCGCCCGGCAACGCCGTTTCCGAAGGGTTTGCGGCATGCGTCAATCCGACACCGACGATCGCTGCATCCAGCCTGTCCCAAAGGGACGTCACCTGTTGCACGGTAGGGTCACCCAGAAACGCGTCCCGGAGTTCGGCCGAGGAAATATACGGCGCATGCAGGAAGTGCGGCACGCCTCCCATTTGGGCTGCCGCCTGGCGCACGAATTCATTGATCTGGAAGTGTGGAGCTGCCTGCTGCATGCCGCCGTTCAGCGCGACCGTGACAATGCCGGGCAATTGCGGCAGGCCGGCCAATGTCACCTCGCGAACCGCCCTTCCCCAACCAATGCCCAAGGTCGAACCCGAGCGCAGGCCGGCCTGTTGCAGAAGTGAGCCGACCGGTGCGGCGAGCGCGCTCAGCACGTTTGACGACGACGCATCGATCACGGCGGCGGTGCGCAATTTCAGGCCGTCGATCAGCGCGGCACTCAGATCCTCCGCGGGTGAAAGATCGATCACCTCTATCCTGACGATCCCGATCGCCCGGGCTCGCTGCAGCAATCGCGAAACCGTCGCCGTCGATAGACCCAACTTCCTGGCGATATCCACCTGCGACATGTCGGACTGGTAATGCAATTTGGCGACCGTATGCAGCAAAGCGCGATTTGCCGCAGCCTCCTGCGATTGAGACGAATTCAGGTTGAAATTCCTTTCTGCAATGTGTTACAGATACGGCACTTGAGGAGTTATCGCTTAAAAAGGCCGGTTTCGCAACGTTTATACCGCGCATGAGAGCCCTCAATTTCAAGAGCAATGCCCTCTTCGGGGAGTGGAGAAGGCGTGTGCGGATGGGTGCCGTTTCGAAGCGGCTGGAGGAAGAATCATATGACGAAATTGACGACAGCGGAGATGCGCGGCTACCAGCAGATTTGTGGTAGCGACGGCGCCATGATGGTGATTGCCTGCGATCAGCGCGGCGGCATGCGCAGCCTTCTGGCCAAGGACCCAGCCGAACAGGCAGCCATCTCAGACCAGGTGCTGGGCGACACGAAGGCCGATATCGCCCGCTTCCTGGCAAGCAAGGCGTCCTGCGTGTTGGTCGATCCGATCTGCGCCGTGCCGGCGCTGGTCGATGACCGCGTTCTTCAACGCGATACCGCGCTGCTGATCGGCCTCGATGCGTCGGGCTGGGATACCTCGCCGGAGGGCTATCGTCTGTCGAAGCTGGTTCCCGGCATTTCCGCGCGCCGCGTGCGGCAGTTAGGTGCGACCGGCGGCAAGATCATGGTCTATCTGCGCTCGGATCGCGATGCGGCGAATGTCCATAATATGCAGATCCTGAAGCAATGCATCGAAGACTTTGCTCACGAAGATCTTTTGCTTGTTGTTGAATTCCTGACCTACAAATTCGAGGGTGAGGACGAGGCCGAGCATAAGGCGAAGCTGCCCTCTCTGATCGTCGGTGGCAGCAAGATCTGCCTGGATCTTGGCGCAAAAGTTCTGAAGATCCCCTATCCGGGATCGTCGGAGGCCTGTGCCGAAGTCACGCGCCTTGCGCGCGACGTGCCGTGGGCAGTGCTGTCGGCCGGTGTCGACCATGCAACCTTCCTGACGCAGGTGGAGGATGCCATGCGCAACGGCGCCTCAGGCGTCATCGCCGGCCGTTCGCTGTGGAAGGATTGCATCTCGCTCGACCGTTCGGTGACGAAAGATCGGCTGGAGACGGTCGCGGTGCCAAGGCTTCGCGAAATCCAGGCCGTCATCGCAACGCACTTCAAGGGCGCAGGCTCGCACGGCGCTGATCAAAGGCAGCGCGCCCATGGCTGACATCGCCATCGGCGTCGATATTGGCGGCACGAATATTCGTGCCGCCCTCGTCTCCGCTCGCGGCGAGATTCTTGCCAAACTGTCGGAACGAACCCCGACCGATCCCTTGCAGGTGCTGGAGCGCGTCGTCGCAATGGCACGCGAACTCGACAGAGCCGAAGTCTTAGGGATCGGCGTTGGCATACCCGGGCGGGTCGATGTCGACAGTCGCGAGATCCTGTCCGGCGGCATCCTCAACCTCGCCGGCCTCGACTTCGTGCGGCGGATCGAGGCAGCCCTTGGAAAGCCGGTCGTCGTAGAGAATGATTGCAGCATGGCGCTGATTGCCGAAATGCGGATCGGTGGCGCCAAGGGCTATCGGAATGTCGCGATGTTGACGATTGGGACGGGCATTGGCGGCGCTGTCGCCCAGGCCGGGCGCATTTATCACGGACACAGGGCAGCCGGACAGCTCGGCCACATCTGCGTGTCTCAGGACGGTCCGCCCTGCCCTTGTGGCCGGCGCGGTTGCGTCGAAACCTTTAGTTCCGGAACCGCGCTGCGGCGTCACATCGCCGAAGCGGGATTGTCCGTTGTGACGATCGGGGAAATTTTCAGCATGGCAGCCGATGGAGACGAGACAGCGGTGCGCGTCTTGCGCCAATGGGCAGTCCCCTTGCGGGCTGCACTCGACAATATCGCGGCAACGATGGATCCCGAAGTCATCCTGCTTGGCGGCGGGCTCGGCTGCGACGCGGCGCGCGCGCTTGCAGACCTGCCGGCGGTAGCACCTTGGTTCTGCCCCACAATATTGCCGGCGAAACTTGCCGACGATGCCGGCGTGATCGGCGCAGGCCTGTCGATTTTCGTCGATGAAGTCGCGCAGGGAAAACGGGCCGTCCTGGTCAACGGCGTGCCGGCCTCTGGGAAAAGCCGTCTTGCCAAGGCTTTGTCCCAGCGAACCGGCTGGCCGATCCTGTCTCTCGACGGTATCAAAAACCCCTTTCTCCAGCATATCGGACCAGTCGACCGCGACTTCAACCGGACCCTGGGAAAGGCGAGCTATCAGGCGATCTGGTCTGTCATCACGCAGGCTCCGGCCGGCTCGACCTTCATCGTCGATGCCTGGTTCGGTTTCCAGCCGAAAGCCCAACTCGAAAGCTATATCAGCGCCGCGAAGATCGGGCATGTCGCCGAGCTATGGTGCAAGGTGCCCGGGCCGGTTGCCGGCGAGCGTTACGCCGGCCGACTGGAGCATCGATTGCCAGGCCATCCGGGTGCCGAATATGTACCGGAACTGATAGCACTTGCCGATCGGGCCGAGCCGATGGGCTGCGGTGCCGTGATGACGGTGGACCAGACCAAGGAGCCGGACATGAACGCGATCCTGGCCTGGGTTTGGCGTGTGTTCGACCGCGAATAATAAGTCGCCGTCCGGGATGGACGGGACAAATGCGTGATGATGCCGAACGTCGTGCGACGCTATGTCTCCCGGCGGATAATGATATTGCGGCTACCATCGAATTGTTTAAGTATATCAATTGGGTAAAAGAAATTCCTTGCAGAAAAAAATTGCTTGACGCGCCGTGGTAACCCACTGATTATCGCTGTGCCGGACAGGGGAGGTTCGGTCTCAAGAGGAGGAAAATTATGGAGCGCCGCTCATTTCTTAAGGCTTCGGCCGTGGCATCGCTCGCGACAGGTGTTGCGGCCGTCGCCGGCACCACCAGAGCAGCAGACAAGAAGTTTACGATTGCCCTTATTCCGGGTCTGACGACCGATGCTTTCTACATCACTATGCGCAAGGGCGCCGAGGCCGCGGCCAAAGCCGTCGGTGCGACGCTGGTGTTTCAAGGCGGCCCCGATTTCAACCCGGTGACACAGGTGCCGGTTCTCGACGCGGTGATCGCCAAAAAGCCCGACGCTATCCTCATCGCTCCAACTGACAAGGATCAGTTGGTCCAGCCGCTGAAGAAGGCCGAGGATGCCGGCATCCCGATCATCACCGTTGATACCTTCATCGGTACGGGCGTGTATCAGACGGGCAAAGGCGATGCCGATTTTCCGCTGGCCTACATCGCTTCTGACAACCTGCTCGGCGGCGCGATTGCCGCACGAGCGCTGGCAAAAGCCGTCGGCGAAAAAGGCAAGGTCTACGTTTCCAACGTCAAGCCCGGTATTTCAACCACCGACCAGCGCGAGCAGGGCTTCAAGGAGGAAATGAAGAAGTATCCGAACATCACCGTTCTGGAGACCCAGTACAACGATGACGACGCCAACAAGGCGGCATCGCAGCTGCAGGCGGTCTTTGCCCGCAACTCCGATCTTGACGGTGTCTTCGGCGCCAATCTATTCTCCGCCCTCGGTGCCGCCAACGGCGTGCAGCAGGCTGGCCAAACGGGCAAAATCCGCGTCGTGGCCTTCGATGCGCCGACGTCGATCGTGGACAACATCAACTCCGGCCTCGTCGATTTGGCAATCGCACAGCACCCGGCTGAAATCGGCTATTTCGGCGTGATGGCAGCCTATGCGCACCTGACCGGCAATTCGATCCCGACGGCGATCGGCACCGGCTTTACGGTCATCGACAAATCGAACGTTACCGACAAGAATGTCGCGAAGTTCATCTACTCCGATTAGTCCGGAGATAGTCTGTGCCTCGCCGAAGGGCGAGGCACATCATCCAACGATGATAGAGCGAACGGCGCCCTAAGCTTCGCGCCTTCAACGCTTCAGTTTGGACCAGTCCATGACAATCGACAATGCAGAGATCCGCAAGGCGGATCACCACGTGGCGCCTCAGGCGGACCACGGCGACCAAGCAAAAACCTTCCTAAATCGCATCGCGCAATTGCGCGCGTGGCTCTTTCTTGCCGCGCTGATCGTTGCTTTCGAGATCTGGGCGCGGATCGATTTCGGCGGCACCTTCATCGGCTCGAGCTTCAACTGGCAGTCCGTCGCGGTCTTCGCGGTGGCGCCGCTGCTGCTAGCGATCGGGCAGACCTTTGTCATCATTTCCGGCGGCATCGATCTGTCGACCGGCTTCATCATGGGCCTTGCCGCCGTCGTCGCCGCGCATATCGCCACTATCGCCGGGCTCTACATGCCCCTGCCGATAGCGATGGTATTCGGCATTCTCGTCGCCATGCTGGCCGCCGCAGTCCCCGGCTTGATCAACGGTCTGCTGATCTCCCGTCTCAAGGTTCCGCCATTCATCGGCACGCTTGGCATGTTCGGCGTCGCGCGTGGCACGGCCTTCCTGATTGCCGGCGGCACCACCGTGCCGGTCAAGAATTCTTATTTCGCCGAACTCGGCAATGGGCGGTTCTACGGCGTGCCCTATCTCGTCATCGTCACGCTCGTCTTCGTGGTGATCATGCATTACCTGCTGAGCCAGACACGTTTCGGCCAGCATAACTACGCCATCGGCGCCAATGCGCAGGCCGCGCGCCGCGCCGGCATCGACATCAAATCCCACCTGCTGCGGCTCTATATTCTTTCGGCCGTCTGCGCAGGCTTGGGCGGCGCGCTCTATGCGGCCCGTTTCACCGCGGGCGCGGCCCAGGCAGGCGAGCCTCTGCTGCTCGATAGTGTGGCTGCCGTCGTCATCGGCGGCGCGAGCCTGTTCGGCGGTTCCGGCACGATCGTCGGCACCATTGCCGGCGCGCTTGTCATCGCCGTCATCCAGTACGGCCTCGTCTTCATGAACGTGGAGCCGTTCTGGCAGTTCATCGCCGTCGGCATCGTCATCATCATTTCGGTGCTTATCGACCAGGCTCAGCGCCGGTTCAGCGGAGCGAAACAGGATGAATAGTGCAACTCCCCTCCTCGAGGTCCGCAATCTCTCGCGCTATTTCGGCGCGGTGCGTGCCCTCGACAATTGCTCCATGGTCGTGCGGCCCGGTGAGGTCGTGGCGCTTGCTGGCGATAACGGTGCCGGCAAGACGACGATGATCAAGGCGATCTCCGGCGTCTATCCGCCAACCGCGGGCGAAATCCTGATCGAGGGCAAGCCCGTCACCTTCTCGTCGCCGCAGGATGCGCGCGAGAAAGGTATCGAGACGATCTACCAGGATCTGGCGCTGGCCGACAATCTGACGATCGGTTCTAACATCTTCCTTGGGCGCGAACCGATGAAGAAGCTCTTCGGCTTTCTGCCAGTTCTCGACCGGAAGGCCATGGCGGAAGCGGCGCGCAAGACGATGGCGGAGCTCGATTTCCATGTGAAGCGGCTTGACGCACCGGTCAGCAACTTCTCCGGCGGCCAGCGTCAGGCGGTCGCGATCGGACGCGCGGTTTATTGGAATGCCCGCATTCTGGTCATGGACGAGCCGACGGCGGCGCTCGGCGTGCCGGAACAGCGCAAGGTCGTGGCCCTGATCAAGTCGCTGAAGGCGCAAGGGCGCGGCGTCATCTTCATCTCGCACAACCTGCAGGACATTTTCGCGGTCTCCGACCGTATCGTCGTCCTGCGGCGCGGGATCGTGGCCGGCGAACGCAACATCGCCGACACCAATCACGAGGAAGTCGTCAGGCTCATGATCGGCGGTTAAGCCGTCATCGAACCAATTCCGTTCAAATCAAAGTGATAGCGATAACGTCTGATCGCTATCACTTTTTTGTTTGCATCAGGCCCCTTGGCGCTGCCTGAGCTTTTTCCGGCCGAATATGCCTCGCAATGAGATAGCGTGTTCTTCAATCGATATGACTGTCGCCGGCCACGTGCCGTGCTATGCGTAATATCTGCTATTCCGACGACCAATATCGCCTGGAAGAGCGTTCCGGCGAAGATCGCGGGATACCGAGCGCACGTCTTTGAGGCAAGCAGGAATGAGCAGGACGGATAATATCGTATCCTTCAACGGAGCGCCCCCGACGGCCAACGATATTGCTGCAATCGCGCGGCGCAACGCCAGGATCGCGATTTCGCCTGACGTCAAAGACAAGATCGCCGCCGCCCGCGCTGTCGTTGAACGCTATCTGGCGGCGGACCGGCCCGTTTACGGCTTGACGACAGGATTGGGCGCGAGCGTCGACACTCGCCTCGCGACCGACGACCTGATCGCCTTCCAATTGCGCGTGCCGCAGGCGCGTGCAGTCGGGGTCGGGCCAGCGTTGCCGCGCGAAGCCGTGAGAGCAATGATGGCCGCGCGCATTGCAGGGATGGCGGCAGGCGGCTCCGGCGTGTCGCTCCCGGTTTTCGCTGGTCTCGTCGCTGCTTTGAATGCCGACTTTCATCCAGTCGTGCCATCGCTCGGCTCGATCGGTGCCGCCGATCTCGCGCCTTTGGCGCATATGGCACGGGCTCTGTTAGGAGATGGCGAAGCCGAAGTGGATGGTACGATGATGCCCGCATCGGACGCTCTCTCGAAAGCCGGCCTGAAACCGCTGCCGATCGCGCCAAAGGATGGTCATGTACTCGTCGTCGCCAACAGTCTTTCGGTCGGCAAGGCCTGCCTTTGCATCGAGGATATTGAGCGGCTGTTTGATTGGTCGCATGCGGCTGTTGCGCTGAATTTCGAGGCCTTCCGGGCGAATGTCTCGGCCTTCGACGATCGCGCGCTGGCGGCCCGGCCGGCCTTCGGCCAGCGCGAGGTGGCGGCGAGATTTCGCGAGGTGCTTTTCGGAAGCTCTCTCCTCATGGATGGCGCGGCGCGGCGTCTGCAAGACCCTTTGAGCTATCGCTGCGCTCCACAGGTATGGGGCGCCCTTCTCCATGCGATCGGCGAGGCCCGCGCCGCGACCGAGATCGAACTTGCAAGCTCGAGCGACAATCCTGTCGTGCTGGCCGACGAAGGGCTTATCCTGTCGCATGGGAATTTCGACATGACGGCCTTCGCTCTGGCATGGGAGCGGCTCAGCCAGGCAATCGCTCATTGTGCAGCGGCGACCGCCTATCGAACCATGAAGATTATGTCACCAGGCATATCGGAGCTGCCGCGCTTCCTGACGCCGCTCGGACAGAGCAGAACCGGTTTTTCCACCGTGCAGAAAACGGTCTCGGCACTCGAAGCCGAGATACGGCATCTGGCGATCCCGGTCTCGCTCACGCCCATTCCCGTTGCGGACGGCCTCGAGGATCAGGCATCCATGGCACCGAGCGTTCTGTCTAAGATCGAAGCGATGATTGAGCGGTTTCGCTATCTCGTGGCTATCGAGCTTGTCGCATCCGCCCAGGCCGTCGAACTGCGCGGTGTAGCGGGCGAGCTTGGTGGCGGGACGCAGCACGCCTATCGAAAAGTGCGCGAAATGGTCGCGCCGCTGGAGGAAGATCGTGCGCAGGGGCCTGATTTTCAGAGACTGTCGGAATTCATCATGAATGCCGATGCCAAGGAGACGAATTCTTGATCGATATGGCGGCAGAGTGGCCTGCTCCGTCACCTCGCGTTTCCGCAGGCCGCCCGTGCGGCCCTCATTATTCGATAGACCGGAGCGGCCGTGAAAGGCCTGGAGAACGGCAATGCAGGAAATCTGGATCGACTATCTGAATGCCATCGACGCCAAGGCGCTGGCGCTTTCCAACGACGAAATTCTTGACGCCGTGACCAAGGCACTCGATGCGCAGGGGCGTGGGGAGACCGTCATCGAGCCTCGCGTTCACCTCGTGCCGGAGAGTTCCGACAAGGGCCATTTCAACGTGCTGCGCGGCTATGTGAAGCCGCTCGACTACGCCGGCGTCAAGGTCGTCGGTGATTTCGTCGACAACTACAAGCAGGGCCTGCCCTCGGAAATGGCGGTTCTCAATCTGTTCGATCCCCGCACCGGCGTGCCGAAGGCCATCATCGATGCGACAGCCATCACCGACATGCGCACCGGCGCCGTCACCGCCATCGGCGCGCGCCATCTCGCCCGCAAGGACAGCAAAATCCTCGGCCATATCGGCGCGCGCGGCACCTCCTATTGGAACGTGCGGCTGCTCGATCATCTCTTCGATTTCGATGAAATCCGCGTGCATTCGCGCCGTCCAGAAAGCCGCGACGCCTTCGCCGCGCGGCTGGAGAAGGATCTCGGCAAGAAGATCGTCGTGACGGACAATTGGGAGGATTGCCTGAACGGCGCCGACATCATGATCGAGGCGAGCCGCCTGCCGGAGCCGACGCCGCTCTTCAAGACGGCATGGGTCAAGAAAGGCGCCTTCGTCGTTCCCTACGGCACGATGAGCGCGCTCGAATTCGACCTGACCGATATCATGGACAAGGTCGTGGTCGATGACTGGGGGCAATGCGGTCCCGGCCGCCCCTTCGGCGCGCTGCGCCGTCATGTCGACGAGGGCAAGGTGACCGCCGAAACACTGCATGCCGAGATCGGCCAGATCGTTTGCGGCGCTAAACCCGGCCGCGAAAGCAATAACGAGACCATCCTTTTCTGGCATCGCGGGCTCAGCACGACCGACGTCGCGCTCGGCGCGGCGATGGTCGAAAAAGCAAGGCGCATGAATATCGGCCAGCGCCTCCGGTTCGCGTGACGAGCCATGACAATGTCTCCCGCCCCTGTCCCGCCCATTGCCTGTTCGCGAATGTACAATCTGAGCCCGAAAATATCTGGGCTTTGGGATTGTCTTTTTCGTTGGCTTGCGGATCGGTCTCACGTCGAACTGGAGATTATAACCCATGCCGCCCCGGCGCCGCTTTCCGAGCTATGGACGCGGCTGGACATGGGCGCCGTCTTCATGTGCGGCTTTCCGTTCTCCAGACTTGCGAAAGCCGAGCGTCCGCTGCCGCTTGCGGCGCCCGTTTCGCTGGCGGACTGGGCAACTGGGCAGCCGGTCTATGCCAGCCATATCGTCGCCGCGCGTGACAGGCCGCTTGCGGAGGCCGATCTTGCGATGGCGCGCTGGGGTTGGACCGTGCGCGACTCGCAATCCGGCTACAATGCGCCACGCGAATTCTTTGCAGCCCTTGCCGATGGACGGCCGCCAAGCGAGACCTTTGGCCCGCTCCTTAATCCGCGCGGCGTGGTCGAGGCGATCCGCTCAGGCGCCGTCGATGTCGGTGCGATCGATGCCTATGCCTACCAGCTGCTGGAGATGCACGAGCCAGAAACGATTGCATCATTGCGGGTCGTCGCCACGACCAAGCCGGCGCCCTTCCCTCTGCTGGTCGCCTCCCGACAGCAATCCCCCGAAATCGTCGCCTCGCTTCGCGCCGTTCTCCTTGGCGCACACCAAGACCCGCAGGGGCGCGATATCCTTGGGTCACTCGGCCTGGCTGCGTTCGCGGAACCGGATATTGCCGCGTATGAGCGGCTGCCGGCGCGAGCGCGTGCCGTCGATGAAGCTCTCGGGACCTGGTGAAGTTTCGGGCGAGCCTTCGTCGCTTTCGCTCAGCGAAAGGAAGCGTTCAATAGGCGGCACATCCCGTGCCGACGGCTTGCTTCAGCAGTTTGCCGGCGGCAACACGAAGGCATTCCTCGAACGCGGTCAGATCCAGAAAGAGCTGATCCGTCGCGACCTGGCGCGTTATGATGATGCCGTCGCGGGCCGCGATGCCGCCGTCGAGCATCAGATTGTCGGCCATGTCGAAATTTTCCAGCGCCATTCCGTCGGGACCACGGTGCCGTCCGTCCGGACCGAGGCGAACGTCGCCACCGTAGAGCCCGCTCACACGCTCGAAATGGTTTTCGGTGCAATTGGAAAATGCGAATGCCGGGCAGCCGCGTGCGCACATGAAGCCGAGCTCGAACGCCGTGCCGACATCCGCCGCAATACCGCGATACGGCGTCAGGTTGGCGATGATGAGATCGGCACTCGACATCAGTGTCTCGTTGATCGCGCTGATGGCAAGACCACGCTGCCGGCGGGTCTCCGTCTCCGGCACCACCAGATCACCGGGCGAAACGGGTGTAAATCCGTAGCTGCGAGCCAAAGCGATCTTGCGATCGAGGATTTCCCTTGCGTTGGGAAGAAAGACTTCGGGCCCTGCCAGATATGCTCTCAATAGCTTTGCCTCTCGATACGATATTGCACCGCGGGAATTGCGGAACCATATGAAGCCCTATGGCCGATTCAAGCCTCTTCTGCCATAGCCGGAAACATAATTTACGAAAACGCGAAATAGAGGCGATTGCCGTTCCCGGCCGCTGGCGAGGCGCGTATAGTCGCTCAGGATCGAATGACGCCGACGGCCTGCGGCAGGTGACGGAATTTGTGGGGTATAGGAAATGCAATCTTCCATTGAGGCAATTGCCGATTCATCACATGACGACCGAGGCATCTGGCCAACAAAGCAAAGCAAGATTCTCGATTGGCTGATGAACGATGTGCGCGACCAGCGTTTCATCGACAACATCCTCGTCGAACTATGCGAGAAGCTGTTGGTCGCTGGGATTCCAGTCGCGCGATCGACCATGCATTTCAGGACGCTGCATCCGCAATGGGCCGGCGCACGGATCCTCTGGCGCACAGGCATGAAAGAAGGCGATATTGCGACGTTCAGCTATGGTGTCGAGAACACGCCGCAGTTTCTGGCAAGCCCCATCAACGAGATCTTCAACGGCGCAACCGAGGTCCGCCAAAATCTCGAGGTTTCCGACGGGAGCCAGTTTGCCTATCCGCTCTATAGGGAACTACACGCGGAGGGATTGACCGACTATATCGCTTGGCCGATTTATCACACCCTTGGTAAGCGCCATATCGTCACCTTCGCCACGGATATGCCGGGCGGCTTCACCGAGGCGCACATCACTGTGCTCAGGGATTTGCTTCCAGCCCTGACCATGGTGACCGAGATCAGGTTGAAGAACATCATGGCGCGCACGCTGTTGCGCACCTATGTCGGTCCGCATGCCAGCGAACAGATCCTGGCAGGCGCGACGACACGCGGAAGCGGCGCTACGGTGGGCGCGGCCATTCTTATCTGCGATCTTCGCGACTTCACGAACATCTCCGACATGTGGCCACGAGACGATGTCATTGAACTGCTCAATGGCTATTTCGATGCCATGGTCGAGCCGATCGAAAAGCATGGCGGCGAGATCCTCAAGTTCATGGGTGATGGGTTGCTCGCCATCTTTCCGTTGAGCGATCCCAATGCATGTCACAATCTTCTTCTCGCCATCGGCGAGGCGCAGGCGGCCGTGGGAGTACTCAACGAGGAAAACCGCAAGCATGGCCGCGAAGTGCTGCGCTACGGCGTCGGAGTGCATGTCGGCGATGTGATGTATGGCAATATCGGCTCGCGCACCCGTCTCGATTTCACCGTCATCGGCCCGGCCGTCAACATTGCCTCGCGGCTGGAATCGCTGACCAAGGAGGTCAAGCGGCCAGTGCTGTTGTCGAAGGCATTCGTCGATATGGCCGCATGCCGGCGCGACATGGAAAGCCTTGGCTCCTTCCCTCTGAAGGGTCTTGGCGAGCCGGTCGATGTCTACGCCTTCGCTGCAAAGGAAAGGTTGCCGGAAGCCAGCTGATCGCCGTATTAAACTGCCCGGCGGAGCGGCGATTTAATACGGCGCGACTCAGTCGGTTGCAAAACGTGAAATGACCGGGGGTGCCGCTGCGGATCGAGTTCCCTATATTGTGAAGTGGATCATGACGATAGCCGCCTTATTTTGGGGATCGTTCTGCGCGTACGTACGTTTAGTAAGGGTTGATTCTATCGGCTCGACCACGAGGGTGCCTGCCACCCTATAATACTCTGACAAGGAGAAAACAGATGAGAAAAATTTTGACCCTGGCGTTTTCAGCTGCATCTTTGATCGTTGCAGGCACGGCGGTGGCACGGGCGGCTGACATGCCGACGAACTATCGCGAAGAAGAGCCGGATCAGCGCAACGGCGTGAAAATCGGCTACCTCGAGTGCGAAATCGGCGGCGGTGTCGGCTATGTGCTCGGCTCGGCAAAGGAGGTGGATTGCACCTTCCATTCGACGGTTGGACGCGAGCGCATCGACCATTACACCGGTGCGATCCGCAAAATGGGTGTCGATCTCGGCTTCACGACCCGCAGTCGGCTCGTCTGGTTGGTCTTCGCGCCGACAGCCGGCTATCATCATGGTTCTCTGAGCGGCCTCTATCAGGGTGCCACCGTTGAAGCGACGGTCGGTGCCGGCGTCGGCACGAACATTCTCGTTGGCGGCACTTCCGGCTCGATTCATCTTCAGACCGTAAGCGTGACGGGGCAGCTCGGCCTGAACGTGGCCGCGACCGGCACGTCGGTTACGCTGACCTCGGCCGAGTGAGCTTTCGGTCACAGCTTGTTGCATGACATGGCCGCTCCCGCCTGGCGTTGGAGCGGCCGTTGTTTTTCGTGCGGCGCTTTAGCTAGGGGCAATTCCAGGAAAGGCGTGCAGCGGTTTTCCTGGAATTGCGGAAAACACGAGGATAGAGCCTTTTCGCGAGTCGAAGAAAAGCGGAAATGCTCTATGCCAAACTCAGCAATTCATTGGAGCCAGGTTCATGACAGATACCGTCACCGATCGCTTTCTTCGTTACGTTGTCATCGATACGCAATCGGATCCGACCTCAAGCGCGCAGCCTTCCACCGAAAAGCAGAAAAATCTTGGCCGCGTGCTCGCCGATGAGTTGCGGTTGATTGGCCTTGCCGACGCACATCTCGACGAGCACGGCTATGTCTATGCGACCATTCCATCGAATGTCGACAAGCCGGTTCCTGTGATCTGCTTCTGCTCCCACATGGATACGGCGCCCGATTTCACCGGCACGAACGTCAAGCCGCAAATCCTCAAGAACTACGACGGCGGCGATATCCGTCTCTCTGGCGATCCGCAGCAAGTCATCCTTGTCGACGAGCACCCTGCCCTTAGCGATCAGATCGGCAATGACATCATCACTTCGGACGGGACGACGCTGCTCGGCGCCGATGACAAGGCAGGCCTCGCCGAGATCGTGACGGCCGCCCAATATCTCGTCGACAATCCGGATATCCGTCACGGCACCATCAAGCTTCTGTTCACGACCGACGAGGAGATCGGACGCGGCGTCGACAAGGTCGACCTGAAGAAGCTTGGGGCACAATTCGCCTATACGGTCGATGGCGAAACGGCAGGCCATATAGAAGATGAGACTTTTTCGGCCGACAGCGTCGAGATCGTTATCCAGGGTGTCGCCATTCACCCGGGCTTCGCCAAGGGGAAGATGGAAAATGCCATCAAGATCGCCGGCGCGATCATCGACAGGCTGCCGAAAAACATCGCCCCCGAAATGACCGCGGACCGGGAGGGCTTCATTCACCCCACCGGTGTCAGCGGTTCGATGGAGAAGGCCGCGCTCGGCTTCATCATCCGCGATTTCGACGAGGCGGGTCTCGCGGTCAAGGAGAATATGCTGGAGCAGATCGTCAAGGATGTCATGGCGACGTATCCAGGTTCCTCGCATACATTTACCGTCAGGCAGCAATACCGCAACATGAAACCAATCCTCGACCGCCACCCGCAGATCGTCGAAAATGCCGTCGAAGCCATCCGGCGGGCCGGTATGACGCCGGTGCGCGGCAGCATTCGTGGCGGCACGGACGGTTCCAGGCTCTCGTTCATGGGCCTGCCCTGCGCCAATATCTTTGCTGGCGGACATGCCTTCCATTCGCCGCTGGAATGGGTCAGCCGCCAGGATATGGAAAGAGCCGTAAAGACGCTCGTTGAATTGGCGAAGATCTGGGCGGAACGTGCCTAAGCGTTTCCGAGAAGGGTATTTCCTGCTCTACCAATCTATGCGTGCGACGTCGTCGAGCGCCTCTCGGCCTCGTCGCAGCATCGCACCGGGCGCATCCACCGCCCTGGTCAATATTTGGCGAGCACCGGCCAGTGGGTGAAAGCCAACCCGCTCCTCCACAACGGGAGACGGATCATCGTCCCCAGCCAAGGATGGCTTCGCCTCGGCATATTGCGGATATCCCGAGATCAGCGGATCGCGTGTTTCGCATTGCGGCAGGCAGCGATCGAAACGTTCGACGTCACCGGATGCTGCGACGCTCGTCTTAATGGCATCGGTGCGCGAGGCAGTCTTCTTGGCCGGAGCGCTGCTTTTCGCAGCGGTGAGAGGCGACGGCTGTGGAATCGGCACCGACATCACCTGTTGGGCCGCGCCCGCATCCACCACGACCTGCAACCCATTCGTCGCGACATGGTCCAGCAGCCCGCGGCTGCTGATCGTAATTCGACCGCTATCATCGATAATACGCATGGCACGCTCAGTCGGAGCCGTCTGAACAATCATGTAAAGAGCACCAACCACCGTGCCGCAAACCGCAAGACCGGAACCCAGCCGCCGGGTCGTCTCGCTTTGGCCATTCCACCATCTCATAGGCTGCGCATCCATCGATCGCTCCTTAGGACAAGATCTCGCCTGCTCATTCTGACTGGAACTGTGGCGCGGCTTTTACCGAAACATGGCTAATTGCGGGCCTTTTGCAAAAAAATGTTGATGGAGGCGCTGATCCAGGAGGAAAGACCGGCAAGTCACGGGCTTCCTCTTCTCGAACTTTGATCCAGACGAATCACCGAGCTTTCCCAAGAGCATGATTCGCGGAATATGAAGCTTGTATTCCCGCTGCCACTATCCGGTTTCGGCGATCATTGAGTTCACCTTGCGTTAACCATATTTTTCAAAACTACAACT
Organism: Rhizobium sp. P28RR-XV; assembly: GCF_012641385.1. Classification (NCBI taxonomy): domain Bacteria; kingdom Pseudomonadati; phylum Pseudomonadota; class Alphaproteobacteria; order Hyphomicrobiales; family Rhizobiaceae; genus Rhizobium; species Rhizobium sp. P28RR-XV. The sequence goes on from NZ_JABAIG010000008.1 coordinate 43,893, forward strand.
CATATTCAGGTAATCGTTGAATAAAACGAAACTATACTCAGGAGGTATCCTTTCAATACTGTAACGCTCTCGTCCGCCTTTTTCTGCCTCATTGCCAGCAAGGCATATATGTGATTACTTTATCATATTCTGATGCGTAAGGGGTGTGCTGAGGGGGAATACGAATGCAGAGAATGCTGCACGGCGCTGTCCTTGCTGCTATCACGATGATCGCAGCGGCGCCGTCCACGATGGCCGCCACCGCGACGGCCAATATGACGGTCCGCATTACCATCCAGGCGCAATGCCTGATCCAGAGCGCCAACGATCTTGATTTCGGTACTAACGGCGTCATCGCTGCCAATATCGACCAGGCCACCACCATCGGCGTTCAGTGCACGTCGGGGCAAACCTACAATATCGGCTTGAGTGCCGGCGCCGGCAGCGGAGCGACGACGGCCGTACGTGTGATGACCGGGCCGAGCAACGCAACGATCAACTACGGCATTTATCGCGACGTTGCCCGTACGCAGACCTGGGGCATAACCATAGGCACCGACACCGTCACCGGCACGGGCAATGGCGCGGTCCAGAACATAGACGTCTACGGCCGGGTGCCGCCGCAGACCACGCCGGCTGCGGGCGTCTACACGGATACAGTGGCGGTTACCGTTACCTACTGAAAACCCGTCAATTGAGGAGGATGCCATGCAACGCATGTTGCCATGCATTGCCGCGTCTACGCTTTTTTGCCTCAGTGCTCACGGCATCAACGCGGCGTCCCTGCGCGTAGCACCCACCAGTCTCGAACTCGTCGCGCCGGCCAGCGCGACTGTTTTGAACCTCGGCAATGACGGGGACCATCCCATCAATGTGCAGATACGCGTTTTCAAATGGAGCCAGGCGGACGGGATAGAGCGCCTGGAACCGACGAGGGATGTTGTCGCCAGCCCTCCTTCGACAAGGATGAACCCGAACGGTCAGTATGTCGTCCGAGTGATCCGAACGAGCAAGGCGCCAGTCAGAGCGGAAGAGACCTATCGCGTCATCGTCGACGAATTGCCGGACGCGTCGCGGACACGGGCCGGCACGGTCACGCTCATCATGCGTCAATCCATTCCCGTCTTTTTCAAACAAGCCGATGCGAAGGCGCCCGATGTCTCCTGGAGCGTCGCCCGTCAAGGCAGCGGCCTCTTTCTGGTCGGCAGGAACAATGGCGGCAGCCGCTTCCGGTTGTCGAACCTCACCCTGGCGCAAGGAGGGACGAAGATCAGCGGCCGCAATGGGCTGGTCGGATACGTGCTCGGCGGTGCGACGATGCAATGGCCGATCGGGGCTGCGAAGTCCCTTTCCGGGAGCACGGTAACGCTGCATGGCCAGAGCGATCTTGGGCCGTTCGATGCAAAAGTCGCCGTTAATCAACGGTAGCGCCGGTGCCGCTCTCTTATACATCTGTCTTTCAGTTTCGGTGCTGCGTGCTCAAGAAGTGCCCAATCTGCCGGCGGTGGCCGCGTCCGCAAACGAGCCGGCCGGCAGCCGCGACATCTACCTGGAAGTATTCATCAACAATACGTCGATGAAGATGATCGGTAATTTCAAACAACGCCCGAATGGCTCGATTGCGGCCGCTGCTGAGGAATTGCGCGAGGTCGGCATAAAGCCTCCGGCTGATGTTGCCGACGACACGCCGGTCGAACTCGGCGCTCTGCCCGGCCTGTCATATCAGATCGACGAAGAGACCCAGCGGCTCTATGTCCAGACGACCGACAAGGGCCGTGCCCCGCATGTCATCGACGTCAAACGGCAACAGGAAAGCACGATCCCAGCACCCCAGGCAGGCTACGGCGCCGTCCTCAACTATTCCCTCTATGCGAGCTCCAACAGCCTCTTTGAAGGCGGTTCAAGCCTGTTCCAAGGCATATCCGGTTCGTTCGATGCCCGTCTCTTCAGTCCCTACGGATCGCTCAGCCAATCCTTCCTGGCCGGCTACTCCGACGGCAGCCTCGATGGCATAACCCGCCTCAACACGACGTGGAGCTACTCTGACCCGAAAAGGCTTCTTACCTATCGCGCCGGCGACATAACGACGGGCGGCCTTTCCTGGACCCGGCCGGTCTATTTCGGCGGCATCCAATTCCAGCGCAATTTCGCGCTGCGTTCCGACCTGGTGACCGAACCCTTGCCTGCGTTTGCCGGCAGCGCCGCCGTCCCTTCGACACTCGATATCTACACGCAAAACGTGCGCACCTATTCGGGTGATGTCCCTGCAGGTCCGTTCGAGGTGACCAATCTTCCCGTCTTTTCCGGCGGCGGGCAAGCGACCGTGGTGTTGCGCGACAGCCTGGGGCGGGAGACGACGCAGACCTTGCCCTTCTATGCGTCCAATTGGCTTCTGCGCCGTGGTCTTCTGGATTTTTCGACCGAACTCGGTGTCCCGCGACGAAACTTCGGCACCGAGTCCGACGATTACGACGGCCGGATCATGGGCGTCGCCACGGCTCGCTATGGATTGACCGATTGGCTGACGCTGGAAGGGCATTTCGAAGGTGGAACGGATCTATTGAATGGCGGTGTCGGGGCCGCCTTCCCTCTCGGCGCCTGGGGTGTGGCATCGGTTGCCGGTGCGGGGAGTAAAAGCGGCTCCCGCACCGGGACGCTTGTGAATGCCTCGTTTGAGCTGAGCTACGACAGGTGGGCGCTCTATGCGCGCATGCAGCGCGCCTTCGACGATTACGACGACATAGCATCCGTTTCCGCCAGACCGACGGCGGGCACGGCGGGCGAATTCACCATATTCAGCGCCGGCGTACCGCGCGCCATCGATCAGGTCACCCTCAGCGTACCGGCGCCGCTGGATCTTTCCAGCCTCAATCTTTCCTACACCAGGCTTGAAAATTCGGACGGAAGCAAGAGCCGCATCGCCGGGCTTTCGTATAGCCAGACGTTCAAGCGCGCGACGCTCTACGCCACGGCCTTTACCGACCTCGATGAACGAAGCAATTTCGGCGTCTTCGCCGGCCTTTCCATTCCCTTGAGCGACAGCGTCACAGCGAATGCGGGCATTCAAAGCGGGCCGAACGGGCTGGATGTGGTTGCCGACGTTTCCAAGCCGCTGCGGCAGGAGGATGGCAGCGTCGGCTGGCGGCTGCGTACGTCCGAGGGCGAGGATGCCAACCGGGAGGCTGCGATCGGCTATAGAGCGTCATTCGCTGAGTTCGAAGCCGGCGTTCAGCAGCAAAACAATCAGGCACGGGCGGTCGCGCGCATGGACGGTGCCATCGCCGTCGCCGGCGGCGGCGTCTTTGCCACCAACCGGATCGACGATGCCTTCGGCATCGTCGACGTCGGCGCCCCGGACGTCGAAGTCCAGCAGCAGAACAGGCCGATCGGCAAGACCGGCCAGAGTGGGCGGATTCTGGTGCCGAACCTCAATTCCTACGAACCCAATACCGTTTCCATCGATCCCAAGAATCTTCCCGTCGATGCCGATGTGCCGGCAACCCGGGAAATTGTCGTCCCGGCGGATCGCAGCGGTGTCGTCGTCAAATTCGGCGTGGCGGAAGCGCCGCAGGCGGCACTTGTGACCATCAACGACAAGAACGGCGTGCCCCTGCGGGCGGGGTTGAGCGGCACATTACAGGGATCGGATGAGGCGTTTGTCGTCGGCTATGACGGCCAGGCCTATATTCGCGGACTGCATGCGCGCAACTCGATCGACGTCTCGCTGGAAGATGGAACGAGGTGCCATGCCGAATTCGCCTACAAGCAGCAACGAGGCGCGCAGGTGACGATCGATGATGTCAGGTGTTTTTAGGATGCTGCGATCGATTGCCCTTCTGCTCGTCTTGCTGCTACCTTCGCTATGCGCCGCACAGAGCTGCAGCTTCACCGCAACCGATATGAACTTTGGCGCGGTCGATACCTTGTCGGGCACTCCGGTCAATTCAACATCCACAATAAATGTAAGTTGTTCCGGGGGAGTCCTGGACCTGGGCAAGCGACTCTTGATTTGCCCCAATATCGGCGCCGGCAGTGGTGGAGCATCCTCGTCGGCAGCCCGCCAGATGGTGAACGGAGCAAGTTCTTTGAACTATCAGCTCTACTCCGATTCCGGCCGGAGCGTGATCTGGGGATCGAGCAACTGGTCCTATCCGTCACGGGCACCGGCCTACGCGCTGACAATGGCCCTGTTGAATGGGTCATTGGTCGGCGCAACCGGCAGCATGACGGTCTATGGCTCGGCGCTGGGAAGCCCGCCGACGGCGGCGCCTGGCGCTTATACATCGAGCTTCACCTCCCCCGACACCTCGTTCTATTACAGCTACAGCAGCGCCACCAACTGCGCATCGCCCTCGGGAACGGTGGGAACGGCGTCGTTCAGCGTCAATGCGAGCGTCGCCGGCAACTGCCTGGTCAGCGTCCAGAATATCGACTTCGGCACGCAGGGCGTGCTGCGAACCAATGTCGACGCCACAGGTTCTGTGACTGCGACCTGCACGCCGGGCACGAACTATACGATCTCCCTGAATGGCGGCACGGCGAATGCCGCACCGACGGCGCGCAAGATGGCAAAAGGGGCCGAGACTGTGACTTACGGCCTCTACAAGGATACGGGTAGGCTGCAGCCCTGGGGCGATGCCAATACGCCGGGAAGCACCGTCGCTGGAAGCGGAACAGGTGCCGCTCAGCCCCTGACGGTTTACGGCCGCGTACCGCCACAGACGACGCCATCTCCGGGAGTCTATACGGATACGGTGGTGGTCACGCTCACCTATTGACGCGAATTGCCGGCGGCGAGCCAATCAACCGGCGTTTTCGCCACATGTCTCCGCTTCGCCTTGCCAAGCAGCCGCTACGGCAGATCTAGTTCTGAACGAAAGCCGCGGGCATAAAATTGGCGCGGGCGGAGTAGTGCGGCTGGCCGACCACATGCGATATCACCAGCGCATAGACCAGGATCGAACCCAGGACGATGACGATGCCGTTCAGCGGAAAACTCATCTTCGACGCTGCACCGGGTGATGCTTCGGGATTTATGCCAGAGCGCCTTTTCGCGGCTGGTTCCACGCTCGCGAAGGGAAGCAACAGCTCCCTTTCCAGGCGGGCTTGCGCATCAAGATGCTTGCCATGTTTGCTCGTGGGCCGGAACTGGATGACTTCGCCCATGTTTCTCGCGGTCCCTTTTACCGCTTGCTGCTATTCGCCATTGTCTTGGCTATCGTCGACATCGGCGTAATCGATGCGAACCACGACCTTTTCGGGTCGTTGATCATCGTGCGGAACGATCACGCTCACAATACAGCGATTGTCGCGCGGCTTGACGGACAGCAGGCGTCCCTTCGTCTTCGACAGGACTTCGTCCACCGCGTTCGAGCAATCCTGGATTTTGTAGGCGATCTGATTTTGCCCCGCCAATCCGGAGCCTGCAACCGAAATTCCCGCAAGTATCGTTAGGATCCTGAACATTGGCGCACTATACGCCAAGGACGGCAGGGAGGCGACCGAAGTTCGCAGGAAACCTAGGCTATCTGCGTCATCTTTTCGTTGCGTGTGGCGAAGCTGCCAAGAACAAACATTGCCCGGAGATGATGGACTTTCCCGTCCAATTCACGGATGGAGAAGCTACCGATTTGCGGTCATCGCGCATGCGCAGGCATGCGCATCATCCGGCCAATCAACTCGCAGCAAGGAGCAGGTTGCTTACCCTCGAAACCTCCCCGCTCACTCTCCGGCCCTGGCTGAACAGCGATCGTGCTCCATTTGCCGCCATCAATGCGGATGCGGAGGTTCGGCAATATTACTACCCGAGCTTGCTCGCGGCCGAGGAAACGGACGAGCTGATCGATGAAGCAGCCAAGCAACTGGCCGGGAAGGCTTCGGCTTCCTGGCCGTCGAACGGAAAGCCGATGGCGCGCTGATCGGCGGCGCCGGTCTTCACGTCCCGGATCGGAGGTCCAGGCAATTTCCCGTTGGAGATCGGCTGGATTCTCGGACGTGCTTACTGGCGGCAAGGCTATGCGCCGGAAGTCGGCTGCCGCTGCCTGGAGTTCGCCTGGCGGCTCCAGGCCGAAGCGTGATCGGCTACACCTCGTTCATCAACCATCCGTCGCGCCGGGCGATGGAAAAGATCGGGATGATCCATGTTGAAGGCGGTGATTTCGACGACATCACCGTGCCGTCTGGCCATGTCCTGCGGCCGCATGTGCTCTATCGCATCGATCGCCCGACACGATAGACCCGCAGATATATAGGAGCGATCTGGGAGGCAAGCACGAGGGGCATGCAATGTTCGTCCTTGCGTTGCCGACCCTTTCACGCGACACATTTGCCATGAGTGTACCGACAGCCCATCCCTTCGACTTCGATCCGACCTATGGCCTGCAGCTAAGCCAGTTGCAGGCTATCGAGATACCGGAAGCCCCGCCCGGCTTCGACGATTTTTGGCAGAAGCGCTACAAAGCCGCCATTGCCGTCGACCCGCAACCGAAGTTTCGCCACAGCAGGTTGCGTCACGACAACTGGCATGTTTTCGATATCAGCTATATGTCGACAGGGTCGTTTCAGATCAACGGTTGGTTGCTCCTTCCTCGCAATAGTCAGGTACGACGCGGCCTAGTCGTCGGACATGGATATGGAGGCAGGGACCAGCCCGAGTTCGATCTGCCGCTCGAAGAGACCGCTGTTTTGTTTCCCTGCAGTCGCGGGCTTTCTCTAAGCGCCCGGCCGCCGATTCCCTCGGATGCGTCGAGGCATGTTCTGCATGGCATCGAACATCGCGACACCTACGTCATCGGCGGCTGCGTCGAAGACATCTGGCTTGCCGTTTCGACCTTGGAAACTCTTTACCCGTGGCTTGCAGGCCATATCGGCTATAGCGGCATCAGTTTCGGTGGCGGCATCGGGGCACTGGCAATTCCGTTCGATGCAAGGATCAGACGTGGCCACCTCGTCGTCCCGACCTTCGGCCATCGTCCGCTATGGCTGACCTTGCCGACCGTGGGCAGCGCGCAATCCGTTCAGGCCTATCAGAAGCAACATGGCAGCGTTCTGGAAACCCTGCGCTTCTTCGATGCAGCGATCGCCGCAAGCCGGATCACCGTTCCGATGCTCGTCGCGCCTGCCCTCTTCGATCCCGCCGTTGCGCCGCCCTGCCAGTTCTCCGTCGCAAATGCGCTACAGAAGTTTAACGAAATCTTCATTCTGGATGCCGGCCACTTCGATTATGCTGGCAGCGAGGAGCAGAACGCGATTCTGCGAGACAAGGTCGGGCGATTTTTCAAGGTGCTATGAACCGCGAATATCTGCGCTGGTACAGCCCGCGGCTGGATCGAGACATGGAGCTGCTGGTGTTCGGCCATGCCGGCGCCAAGGTTTTGGTGTTCCCCACGCGCGACGGTCGTTTCTGGGAATATGAGCAGATCGGCATCGTTGCCAGCCTCGCCGACAAGCTCAATGCCGGGCACCTTCAGCTCTATTGCATCGAAGGGCTGGCCAGCGAAACCTTCTACGGTGCTCATCGCCACCCGGCCGAGCGCATTCGCAGGCATAACGCGTTCGAGGACTATATCCTGAACGAAGTCCTGCCGCTGATGACGCAGAAGAACGCGCATGAGTGTACCATCGTCCATGGCTGCAGCCTCGGCGCCTTCCAGGCCGCCAGCCTGGTCTTCCGTCACCCTCACCTTTTCCGCAAACTGGTGGCCTTTTCCGGCCGCTACGACCTGACGATAACCGTCGAATCCTTCGCCGATTTGTTCGACGGTTACTATGACGACGAAATCTACTTTCACATGCCGACACACTTTCTGCCGGGGCTAGCCTGCGATTGGCGATTGGAGAAGCTGCGCCAGATCGAGATCGTCATGACGATCGGAGATGCTGATCCCTTCATCGACAACAACCGCCATCTGAGCCGCCTGCTGGCGGACAAACAGATCAATCATCGACTGCATGTATGGAATGGACGCGCTCATCGAGCCGGCGCATGGCGCAGAATGGCGCCGCTTTACATCTGATCAGGCGACCGACGCCGCCAACCCCGCATGTGGCGAGGTCGCATGTCCCAATGGGATATCAGGCAAGTCCGGCCGGGATTGGCCGCAAAGCCTTGCGGGCACCGTAGTCCCGCTCATGAGACTTGCGATGCTGCTGCTCGGAGCTTACGGAGAACTCAACCAGAATGCGCTCCATCATGCCATCCGGATAGGTTCCGGTGTCGGCGGTCTCGACTTCCGACTGGGCGGTAACGATCTTCAAATTCATCTTTAGTCCTCCGGCTCGGCACGGAAACCCTTGATTCCAATGTTTGTTCCATTAGTATCCGCATAATTGTTAAAAAATTAACTACGTCCGTTAATCAATTCGGACGACGCGGTATCGAACTTGAATGGCCGGCCGGATTGGAACATTCTTGCAATCCTGGCATTCAATCTCTGATGGATTGGGGAGCTTGATGCATCGATCCAAATCACTTTGGAAACGGCACTGGATGCTGCCAGCGAAACAACCGACATCGATTTCGACTTAAGATCGGCCTCGGACTCCGTTTGGAGCCCGAGTGTCTTTTGCATGCCTTCGATCAATCACTGTCCAATCGGCGGATAGACTGGAACGGATCATGGCCATCATCACTTCGATCATTCTCGCACTCATCGGCCTGGCGCTTGGCAGCGGCGGACTTTGGCTCGTACTGCTCGGCGGAAGTTTCTTTTATCTTCTAGCTGGCCTCGCCTTTCTCCTGACCGCCATCCTGCTTGCCATGCGCAAGGCCGCCGCTCTTTGGCTCTATGCGATTTTCGTGGTTGCAGCCCTTGCCTGGGCGATATGGGAGGTCGGTTTCGACTGGTGGCAGCTCGGTCCGCGCGGCGGCCTCATCATTCTGATCGGCCTATGGTTGCTGACGCCCTGGATCCGGCGCCCCCTCGGCTTCCGCAGCCTCGACGGGGTTCACTACGGAGCCAATCCCTGGCCGCTTGCCATTTCTCTCGTCATCGCCATCGTCGTTGCTGTCTATTCGATGACGACCGATCCTCACGATCTAGCCGGCGAATTGCCGACGACCGTTGTTTCGAATGCCCCGATGGGCGGCGATGTGCCTGACGGCGAATGGCACCAATATGGCAGAACCTCCTTCGGCCAGCGCTATTCGCCGCTTGATCAGATCAATCCGCAGAACGTCGCCAATCTCAAGGAGGCCTGGCGTTACCAGACCGGCGATGTGAAGCGCCCCGACGATATCGGCGAGACCACCTATCAGGTGACGCCGCTGAAGGTGGACGACACGCTTTTCATCTGCACGCCTCACAGCCTGGCGATTGCGCTCGACGCGAAGGACGGCAAGGAAAAATGGCGTTACGACGCCAATGCCGGCATGAACCCCAACCGACAGCATCAGACCTGCCGTGGCGTCTCCTACTATCACGACACGGCCGCCGCAGCCGGAGCGGCTTGCGCCGACCGTGTCTATCTGCCGACCTCGGATGCCCGGTTGATCGCGCTCGACGCAGCCAGCGGCAAGGTGTGCCCGGGCTTTGCCAATCAGGGCACGCTGCATCTCGAGGCCGGCATGAAATACAATCCCGCCGGCTATTATTATTCGACGTCGCCTCCCGTCATCGTCGCCGACAAGATCATCATCGGCGGTGCGGTCAACGACAATTACTCGACCGAGGAGCAATCCGGCGTCATTCGCGCCTTCGATGCCCGGACCGGCACGTTGCTATGGAACTGGGACTCTGGCAATCCGGACCATACGGCTCCCATACCCACGGGACAGACCTACACCACGAACTCGCCGAACAGCTGGTCGGTTTCCAGCGCCGATGAGGCGCTCGGGATGATCTACGTCCCGCTCGGCAATCAGACGCCCGACCAGCTCGGCATGGGACGCAGCGAAAACGTCGAACGCTTTTCCTCCTCGGTGGTGGCACTCGATATCAATTCCGGCCAGCTCAAATGGGTGCAGCAATTCGTCCATCATGACCTTTGGGACATGGACGTGCCGGCCCAGCCCGTGCTCCTCGACCTGACCAAGGCCGATGGCAGCGTCGTTCCCGCACTGGTCGCCTCGACCAAGCAGGGCGACGTCTATGTGCTCGATCGCCGCACAGGCGCACCGATCATTCCCTTCAAGGAGATTCCGGCACCGGGCGGCACCATTCCCGAGGATCATGCCTCACCGACGCAACCGATCTCGGACCTGACTTTCTCGCCGCCGCCGCTCAAGGAAAAGGATATGTGGGGCATCTCGCTGTTTGACCAGCTCGCCTGCCGCATCTCCTTCCATCAGCATCAATATGAAGGCCGCTACACGCCGCCGTCGCTGCGTGGATCCATCATCTTCCCCGGCAATTTCGGGACCTTTAATTGGGGCAGTGTGGCCGTCGATCCGGAACGGCAGATCATGTTCGGCATGCCGACATACCTGGCCTTCACATCACGGCTGGTGCCTCGCGCCGAGATCCCGCCGAAGGGCGCAGGCGACAAGGGCAGTGAGCAGGGCCTGAATCGCAACGAGGGTTCGCCCTATGGCGTCTATATGGGTCCGTTTGTCAGCCCGCTCGGCATACCCTGTCAGGCGCCACCCTGGGGCTATGTCGCCGGTGTCGACCTGAAGACCGGCAAGATCGCCTATAAGCATAAAAACGGCACCGTGCACGACATGACGCCCTTGCCGCTGCCCTTCAAGGTCGGCGTTCCCGGCATCGGCGGCCCGATGATGACCAAGGGTGGCGTCGCCTTCCTCGCCGCCGCGGTAGACGATTATCTGCGAGCCTACGATGTCACAACAGGCAGGCAGCTCTGGCAAGCGCGTCTGCCGGCGGGCGGCCAGGCAACGCCGATGACCTATACGGCAAGCGACAATAAGCAATATGTCGTCATCGTTGCCGGCGGTCACGGTTCCGTGGGCACGAAGCCGGGCGACTATGTCATCGGTTATACGCTGCCATAGGCCGACAATTTTGGTTAGCTTTTCCGGGAGCGTAAGCGGTCGGATTCGATGTGATCACCATCGGAATCGGAGGGCGGTTCCCAGCCGAAAACGCTGCGGCCGCCATAGGAAAAAGCGCGGTCGAACTCGCCGGCAACGATCTCCTTTAGATCGGGGCCGGTGACATAGCGCTCCAGCATTCTCGACTGATCATCCAGGCGCTTGAGAGCCGACAATTCCTCGTCGCGACCGAGGCGGCCTTTCCTGACAGCTGATTTCATCACGCTTATCGTCTCGTCATAGACTTTCAGCGGCACCGGAAAAGGATGCCGGTCCTTGCCGCCATGCGCGAGCGAAAAGCGCGCCGGGTCGGAAAAACGGCAGGGTGCGCCATGCACGACTTCGGCGACCATCGCCAAAGCCTTGACCGTTCTGGCGCCGACGCCGGACGTCAGCAGCAATTCCTGGAAATCGACCGGGCCACGGTCGGCCGCGGCGGCAAGGTTTCCATGCAAACGCCGCATGTTCACATCTTCCTCGCGCACATCATGATGTGCCGGCATGATGAGATAGGGCAATGTCGGCTGAAGCTCAACTTTATTGTTTGCTTTAGCTTTCCTCTCCAGTGCATTGAATTCACGGATAATTCCATCGGGGCCGATCGAGGCAAGCAAATCGAGCTGTTCGCTGCGGGAGCGCTCCGCGCGTCGATCGGCGAGATTGATGATCTCGCCCTGTTCGCGCCCTTCGATGGCCGCATGCGGCGAATCCAGAAAGCTCGTGAGGCCTTCGGATAACCAGTGATAGCGCCGCGCCTGCCGCCGTTCGCCATTCATGCCTTGCTGGATGACGACCCACTTGCCGTCATCCGCGACAATGAAGCCATGCAAGTAGAGATCGAAGCCATCCTGCACGGCTGCACTATCCACCTTCGCGATCAGCCGGCTCTTGGTGGCAAGGGACGCACCGTCAATACCGACGCGATCGCCGATATCAACCAGCTCGCCCGGCGTCTTGCGCGATTGCGCGCCACGGCCACCGCAGACATGAATGCCGAGTTCGCCGGAAAGCGGCGTCAGGCCGCGTTTCAAGGCGCCAAGAACGCTTGTCGTGATTCCGGAGGAGTGCCAATCCATGCCCATGACGGCGCCGAAGGACTGGAACCAGAAGGGATTGGCGAGACGACGAAACAGCTCGTCCCGCCCATAATGCTGCACGATCGCCTCGGTGATGACGGCGCCCAGGCGCGTCATCCGGTCTCCAAGCCAGCGCGGCACACGGCCGCCATGCAGGGGAAGGTCAGCCTTGCCAGCTCTTTGTGCCAAATCCACGACTCTCGTTCTTCATCGCGGCATTATAGGCTCGACACGCGAGATATGCCATCCGCGGGGCGAAGCGATCTGCCGAGGCTGCAATATGGGATCGCGATAAAGTTAAGCTGGCATCGGCATGGGCGCAAAATCCTGCATTGCGCCCGAAAACGGCTTGGGCAACGGCGAGGCATAGGAACTGCGTTTGCTGGTGGATAGCCCGAGCGACACCAGCGCCTCGGCCTGCTTGACCGCTGCGGCGACGCCATCCACGACCGGGACGCCATAGATCGATTGCAGTTCTCGTGCGAGATCCGCCATGCCGGCACAGCCGAGTACGATCGCCTCGGCTCCATCCTCCGCAAGCGTGCGCTCGATTTCCGCCCGCAACTTTCCGATCGCGCCGGAAGACGGGTCTTCGAGCTCGAGAACGGGAATGTCCGACGCTCGAACCTTCGCCCGCCCGCCCATGCCGTAGCGCTGGACGAGATTGTCGATGAGGATGCGCGAACGCTCGAGTGTCGTCACCACGCTGAAGCGCTGCGCCAGAAAACCAGCCGTGGCAACAGCGGATTCACAGAGCCCGACAACGGGAACGTCACAAAACATGCGGGCTGCTTCCAGGCCGGTGTCGTCGAAACAGCAGATGATCGCCGCATCATAGCCCACTGCCTGCCTCTCCCTCAATTCGCGCAGCATGCCAGGTACGGCTAGCGCTCCGTCGTAATAGCCTTCGATCGAAGCCGGCCCCATCTGTGAGGTGGCGGCGATGATTTCCGTGCCGGCGCTTGCCACGGCGCGCGCGGCGATCGCCGCCTTCTCCGTCATGGAAACGGTCGTATTCGGATTGATGAGCAGCAGGCGCATGATCTCAACTTTTCTTGGCTTGGCGGCGGCCGAGCATGGTCATGACGGCAAGCGCCAGCAGGATAATGGTGAAGGAAAAGAGCGTCGTCACCGTTCCGAGCGCATAGAGCACCGGCGTCGTCACGTTCGTCGTCATCCCGTAGATTTCAAGCGGCAGGGTGTTGTAGGTGCCCGATGTCATCAAGGTGCGAGCGAACTCGTCATAGGACAACGTAAAGCCGAACAGGCCGACGCCGATCAGGCTCGGCGCGATCATCGGCAGCACGACGTGGCGAAAGGTTTGCCAGGGGCTGGCCCCGAGATCCCGAGCGGCTTCTTCATAGGCCGGCGAAAACCGGTTGAAGACCGCGAACATGATCAGCACGCCGAAAGGCAAAGTCCAGGTCAGGTGCGCGCCGAAAGCCGAGGAATACCAGGCGGGCGCAAGACCGCCCTGCTGGAAGACTACGCCGATCCCGAGCGAAATGATGATCGACGGCACAACGAGGCTCGCAACGGTCGCATAGAACAGGAATGTCGATCCGCGAAAACGGCGGCGAAAGGCGAGCCCCGCCAGCAGCGACACGACGACGGTCACGAGCATGACCATCACGCCGAGTAACAGCGACCGCTGGAACGAAGCGCCGAAATCGCCGACCGCCTGCTTCTCGAAGAGATTGGCAAACCAATGAAGCGACACGCCGTTCAAAGGAAAAGTCAGCCCACCGTCTGGCCCCTGGAAGGACAGGATGACGATCGCCGACAGCGGGCCGTATAGGAACAGTACGAAAATGGCGAAGAAGATTGCCAGGACATAGAATTCGAGGCTGCGCTTTTCGTGGTTCATCTCAAAGTTCCTTGCGGATATCGACGACGCGCAGAATGGCTGCGACCATCAGCAGGACGACGATCAGCAACATGACGGCATTGGCGGCGGCGGCCGGATATTGCAGCAGCGACATCTGGTTCTTCATCATCAAGGCGATGGAAGCGCTCTGGCCGCCGGACATTACCTGCACAGTTGAAAAATCGGCCATGACGAGCGTGACGACGAAGATGCTACCGATCGCTATTCCCGGCTTGGCGAGTGGTATCACCACATTCCAGAGCACCTGCCATCCGCTAGCTCCGGCATCGCGCGCGGCCTCGAACAGCGAGCGGTCGATGCGCATCAGCGTGTTGAAGATCGGCGTCACCATGAACAGCGTGTAAAGGTGCACCATGGCCAGCACGACGGCGAAATCGGAGTAGAGCAGCCATTCGATCGGCTTTGGAATGAGACCCATCTCGATCAGTGTCGAATTGACCAGCCCGTTGCGCCCGAGAACGGGTATCCACGAGATCATGCGGATGATGTTGGAGGTCATGAACGGCACCGTGCAGACGAGAAACAGGATCATCTGCGTCGAGGTGCGACGGATATGAAAGGCGAGGAAATAGGCGACCCAGAAGCCGATGAACAGGGTCAGTGCCCAGACAATAGCAGTGAATTTCAATGTGTTGAGGTAGGTTTTCCAAGTAACCCATGAACCCAACGTGTCGGTATAGTTCGTGGTCAGGAAGGCAGGATAAAGACTGGCGAAGTCATAGTCCCAGAAACTGACGATGCCGATCATCGCGATCGGTAGCAGGAAGAAGAAGCCGAGGATCAGAAAGAGCGGAGTCGCCTGCAGATAGGCCACGGCCCAGGCAGGCACGCCAAATCCACGTCCAGCTTTTGGTGTTTCCTGCCCCGCGTCCGAGGAAGCGATCGTCGCCATGTTCAGGCCTTTCCGTTGATGAGCCTCTCCCCGCGAACGGGGAGAGGAGATGATGGACGCAGTTTATGCCGCGATGAATTCGTTCCAGCGGCGGACCATGTAGCGGTCTTCGTCCATGACGGAATTCCAGCAGGCGACCGCACCCATGCGGGCTTCGAACGAGCCACCGTCGCGAACGGCGCCGGCCTTCTCCATGACCTTGCCTTCCGGAGACAGAATATCGCCCTGTGCCGGCTTGCCTTCGATCCAGTAGCCCCATTCGTCGGCGGACATGAAACCCTTCGCGGTGTCCATGCAGGCGGAATAGTAGCCCTGGCGGTTGAGGTAGCCGCCAACCCAGCCGGAGGTGTACCAATTGATATACTCGTAAGCCGCGTCGAGCTGGGCACCCTTGAGATGCGAGGCAAGGCCGAGACCGCCGCCCCAGGCGCGATAACCTTCCTTGAGCGGCTGGAAGGTGCACGCAATACCCTTCGAGCGTACGGCGGCAACCGCCGGCGACCACATGGACTGGATGACGACTTCGCCCGATGCCATCAGGTTGACGCTTTCGTCGAAGGACTTCCAGAAGGCGCGGAACTGACCGTCACCCTTGGTCTTGATCAGGAAGTCGATCGTCTTGTCGATTTCGGCCTTCGTCATATTGCCCTTGTCGGCATATTTGATCTTGCCGGCAGCTTCCATGATCATCGCGGCGTCCATGATGCCGATCGACGGGATATTGAGGATCGCGGTCTTGCCCTTGAAGGCCGGATCGAGAATATCGGCCCAGCTGGTGATCGGACGGCCGGTGAGATCGGGACGGATGCCAAGCGTGTCGGCGTTGTAGATGGTCGGAACCATCGTCATCCACTGCGTCGGCTCCTTGGCGAACTTCTTCGAGCTTTGCCCCTCGACGAAGCCGACCGTATGCGGCGCCGTGCCCTGGGCAATGACGCTGTCGGGCTTCAGCTTGCCGTTGATGAAGAGCGGCACGATCTTGTCGTAATATTTGAGCTTCTTGACGTCCATCGGCTGCAATACGCCCGATGGAAACACCTTCTTGGCGATCCAGTATTCGATATCGGCGATATCGTAGCTGTTCGGCTGCGTCACGGCTCGCTGTGCAGCGGCATCGGAATCGGTCGCGGTCATCTCAAGCGTAATGCCGAGATCGGCCTTGCACTTCTCGGCAATGGCATTGATGTTCGAAACGCCGGTGCCGAACTGGCGCAGTGTGATGTTCGATTGCGCCCAGATGGTCGGAAAGCCGGTGATGGCACCGGAGCCGGCCATGGCGCCGAGAGCGGCGGCGCCGGTCTTCAGCAGCGAGCGGCGGGAAATGCCTTTCGTCGTCTTGGTAGTCTTGGTTTCAGTCGTCATGTCAGTTCCCCTTTTTTTGATGCTTCGGATTTTCATGCGGACATACGGCCCAGAAGGATCGCGTCCTCCTGAGCCCAGCTCAATGAGACGGCATCGCCGACCGCTATGGATTTGGCGGCGTCATCGTCGTTGCTTGCGATTACGGTGAAATCGTCGCTGCCTGCGCCGATGACGGTGATCTTCAGGGTCGCACCGCGATATTCGACATTGGAGACCACGCCGTTGAAACCGAGTCCTTTGTTGTCGGACTGCGAAAGCCGGATACGATCGGTGCGGATGGCGATATCAGCGGCTTCGCCGCTCCGGCGTCCTGACCCTTTTACGGAAAAGCCCTGCCCTTCCGGCACGGTCATGGTGATGACGCCGTCATCGCTCGACGTTACCCGGCCCGACAGGACATTATGGTCGCCCATGAAGCGTGCGACGAAGGCCGTTGCGGGGTGCTCGAAAACCTCCCGCGGCGAAGCGGCCTGCTCGATCCGTCCATCATTCATGATGACCATGATATCGGCGAGCGCCATCGCCTCTTCCTGGCTGTGCGTGACATGGACGAAGGTGATGCCCAATGTCTTCTGCAGCTTCTTCAACTCGGCGCGCATGCGGATCTTCAGGAACGGATCGAGCGCCGATAGCGGCTCGTCCAGCAACAGCGCCTCCGGATCGGTGATTAGCGCGCGCGCCAGCGCGACACGCTGCTGTTGGCCGCCTGAAAGCTGCGCCGGGCGCCGGGTCGCATAGGCCTCCATCTGCATGAGCTTCAGCATTTCGAGCGCCTTGGCACGACGCTCATCCTTTGCGATACCCTTCATCTTCAGGCTGAAGGCCACATTGTCGATAAGGTCGAGATGAGGAAACAGCGCGTAAGACTGGAACATCATCGCCGTGCCGCGCTTGGCGGGCGGGAAGTCCGTCACGACGGTATTTCCAAGGCGGATGTCGCCGGAGGAAATGTCTTCGTGGCCTGCGATCATGCGCAGGGTCGAGGTCTTGCCGCAGCCGGACGGACCAAGGAAGCAGCAATAGGAGCCTGCCGGTATCTTCAAGCTGATCGCGTGAACAGCCGTGGTCGCCCCATAGACCTTCGAAACGGACACTATATCGATCTCTGCCGCTTTCGACATCATCTTCCCCTTTGGTTTGGGAAAGACATTGCATCAATCGTGCCAGTTTCGCTGCAGCGCACTAAATTACTGAGATGCCTGCCTTATTCCGGAGAAAAGGAATTCTTGCCCTTCTTGGGGCAGTCCGATATCTGCTCATCAAATAGGCTATTGTGCTCGATTTGTGCAAATTATTGTATACAATTTAGCATCATCTTTGCATCAGATTTCGTTTAACTTCGGCCCGAAACCGGGCTATCATTTTTGCCAACCATTCAGGTAAGCGATTATGAATTCTTCAGCAGACGAGTTTCTGACTCCCATCGATTCCGCGGAGACCGGCGCACAGCAGATCCGCGACGCCATTCGCGACGCGATCGTCGAACGCAGGCTTGCACCCGGCACGAAGTTGTCCGAGAGCGATGTCGGCGGCCTGTTCAATGTCAGCCGCACTCTGGCGCGCGCCGCCCTGCAGGCGCTTTCCTACGAGGGTCTCGTCAGCGTCGAAAAAAACAGGGGCGCATTCGTCGCCTATCCATCGCCCGAGGAAGCCAGGCAGATATTCGCCGCGCGTCGCCTGGTGGAGCCGGGCATATTGAAAGCGGCGGCCGAGCGGATCACCCCGGTTCAGCTGAGGCAGCTGAGGCAGCTTCTCCTGGAGGAAGGTCGGCTGATGGGCGAGCGCGGTCAGTCCGCCCGCCGGGCCGAGATCAAGGCTTCGGGTGATTTCCATCTGATGGTGGCAGCCATTTCCGGCAATCTTATCATGCAGCGCTTCATGGAGGAGCTGGTCGCCCGCTCATCATTGGTGATCGCACTCTACGGACAATCGAGCGCCTCCAGCTGCGGCCATTCCGAGCACGGCGACATCATCACCGCTTTGGAGCAGAAGGACGTCGATACGGCCTGTGGCCTGATGCTTCATCATATCGCGCATATCGAAGCCGATCTCGACTTACGCGAGCGCAAAAGCTTCGGCCTGAAAGAAGCGTTCGAGCGGTGAGACGATCGTCTTACAGACCGCTCCCACTCAGGTCGTCAGCGATAGATCCAAGGAGAAAAAATTGAGCGCGATCGAAACCCTGTTTGCCCGGGCCAAGCTCGCTGACGGCTCTACCAAAGACATCGGCGTCGCGGATGGCCACATCGTGTCGATCGAGGAGGCCGGAGCAACCGTCTCCACATCTCAGACTATCGACCTCGAAGGCGCACTGGTGGTTCCAGGCTTCCTCGAGGGACACATCCATCTCGACACCAGCTTTTATGGTGACGCATGGATACCGCACAAGCCGTGCACCAACGGCTTCGACGTTCATGAACGCGTCGCGTTTCAGGCACAAAACATGGCGCAGGCCGCGCCGATGAACGAAAGAGCCAGAAACCAGCTCGACCTCTGCATCGCCAATGGCAGCACGCATATGCGCAGCCATGTCATGGTGGATGGCTCGGTCGGGCTGAAATCGCTCGAGACTATTCTTGCCGTGCGCGAGGAATATCGCGAGCTGATCGACATCCAGCTCGTTGCCTTTCCCCAAAGCGGCATCCTGAAAAGCCCTGGCACGCCTGAGCTTCTAGACGAGGCGATCGCCATGGGCGCAGACCTTGTCGGAGGGCTCGATCCGGCGAGTTTCGACCGCGATATTGAAAAGCATCTCGACGTCGTTTTCGGCGTCGCCGAAAAGCGCGGTGTCGATATCGACATCCATCTTCACGAAGGCGGCACGCTCGGCCTCTTCACCATCGAACAGATCTGCGCCCGAACCCGTGAACTCTCCATGGGCGGACACGTCACGATCAGCCATGCCTATGGGCTTGGCGATCTTTCCGTCGACGCCGCAAAGCGGGCGGCGGCACTCAT
Organism: Rhizobium sp. P28RR-XV; assembly: GCF_012641385.1. NCBI lineage: Bacteria > Pseudomonadati > Pseudomonadota > Alphaproteobacteria > Hyphomicrobiales > Rhizobiaceae > Rhizobium > Rhizobium sp. P28RR-XV. The sequence continues at coordinate 63,038 of NZ_JABAIG010000008.1, forward strand.
CGCCGCGAGCGGGGTCTCGATCATGACCAATGCACCGGGCGCTCACCCCTTCCCGCCCGTCGCCTTGCTGCGCTCGGCTGGCGTTACCGTCTTCAGCGGCAGCGACAATATTCGCGATTCGTGGTGGCCCTACGGCGATGGCGACATGCTGGGGCGCGCGATGATGATCGGCTATCGTTCCGGCTTCTACACGGACGATGAGCTGAAGGCCGCCTTCGACGTCGTTACGGAAAGTGGCGCCAAGGCATTGCGGCTCAAGGACTATGGCTTGCGCGTTGGCGCAAAAGCCGATTTTGTAACGCTGAAGGCGGAACACGTGCCGGAGGCGGTCGTCGCGGTCCCGAAGGGACGGTCCGTATTCAAGGCCGGCAAGCTCGTCGCCAGGAACGGCGCTGTCGTGCGGAACTAACCCATAAGACAGACCCCTATCCCACCCTCTAGTGAACGAGGCAGTTTAATGCTCGATCTGGTGATTTCGAATGTCCGCATCGCCAGGCGGGAGGGTTGTTTCGATATCGGTATCAAGGATGGCAGGATTGCCGCGATCGAGCATGAGTTGATTGCGGATGCGCCGCGTCGCGATATGTGCGGCTGCCTGGCCTTCGGCGGCTTTGTCGATGGCCACATCCATCTCGATAAGGCCTGCATTCTCGATCGCTGCTTCATATGCGAAGGCACGCTGGAAGAGGCCGTCCGTGAGACGGCCAAGGCAAAGGCCGCCTTCACAGTCGAGGATGTCCATGCGCGCGCCGCTCGCGTGGTCGAGAACGCGATCGTCAACGGCACCACGGCAATGCGGACCTTCGTCGAGATCGACCCACGCGCCGGTTATCGGTCATTCGAGGCAATCAAGCAGATCAAGCGCGCCTATGCCTGGGCGATCGATATTCAGGTCTGCGCTTTCGCGCAGGAAGGGCTGACAAACGAGGCCGAGACGGCGGGCATGCTGAATCATGCACTGCGCAAGGGAGCGGATCTCGTCGGCGGCTGCCCCTATACCGATCCCGATCCTCTGGCTCATATCAGCCGGATTTTCGATCTAGCGGAACGCCATGATGTCGATGTCGATTTCCATCTCGATTTCGACCTCAACCCACAGGGCTCCGCAATCCCCGCCGTGCTGGCGGAAACGAAACGGCGGGGCTATGGCGGCCGCGTTTCCATCGGCCACGCCACCAAGCTTGCGGCCATGCCGGCGACCAAGGCCGGCGAGATTGCCGCGCGTCTTGCCGATGCGGGGATTGCGGTAACCATTCTGCCTGCGACCGATCTCTTCCTGCTTGGCCGGGACAGCGATCATCTTATCCCGCGCGGCCTTGCCCCGGCGATGCTGCTGACGGCCAATGGGGTCACCGTAACGGTCGGGACAAACAATGTCCTCAACCCGTTCACCCCCTTTGGCGATGCCTCGCTTGCCCGCATGGCCAATTTCTTCGCCAATATCGCCCAGCTATCGCGGGACGAAGACATCGCTGCAGCGTTCGACATGGTCACGATCAATCCCGCGCACGTGATGGGGCGTGACTATGGCCTCAAGCCGGGTGCCCAAGCCGATATCGTGGTGGTGGATGCGGTCGATTCGCTGTCGCTGGTTCGCGAGATCCGGCAGCCGATCGCCGGCTGGAAGAACGGCAAGCAGACTTTCACGCGCCCGCAGGCGCGCCTGCTGTCACCCGAAAGCTAGCAGATGAGGCCGGTCGCGTCGCGATGCCTCTACCGCTTCAATTCCCGTTCGAATTTTTCGATCTGCTGAAGAACCCACGGATCATCGGCGGAATGTTGAGCAACTTCCTGCTGCAGCCGCGGTTGGCGGCGGCGCAGGATCCAGTCGACGAAAGCGCGAAGCAGCCGCATGCCCATATCCAAGCTCATTTCAGTATTTGCGAGGCTCGGCGACAGGCCCGAAAGCCAATCGGACGCCGAGCCTCGACAACCGCAAGGCGTTGCGGCGATTGCCTTTTTGCGTGCGCGAAAATGAACGGTAGCTGAACAATGTTGCACGGTATAATGGTTTTCCCCTGTGTTTCTCGTTATGAGCAAGGGTGCTCTTCCTTGAGATCGACGGCGTTTCCTTCAAGCGAAGGGAAGGAATGCTTGCCGATATTTTTCCACCACCTCCCGAGCGGGGTTCACGAATGAAGAGCTTTTTTACGCAAGCGTACCGTTATCGGCAAAACTGACCTAGCCGAGAGCGAGAGCGGCTATTAAGAACGCCGCGTCGCTTCCGATTTCCCCGGAGCGGCACAAGCTTAGCCTCGCCCGTGCGAGGCTTTTTTCTTTTCTGCTCGCATTTTGTTCAGCGGCGCGGCTCGCCGCCGGGTGCATAGGCCGTGTCCTGCTCGAAAGGAAATACGGAGCCGCAACGGCAGCGCATCATATGCTTGCGCGGATCGGGTGATGGACGTTCGGTGGAAAAGCCACCGGGCATGTCATCTACCTTGAAATCCCGGCTGGGAGCCCAGCGGTCGTCGGTTTCGGAAACCTCGGCAAATCCGGTATGAGCGCATTTCGCGCATTCCAGCTTCCGTGAATATCGATCTCGCGCGGCCATTCTCTTCCAATCCGGGACTCACATTCGCCTCCTTCTAGCAGTGCCGTCGCTGCACTTGAAGGCCGTGAACGATCTGCCTCACAGCTCGATGTCCTTCCTCTCGAATTGCAGGCACGGAAAAAAGCGCGTCTTTTGAAAAAGAGATTGACCTGATGGCAGATGTCAGACCAATTTATCGACCATGACCAAACCGATGCTGACACCTCTCCCTTCCATCGACCGGACGCGACAAGTCATCGACGCGCTGTCGACCTTCATCGAATCGTCGAAGCTGCAGGCAGGCGACAGGCTGCCGACCGAGCGCGAGCTGATGGCGGCGCTTTCGGTGGGGCGCTCGACCATCCGCGAGGTGATCACCTACTTCCAGGCGCTCGGCGTCATGGAGACGCGCAAAGGCAGCGGCACCTATCTGCTGAAGCCGGTTTCTAAGGCGACCATCCACATGCCGCTTTCCCTCGATCCGCCGCACCTGCGCGATGCGTTGCTGCAGACGCTGGAGGTCCGCCGCGGCATCGAATGCGAGGCCGGCATGGTGGCGGCGAGAAAGCGCACGGACGAGGATATCGTCATCATCGAAGAGAAGCTCAACGAGATGGAGCGCGTCCATATGGCCAAGGGCACGTCCGGCCCGGAGGATCTTGCCTTTCACCTGGCGGTCTACGACGCCACGCACAATCCGCTGTTCCGGCAGCTTCTCGAACAGATGCGCGAAACCTTCGAACGCTTCTGGGATCATCCCTTTGATCGGCAGGATTTCGCCCGTCGGTCCTTCCCTTATCATCGCACGCTGTTCAACGCGATCGTCGACCAGGATCCCGAGGCGGCGCGCGCCGAAACACTGAAAATTCTCGACGTTGTCGAGGAAGACATCAAGGAAATGTCCAAATGACTGACGGGCTAGAGCCGTTCGAACTTGCGTCCCTTATTACAGCCCATGACGACGGCAATTTCGCCGAGGCCGTGGTGCCGCCGATCTTCCAGACGTCGCTCTTCACCTTCTCCAGCTACGACGAGATGATCGCCTCCTATCGCGGCGAAAAGGTACGGCCGATCTATACGCGCGGCCTTAACCCGACGGTGCGCATGTTCGAGGAGATGCTGGCAAAGCTCGAGGGAGCCGAGGATGCTCTCGGTTTTGCCAGCGGCATGGCGGCGATCTCATCGGCCGTGCTGAGCTTCGTCGAGCCGGGAGACCGCATCGTCGCGGTCAAGCATGTTTATCCCGATGCCTTCCGCCTCTTCGGCACGGTTCTGAAGCGCATGAAGGTCGAGGTGACCTATGTCGACGGCCGCGATGAGGAGGCCGTTGCCAAGGCGCTTCCCGGCGCCAAGGTCTTCTACATGGAGAGCCCGACCAGCTGGGTCATGGACGCGCATGATGTCGGCGCGCTGGCAGCACTTGCCAAGCAGCATGGCGTCGTCTCGATGATCGACAACAGCTGGGCCACGCCCTACTTCCAGCAGCCGCTGAAGCTCGGCGTCGACCTCGTCGTCCATTCAGCCTCAAAATATCTCGGCGGACATAGCGACGTGGTCGCCGGCGTCGTCGCCGGCTCGAAGGAAATGATCGCGCGCATCAAGGCCGAAGCCTATCCCTATCTCGGCGGCAAGCTTTCGCCCTTCGACGCATGGCTTCTGATCCGCGGCCTGCGCACCTTGCCGATCCGCATGAAGGCGCATGAGGCGGCGGCGATGACGATCGCCAAGCGGCTGCAGGAGCTTGATGCCGTCGAGCAGGTCTGCCATCCGGGCCTTGCCAACCGGCTGCCGGCCGGCCTCAACGGCACCTCGGGCCTGTTTTCTTTCATCTTCCGCGAGGGCGTCGATATCCGCGCCTTCGCCGATCGCCTCACGCTCTTCAAGCTGGGTGTGAGCTGGGGCGGGCATGAGAGCCTGATCGTGCCGGGCGAAGTCGTGCTGCAGCAAAAGGCGCAGCCGAATTCGGCGCATACCTTCGGCATCAATCCGCGCTCCGTACGTCTCCATATCGGCCTCGAAGGAACCGAGGCTCTATGGAAAGAGCTCGAGGAGGCGATCGCCGCCGCCTCGTAAAGTCGTCAATCTGAGAGGAAGACCTAAAAGGGGAACCAACATGAAAAGACTGATAACAGCAGCACTCTTCACCGCCATGATGACGGGCACCGCTTTTGCCGATACGACGCTGAAGCTCGTCGAAGTCATCACCAGCCCGGAGCGTACCGAAACGCTCAAGTCGATCGTCGCCAAGTTCGAGGCCGCAAATCCCGGCACCAAGGTCGACATCATCTCCCTGCCCTGGAACGAGGCCTTCCAGAAATTCGCGACCATGGTTTCGGCCGGCGACACGCCGGACGTGATGGAAATGCCGGACACCTGGCTGTCGCTCTACGGCAATAACGGCATGCTCGAAAGTCTGGAGCCGTACCTGGCGAAATGGGAGCATACGAGTGAATTGACGCCGCGCGCGCTCCAACTCGGCCGCGACGTGAAGAATACCGCCTATATGCTGCCCTACGGCTTTTATCTGCGCGCCATGTTCTACAACAAGAAGCTCCTGAAGGAGGCCAGCATCGCCGAACCGCCGAAGACGTTGGACGAGTTCGTCAAGGCATCCGAAGCCGTCTCCAAACTGCCGGGCAAATACGGCTACTGCATGCGCGGCGGTCCGGGCGGTCTCAACGGCTGGATGATCTTCGCCGCCTCCATGGCCGGCGACAACAAATACTTCAAGGATGACGGCACATCGACGATGAACAGCCCCGGCTGGGCCAAGGGCATCGAGTGGATGGTCGATCTCTACAAGAAGGGCTATGCGCCGAAGGACAGCGTCAACTGGGGCTTCAACGAAGTCGTCGCCGGCTTTTATTCCGGCACCTGCGCCTTCCTCGACCAGGACCCGGATGCCTTGATCGCTGTCGCGGAACGCATGAACAAGGATGACTTTGGCGTAGCACCACTGCCGAAGGGTCCGGACGGGAAATCCTTCCCGACCATCGGCTACGCCGGCTGGTCGATGTTCGCGACAAGCCAGAACAAGGATCTGTCCTGGAAGCTGATCGCAACCCTTGAAGGCAAGGAAGGCAATCTGGAATGGAACAAGAAGATCGGTGCGCTTCCGGCCTACACGGCTGCGGAAAAGGACCCCTTCTATGCCGGCGATCAGTTCAAGGGCTGGTTCCAGGAACTGGCCGACAAGGATACGGTTCCGACCGTCATGCCGACCTATCTTGAAGAATTCGCCTTCTTCAAGGATTCGCTCGCCATCAAGACTTCGCAGCAGGCGCTGCTCGGCGATATCTCGGCCAAGGATCTCGCCGACCAGTGGGCCGATTATCTGACCAAGGCCCAGCAGAAATTCCTCGCCAAGAAGTAAGTCTTACATGCGGCGGCGGAGCGATCCGCCGCCTCTCCTGCCCACTTGAAACAGACGGTGTCCGAACGCCGCGAATGGGAACTTTTGCAGATGACTTCGATCACCGACACGCTCGACAGGCGTCACGACCGCAGGCCGTGGCTGAAGCGCCTCGCCGACGCCTCGGAGCCCTATCTCTACAGCGCCCCTGCCCTCATTCTCATCATCGCCGTGATGCTGGTGCCGCTGGCAATCGGCATATCCTACGCCTTCCGCGATATTCAATTGCTCAATCCGTTTTCCGGCGGCTTCATCGGTCTGGAGCACTTTCGCGATCTCTCCAAGGATACGGCGTTCTATTGGGCGCTGAAGAATACGCTTTGGTGGACCGGCGCCTCCGTGGCGCTGCAGTTCATCTTCGGGCTGATCCTGGCGCTGCTGCTGGACAAACCGTTTTTCGGCCGGTCGATCGTGCAGGCGCTGGTATTCCTGCCCTGGGCGGTACCATCGTTTCTGGCCGGCCTTAACTGGTCGTGGCTGTTTAATCCGGTCATCGGTCCGATACCGCATTGGCTCTATGCCTTGGGCTTGATGAGCGAGCCTGGTAACATCCTGTCCGATCCACACTACGCCATGTGGGGGCCGATCGTCGCCAATGTCTGGTGGGGCATCCCCTTCTTCGCCATTACGCTTCTGGCCGCACTTCAGGCCATCCCGCGCGATCTCTATGAGGCGGCATCGATCGATGGTGCCGGCTGGTTCGAGCGCTTCCGCTCGATCACGCTTCCCTTTCTGGCACCGACCATCGCCATCACTGTTCTCCTTCGTACCGTCTGGGTGTCCAACTTCGCCGACCTGATCGTCGTCATGACGGGTGGCGGACCGGCGGATCGCACGCAGATCGTCGCCAGCTACATCTTCACGCAGGCCTTCAAGCGACTGGATTTCGGCTATGCCTCGGCCATCGCGCTGGTGCTGCTGGTCTTTCTTCTCACCTATTCCATGCTGATCATCCTGCTGCGGCAGACCCTGCTGAACAAGGATTGAGCCATGAGACGATCCGTCCTTCCCACCATCGCGCATCGCCTGGCAATTCTTTGCTACGTCGTCTTCGCGCTCTTTCCGCTCTTCTGGCTGCTGAAGGTCTCGGTGACGCCGAACGACCTGCTCTATACCGAAGGCGTGCGCATGTGGCCCTCGCGCACGACCTGGGAACATTATGCTTTCGTGCTGCAGCACAGCGACTTCCCGACCTTCTTCAAGAATAGCCTGATCGTCTCCGCCTCGACGGCGATTGCCGTCACCATCTGCGCGTCGCTCTCCGGCTACGCGCTCTCGCGCTTCAATTTCCGCGCCAAATACTGGATCGTGGCGCTGATGCTGCTGACCCAGATGTTTCCGCTGGTCATGCTCGTCGCGCCGATCTTCAAAATCCTTTCGCCACTGCATCTGACCAACAGCCTGACCGGCCTTGTCATCGTCTACACGGCATTCAACGTGCCCTTCGCCACCTTCCTGATGCAGTCCTTCTTCGACGGCATTCCCAAGGATCTGGAGGAGGCTGCCATGATCGACGGCGCGACGCAGTTCACCGCCTTCAGGCAGATCATCCTACCGCTGACGCTGCCCGGCATCGCGGCAACGCTCGGCTTCGTCTTCACGGCGGCGTGGAGCGAGCTGCTCTTCGCGCTCATGCTGATCAACGGCAACCAGGCAGCGACCTTCCCGGTCGGGCTTCTCACCTTCGTCTCGAAATTCTCCGTGGATTTCGGGCAGATGATGGCGGCGGGCGTCATGGCGCTCATTCCGGCCGCGCTCTTCTTCCTGCTCATCCAACGCTATCTCGTGCAGGGCCTGACGGCCGGCGCGGTCAAGGGTTAGTCATATGGCATCGATCGATATTCAGAACGTCAAGAAGGCCTATGGCCATGTGCAAGTCCTGCACGACATCGATCTCAGGATCAAGGACGGCGAATTCGTCGTCCTCGTCGGCCCCTCCGGCTGCGGCAAATCCACTTTGCTCCGGATGATTGCCGGCCTCGAAGACATCAGCGGCGGCGAGATCCGCATCGCGGACAACCGCGTCAACGAGCTGCATCCGAAGGATCGGGATATCGCCATGGTGTTCCAGTCCTATGCGCTTTATCCGCACATGAATGTCGCCGGCAATATGAGTTACAGCCTGCGGCTGCGGAAGATGGCGAAGGATAACATCGCCAAGGCGGTCGCCGGTGCGGCCACAAAGCTCGGTCTCGATCCGCTGCTCGAACGCCGGCCGAAGGCGCTCTCGGGCGGCCAGCGTCAGCGTGTCGCCATGGGCCGCGCCATCGTGCGGCAGCCGAAAGCCTTCCTCTTCGACGAGCCGCTGTCGAACCTCGACGCTCGCTTGCGCGAGCAGATGCGCGCCGAAATCAAGAGGTTGCACGGCGATCTTAAGGCGACGTCGATCTATGTCACCCACGACCAGATCGAGGCGATGACGCTGGCGGACCGGATCGTCGCCATGCATGGCGGGGTGGTGCAGCAGGTCGGCAGCCCGCTGGAACTCTACGACCGTCCCGCCAACCTCTTCGTCGCCGGCTTCATCGGCTCTCCGGGGATGAATTTTCTCGATGCAACTTACGAAGGCAATGGCGTCAAGCTCAAGGACGGCACGCTCGTTCCGCTTTCGGAGCCGCTGAAATTGGCCGCCGGCACGAAGGTCACGCTCGGCATTCGGCCCGAGCATGTCGTGCTATCGTCAGATCAGTCCTGCATGTCCGCCAATGTCGAACTTGTCGAACCCACGGGCTTCGGCATCATCCTGCATCTTTCGCTGCATGGCCTGCCGTTCAAGGTATTCACGCTCGATCGCAGCGCACTGAGCGCCGGTCCGCAGGTGAAGGTCGCCTTCCCGCCGCAGTATCTGCATGTCTTCGGCGAGGATGGAACAAGAGCGGCATAAGGACTGTCCGTTCGGCCGAGATGATCGCCGCGGCGGCGCGGCACGCCTCGCAAAGTCGGGAAAACCTTGGGACGCCCATGGATTCCTCCGGTGTCGCAGAAGCTTCATTCTGATGCGACACTATGTGCTGCTTATGTGCACTGAGGGAGGATGTCGTGCCGCTTAACAACTACGCCGTGCTCAAGGGCAGACCCATCAACAATCGATTGGCAACCGGCTCAAGCCCGCATTATCAGGTGCTGGTTTCGGAGAACGGGACGCCGTATCGCATCGCCATCAATGTGCGTTCGCAGGATGGAAGCGAGGTCGAATTCCTCGTGCGCTCCCGCTTCGAACACCCGATCACCGCGCAGTTGGCGGAGCTGCCGGAGGGCTTGCACGCGACAGCAAGCCGGCCGGGCGGCGTCGCGCTCGATTTCATCCGCGGCAATCTCATGCAGCCCTGGGAACTGAAACCACTTCCGATCTCGGCGGCAGGTCCGGATAATGATCTCAACGAAAAGATCGATAGCTACATTCAGCGCGCCATGTCAGACGAGGAGGCAATGATCTACGCCTTCGGCGAGACCTGGGGACCGGAGAACGACAAGGCCGATCAGTATTTCGGCTTCAAGCCCGGCCGCGGCATTCACGACATTCATTTCAACCAGGGCAACCCGTCTGGCAAATATGCCTCGCAGAACGGCCCCTGGCAGGACGGCGGGCTGATACTGGAATTTCCCCGCGAGCAGCAATGGGTTGCGATCTTCATGAAATTCCAGACGCAGGCATGGCACTCGGACGATGTGGACGGGTCCGTCATCGTGCCGCGGGATCAAGATCATCCGAACCTGCCGCACACGCCGGTCGATCGCGACGCCATTCCCACTTTCGATGTCCCGGATGGGCTGGTGCGCATTATCGCTGCCTATGTCAACGACGTGAAGACGCCCGAGCGGGAAACCGTCACGCTGCTGAATACCGCCGACGTGCCGGTCGACCTCACCGGCTGGCAGATCAAGGACAAACAGAAAAATGCGATGGTGCTCAGCGGTTCGATCACCGCCGGAGCGACGCAGGTGATCGAAATCCGGTCGCCCGTCACCCTATCCAACAAGGGCGGGATCATTACCCTGCTCAACGCACAGGGCCTCAAGGTTCACGGCGTTTCCTATACCAAGGAGCAGGCAAAGCAGCCCGGGCGCACCATCCCGTTCCAGGGGTAAGAGTTTCGGCTAATGCCGAAAGCCGATATCGGGCATTGCCCGGCGCCAGAGCGCCGAGCTGGTTTCTCCCATCAGGCGAAAGGTTCGGTCGGCCCCTTGGATGGCTGGGTAAACCAGCGCGGGCCGTCCGCCGTCATGTAGATATGATCCTCCAGCCGGATGCCGAATTTCCGCGGAAAGACGATCATCGGCTCGTTCGAAAAGCACATGCCGGGCGCAAGCGCCGTCGCATTGCCGCGCACGATGTAGGGCTCCTCATGGATGTCCAGCCCGAGGCCGTGGCCGGCGCGGTGCGGCAAGCCCGGCAGCTTGTAGTCGGGGCCGAGTGCATGTTTCGCCAGTACGGCCCGTGCCGCATCATCTAGGCTTGAACAGGCAGCACCGAGCTTCGCGGCCTCGAAAACCGCTTGCTGCGCCTCGCGCTCGATCGCCCATGCGTCTTCAAATGCGCTGTCACCGGCCTTCAGCTTGTATGTTCTCGTCAGGTCGGAATGATAGCCGTCGATGCGTGCGCCCGTGTCCACCAGGATGACGTCATCTTCGCCGAGCGTCTGATCGCCGTCTGCGCCATGCGGAAGCGATGTCGCCTCGCCGAAGGACACAATGCAGAAGGTCGATCCGCCATGGGCGCCTGCCTCGCGATGCCGCTGGTCGATGAACGCGACCACGTCCGAGGCGCGGATTCCCGGCTTGAGCAAGGCATGGGCCTGCTTGTGCACATCGAGCGTCAAGTTCATCGCATATTGGATAAGCGCGATTTCCGCGACAGATTTGATCCGGCGCAGGCTGTTGATGAGCGGTCCGCCATTGGCCAGCCTTTCGGCCCCAAGCTCGGTCGCCAATGCGTTGTAGAAGTAGAGCGGCATGTTGTCGTCAAGTGCCAAAATGCCCGAACTACCAAGGACACGCGCGATTAATGCCACACTGCTCTCTTCTTCCTGCCATTCGAGGATTTCGGCCGGCAGATGCGGCAGCGTCTCCACGCGGCTGCGCTCGAAACCGGGGACGATGTAAGAGAGGGTGGTCGGCGTCACGAGTGCCCCCAGAAATCTCTCGCTCGCATGCCAAACGAGCCCGGTGAAATAACGCAGGCTTTCGGTCGGCCCGAGCAGCATGCCGGCTAGTCCGTGCGCATCGAGCAGCTGGCGAAGCCGCGAAAGGCGTTCGTGCCTTTCCTGTTCGGTGATCCGGGGTGCGGGATGTTGCCACGACATTTCACTCTCCTCAGTAACCTTGGCCTATGCTAGTCGGCTTCGACACTATTGCCGCTGTGGGCAAGATGTCGACAATGAAAATATTGACGCCACAGGGCTATCCACGACTGTTTGGCGCTTTCGCCATATAGCGCTCTCCGACTCAGCCGCCTCGCCGATCGCTAAATTATCTGACAGCGCGGATGCGGTTCCAATGGTTCACTGGCTCCATCGAAACAAACCGTGGAGTATCGCCATGCAAGTCGCAAACATCACAATTCTTTCCGAATGCAGCCACGCCGTCCGCAAGGTCCAGCGCAAACCAGCTTCGGTCTTCGTCGATCTGATGCGTATCCTCGCGCGCAAAATGGCCGAGCGAAGAAACCGCAATGCGCTGCTCGAGCTTTCGGACGATCAGCTGAAGGATATAGGGCTTTCTCGCGGGCAAGCCGGAAGCGATGTGCATATTTACAGCCGCTACTAAAAAGATGAATCAGAACGTGCTAAGTTCACGACATGCAACCGGCCCAAACGGTGGGATGAGGATTACGGCATGCTACAATTTTCGACAGCCGTGCTGCTGAAGACGAAAACGGTCCTCATCCGCGATGTCGTCTGCAATGGCGACTGTCGGCATAAGAGCGATGAGGAATGCGCCCACAAGACAAGCCTCGTCTATACCTATCGCGGCGTCTTCAAGCGCCATGTCGGTCAAAGCGAGGCCGTTTCGGAAGCCAATCAGGTTGTCTTCTTCAATCGCGGCCAGGACTACAGGATCAGCCACCCCGTCGAGGGTGGCGATTCCTGTCTAGATCTCATGATCGACGAGGCCATGCTGCATGAGCTCGCGCCAAAGGAACAGATACAATCCGGCGAAGGCGTCGTCTTCCGCCGCCAGCGCCGCCGCATCGACCCGCGAGCGCAAGCGCTTGTGGCGATGCTTCGCCACGGGCTCAGCCGCAACATAGCCGAAAGCCTGGAGGGCGAAACACTGGCACTGACGCTGGTGCGCCGCTCGCTCGGCGAGAGTACCTCGCATGAGGCAGGCGCAAGCTTCGGCCGGCAGAAACTGGTCGATCGGGCGAAACTCGTCCTGTCCTCTGATCTAGCCCGGCGGTGGACGCTTGCCGAGATCGCCAAGGAGGTCGGCGTCTCGCCGGTATATCTGACGCAGGTTTTCCAGCAGGTCGAAGCCATTCCGCTCTATCGCTATCAATTGCGGCTGCGGCTGGCGCGAGCGCTCGATCTTCTCGGTTCCTATGACGACCTGACCATGCTCGGACTCGATCTCGGCTTTTCCAGCCATAGCCACTTCAGCGCCGCCTTCAAGCAGACCTATGGGCTGACGCCGGCGGAGTTTCAGCGCTCAGCGCAATTGAAGCCGAAGCGCTACACGGTTCGCTAAAGATTCCGACAGCGTATATGCCTCGATCGGTGATTTCCTGATCTTGCCCCTGTGGGGGATCAATGAGGAAAGGATCACGACATGAAGAAAACAACATGCGCTGCCTGTGACTGCGAACTCGGCGCAGATACGATCAAGGTCAATCTCGGCGGCAAATCAGTCGAGGTGTGCTGCGAGGAATGTGCGGCTGCCTTGAAGGAAGCCGGTCAATCGACATCAGCCGCTGCGACCGGCAAGGAATAGAAGCTGCCGGGCCGCCCGGGACCGGCATGCCGACAACATCCAGGAAGGAGCCGCACACTCGATGCGGCTCTTTTCATAGGCGTGCTCGCTTGTGCAGAAATCGCTGCCTCATGACCCGCAGCGGTATCGATTTTGGATCGATTCTTGACGTGGCTGCAGTTTTCGCTCCCCGCGTGTTCCGTCAAGAAAAGTTGTAATAAATTGTTGCCGCCAGGCTCCTGGCAAACTTCATTCGCAACATTCCCCCGGCGGGAAACATTCGGAAATATCAGGACGTATTGCGTTCATACGGTCCCGCTAGCCTCAGCATCAGTCAATCGTAATGAAGGCACTGATCATGAGGCAACGACATATCGTCGCAACTTTGTTGATAACGGCTATCGGCGGCATCGCCGCTTCGGCACTTGCCGGCGAGCCGGCCGTTACGCTGGACGCTCAGACCCCACCGGTCGCCGAGATGGCATCACCACGACCGCCGGCTCACATGTCGCCGGAAGGTTGGGGCTTCCCCGGTCCACCTCCCCAAGGCCCGATGATGGCCTTTGGCGAAGACATGCCAATGCCGCCGCGTGGCTTTCCTCATCCGCCAAATCCGGCCCTGGAACTGGCGGACAAGTTGTCGGCGATGGAAACCTTGATCGGCGTTCGCAGCGCTCAGCTTGATGCCTGGAGGGATTATACCAGCGCGCTCACGGATTTTCTGGCCTTCCCAAAGCATCGGCCCCCTGGCCCGCCGCCCGCCAATGACGATGCCGCGCGGCAGCCCGATCACGATGACGACAAGCCGACTGAGCTCTTTGGCGAGCGTGTCGCCGATGGCGTTCTTGATCGTGCGGCCAAGGCAACTGCCCTCAAGGACAAGGCGACGGCTCTCCGCAAAGTTTTGACGGCGGATCAGCTTGCAAGGCTTGAGGATGTCGAACGATCGCTCGTTCCCGGCCCTCTTGCATTCCGCTGACCGCAATAGAGGTTCGATCAGGGAAAACCCCGCTGCTTAGTCGATCCAGACCATTTCCTCTCCGCCTCCAATCGATCGAGATTCCCCCCGGACGCCCTTGTCGGTTGGAAGGAGTAGCCCCTCTGGGGCTGAATGGTCCGGGAGCGCCCCGCCCGGCGCTCCCGGACCATTCGCGTGCAAGATCCGCCCTTTCGGCGGGAAAAGCCGACTGTCCGTCGCCTGCACGAGGATCGGCAAAAGCCGGCGCAAAGACCAATTGAGCAGGGATAAAAATCTTGTCGACATGTTCGCGTGCAAGCAAAAGCTTGCCAAATATAGCCATAGCCGCCGCACTTGCCGGGATGCTGACAAGCTGCGTCGTCGGCCCGGATTACCGGACACCCGACCTTGCCATGCCGTCGCATTGGGGCAGCAAAGCCAGAACGAAGCCTTCGAAGGCGCCGCGATTGTCCCAATGGTGGAAGCAACTCAAGGATCCGACGCTTGATGCACTGATCGAGGCGGCGCTGGCCAGCAACCTGGATGTGGCGACGGCCAAGGCAAAAATCCGCGAAGCGCGCGCCACCTACCGCGAGCAGAAAGGCGCATTGCTGCCGAGCGTCGAGGGAACCGGTTCGGGGACGCGAACACGCACGTCGGCCGCATCAAGCGGCACCACCGACGCGACCTTCTCCACGCTTTATAACGGCGGTTTCGACGCCAGCTGGGAGCTCGATCTCTTCGGTGGCAACAAGCGCGCCACCGAGGCGGCAAAATATGGTGTCGATGCTGCCGACGAGCAGCTACGCGACACCATGCTGACATTGATCGGCGACGTCGCGTCCTACTATGTCCAGGCGCGCGAATACCAGGCTCTGCGCGATCTCGCCAAGCGCACCGCCGTATCCCAACGCAAGAGCGCAGCCCTGACGCGTATGGAGTATCTGGCAGGCAGCGCCACCGGCGTCGACTCGGCCAAGGCCGACGCTCTCGCCAGCAGCACCGAGTCGGATATTCCGACCTACGAAATCTCCTATGCGGAAGCGGTCCATCGCCTGAGCGTGCTGCTGGGCAAGCCGCCGGCCACGCTTGAAGACACGCTCAGGACGGGCGGCTCCATTCCGAGCCCCAGGATGAATATCTCGACCGGTATTCCGGCCGATATCCTGACGTCTCGGCCGGACGTCCGTCTCGCGGAGCGGCAACTTGCACAATACACGGCGAAGATCGGTCAGGCTGAAGCCAATCGCTATCCGTCCATCTCGCTAACGGGCGACATTTCTTCGTCGGCCGCCAATATCGGCGATCTGGCGAAAAAGTCCTCCATCGGATGGACGTTCGGCCCGTCACTGACGGTGCCGATCTTCCAGGGCGGCCAGCTGAAGGCCGCCGTCGATGTCGCCAAGGCGGAGCGGGATCAATATTTCATCGCCTATCAGTCGGCCGTGCTTTCGGCCATGGAAGATGTCGAGAACGCAGTCGTGTCCCTCACTCAGGAGCGGCTGAAATATGCCAAGCTCGTTTCTTCCAGCAGCTCCTATCGCCGTGCATCGGATCTCTCGCGCACGCTGAACCAGGCGGGCGTCACGGATTTCCTCGATGTGCTCGATGCCGAACGTTCGCTCTACAGCGCCGAGGAGTCCGTCATTCAAAGCAAGGCTTCGATCGCCACCGATTATATCTCGCTCAACAAGGCGCTCGGCGGAGGCTGGGACGGGCAGGTCGATGTTTCCAAACCTGCGGTGGTCGATACCAATACCGGCCCGCACCTAACGATGGCCAAGTAGTTCCATGCTGAACATCTTAGATCGCGAAGCGCCAACGACCATCAATCCCAAGCGCGCCGAAAATCCAGCACCGGCAAAGTCGCCGTCACGCCGGCGTATCAAGCTGGCACGTCCGGCGCTCGCAGGCGTGCTGGCACTTGCCATCGTGGGCGTCATCCTCTTCTGGCATGGCTACTTCGACCGGCAGACATCATCCGCCATCACCGCGCCGGTGACACGCGGCAATGTCGAGGAGGCGGTCCTCGCCTCCGGCACATTCAAGCCAACCAAACTGGTTGCCGTCGGTGCACAGGTTTCCGGGCGGATTACCGCGCTTCACGTCAAGCTCGGCGATACGGTGAAGAAGGATACGCTGGTTGCCGAAATCGACTCGACCACGCAAAGCAACGACCTGAAGACCGCGCAGGCTTCCCTCGCAAACGTCAAGGCACAGCGTCAGGAAAGCGAGGCCGATCTTGCGAACGCACAGCTCACGCTCGTCCGCCAGCAGACGGTATTCCGCAATCAGGCGGGCTCCAAGGCCGACCTTGATAGCGCGGAAGCGAGCGTTAAGAAGATCACCGCGCAGATCGCGGCTCTCGATGCGCAGATCACCTCGGCCGAAGTTGCGGTCGAAACGGCGCGCGCCAATCTTTCCTACACGCGCATCACGGCGCCGATGGACGGCACCGTGCTTGCCATCGTCAACCAGCAGGGCCAGACGGTCAATGCGGCCCAATCGGCGCCGACCATCGTCATTCTGGGGCAGCTTGATACGATGATCGTCCGCACTGAAATATCGGAAGCCGATGTCGTCAAGGTCAAGGCCGGACAGCCTCTCTATTTCACCATTCTGGGTGATCCCGGCACGCGCCATGACGCCACGCTGCAATCGATCGAACCGGCACCGGAGTCGATCACCAGTGACAGCAGCGTCACCTCCTCGACCACCACTTCGTCTTCCAGCAGCAGCACGACATCGTCGTCCTCGTCCTCGGCGATCTACTACAACGGGGTTTTCGCGGTGCCCAACCGCGAGAAATATTTCCGAACCTACATGTCGGCCGAAGTTCACATCGTGCTCGGCGAGGCCAAGAATGTGCTCACCATCCCCTCCTCGGCATTGGGCGCCAGGTCGGCAGACGGTTCCTATGTCGTTCAGACGCTGGGCGACGATGGTAAGCGAAACCAGCGCAAGGTCACCGTCGGCCTCAACAACAATGTCTCCGCCGAGATCCGGTCCGGCCTATCGGAGGGTGAGAATGTCGTTATCGGCGAGGCGAGCGCCACGACGACGAAGAGCAGCAGCAATGGCGGCCCGCCGCCGCCCATGGGATTCTAAGCCGTGCCCTCCCCCATCATCGAATTGCGGCGCGTGCGGCGCGAATACCAATCGGGCGACCGCACTATCGCGGTGTTGCAGGATGTCGATCTGTCGATAACCGAAGGCGAGATGGTTGCCATCGTCGGGCCTTCCGGCTCCGGAAAATCGACCCTGATGAATATCATCGGCCTGCTCGATCGCCCCACTGGCGGCACCTACGCGATCGCTGGCGTGCATACGCATAGCCTCGACAGCGATGCCCTGTCCCGGCTGCGGCGAGAACATTTCGGTTTTATCTTTCAGCGCTACCATCTGCTGTCGGAATTGACGGCAATCGGCAATATCGAGGTACCGGCGATCTATGCCGGACGGCCGAGCGAGACGAGACGTGAACGTGCTATCGCCCTGCTTGAACGTCTCGGCATGGGCGAGCGCGGCAGCCATCGGCCGAGCCAGCTTTCCGGTGGCCAGCAGCAGCGCGTCTCGATTGCGCGTGCCTTGATGAACAATGGCAATGTCATTCTTGCCGATGAGCCGACCGGTGCGCTCGATCGGCAGAGCGGTGAAGAGGTGCTGCGCATTCTCGGCGAGCTGCATGCCGAGGGGCATACGGTCGTCATCGTCACTCACGACATGAATGTCGCTTCGCGCGCCGACCGTATCATCGAAATTTCCGATGGTCGCATAGTCGCCGACCGACGGACGCGAAACGAAACGGCGGAACCCCAAGCCTCCCTTGCCGAGACCCGCGCCGGCAAGTCGGGCTGGGGTGAAATGACGGGTCGGCTACTCGAAGCGTTCCGGATGGCGATGCTTGCACTGCAAGCACATCGGCTGCGTACCTTTCTGACCATGCTGGGAATCATTATCGGCATTGCGTCGGTCGTCAGCGTCATAGCGCTTGGCGAGGGATCGCAGCGAAAGGTTCTGGCAAATATCAACAGCCTCGGCACGAACACGCTGGAGATCTTTCCCGGCAAGAGCTTCGGCGATACCCGGTCCGGACGCATAAAAACTTTGGTGGTTGCCGATGCCGATGCGCTGGCAAAGCTCACCTATGTCGCCGCCATCACGCCGACCGTGTCCACCAGCAACACCGTGCGATTCGGTGCGACGGAGGCAAATGCTTTGATCAACGGCGTCGGCGACGCGTATTTTTCCGTGAAAGGATCAAAACTGGTCGCGGGCCAGCTGTTTGATTCCGACGGCGTCCGAGGAATGACGCAGGATGCGGTGATCGATCAAAACACCGCGACGGCGCTGTTTGCGGACAAAGGCCTCAGCCCGATCGGGCAGACGATCTTCGTTGGCAAGGTCCCCGCGCGCGTCATCGGTGTTATCGCCGCGCAGCAGGGAGGCTTCGGCTCCAGCGACAATCTTTCGGTCTACCTTCCCTATACCGGCGTACAAGCCCGCTTCCTTGGCGACATGTCGTTGCGCAGCGTCACCGTACGTGTTGCTGACGACGCCGATAGCTCGACAGCCGAGGCGGCGGTGACGCAATTTCTGGAACGTCGCCATGGCACCAGGGATTTCTTCATCCTCAATACCGACGATATCCGTCAGACAATCACGAGCACCATTCGGACGATGACTCTGCTTATCTCGTCCATCGCCGTCATCTCGCTGCTGGTCGGCGGCATCGGCGTCATGAACATCATGCTCGTCTCGGTATCCGAACGCGTTGCCGAAATCGGCGTGCGCATGGCAGTCGGTGCAAGACGCCAGGACATCCTGCAGCAATTTCTCATTGAAGCCGTGCTGGTTTGTCTGCTCGGCGGCGCTTTGGGCATTGCAACGGCACTTGGCTTCGGTGCCGCGTTCAATTATTTTGGATCCAATTTTACTTTGGTCTATTCGGCGGGTTCAATCATCCTCGCCTTCACCTGCTCCTGCGCCATCGGCCTTACGTTCGGCTACCTGCCGGCGCGCAACGCGTCGTTGCTCGATCCCGTGGCGGCACTCTCAAGAGACTGATTATTCTGGATAAAATCGCGGTGGCGTTGCCGGGAAGCAATCCGGCTTCGCCATTCGTGTTGGGGGCGTCATGGCGAAGCCGGGTATGCGGGGCGATCAAAGCCTGCTCGAGCCAAGCTGCTGATCGACAACAATTTTACATTAATTGGCGCTCAGGACATTTCCGAATGTTGCTGAAAGAGGGCATTTTGATGAATTTTGGTGTCTCGGCTTTTCTATCGGGAAAACATTATTTGGTAAGTTCTACAAGCTTACTGCAAATACTGTCGTTCATAGAATTTTCGAAAATCCTACGCAAGTAAATCCTGTTTTGAGGCAAAATTCGGATCGTTACCCGACCGCTACCTTGGAGCGTGGCCGAATCTGCATGCCGCTAATCCGTTCGGTCTTTTTTGCTCGGTCAGCCTGCGGCCTTCGCTTCGGCGCTCTTGAATGACACGACTTGCTCCAGCCCCCGCGGCTGGCGGTTTCGCACGGTGATTTCGCCCTCGAATCGGGTGACGATTTCGCGCGCAATAGCCATGCCGAGGCCAGCGCCGGGGAAGGATCTTTGCCTTGCGATATCGATTCGGAAAAAGGGTTCGAACACCTGATCCAATCGATCCTCGGGGATGCCGGGACCGGTATCGATAATCCTCACGACGGCCCGGTTGCCAAGATGCGTGACCGTCACCGTCGCCGACTGGCCATGTGTCGCGGCATTGATGAGCAGGTTGCGCAACGCGCGTGTAACCGCCAGCGGCCCCGCGCAGATCGTCGCCTGCTCCAGATCGCCGCTCTTGACGTTCATGTCGATCGCCTTCAGTTCAGTGACGATACCTTCGACGATCCTGTCGAGCCGCACCTGTTCCAGGCTGTCCTTGGAAATCTCTTCGCGAACGAGGCCGATGGCGCTATCGGCGATCCTGTCCAGCTCCTCCAGATCGGCAAGCCATTTGCGCCGCTCGTCCTCGTCCCGGATGAACTCGGCACGCAACCGCATTCGGGTCATCGGCGTTCGCAGATCGTGTCCAGCGGCGGCAACAAGCCGCATCCTGCTTTCCGTGGCAGCCTTCACTCTCGCGGAAAGGCCGTTGAGCGCTTGCGCGGTGGCGCGAATTTCGCCCGGGCCGCTTTCGGGTATGTGCGGCAGCGTGCCGTCGGGATTGACTGCCGCCACCGCCTGCTCCAACAGACGCAGCGGCTTCATGATCTTGGAAGCTGCAAAGATCGAAACGAGCACGCTGCCGATGATGATGAGGCCGAGCCAGCCCACAAGAACCTTCCAGCCGTCCGGAGGCGGGCCGTGCGGCCCCATCGGCATGACCAGCCAGTTGCCGTCGGAGAGCTTCAAGGACGCGATCAACCCGCCCGTCGATTGGCGCGATATGATTGCCTCGCGCATTCCGGAAATGCGAAGCAGCGCCTCGGTGAGAAAGCGGGAGAGCTCTACGTCAGTCGGGCCGCCGGCTGGCATGGAAGCAACGATCAGCCCTGCCGATTCCGCCATGGCGCGATCCTTCTCCGCGAAGGTCGCGAGAACGGCAAGCTGCCGGGCCGTCCCATCAATCGTCATGTCCGGTCGCGGCCCTCGCATGACAAGGCTTGCCACGAAGGACGACGAAATGACGACCAGGACGATGGCCGTCAGCAGGAGTAGTGCCAGGCGCGCACCAAGTGACCTCATGAATCGCCTTTGATAGCCGTTACCGGGACGACGAGCTGATAGCCGCCGTTGCGGATCGTTCTGAAAATGGGATCTTCCGTCGTTTCTCCCAGCTTGCGACGAAGCCGGCTCATCAGGACGTCGATCGAGCGATCGGCGGGGTCGCGATCGCGCCCCTGCGTCAGGTCGAGCAGCTGATCGCGCGACAGCAGCCGGCCGGCGCGCTCAAGGAACGCCTTGAGAAGATCGAATTCGGCACCCGTCAGCGAGATTACCTCGCCATTGTCTCGGCTCACCCGGCGAAGCTGCGGATCAAGCACCATATCCGCGAACTGATAGCGTCTTTGCTCAGGCTCTACCGAAGAGTCCTCGTTCGTGCGACGCAGCACGGCGCGAATGCGCGCCGCCAGCTCGCGCGGATTGAACGGTTTACCGAGATAATCATCAGCACCGATCTCAAGACCGAGGATACGATCTATGTCCTCCTTCAAGGCGGTCAGCAGAATGACGGGAACCCGCGGACGGCGGCTTCGCAAGTCACGGCAAAGATCAAGGCCGGATCCATCGGGAAGCATGACATCCAGCACCAGCAGGTCGGGATGGCGGCGGTTCAGCGCGTCGTTGCATCCGCGAAGGTCGCTCGCCGTCGACACACGGAACCCCTGCTCCTCGAGATACCGGCTCAGGAGCGAACGTATCTCGTGGTCATCATCGACGATCAGAATATCCGGTGTGGCGCTGGCGTTCATAGGCTTCATTCCGTTTTCTCAACCCTTATACAAACTATCAATCCTCTGAGAAAAAGGGTTTTTGCGGCGCCAATACGGAATTTTCAGCGCGGGAAACGTTGGTTTACAAAATTCATGGAGCCGGAAATATTGAGCAACAAAATAATGTTCGGCACAGCAAAACCAGCCGGCAATCTAAATGCCCGTCGCCGCCGAATGCATGTCCTAGCTTCCATGACGCATGAAGCCAGCGCTGTGGTCGGATCAGGCAGCTCGCTACCATTCGACGCTCCAGACGGAAGCGGCTCATAACGGAAGAGGAAGATGCTCGAAATATCTGTACGGGTATCCTGAAGTCCTCCCGTGCGCCGCCGCGTTTGCGATGGTCAGATGCTGTCGCTAAAGGGTACTTCGCCATTCTGCCCCGACGCGCCGGGGAGCGCGTAGGTGGTCGGCTCGCGCACGACAGTGACCACGTTCTCATGCCGCAATCTTACATTGTCGCGCGGGTTCCGGACAATCGCGGCACGGCGATCCTTAGGCCGAGATCACGGGCGCCTTCGCAGAAATAAGCCGCCAGCCCCCCGGCCGCGGGGCACTTCTGTTCATTGCCGGTCGATATCATGCCGACAAGCGCAAATGGCGGCACGATACGCGCCGCTGCTGCCTCGGACATGCGGTTGGCCTTCGGTTTGGCCTCAGAAAATGCACAGCCCCTAGGAACGCAGGCGAGAACGCACAATCGTCCGACCTTCCGCGGCATCGACAATTCTGAGCGGCATGGAGTAGTTTTGATGAGGCATCATTGCTCTGACCACTACGCCGTTTCGGCATCGTCACTGCGCTCCCGGGTAAACCGAAGGATCGATGAAGGGCTGGAACCGTAGGCATGCTTGTAAAGAACCGAGAACCGCCCGGGATTGGAAAACTGCAGGCTCATAGCGAGATCGGTGATACTGTCGGTCTGGCCGCCCTTGATGGCGCCGTGAGCCGCGGCCAGCCGATAGTTGCACAAGATTCCCATCGGCGTGTCGCCCCGATAGGTCTTGAACATGCGTTGCAGTGCACGCGGGCTGCAGCTCGCGGCATGGGCGAGATCTTCCAGCATGATCGCGTTGTGCAGATTGTCGCGCATGAAGGCCTCTGCCCTCAGAAGCTGGCGCGGCGCGCTTTCCAATGTTCCGCGATGAAAAGCGTCGGAAAGATTGTGCGGAAGCTTCGTAAACAGCTTGACTAGAAGAAGCTCGCTATAGGCCTTTGCGAGCATCACCCTTTCGACCGGGCGAGCGGTCATGAGATCCTTTTCGGCCTGGCGGAGTGTTTGGTATAGCCCCTGCGCACCGCCCTGACGGAAGCTTACCGGCGCTAGGGCGAATTCCTGCACATAGGGCTTGCCCGTCAATTCCTCGAAGTGCTGCCTGATAACCGGTTCCGGAATTTGAAATAGCAGCCAAGAGCTCCGTGGCTTTATCTCCAGCCGCTTGCCGGCGCGGTCGCTGATGCTGGCGACGTTATTGATGGGAATGCGCAATGATTTCTGCATCCGTCTGTGATTAATTTCTAACTCGCCTGCCAGAACGAATATGATGCTGACACGCGGTACGTCCTGCTTTGCAATAGCTTCCAGGCCGGCGGAGTGCTGCGCACTTATGATGAACGTCGATTGAACGGGCTGCTTGCTGAATTTAAAGGAATAATCGCCACTGGATTCCGACGGAACACTCCACTTCCAGTTTGGTTCAAGCAAGTCGAGATTGCGAACAATTGCAGCACGAGAATAGACCTCAAAGGTGCCAACGCATTGTTCGGCAACTCTTTCCAACGTCGCCATCCGCTATCCTACTCAAAATCTCAGATTGCATAGTCGCAACCGCCGCCACATGATTTTTTCGAGGCCAAATTGCTTCAAGACTTCTCTATGAGGCCTCCATGGTCCTGCCCGTTTGATCATTCAAATCACCCCGATAATAACTTATAGTTGAATTCGTTAATATTAAATTAGCATGGTAAATTTTAGCCATACAGTACAGATAATGACGGCGTTATACAGATTGCTCACACCTTCGTATGCTTACTCTCGACCGTCTTCGGGCACGAGGCCATCAAACAAAATGTCTTTACCAATATTGCCATTACCCCAGCGAAGCACTACCATTGCTTGCAGATGTAGTTACTAATCTATGCGTCGCGATAGCCGGATGATGAGCGTAATCGGATATTTGTCGTTCGTCGCCAAAAGACGTGAGGAGAATGGCCCCGATTTTAAAAGCAATTAGAAGGCGAGATAATTTCGCTTGTCTTAATTTATCACATGCTTTGACCGGGCGGACCGATAGGGTCTGAGATTTAACGGCATTGTTTCGATGGTCGACGCGAAGATGCGACCATGCTCGATCTGTCAGCTTCCGATACTGTCTCATTTGCGCAACCGGCGGGCGGCGTTTGTCATCGGTACGCGAACAAGTCAACCAAAAAAGCAAATCGACCTGCAATGCAGAGTGGATCCGAAACGCCGCTCCCATTGTCATCGAAAACGCGGCCCCAGCCTGTTTTTAGGACAAGCGCAGGCTTGCACTAATCACCAATCACATTGACGTTACGTCGCACGACTATCATCGAAAGATCGTTGCGTATAACGAAGTGCTCTTCGAAGGAGGCAGGTGGAATCGCTTTTCGCCGACGGAAAGCACCTCGTCGATGAGATAGCAGTCGAAATCGATGGCAAGTGACATGCCGAAGGCCAGTCGCGCCCGGATGCCGGACGAGTATGCTCGGTGGGCATGCGCAGATGGCAACCAAGCTCGCTGAAATACTCTACCAGATCGCGATTTCGTCGAATGGCTTATCGCAGATCAGTTACAGGAAGCGCATCCGGTCAAAGCCCGTCATTGAGCCACCGAACCCGCCGCTCAATGCAGTCGGACATGACATCGACATGTTGCGTACGACTTTGCCTCATGCCCGGCTCGTCTATGCCTGCGATCATCCGCGCCAGCGACGATCTGCCCGCGCCGTTATGACTAAGAACAGCGATCTTCTCCCCACGGCCGATCTTAAAGTCACACCGTCAAGATCGCGGCGCATGCGCCCGTTCACTTCATACTCCTTGACAAGATCGAATACGCCGACAATGCCATCTTCGAGCTTGGGCGCCTCGGCTTCAAGACCGGGACTGCCGATGGCGCGAATCGCGCGAGACCGAACGCAAGATAGGTCCTTGCTGAGCCGCGTGCTCATAAACCTGGATGAACGAAGAAGCGTACGACGCCGGGCGAGCACACCGTCACCAACGTGAAGAAATCGCCGAATCCTTGTTATTCTCGATAGGGCTCATATGGGACCATCAATATCTCGAAGAATGATCGGAGCGATTCAATAGCCGTCTTGTCGGAGCTTCACACCTGGATTCTAGGCTGTTGCCTGCTTCAATTGCGGCTTTCCAAAGTCGGGCGCAATCAGATCTCCCGCGTCGTTTCCCGTATGGACGATACGTCGGTGGCAGGTCACATCTTTGCAACTATCGCAACCGCCAAATTGCGATGGTCGGGAGGTTCGATCGCCTGCATCGTGCAACGGTCGGACCTCCTCGTATCCTCAAGACCTCTGCTCAATCGTCTCTCTGGCGGAACTCCAAAGATTGACGAATGGACTATAACCGGCAGAAAGACGGCGGATTGCTCTTCGTTCAGAGTGTCATTGAGCCGCTAACCACCTTGGCGGCCGCGATGAATGCAAATCGGACCTGCGGCTGCGACGCCCTGCCCTTGACGTTGACAATCCAAGCCTGGAGCGCGTCTCGAACGCCTCTCCGTGACGCACCGGCCATTGTATCGGCAGATATTCCACAGCGCGGCTGACGGGATCGACAATCTGAACTTCGCCATCGTCGTCGATGACTGATTTTGACCGGCTCGAACGCAACGCTTCGGAGATTGTCGGAATCCCCCCTGGAGAAATCCCGCCGTTCCTGAACGGTAGTTCAGTCAAGCCCTGCGCATCTTCGCTTCCTGACCAGCTGGGTCAACAACGTCATGTCGCGAGCGGGATCATCTGATTACGCCAGAACGCAGATGGGAGGAGCTCGATAAAAATGGGCATCCCCCTGCGCGATGTCATGCGTAGCCATATTGGAACGAACGAGCGCCGCTTTTCTGCGGGAGAAATCGAAGGGGCGCACCGAAGTGCGCCGCTTGTTCAGACGATGAAAAAAGTCGAGGGTGGGATCTGCAACGCGGTGGCAATGCGGCGAAGTTTTGCCGGATCAGCCTCCGCGCCGGCCTCGATTTCAATGATTTCCTCACTGGTGAGGCCACAGGTCTCAGACAGATCGTCAACCGTATAACCGATGGTTTCACGCGCCTGCCGCACGGCAGCTGCGATTTCGCCATGGGGAACGGTAGAAGCCTTTGAACTATCGATATTATTCGGAGTAATGGACATGAAATTTCTCCTTCCAGAGTCCGCCGGCCAGCTCGTTGCCGGGTGAAGGCAGCTATTGCAGCCATGAGGCATATCGACCTAAACAGACGCGGCCGAACGCTGGGTCAATATAGGCATCAATGCGGCAAGGGCAAGCATGGAAGCGCATAGCTGCCCATCGCCTGGCTCTCGGCTCATGTCGTATTTTAATATTCAGTGATATCGCCGCACGCCACGGTTACAAAATAGCCGAGCGCTACCGCGGACCATTCTCGCGATCGTTCACCGTCACGAGATATGGAAGGAGAGCCCGTACCACCCGCCCAGGCAAAGTTACTTCTTGGCCCTTGCCTTGCGTATCTTCCGTTCGGCCTCGATCAGAAGGCCCTTGAGTTCCGGTTCGCGCACACGATTGGCCGCTTCGATGAAGGAGACCCATTCGACGCGGCGCTGGCCTCGCTCCGGGAAATCCTGAAGCATCTGATCGACCTCAAGTAGATGCAGCCCGACGATACAGGGAACGCGATTGCCGTCGGCAAGCTGCTTCAGATAGGTGAAATAGCCAAAAGGCTTCTTCTTCACTTTTCCGCGCACGCCAGCCTCCTCATAGGCCTCTATGGCTGCGACTTCATGCGGCTTCTTGCCCTTGATCGGCCAGCCCTTCGGGACAACCCAGCGCCCGCTTTCCCGGCTGGTGACGACGAGCACCTCAGCATCGTCGCGTTCAGCTTCTTTCCTGTAGCAGATCGCAGCATATTGTTCGTAAACGCGGCCGTGAAGCAACGCATCCGTATGGGACGCAAGTTCGGACAGGAAACTTTCCGAACGCCTCAAGACCTTATGCTGCGTTGACATTGAAGACGCCATGCGCGGTTACCCGCGATAAGGTCGATAGAGGCAAATCCACCCAAAGGCCGGCTGGCGTGCGCCCACAAAATACGTCTGCGACACGCTGCCCTCCTGTCCTGCGGCTCTGCCGAAATTCACAATTGTCAATACGATGCTGTGAGCCGTTGCGGTGACAGTTTTATGAAGCCTGCTGTTGATGAGGACAGTTGCATGGGTTGTAGCCGGCGATACACGAAACTGTGACCGCCCAGGGTGCCGAACAGAAAACGGCCCCGCATGGGGGCCGTTTCGTTCTTGGGAGGATGAAGCGAAACCTACTCGGCCGCCTGCAAGGCAGGCGCCTCGATTTCCTCGCTCAATTGCCCCGCCATGGCGGCGGCAAACTTGGTCTGGTCGAGTTCGTTTTCCCAGCGGGCGACGACGATCGTCGCAACCGCATTGCCGACGAAGTTCGTCAGAGCGCGGCATTCCGACATGAAACGATCGATCCCGAGGATCAGCGCCATGCCGGCGATCGGCACTGAAGGCACGACGGCAAGGGTAGCGGCAAGCGTAATGAAGCCCGCACCGGTGATGCCGGCGGCACCCTTGGAGCTCAGCATGGCCACGAGCAGCAGCAGGATCTGGTCCGCGAGCGACAGCGGCGTGTCGGTTGCCTGGGCGATGAATAATGCCGCCAGCGTCATATAGATGTTGGTGCCGTCGAGATTGAAGGAATAGCCCGTCGGGATGACAAGGCCGACGACCGAACGCTTGCAGCCCGCCCGTTCCATCTTGTTCATCAGGCCCGGCAGCGCGGCCTCCGACGACGAGGTGCCGAGCACGAGCAGCAGCTCTTCCTTGATGTAGCGGATCAGCGCCAGGATCGAGAAGCCGTTATAGCGGGCAACGGCGCCGAGCACGACCAGTACGAACAGAAGCGACGTGGCGTAGAAGGTGCCGATCAGGAAGGCCAGGTTGGCGATGGTGCCGATGCCGTACTTGCCGATGGTGAAGGCCATGGCGCCGAAGGCACCGATCGGCGCGAACTTCATCAATATGGCAACCATGCGGAAGATCGGCGTGGTCAACGCCTGCAGGAAGTCGACGACCGGGCGACCGCGTTCGCCGGCAGCGCCGAGCGCGATACCGAAGACCACCGAGAAGAACAGGACCTGTAGAATATCGCCTTTGGCGAAAGCGCCGACGATCGTATCCGGAATGATGTTCATCAGGAAGCCGACGACCGTCGCATCATGGGCCTGCGCCGCATAATTGGTGACGGCCTTCGTATCCAACGTCGCCGGATTGATATGCATGCCGGCGCCCGGCTGCACGACGTTCGAGACGATGAGGCCGACGATCAGCGCCAGGGTCGAGAACGTCAGGAAGTAGATAAACGCCTTGCCCACGACACGGCCGAATTTCTTGAGATCCGACATGCCTGCGATGCCTGTCGTGACGGTCAGGAAGATGACCGGCGCGATGACCATGCGGACGAGCTTGATGAAGGCATCGCCGAGCGGCTGCAGCGATGCGCCGAGCTGCGGATAATAATGGCCAAGCAGGATGCCGGCGGCAATGGCGGTCAGGACCTGCACATAGAGATGCCGGTAAAAGGGAAGTTTGCTGCGCGTTTCGGCGGCAGCGATGGGAGCAATCATGATGTCCTCCGTTAAGCCCAACCGATCTCTCGGCCCTCCGGGCGACGACTAGAATTCAACAGCCTCCGACTGTTCCACTTGGCTTTGCAACGAGCGTGCCAATTAAGGGGGATGGATTTAACTACTTGATTTCATGACATCTATAAAATCGGCGAGAGAGCCTGCCGCACAGAATGTGCGACAATCCGCACAGATTGATTTGCGATGCGCGCGAAAACATGCACAATATGGCGATGCTACAGCGCGCGCCCACAGACCGACTTTTGACGCCGGAGCAACTGAGCCGGCGCTCCCGCCGGGTTTGGTTGGCGTTCGCGTTCCTCTGCGCAGCCGTCATTGCGGCTGCCCTTTATGGCGCAAGCTTCTATGGCCGCATCTCCGCGATCGAGACACTGCAGAGGCAGGGGCATACGGATGCCAATCTCAAGGTCGCACTTTTGCGGGCAGTCCTCGAACGCCCGCGCGCCTTGCCGCTATTGCTGGCGGACGATCAGCAGGTGCGTGATGCTCTCGCGGGGCGACGGATCGACGATATCGTCGCCCTGGATCGCAAGCTGGAGAGCCTGGTTTCGGGGACAAGCGCCTCGGTGCTCTATGTCACCGGCAAGGACGGCGTTGCGATGGCGTCCAGCAACTGGCGCGAACCCTTGAGCTTCGTCGGCAACGACTATTCTTTCCGCGACTACTTCCGTAGGGCTATGGAAGACGGCACCGCCGAGCATTATGCGCTTGGTACCGTCAGTAACCGCCCCGGTCTCTATATTTCGCGCCGCGTCGGCGATGCTGGTTCAGCGTTGGGTGTCGTCGTGGTGAAGATGGAGTTCGATCAGCTGGAGGCCGACTGGAGCGAGACCGGTCGTCCTGCCTATGTGACCGACGAACGCGGCGTCATCCTCATCACCAGCTTGCCTTCATGGCGCTTCATGACGACGGCGGCGTTGGGCCGAGAAGAAGCGGCAGCCATTCGCAAGAGCCTGCAGTTCGGCGCCGCTCCGCTGTCGCCGCTGCCGGTCAGCCGCCCAGAGACCGTAGGGCCGGATGCGACCATCGTCCGCGCCGTCCTGCCCGGCAGCAGCGCGGCTGAATATTTGCGGCTGACGACAGCAATCCCTTCGACGCCCTGGCAGCTCGGCTATCTCATTCCGACGGATCAGGCGATTGCGTCTTCCGTGCGCGAGACGCGTTTCCTTACCTTGACCGTCTTGCTGCCGATCCTTGCCTTCGCCGCCTTCCTGTTGCGTCGCCGCGATGTCTCCATCACGCAGATCGCCGTCAGCAGGATCGCCCGCGAAGAGCTGGAGCGCCGTGTTCTGGAACGCACCGAGGATCTCAGCCAGGCCCGCGATCGGCTGGAGGCGGAGATCGCCGACCATCGGGCGACAGAGGCCAAGCTGCAGGGCGTGCAGCAGGATCTCGTGCAGGCCAACCGCCTCGCCATTCTCGGTCAGGTCGCCGCCGGCGTCGCTCACGAGATCAACCAGCCCGTCGCGACGATCCGTGCCTATGCCGAGAATGCGCATATCTTCCTCGACAGGCGGCAGACGGAGCCGGTCAAGGACAATCTGTCCGCGATCACGGCGCTGACCGAGCGCATCGGCACGATCACCGAAGAACTGAAGGCCTTTGGCCGCAAGGGAAGAACGGCACCCGAACCGGTGGACATCAGAAGCGCGATCGAAGGGGCGGTCGTGCTACTCAGGAGCCGGTTTGCCGGCCGTCTAGACGCGCTGAAGATCAATCTGCCGCCGACAGGTCTCCTCGTCGTCGGCACGCGCATCCGGCTTGAGCAGGTGCTGATCAATCTTTTCCAGAATGCACTGGAAGCTCTGGAGGGCCGGGAGCGGGCCAAAGTCGAGGTTTCGGTGCGCGAAACCTCCGACGATATCGAGATCGTCGTCTCGGATAACGGGCCGGGCATTCCCGCTGCAATCCTCGACCAACTGTTTACGCCCTTCAATACATCCAAGGAAAAGGGCTTGGGTCTGGGTCTTGTCATTTCCAAGGACATCGTCATCGACTACGGCGGCCGGATCGATGTCGAGAGCAAGGACAATGGCACCCGCTTCACCATCCATTTGCGCAAGGCCACAGCATGAACGAACTTCCCCCCGTCTTCCTCATCGATGATGACAAGGATCTCCTGAAGGCGACGAAACAGACGCTCGAACTTGCAGGCTTTGCCGTCTCCGCCTTTTCGGCGGCGACCGATGCCCTCAATGCCCTGGATGCCGGCTTTGCCGGGGTCGTCGTCTCCGATATCCGCATGCCGCAGATGGACGGCCAGCAGCTCTTCGCCCGCATCAAGGAGTTCGACGCCGATCTGCCCGTTATTCTGATGACGGGTCATGGCGATATACCGATGGCGGTGCAGGCGATCCAGGATGGCGCCTATGATTTCATCGCCAAGCCTTTCGCCACGGATCGATTGGTGCAGAGCGTGCGGCGCGCAACGGAGAAGCGGCGGCTCGTTCTGGAAAACCGCGCGCTCCGGCAGGCCGCCGAACAAGCCCAGGGCGATCTGCCACTGATCGGCCAGACGCTGGCGATCGAGCGCCTGCGTCACACCTTGCGGCAGATCGCCGATACGGATGTGGACGTGCTGGTGACAGGCGAAACGGGCAGCGGCAAGGAAGTGGTGGCCAGCCTGCTGCATCGCTGGAGCCGCCGCGCCAAGGGCAATTTCGTTGCGCTGAATTGCGGCGCCCTGCCCGAAACCGTGATCGAAAGCGAGCTCTTCGGCCACGAACCGGGCGCCTTCACCGGCGCGCAGAAGAAGCGCATCGGGCGCATCGAGCATTCGAGCGCGGGAACGCTGTTTCTCGACGAAATCGAAAGCATGCCGCCGGCGATCCAGGTGCAGATGCTGCGGGTGCTGGAAATGCGCGAGGTGACGCCGCTCGGGACAAACGAAGTCCGCCCTGTCGACCTGCGTGTCGTCGCGGCGGCAAAGGTCGATCTCGGCGATCCGGGCCAGCGCGGCGATTTTCGCGAAGACCTCTATTATCGTCTCAACGTCGTCACGCTTTCCATCCCGCCGCTGCGGGAACGGCGCGACGATATCCCCCTGCTCTTCGGTTATTTCGCCGAACGCGCCGCCAGCCGCTTCAAGCGCGACGTGCCGGCCGTTACGACCACCGTGCGCCGCCATCTGCAGCAGCACGAATGGCCGGGCAATGTTCGCGAACTCTCGCATTTCGCCGAACGCTTCGTGCTTGGACTGGAGGCGGATGTCCTGCCGAAATCCGGCGACGCGGCTGCGCTCGAGGCAGGGCTTTCACTGCCCGTTCGCGTGGAACGCTACGAGGCAGAACTCATCCGCGAGACCCTGCAGCAAAACAATGGCGATGTGCGCCGGACCATCGAGGCGCTGGGCATTCCGAGGAAGACTTTCTACGACAAGCTCCAGCGCCACGGGATCGTCAGGGGTGATTTCGCCGGCTTTGACGGCGACGACCGAAGAAGCTGAGGGGATTAAAGAGATGCCGATCTCTAGGCGCTTGCAAGCCTTACGGCGGGCATGGAAGCATGCCGTGCCGCAATCTCCGCGGTCCGGTCGAGCACCAGCATGGCCTGATCAATAACGCTTGCAAGCGCTTCGGCGCTCTTGGCAGCCCGGACAATCAAGGGCGCGCTCAGGCAAATGCGCAGGGCGCTGACTGGCATCTCGCCGAAATCTGCGCAACGCACGGGCTGGCCAAGCCGCACGGCGGCGAACCCATCTTCCTCGATGGCCAACTCCTTATAGACGGCTGCGGTCTCGGCCGCGTTTAAGACACCTGCATTGCCGGCGTCGCGCAGATAGAACGAAAAGATCGAAGGGATTTCGTCCCAATGGCGCACAGAGGGCACGGTCCATAGGCAGCGGCGATCAAGGGGACGGCTGTCCAGCAACGCAAAGGCAGGGTCGTTGGCAAGCCGGGCGGTTACCGCTTCGGCGAAGGTGGAAAGAACCGCGGTAACCTGCACTTCCGGAACGGCGACAAAGGATTGCAGCTCGAACAACGCCGCCTTCCAGCGCAACAGCAGGCCGAAATTGGCGCGTTCGGGCAAGGCTTCACGCGCTGCCCAGCCCTCCGGCCACTCGGCCTTGCCGCAATAGTCCGCCAGAGCCGCCGGTAGGCAGCGATGCTTGAAGCGCTCCGATATCTGCGGCGGGCACAAAAGGGCGCCGCTGAAAATCGGTCCGGCAAGAAACTTCGAGCCGGTCAGGGCCACCATGAAGCCATGCGCGAGATAGGCACGGATCGTCGCCGCCGACAGGCGGAACTGGCAGCCATCGATCATGATATCGAGCGCGTTGCCGAAACGCGCCTTCAGCCGCAGCACGCTTTCCAGGCCCGGCGCTAGAAGGCTGGTCTTCGACACGTCGGTCACGACGAGCAAGCATCGGAGCCTGGCGGCACGGCCGAGCTCGATCAGGCCCCGCAATTCGTCCTCGACTTCGCGGTCGACGCGAAGGGAGCCATCCTTATTGCGGACGGCGATGGTCGCGTTGCGCGTTGCGTCGCCGGGCCGCAACTCCTCGCCCTTGGCAACGGCGCGATCGCTGCTGACACGGCCCATGAAGTGGCGACCTGCTGAGGCCGTCATGACGCCGCTGCCCGTCTCGTTGCCCATCAACGTGATGGTCATCAAGGCGCAATCATCCTCGCGCGCCAGAAGCGAGGCTGCAAAGAGATGGATGTCCGTGCCCGAAGTCGCGACGATCGCGTCGACTTGCGGTTGTCCGGCGGCCTGATTGAGATCAAGCAGACGCAGCAAATCCGACCGCACTCGTCCAATTTCACGCTCATAGATAGCTGCGGGCGAGCCGGTTTCCATTTCGCCGACCAGACCGGCAAAGTAAGTGTCGATCTCGGCAAAGGCATCGGCGGAAATCGTCGACGCCGTGGAGGAGCCGAAAGCCAGATCGTTTGGACGAGGCGCCGGGCCGTAACCGTACATATTGAGACCGCTGACGGCATCGCAGTCCAACCGCTCGTCGCCACCCGAAATCAGGCACTTCAAGAGCGCTTCTCTCTCCTTGCTTGATTGCTGCGACGGCACGCCCGCGATGATTTTATTGTCCAGGGCACGGTCACCAGCAATTTGCTGCATGGAAAAGCATTCCTCTTGCGTCATCGGTGAAACGCATTGCAGAGTGCGTTGCGTTCTCTGCCGGGCGATAAAGCTTCGGCAGGGAGACATTAGACCCGACAAGATGGAGCGAGGCTGACTTGGCCGCCTCACGAACATCGCTGGCAAAGCCAATAAAAAAACCCGCAATCCGGAGACCGCGGGTTCAAGGAAATAACGAGCGAAACTGCCTATCAGCCTGCAGGCGCGATCTTGTCTTGCGTCTTGGTCTCGAAGTCGCTGGCATCGTGGCGCTCACGCAGCTGCTCGGACGGTTCGCCCGACATGCGGTTGACCATGCGGCCACGCTTGACGGCGGGACGCGCGTAAACCTGCTCGGCCCAGCGCTGAACGTTCTTGTAGTCCTGCACCTGCAGGAACTCGGCCGCGCCGTACTGCCAGCCTTTGGCGAGACCGCCATACCACGGCCAGATGGCAATATCGGCGATCGTGTAGTCGCTGCCGGCGATATATTCGCTTTCGGCCAGGCGACGGTCGAGCACGTCAAGCTGGCGCTTCACTTCCATGGCGAAGCGGTCGATCGCATATTCGATCTTCGTCGGCGCATAGGCAAAGAAATGGCCGAAACCGCCGCCGAGGTAGGGCGCGCTGCCCATCTGCCAGAACAGCCAGGACAGGCATTCGGCACGGGCCGGCTGTTCCGTCGGCAGGAAGGCACCGAATTTTTCGGCGAGATACATCAGGATCGAGGCCGATTCGAAGACGCGGACCGGCTTCGGGCCGCTGCGGTCCAGCAGGGCCGGGATCTTTGAATTCGGATTGACGTCGACGAAACCGCTGCCGAACTGGTCGCCCTCGCCGATCTTGATCAACCAGGCATCATATTCCGCGCCGCTGTGGCCGAGCGCCAGCAGCTCTTCGAGCATGATGGTGACCTTCACGCCATTCGGCGTCCCGAGGGAATAGAGCTGCAGGGGATGGCGCCCTACAGGCAATTCCTTTTCGTGAGTCGGCCCGGCGATCGGACGGTTGATATTGGCGAACTGACCGCCATTGGCCTTGTTCCAGGTCCAGATTTTCGGCGGCGTGTATTCGGCAGAACCGGTCATGGGCATCCTCCTGTTGCAGGGAATCACGTTGGGGTTGGTCTTCGATGTAGCGCGCTACAGGCGTCGCACATAGGGACGGCCGTTCATTTTTGCGAGAGGAGGCCGTCGGTTTTCAGACAGGCTGGGATCGGAGATGGCCGAAGCAAGGACCGCGTTCCGACGCGCGCTGCAGACCGGCAAAGATGAGGAGGAAATCCGATATTGCCTGAAACGAAAAAGCCTGCCGCGGGAGGAGGTGCGGCAGGCTTTTTACAAGAACCGAACAGCGAACGGGAGGAGGAATGCCGCTGTTCCCGCAGTCGTCCCTGGGAGGAGGAGAAGGACGTCTGCAAAAACGAAGGGATGCGGGAGGAGATGCATCGCTTCGATGGAGTTGAGAATAGCTGATTTTTGCTCACAGGATAGGCATTTCTTTGCAAGGCAGTTATGCGCTATGCGAAAAGCGGCCGGCTTTGCCGATCTGCTTGCAGCGCACGCAAAGAGCCTGAATCCGTCCCCTCCGGACAAACCAAAAGCGCCTGCTCGGGACGAACAGGCGCTGGCATAATGCAGCTTTATAAGGAGCCGTTGCGGCCGTTAGCGAGCGATGGCTGCGCGGGCAACATTGCGGATTTCGCCGCGATCGATACCCAGATCATGCAGTTCGCGCGTGGACATACGGCCCAGTTCGGCGACCGTCTGACGATACTTGCGCCAGTTATTGAAAGAGCGTGCTACGTTCATGATGATCCCCTTTCGTTGGGCTTTCGAAGCTGAGCTGCCGTGCTTGGCGCCCCCTTCGCTTCGATGAGTGACATATAGTCGAAACCTCTCGGCTTTTGCAGGGCTAAGGAATCACTGCACCCATGCATTCATTGCATGGGTCGCCTGGAAATTAACAGAGCCCAACTCCATTCATCGCCAGGGCTTTGGTGATTTGCTGATGACAGCGCCGCCGTTGTCTGCGAAAAGAAGGGAGATGAGAGACAGGGGCGTCCGCTTTCCGGCGGGCTGAGAAGGACCCTTTGAACCTGAACCAGATCATGCTGGCGGAGGGAGTCGCTCGGGACCTCGCGAAGCTCAGCACGTCGTCCCTTTGCGTCTCGCCTGCCCTGAAAGGCGCGATATGCAAGACCAAATCACAGCAGGCAATCAGCTTCACATCATGCGGGCGAACCCACCGCTGGTGCAATGCATCACCAATTTCGTCGCCATGAATATCGCGGCCAATGTGGTGCTCGCCGCCGGAGCATCGCCGGCGATGGTGCATGCCGAAGAAGAATCGGGTGAATTTGCCGCCATCTCCGGCGCGCTGACGATCAATATCGGCACGCTCTCGTCCGGCTGGCTTGCGGGCATGCTGAAAGCAGCGCGCTCGGCCAACGATGCCGGCAAACCCTGGGTTCTCGATCCCGTCGCCCATTATGCGACAGAGTTTCGTCGCAAGGCGATCGCGCAATTGCTGGAGCTGCAGCCGACGATCATTCGCGGCAATGCGTCCGAGATCATCGCGCTTGCCGGCGGCACCAGCCGCGGCCGGGGCGTCGATAGCCGTGATGCCGTCGAGCAGGCGGAAGAGTCCGCCCGGCAGCTTGCTGAAAAGCACGGCTGTGTCGTTGCCGTCACGGGCGTTACGGATTTCGTGACGGACGGACGGAGGGCCAAGCGCATTGCCGGCGGTTCGCCGCTCATGCCGCAGGTGACCGCGCTCGGTTGCTCGCTCACCTGCCTCGTCGGCGCCTTTGCGGCGGCAACGCCGGATGATCCATTCAATGCCACCGTAGCGGCACTCGCGGTCTTCGCCGTTGCCGGCGCCCAGGCAGGAGCAGCAGCGGACGGTCCGGGCTCCTTCTCCTGGCGCTTCCTCGATGCACTCGCCGCGCTCACGCCGGAGATGCTGGATCGCGTTGCAAGGATATCGGCGGCATGAAGGACTTCGATCTCTCGCTCTACCTCGTGCTGGACCCGGTGCTGTGCGCCGAACTCGGCATGATCGAAACGACCCGTGCGGCCGTTGCCGGCGGCGCCACGATCGTACAGCTGCGTGACAAGCATGCCCCCACCGCAGCCATGATCGAGACGGGCCGCGCCCTCAAACAGATCCTGCACGGGACCAACGCCCGACTGATCGTCAACGATAATGTCGAGGCCGCCATCGCCGTCCGTGCCGATGGCCTCCACATCGGTCAGGAGGACATGAGTGCCGCCGACGCACGCCGCCTCATCGGGCCGGACATGATCCTCGGCCTTTCGGTGGAAACGGAGGCTCTTGCTATCGCCATAGATGCCGGCATTGTCGACTATGCCGGAATCGGTCCGGTCTTTGCGACCCCCACCAAGCCCGATCACAAGCAACCGATCGGCTTCGCGGGCCTTGCCCGCATCGTCGGGCTCTGTCCGGTTCCATCAGTCGCGATCGGCGGCCTCAAGGCAGAGCACACGAGAGAGGTTTTCTCGGCCGGCGCGGATGGTCTTGCGGTCGTCTCCGCCATCTGTGGCCGTCCGAACCCGCAAGCGGCGACAGCCCTCATCGCGAACGTCATCAAGGAGGCTCGCCAATGATCCGCAATGTTCTGTCCATCGCCGGTTCCGACCCATCAGGTGGTGCCGGCGTCCAGGCCGACCTGAAGACCTTCTCCGCCCGCGGCGTTTACGGAATGGCAGCTTTGACCGCCTTGACGGCGCAGAACACGCAGGGTGTCTCCGGCGTCCATCCGGTACCCCCCTCTTTCGTGGCGGACCAGATCCGGGCGATCTTCGGCGATATCCGTGTCAATGCCGTCAAGATCGGTATGATCGCCAACGCCGAGATCGCTGATGCTGTCGCGGATATTCTGGCACGACATCGCAATGTGCCTGTCGTGCTCGACCCTGTCATGATCGCCAAGGGCGGCGCTGCCCTGCTTGCTGCCGACGCCGTCGACGTGCTCACCACGCGGCTGCTGCCGCTTGCGACGGTCATCACGCCGAACCTGCCCGAGGCGGCGGCGCTGCTGCACGACGCCGAGGCGGCAAGCCGCGACGACATGGCCCGCCAGGCGCTTGCGCTGGCAGCGCTGGGGCCTTCGGCTGTTTTGGTCAAAGGCGGTCATCTTGAGGGTGACGAAAGTCCGGATGTGCTGGCAAGCGCCGGCCACCTGACCTGGTTCGAAGCCGAGCGGCTGCCGACGAAGAATACACACGGAACGGGCTGCACGCTCTCCAGCGCTATCGCCGCCGAGATCGCCAAGGGCGCCCCGCTCCCCGAGGCCGTCGCCGCCGCCAAAGCCTATCTTGCCGCCGCGGTTGCCGCCGCAGGCCAGCTTTCCGTCGGAAGCGGCCACGGACCCGTGCAGCATTTCCATGCTCTCTGGCACACAAACAAGGAGTAGAGAAGAAATGAGCCTGTCACTCAAGGGCCAGATCGTCATCGTTTCCGGCGCAGGGCGCGGTCTTGGCGCCGCCATCGCGACGGCCTTTGCCCGCGAAGGCGCGAAGGTTGCCATCAACTATCGGGCAAGCCGCGAACGGGCTGAGGCGCTAGCGGCAGAACTTGGCAATCACGCGAAAGCGTTTCAGGCCGATATCCGCGATCTTGGAAGTACGAAGCGGCTCGTCGCCGAGGTGACCGAGCACTTCGCAGCGCCGACGGCGGTCGTCCACAATGCGCTCGCCGATTTCAGCTTCAACGGCGATGCGCGCTCGAAACTGGACGCCTTGAGCTGGGCGGAGATGGCGATACAGATGGAAACCGCGCTGCAGGGCGCCTTGAACCTGATACAGGCGGCGCGGCCGGCAATGGCGCAGGCAGGCTTTGGCCGGATCGTCACCATCGGCACGAACCTCTTCCAGAACCCGGTGGTGCCCTATCACGATTATACCGCCGCCAAGGCGGCGCTGTTGTCGCTGACCCGCACGGCCGCGTCCCAACTCGGCCCGCTCGGGATCACCGTCAACATGGTCTCCGGCGGCCTTCTGCGCACGACGGCCGCCAGCAGCGCCACGCCGGAGGCCGTTTTCGACATTATCGCCGCGAATACGCCGCTGCGCCGCGTCACCACCCCTGAGGAGGCTGCCGATGCGGTGCTCTTCTTCGCAAGCCCTTGGGCACGTGCCGTCACCGGGCAAAATCTTATCGTCGATGGCGGTCTCGTCTTCGGATAGCGGTCTTAGAACGAAAAAGGCGCTGCCTTTACGGGCAGCGCCAATATTCAAGTCTTGGCAAGCCGTATGGTTCAGGCCGCTCAAGCCCATCCCATGGTCAGTACGCCGAAGAGAATGATCACGCCGAGCGCGATACGGTAGATAACGAAAGGCCAGGTCGAAAAGCGCTCCAGAAAACGCATCAGTCCCCAGATGGTGATGAAGGACGATATGCTGCCGACGATAAGGCCGACGATCAGAACCGACCAGGCCTCCATCGGGATATGCGCCTTGTAGAGCTCGAAGAGTTCCTTCAAACCGGCGAGCGCAATGGCCGGCAGGCCGAGCAGGAACGAGAACCGTGCGGCTTCATCGCGCTTCAGGCCAAGGAACAATGCACCGGTCAGCGTCGAACCCGAGCGCGAAACGCCGGGAACCAGCGCGCCGACCTGGGCGATGCCAACGAACAGGGCATCCATCAGCGTCATCTGCTCGATGCCCTTCCTGTGACGGCTATAGAGTTCGGCGATCGCCAGAAGCAGGCCCATGACAACGCAGGCGATGCCGATCACCCAGAGGCTGCGGAACGACGTGCCGCAGGCGTTCAACGACTTCGAAAGCAAGAGGCCTGCGATGACGATCGGCACGGTCGCGATAACGATGGCGATCGCAAGCCGCATCGCGGGCGAGCGCCAGTCCCTTTGCCTGATGGCATCGAGCGATCCGAAGGTGACGTAGCGAACGTCGCTCCAGAAGTAGGAGATGATAGCGGCAAGGGCCGCAAGCTGCATGGCGGCCGAAAAGGCCGAACCCGGATCCTGCCAGCCGAGCAAGGCCGGTACCAGGCGCATGTGGGCGGTGGAGGAGACCGGCAACAGCTCGGTCAATCCCTGCACGACACCCAGTATCGCGATCTTGGCATAGCCCAGGGCAACAAAGCCCGTGTCTACGCCTTGCGTACAAACATCAGCCACGTTTTGACATCCTCAGTTCTTCATGGGGGCTTGGCACCGGAACGGTGCGATGAACTTGCTGTGGAACCGTTTTCCGACACGAAACCGACAGCCGCCTTGTAGGACGCCGTCAACTCCGCGTTATGACAGGCCGAGGATATAGCCGCGTAGGCTGAACGCTATCTGAAATTGCCAGCATTGATTTCCGAGTTTACCGGATTTCTAGCCTTCATCGTCAGGCAGTGCCTGCATGTAGCGGATGATGGCATAAAATGCGACGAGAAGCACCAAACCGCCCGGCGCGCGGTGCACATCGTGCAATATCGCATGATGATGCCTCACCATGAGGCAGGCCAGATTGTAAAGGGTTATGGCGACCACTGTCAGAACAGGGGCCAGAAAAAGCGCCACATTCCGCTGAATGAAATTGACCATTACGCACACCTCGTTTGCATATGGCCAGATTCCATAAGGAATAGGGAGGAATTAGGACAAAGGCATTTCGCCTGTCAGCGTTGCGGCATGCAGGCCAAGGTCACTTCGTATAGAGCGCGCGTGATCTTTCCAGATGCTTGAGCATCGCCTGTTCTGCCCCATCGGCATCGTTCTCCGCCATACGCGCGAGGATCTCCTCATGCTCGACCAGCGTAAACTTTTCCTTGCCGGTCCAGATCAGCATGTCGGTATGATAGGCCTTCAGCCATGCCAGCATGGCCTCGCTGACAGCGGCAAAAATCGGATTGCCGGAAATCTGGGCGATGCGCGTATGGAACTGCATGTCGGCCGAAATGAACGCCTCGGCGTCTCCCAGCGAAGCCCGCTGACGCTCGATGATTTCATGGAGTTCGGCGATATCCTTCTCGGTGGCGCGCTGGGCCGCTTCGCGCGCCATGCCGCGCTCGAAGAAGATGCGCG
The DNA here is from genome assembly GCF_012641385.1 of Rhizobium sp. P28RR-XV. Classification (NCBI taxonomy): domain Bacteria; kingdom Pseudomonadati; phylum Pseudomonadota; class Alphaproteobacteria; order Hyphomicrobiales; family Rhizobiaceae; genus Rhizobium; species Rhizobium sp. P28RR-XV. Next base: position 103,352 of record NZ_JABAIG010000008.1, read on the forward strand.
CGCTCTTCAAATGCTCGAGCGAGTCGGACGATTGGGAGAGCATGATCTTGGCGGTCAGGTCGACTTGCCGGAAAATCGATTTCGCCGTGAGCTGGAGCACCTTGGCGCGCTCGCCATGCGAGATGTTGACCAGCCCCATATTGGCAAGCGCCTGCATGGCCTCGCGGATCGCCGGCCGTCCGACACCGAAGCGCTCCATGAGGACACGCTCGGATGGCATCTCATCGCCGGGCTTGAGCTCTCCCGATGTGATCAACCGCTCCAGGCGGTCGAATACCTCATCGGACAGCTTTCGACGTACAATTTGTTCGACAGGCTGGCCCATGAAACCCCGCTTTCCCAAAGCTTTTCTCCCTTATGCATTTTTGGTTGCCGTGGCGGAAGCCCATACGAAACGTGTTATCGACTGCCGGGCAAAAAAATCGTTGCAGAAGTTGGAATACTCATTATACCAGATCACCAGTTTGCGCCACGCGAAAATCGTCGGCGAGAGGAGCATTCATCCACTCATGACCATCACTGTTACCTACCGTATCGAAACCTCAGGCAGCATCGAGGCGATGGCAAGTAAGATCGCCAGCGATCAATCGACCGGCACTTTCGTCGCTGTTCCCGGTGAAACGGAAGAGCTCAAAGCGCGCGTCGCCGCACGCGTCACCGCGATTCGCCTCCTTGCCGATGCGGAACGCCCGACCTGGCCGGAGGTTGCGGAAGGGCATGGGTCGATCCATCGCGCCGATGTCGATATCGCCTTCCCGCTGGATGCGATCGGAACCGATCTTACGGCACTCATGACGATCGCGATCGGCGGCGTCTTCTCGATCAAGGGCATGACCGGCATCCGGATCGTCGACATGAAGCTGCCGGATGCCTTTCGCGATGCGCATCCAGGCCCGCAGTTCGGCGTCGCCGGCAGCATGCGCCTGACCGGCGTCAGCGGCCGTCCCATCATCGGCACCATCGTCAAGCCGGCTCTCGGCCTTCGGCCGAAGGAAACGGCTGCGCTGGTCGGCGAATTGATCAGCTCAGGCGTCGACTTCATCAAGGACGACGAGAAACTGATGAGCCCGGCCTATTCGCCGCTGAAGGACCGCGTCGAGGCGATTATGCCGCTGATCCTCGATCATGAGCAGAAAACCGGCAAGAAGGTGATGTACGCCTTCGGCATTTCGCATGCCGACCCCGACGAGATGATGCGCAACCACGATCTGGTGCTGAAGGCCGGCGGCAATTGCGCCGTCGTCAATATCAACTCCATCGGCTTCGGCGGCATGAGTTTCCTGCGCAAGCGCTCCGGGTTGGTGCTGCATGCGCATCGCAATGGCTGGGATATCCTGACCCGCCATCCCGGCGCCGGCATGGATTTCAAAGTTTACCAGCAATTCTGGCGCCTGCTCGGCGTCGATCAGTTCCAGATCAACGGCATCAGGGTCAAATATTGGGAACCCGACGACAGCTTCGTCGAATCCTTCAAGGCGATCAGCACGCCGCTCTTCGATCCCACAGACTGTCCACTTCCGGTTGCTGGTTCCGGTCAATGGGGAGGACAGGCGCCCGAAACCTACCAGCGCACCGGCCGGACCACGGATCTTCTCTATCTCTGCGGCGGCGGCATCGTCAGCCATCCTTTCGGACCCGCCGCCGGCGTGCGAGCGATCCAGCAAGCCTGGCAGGCAGCGGTTTCGGACATACCTCTGGCCGATTATGCCAAGGACCATCCGGAGCTTGCCGCTTCCATCGCAAAATTCAGTGACGGCAAGGACGCCTAACAGCAATGTCCAGTCTTCCAACGATGTCCGATCTTCTTCTCAGCTATTACGGAGATGATTTCACCGGCTCTACCGACGTCATGGAGGCCCTCGCCTCGAACGGCGTGGAGACGGCCCTCTTCCTCGGCATTCCGAGCGAGGCTATGCTGGAGCGGTTCAAGGATTGCCGCGCCATCGGCATCGCCGGCACCAGCCGCAGCGAAACGCCGCAATGGATGGACGAGCATCTGACGCCTGCATTCAAATGGCTCAGCAGTCTCGACGCGGCCATCTGCCATTACAAGGTCTGCTCGACCTTCGATTCCAGCCCCAAGATCGGCAATATCGGCAAGGCGATCGAGATCGGCAAGGCGCTCTTTGCACAATCCGTCGTGCCTGTTGTGGTCGGGGCGCCGCAGCTGAAGCGTTACACCGCCTTCGGCCAACTCTTTGCGGCCTATCAGGGCCAGGTCTTTCGCATCGACCGACATCCGGTCATGAGCCGGCATCCGGTCACGCCGATGGATGAGGCCGATCTAGCCGTGCATCTGAGCAAGCAGACGTCCCTCCCCGTCAGCCTCGCGGATCTCGTCGCGATCCGGGCAGCCAATGCCGACCTGCGGATCGATGCGCTGACAGGGGGCAATCAGGGTATCCTGCTGCTTGACGTCGACAGTGCGGAAACCCAGGCCGCTGCGGGACACCAGCTATGGCGTCTTGCAAACAAGGGCCATGCCTTCGTCGCAGGCTCGTCCGGTGTCGAATATGCCCTTCTCAATGCCTGGCGCCGCGAAGGTCTGATCGGAGAAAAACCGGAATTCGCAGCTCCCGGCAGCGTCGATCGCCTCGCGGTCGTTTCCGGCAGCGTATCGCCGACGACGGAACGGCAAATCCGCCGCGCCACGGCGGACGGTTTTGACGGCATCGATCTCGATCCCTTGGCGCTTGTTGGCGAAAATGCCGAACGGGGGCTGGACGCAGCGGTCGCTGCGGGAATTGCCAGCCTGAAGGGCGGCCGCAGCGTCATTCTTCATACCGCGCTCGGCCCCTCCGCCGACCGCGGCGGCGATATCGACCGTATTCCCGGCGCACGGCATCGTCTCGGGCAGGCCCTCGGCACAATTCTGCGGCAGCTGATTGAACAAGAAAAACTCGGCCGCGCCGTCATTGCCGGCGGTGACACGTCCAGCCACGCCCTGAAGGAACTGCGCGTCGAGGCACTGACGACGCTCCTGCCATTGCCGCAGACACCAGGCTCGCCATTGTGCACCGCCCATGGCAGCTACGCTCCCACCAACGGCCTGCAGATTGCGCTGAAGGGCGGGCAGGTCGGCACCGACGACTACTTCGCGCAGATCCGCGACGGCAGAGGGTCTTAAGCGCGCCATTTTCTAGCGCATCGATGGCATACTCATTGACTCATCATACCACTTGCGCTACCACACTCTGAAAGTGAACGAGGTACTAACATGACAGCAATTGCTCTTTTCGGCGCCGGAGGCAAAATGGGCTACCGGCTCGCCAAGAACCTGAAAGGCTCACGCTTCGATGTGCGCCACGTCGAGGTCAGCGATGCCGGCAAGGCGCGCCTGAAGAACGATCTTTCCGTCGATTGCGTACCTGCCGACGCAGCGCTTGATGGCGCAGACGTCGTTATCCTTGCCGTGCCGGATACGGCGATCGGCAAGGTTGCCGCCGGCATCGTCGACAAGCTCAAGCCCGGCACGATGGTCGTCGCTCTTGACGCCGCCGCCCCCTTTGCCGGCCATCTGCCGCAGCGCGACGATCTCACCTATTTCGTTACCCATCCCTGCCATCCGCCGATCTTCAACGACGAGACCGACATGCAGGCGAAGAAGGACCATTTCGGTGGCCTCTTTGCCAAGCAGCATATCGTTTCGGCCCTGATGCAAGGCCCGGAAAGCGCCTATGCTCTCGGCGAGGAAATCGCCAAAGTGATCTGGGCACCCGTCATGCGCTCGCACCGTGTCACCGTCGAGCAGATGGCGATGCTGGAGCCTGGTCTTTCCGAAACGGTCTGCGCCTCGCTGCTAGTCATCATGCGCCAGGCCATGGATGAGTGCGTGGCCCGCGGCGTTCCGGCGGAAGCCGCCCGCGACTTCCTGCTCGGCCACATGAACGTGCTCGGCGCCGTCATCTTCAAGGAAGTCGACGGCGTGTTCTCCGATGCCTGCAACAAGGCAATTGAATTCGGCATTCCTGCCCTGATGCGCGACGACTGGAAGAAGGTGTTCGAGCCGCAGGAAATCGCAGACAGCATCCGTCGCATCACCTGATCGACGTCCCGGGGAGGGCGTCGCCCTCCCCTACTGCCCTGCCGGGAACAGGGCCTGTTTCATAACTGGGAGGAGACCATGAAACTAACACGCAGACTGACACTTGCAGCCTTCGCCGGCGCACTCGCTCTGGGAACGGCAATGCCTGCCTTCGCCGCCGACCTGATCGCCATCATCACGCCGGCCTTCGACAATCCATTCTTCAAGGCAGAGGCCGTCGGCGCCGAAGCCAAGGCAAAAGAGCTGGGTTACGAGACGCTGGTCATGACGCATGACGACGATGCCAACAAGCAATCGGAAGTCATCGACACGGCCATCGGACGTGGCGCCAAAGCGATCATTCTTGACAATGCCGGCGCGGATGCGACGGTCGCCGCCTTGAAGAAGGCCAAGGATGCGGGCATCCCCTCCTTCCTCATCGACCGCGAAATCAACGTCACCGGCATCGCCGTCGCCCAGATCGTTTCCAACAACTATCAGGGCGCACAGCTCGGCGCGCAGGAATTCGTCAAGCTGATGGGCGAGAAAGGGAACTATGCCGAACTCGTCGGCCGTGAAGCCGATACCAATGCCGGCATCCGCTCGCAGGGCTATCACGACGTCATCGACGACTATCCGGACTTGAAGCTTGTCGCCAAGCAGTCGGCGAACTGGAGCCAAACCGAGGCCTATGCCAAGATGGAAACCATCCTTCAGGCAAATCCCGACATCAAGGGCGTGATCTCGGGCAACGACACCATGGCGATGGGGGCGATTGCCGCCCTGCAGGCGGCCGGCCGCAAGGACGTGATCGTTGTCGGCTTCGACGGCTCCAACGACGTGCGCGACTCGATCAAGGCCGGCGGCATCAAGGCGACGGTCATGCAGCCGGCTTACGCCCAGGCCCAGAAGGCGGTCGAACAGGCCGATGCGTACATCAAGAACAAGACGGCACCGAAGGATGAGAAGCAATTGATGGATTGCGTTCTCATCAATGCCGACAATGCCGACAAGCTTGAGACCTTCGCACTGAAGAACTGATGGCGGACCAGCTAGGTTGGAGGGCGCGGGAAAACCGCGCTCTCCGAATGTTTTTCCTGCGACATCGAGGTGCATTGCATGTTGAGGATCAGAGGCGCGCTCGTGGCCTTTGTTTTGGCCGCGGCATTGCCCGGCTGCAAGATTATCAAGACACCGACGCCCGAGGAAAAGGCGGCGCAGGCGGCAAAGGGTGCCTTCGATCCGGCGGCGAAGGTCGAGGCGATCTGGCAATCCCAGGTACTGCCCGGCATCGAGAAGCGCGCGGGCGACATCAAGACCGTGTTGCAGGCCGTAGCATCGAACCCGGATGATGCCGGGGCGAAATACGGAAATCCGCGGAAACAGGCTTCATCGCCCTGGACCTATGCCGTCAAGTTGAGCGGCAAGATCGTCGCTGCCGACACTGCCTCCCGTGCAGGCACGCTCGATGTCGATGTGGATGGCGACGGCAAGGCGGACGCGAAGGTACAGATCGGCCCGGCGATCCGCGGCACAGCGCTGCGCGACGCGCTGGATTTTCTGGACTTCAATGAATTCAGGAACCAGATCGAGTGGGCTCAGTTCGGCAAAGCCTTCAATGAGAAGGCGAACTCATCCTTTCTGGCGGCCCTGCCCCGGAACGGGCTGACCGGAAAGACGATCACGGTGACGGGCGCCTTTCCGCTGCCCCCATCCGGTCAGCTTCCCCTGATCACGCCTTCGGCCCTGACATTGGGGCAATGACCATGAGCGAAACGCCAAGCAACGACATCATCCTGCGCCTGGAGGACGTTTCCAAGGTCTATTCCGGCATTGTCGCCGTCAAGCACGCCAATCTCGAGCTGCATCGCGGCGCGGTCAACGTGCTCGTCGGCGAAAACGGCGCCGGCAAGTCTACCCTGATGAAGATCATCGCAGGCGTCGAGCGACCGACCGCCGGCCGCATCTTGCTTGAGGGCGAGGAGGTTTCGTTCGATAGCCCGGCCAGCGCGCAAGCTCGTGGCATAGGCATGATCTTCCAGGAGCTCAATCTCTTCGCCAACATGACGGTGGCCGAAAACATCTTTGCCACGCGGGAAATCACCCGCGGCGTCTTCGGTATCGATCACAAAGCGCAGATCATAAAGGCCAACGAGTTTCTGGATCGGCTGGATGCCGGCATAGACGCCGAAACCATGGTGGAGGACCTGCCGATCGGGCAGCAGCAGCTTGTCGAGATCGCCAAGGCCATCTCTCTCGATGCCCGCATCCTGATCATGGACGAGCCGACATCGGCGCTGTCGGCGGCGGAAGTCGACATTCTGTTCAAGGTCATCGCGGAGCTGAAGGCTCAGGGCGTTGCGATCGTCTATATTTCGCACCGGCTGGAAGAGCTGATGCGGATCGGCGACCACATCACCGTCCTGCGCGACGGGCAGATCACCGGCCACGCCATGGTTCGTGATATCGACACGAAATGGATCGTCCGGTCGATGATCGGATCCGATGCCAAGGATTTCGCCAGGGACGGAGGCCATGCGATCGGCAAGGAGGCCTTCCGCGCCGAGGAGATCAGCCTGCCGAGACGCACGGGCGGCCTCGCCGTCGATCATGTCTCGCTGTCGGTGCGCGCCGGCGAAATCCTCGGCATCTACGGCCTGATGGGTGCCGGGCGCAGCGAATTCTTCGAATGCGTCATGGGCCGGCATACGCATTCGACCGGGCGGATCTATATCGACGGCGTCGAGGTCCGCGCACGCGACACCACCCGGCGCATCCGGCACGGCCTGGCGCTGATCCCCGAGGATCGGCAGCGCGAAGGGCTGGTGCAGGTATTATCCATCGCCAGCAACCTGACGCTTGCAAGCCTTGGGCGTTTCGCCCGGCTGCTTTTCCATATCGATCCGGGTGCCGAAAAGAGCGCCATCCGCGACATGATCCGCGATCTTTCCATCAAGGCGCCCAATCCCGATTTCGAGGTCACCTCCATGTCCGGCGGCAACCAGCAGAAGGTCGTGATCGGCAAGGCGCTCATGACCGATCCGAAGGTGCTTTTGATGGACGAGCCGAGCCGCGGCATCGATGTCGGCGCCAAGGCCGATGTCTTCCGCACCATGCGCCGGCTCGCGGGCAAGGGCCTGGCTATCTTGTTTTCAACTTCGGACCTTGAAGAGGTCATGGCTCTTTCGGACCGCATCGCAGTGCTCAGCAACGGCAAGCTCGTGACCGTTCTCGACCGAAGCGAAGCGACGGAAGAGGCCATCATCGCAGCATCCGCCAAGGGACATGGACATACAGGGAAACTCGCGTCATGACGGCAGATACGTCCTCCGGCCTCGCGGCCAATCGCTCGAACGGTTCCGTTCTCTTGACGCTGATGAAGCTCAGGACCTTCATCGCGCTGTTTGCCGTCATCATCTTCTTTGCGATCTTCGCACCGAACTTCACCTCGACCGCCAACATCATCCTGATGTCGAAGCATGTCGCGCTCAATGCCTTTCTGGCCATGGGCATGACCTTCGTAATCGTCACCGGCGGGATCGATCTTTCGGTCGGTTCGATCGTCGGCCTTTGCGGCATGGTGGCGGGCGCCCTCATCCTGAACGGCGTCGAATTGCCGATCGGATATACCGTCTATTTCAACATCTACGAGATCATCCTCATCACGCTGGCCGTCGGGCTATTGATCGGCCTCATCAATGGCCTGCTCATCACCAAGCTCAATGTCGCGCCCTTCATCGCCACGCTCGGAACGCTCTATATCGCCCGCGGCCTCGCGCTCCTGTCTTCGGACGGGCAAACCTTCCCGAACCTGGTCGGGCGGCCGGAATATGATACGACGGGCTTCGACGTCTTCGGCGCCGGCCGCCTGCTCGGCCTTCCCGTTTCCATCTGGATCCTGATCGTGCTGGCGCTCGCCGCCGCCTATGTCGCCCGCTCGACACCGATCGGCCGGCACATCTTCGCCGTCGGCGGAAACGAGCGCGCCGCACGCATGTCGGGCATCCGCGTCGATGTGGTCAAGATTTTCGTCTACATGTTCTCGGGGCTCTGCGCCGCCATCGTCGGTATCGTCATATCGTCGGAACTGATGGCGGCGCATCCAGCAACCGGCGAAAGCTTCGAGCTGAATGCGATCGCAGCAGCCGTGCTCGGCGGCACCTCCATGTCGGGCGGACGCGGCACCATCGGCGGCACGATCATCGGCGCCTTCGTCATCGGCATTCTTTCGGACGGCCTTGTGATGATGGGCGTATCTTCCTTCTGGCAAATGGTCATCAAGGGGCTGGTCATCATCATCGCGGTGGTCGTGGATCAGGCACAACGGCGCCTCCAGCAGCGTGTAACTCTCATGCAGATGGCAAAGGCAGGCTGAAATGGCAGAACTTAAGGGCGCGTTGATCGGTTGCGGCTTCTTCGCAATCAATCAGATGCACGCGTGGCGGGACGTCAAAGGTGCCAGCATCGTCGCGATCTGCGATCGGGACCCGGAGCGGCTGAAGAGCGTCGGCGACCAGTTCGGCATAGAGCGCCGCTATGCGGACGCCGCCGCCATGTTTGCCGATGGTGGCTTCGATTTCGTCGACATCGCAACAACGGTGCAAAGCCATCGCGCTTTGGTGGAAATGGCTGCCTCCCACAAGATCCCGGCCATCTGCCAGAAGCCGTTCGCAAAGACGCTGAGCGACGCTAAGGCAATGGTCGCAGTCTGCGCCCAGGCCGGCGTGCCGCTGATGGTGCATGAAAACTTCCGCTGGCAAACACCCATACAGGCCGTCAAGACCGTCCTGCAGTCGGGCGTGATCGGCGAGCCCTTCTGGGGCCGCTTCTCGTTCCGCTCCGGCTACGACGTTTTCTCAGGTCAGCCCTATCTGGCCGAGGGCGAACGCTTCATCATCGAAGATCTTGGCATCCACACGCTCGACATCGCCCGCTTCATCCTCGGCGACGTCGCCTCGTTGACCGCCCGCACCAAGCGAGTCAATCCGAAGATAAAGGGCGAAGATGTCGCCACCATCCTGCTCGATCACGAGAACGGCGCGACATCGATCGTCGATGTCAGTTATGCCTCCAAGCTTGCGACCGAACCCTTCCCGGAGACGCTGATCGAGCTCGACGGCGCGCAGGGTACCATTCGGCTCTCACAAGGCTATCGCCTTGAGGTCAACGGCCCGGCTGGCGTGACCATCACGGATGCCTCGCCGCAGCTTCTGCCCTGGGCCTCCCGTCCCTGGCACAATATCCAGGAGAGCGTTCTCGCGATCCAGCAGCATTGGACCGATCGCCTTGCCAATGGCGGTGAGACCTCCACGTCAGGTGCTGACAATCTCAAGACTTTCGCGCTTGTCGAGGCCGCCTATGAGAGTGCGGCCAGCGGGCGCCCGGTCGATATCGGGGCGATGTTGCGATGACGACCGGGATCGATCCGTTCCAGCTCTACGGCACGCGCGAAACCGAAACGCCGCCGGTGCGGCTGACATCGGGCAGGCTTGAGGTCGACTTCAAGGACGGCAATCTCCGGGCCATTCGTTACGACGGTGCCGAAGTCCTGCGGGCCGTTTCCTATCTGGTTCGCGATCGCGATTGGGGCACCTATGCACCGGATATCGACGACCTGCGGATCAATCAGCATCAGGATGGCTTTTTCGTCAGCTATGTCGCGCGTTGCGCAGGCCCTGAAAATACCGAACTCGCAATCGACGTTCGGATAGCGGCTGAGGCCGACGAAGCCCTGACCTTCGAAGCGATAGCGCTTTCGATGACCGGCTTCGAAACCAACCGCTGCGGCTTCTGCATCCTGCATCCGATCGTCGGCGTTGCCGGCATGCCCGTATCGGTCGAACATGTCGATGGCAGCCGAAAGAGCACGCATTTCCCTGACCTTATCGAGCCCTGGCAGCCCTTCAAGGACATGCGGGCGATTACGCATAGCGTGACGTCGAACGTGACAGCCGAGTGCCGCATGGAAGGCGACACTTTCGAAATGGAAGACCAGCGCAACTGGTCGGATGCCTCCTACAAGACCTATGTTCGCCCGCTGGCCCTGCCCTGGCCCTATCGAATTCCGCCCGGCGAGCCGATGCGGCAGCGCATCGTTCTCACCATAGGGGACATGCGGCGTTCGCCACCCTCTTTTTCCCATAGTTCAGATGCAGCGATCACCCTAAGCCCGGGAACAAAATCCGGCACCATGCCGTCCATCGGCCTTGTCGTTACACCCGAAGAAGCGGATGCGACGCGGGCTGCGCGCGACCGGCTGGCTGAAATTGGGCCGCAGGAGCTGCTGTTCCACTTCGATCCGAATGCCGGCCACGGCGCTGACGCCTTCGAACGCTTCGCCGCGGTTGCCGCGCTTCATGCCGGCAAATCGACGCTGGAAATCGCGTTGCCCTGCCGCCAGGCGCCGCTTGTCGAAGCACGGCAGATAGCAGGCTGGATGCGAGCGGTCGATTTCAAACCTGATGCAATCGTGATCTCCCCTTCGGTCGACCGGCAATCGACGCCGCCGGGCAGCAAATGGCCCGAGTGCCCGGCCCTTGAGGAGGTCTATGCAGCCGCGCGGGCCGCCTTCCCCGATGTGCGCCTTGGCGGCGGCATGCTGAGCTATTTCACCGAACTCAATCGCAAACGGGTGCCCGCCGACACTCTCGATTTCATCACCCATTGCACCAATCCCATCGTGCATGCGGCCGACGATCTCAGCATCATGCAGACATTGGAAGCACTGCCGTTCATCACCCGTTCCGTGCGCGCCATCTACGGAGACAAGCCTTACCGTATCGGCCCTTCCACCATACCGATGCGGCAGAACCCCTATGGCAGCCGGACGATGGACAATCCACACGGCCGCCGCATCGCCATGGCCAATGCCGATCCCCGCCACAATGCCCGTTTCGGAGAAGCCTTTGCGCTTGGCTATGCCGCCTGCGTCCTCGATGCCGGATTGGAATGCCTGACACTGTCGGCACTGACCGGTTCTTCCGGGCTGATTGCCGGGGAGAACGAACCATCAGCGGCAGGAACCACACGACCGCTCTTCAACGTGGTCTCGACCTTGTCCCGCCTCGCGGGCGAGCAATGGCACGAGTGCCTGTCGTCCGATCCGACGGCGGTACTGGCCTTCATCACCGCGCAGTCCAACGGATCGCGGTCGCTCCATTTGGTCAACATCACACCCATCTCTCAGCTGGTCGAGCTGGGGAAACTCCGCCTCATGGAACAGACCGGAAATAACAGGCTCATGCTGGATGCCTATAGCGCTGTTTCGGCGATCTTGATGGATTGACCTTCGATCGCAGACGCGCATGTTAGAGCGTGATGCCGAAAAGTGTAGGCGGTTTTCGGACGACATCACGCTCTACTTATTTGATTCTAGAGCGGATTCAGATTTTATGTCCAACAGACCTAAAATCATCCGGCTCTAGTCCCAGCAATCGCAATAATTTGGAGGACCGCGTGAAGACGAAGAAGCTGATCAACGAAGGTGCGGCCGCCGTGGATGAGATGCTGGCCGGGATATTGACAGCCCATCCGCGTCATCTCCACGCCGTTGACGGTTCGCCGCGCTCGATCGTGGCGAACCATGGCCCACGAACCGGCAAGGTCGGCCTGGTCATCGGCGGTGGTTCCGGGCACGAGCCGACATTTCTCGGCTTTGTCGGCAAGGGGCTGGCCGATGCCGCCGCCATCGGCAATGTCTTTGCCTCACCGCCGCCCGATCCGATCATCGAATGCGCCAAGGCCGTCGATGGCGGTGTCGGCGTGCTGTTCATGTATGGCAATTATGCAGGCGACGTCATGAACTTCGACATGGCGGCGGAGATGCTGGCCATGGACGATATCGAGGTGCGTACCGTGCTGACGACAGACGACATCGCGTCCGCACCGGTCGATCAGACGGAACGCCGCCGGGGCGTTGCCGGCAACGTCTTCATCTTCAAGGCGGCGGGTGCGGCCTGCGATCTGATGTACGGTTTCGACGAGGTCGAACGGGTGGCGCGCTGGGCGAATAAACGCACCTATACGATGGGGGTTGCGCTTTCGCCTTGCTCCCTGCCGCAGACGCGCAAGCCGAATTTCGAGATCGGCGCCGACGAGATGGAAATCGGCATGGGCATCCACGGCGAGCCCGGCGTCGCCCGCGGACCGATGCGATCGGCGGACGAGGTGACGAACGAACTCGTCGGCAAGATCCTCGACGAGATGAAGCCGGCTCGCGGTGACCGGGTCGCCGTGCTCGTCAACTCGCTCGGCTCGACGCCGCTCATGGAGCTCTACATCATGATGCGCAAGCTCAAGGTGATGCTCGACGACGCAGGCCTTATCATCCATCTGTCGCTGGTCGGCAATTATTGCACGTCGCTGGAGATGGCCGGCGCCTCGATCACGCTCATGCATCTGGACGAGGAACTGCAGCGGCTGATCGACCATCCCTGCGATTGCGCCATGTTCCGTTCCGGCGAGGCCCTGTCATGACGACGGTTGCAACGGAAGATCTGAAGGCGCTTTTCGCGCGGATCGCCGAGGCGATGGCGCGCGAAAAGGATCGCCTCTGCGAACTGGACGGCGTCATCGGCGATGCCGATCATGGCATTGCCATGGAGCTCGGTTTTGCCGCCGCCGCCAAGGCGGTTTCGGAGCTGGATCCGATAGCTGCCGATCCGACGCTGGTCTTCAATACGGCGGCCAAATCCTTCCTCAACGCAGTCGGCGCCTCGTCGGGGCCGCTCTATGCGACTGCCTTCATGCGTGCGGGCGCGGTCGCCAAGGGGAAGACCTCGCTGAACGACGACGACATGGTCGAGATATTTTCAGCCTTTGCCAAGGGCATCCAGGACCGCGGCAAGGCCGAAGTCGGTGAAAAGACGATGGTCGATGCATGGGTGCCGGCCGCAGCGGCCTGCCGAGCCGCCCGGGATCAAGGCTTGCCGCTGGCCGCATGTCTGGCCGCCGGTCTTGAGGCTGGCGCAGCGGGAGCGGAAGCAACGAAGGGCATGATTGCCGCAAAGGGCAGATCCTCGCGCCTTGGAGAACGAGCCTTGGGCCATATCGATCCCGGAGCGGCTTCAGCGGTGGTGATCATATCCTGCTTCAAAGTCCATTTCGCGTCAGAATGATGATGATCTCATCATACCAGTTGACATGTTGGTAACGATTTGTCAAAACCGCCCTCAGCTTGTTCAGGAGGAGGACGGGAGATGGCTATCAATTTCAAATATGCGCGTTGGTTCGGTGCCGCGGCGATCGCGACCGCGGCTCTTTGGTCGACCAATGTCGCCGCGGAAGACCTGACACTATGGACACTGAACTTCGACAACGGCGCGGCGAACGGCGCGCTGAAGAAAGTGGCGAAGGACTTCGAGTCCGCCAATCCCGGCACGCACATCGAAATTGTCCAGCGTGGCGTCGATGAACACAAGACTGCCCTTCGCGTCGCGGCAGGCTCCAGCAAAGGCCCGGATATCTATTTCAGCTGGGCCGGGCTTGGCCTCGGCGGCGAATATGTGAAGGCCGGCCTGTCTCTGCCGCTCGACAAGTACTATACCCAGTACAAGTGGAACGACGAGCTGCTTCCGTCCGCCGCCGCCTTTGCCGATCTCTATCCAGGCGGCAAGCATGGTGTCCCCTTCACCTTCAAGGGCGAAGCGATCTACTACAACAAGAAGCTCTTCCAGAAGGCCGGCATCACGCAGGAGCCGAAAACCTATGAGGAGCTGCTCGCTGCGGCCGACAAGCTCAAGGCAGCCGGCATTCCGGCCTTCACCTTCGGCGGCTCGGTCAACTGGCATGTCATGCGCCTGATGGATGTGCTGCTCGAAACCAAGTGCGGCGCCGACAAGCATGACGCGCTGATGGCCATGAAGACCGACTGGACCAAGGAGCCCTGCGCGACCGACGCGTTCACCGAATTTGCCAAGTGGACGAAGGATTACACGCTGAAACCCTTCATGGGCATCAGCAACCAGCAGTCCTACACGCTGTTCGTCGCCGGCCGCGCTGCGATGATGCTCGAAGGCGACTGGCTTGTCAGTCAGCTGAGCGGCAGCAAGGTCAACCTCGACGACTACGGCCTTGTGCCGTTCCCGACGAACACCAACCGCCTCTACGGCTTTGCCGAGTACAATTACGTCAGCACCAAGAGCAAAAGCCCGGATCTCGCCGCGAAGTTCCTCGATTACTTCCTCTCGACCAAGGTGCAGCAGGACCTCGTCGGGCAGATCAGCTCGATCTCGGTCAACAAGAATGTCCAGTACACCGACCAGAAGCCGCTGGAGGCGAAGTGGCTCGATATCTTCAAGACCTATAGCAAGGTCTACATGAACGGCGACCAGGCCTTCCCGCTTGACGTCACCACCGAATATTTCCGGGTGATCAATGACGTGGCTGCCGGCAATATCCAGCCGGCCGATGCCGCCAAGCAGCTGCAGACCTTCATCTCCGGCCGCAGCTGATCGATCGAGGGAGGTCGCCGCTCCGATTGCCGATCGCGGCGGACGGCTTCCCTCACCTTATGCCCACGCGCCAGCTGCCGCCGGGAGCAATCAGAATGTCATTCCGCAATCGAACCGATGATCCCCGCGTTCAGGCAGTGATCCTGCTCGCCCCAGCCATGCTGATCTACGCGATTTTCGCGCTTTATCCGATGCTGAACGTGGTGGTGCTGAGCTTCCAGAAATGGAATGGCCTCGATCCGCAACGCCCGTTCGTCGGACTGGCAAACTATCAATATGTCTTCACGCAGGATCCCGTCTTCTGGGTCGCTTTCCGCAATACGGTGATCTGGACGATCATGTGCGTGATCTTTCCGCCCATGGTCGGCCTCTTGCTGGCGCTGAGCCTCAATCAGAAGCTTTTTGCCCGCAATACCTTTCGCGCCATCTTCTATCTGCCTGTTATCATCGCCCCGATCGCGGTCGCGACCATGTGGAAGTGGATGTACGATCCCTTCTTCGGCCTCTTCAGCGAGATCCTCACATCGATGGGGATGCAGGGCTGGATTCAGGATTGGCTCGGCGACAAGGACGTCGCGCTCTATTCGGTCTTCGTCGCTTATCTCTGGCAGTCCGTCGGCTTCTCCATGGTGCTGTTTCTCGCAGGCCTGCAGAACGTCTCGCAAACGCTCGTGGAAGCCGCGCGTATCGACGGCGCCGGGCGCTGGAACATCTTCCGCTACGTCACCCTGCCCGCGCTGCGCACGACACTGACCATCGTGCTGGTGCTCTCGGTCATCTCTTCGCTGAAGGCCTTCGACATCGTCTACGGCCTGACGGGCGGCGGACCGGCGCAATCCACACAAATGCTGGCGCTCTGGGCCTTCACGCAGGCCATGCAGATCTTCGATTTCGGCCGCGGCGCTGCGATCTCGGTCGTTCTGCTGCTCATCACCATTGCGATCGTCATTCCCTACCTGCGATGGACGCAGAAGCATGAGGAGGCCGAACAATGACCGCAGCATCGGCAACATCCATGTCGGACGACTTCGAAACCGTCGTCCCCGCCAAGCGCAAGCGGGATCCGGTGCTGATCGGCCTGTGGATCGCGCTTTTCGTCGTCGCGGCGATCTGGTTTGCGCCTTTCGTCTTCATCGTCTTCACCTCTTTGAAGACGCAAGCCGACGTGACATCGACCGGCGCCTTCATGCCGCCGCTCGATCCGGCTTTCGAAAATTATTCGAGCGCCTGGGGCCGCGGCAATTTTGCCAATGCCTTCCTGAACAGCACCATCATCACCGTCATCAAGGTGCCGCTTGGGCTCATCCTGTCGGCGATGGCGGCCTATGCGCTTGCCAAGATCCGCCTGAGGTTCGGCAAGCTGCTGCTGCTCGCCGTCGTCTTCGGCACCATGATCCCCTTTCAAGTCATGCTGGCGCCGTTGTTCACGCTGGTCAATTCGCTCGGGCTGATCGATACCTATCCGGGCGTGATCCTGCCCTATATCGCCTTCGGCGTGCCCTACCAGGTCTTCATCCTGCATGGTTTCTTCAAAGGCATTCCCAAAGAACTGTCGGAAGCAGCCCTGATCGACGGCGCAAGCCACTTCACCATCTTCCGCCGGATATTCCTGCCCGTCTGCCTGCCGGTGCTCGCGGCCCTGCTGATCCTGGATTTCGTCTCGACATGGAATGAGTTCGCCATGGCGCTCGTGCTGCTGCAGGACCAGCACATGTGGACATTGCCGCTCGGGCTCATGTCGTTCCAGGGGCAGTTTTCCAATGATTACGGACAGTTGAACGCGGCGATCGTTATGACCGTACTGCCGGCCACCATCGTTTATCTGATCTTCCAGCGCTACTTCGTCTCCGGCCTCACCTCCGGCGCGGTCAAGGGCTGAGCGGTCGCACCATCCCTACATCTTCCGAGGAGAACATCATGTCCAACGCGTCCGTCGAAAAATGGGGAGTCTTCGAAGCGGCCCTCAACGGTCCTTCAGGCGGCAATCCCTATCTCGATGTGGCATTCGATGCCGTTTTCAGCCAGAACAGCCGCGAGGTCCGCGTACCCGGCTTCTACGATGGCGACGGCGTCTATCGCGTTCGCTTCATGCCCGACAATGAAGGTGAGTGGTCGTTCCGCACCCGCTCGAAGACGTCGGAACTGGATGGCAAGACTGGTTCCTTCGTCGCGAGCAAGCCATCCGAGGGCAACCACGGCCCCGTGCATGTCCACAACAAGTTCCATTTCGCCTATGCCGACGGCAAGCCTTTTCTCTCCTTCGGCACGACCTGCTATGCCTGGACGCACCAGCCGCTCGACATGCAGGTACAGACCCTTGAGACGCTGAAAAAGTCACGCTTCAACAAGATCCGCATGGGCGTCTTCCCCAAGGACTATCCTTATAACGTCAACGAGCCGCTCTATGCCTGTTTCGAGAAGGGCACCGACGGCAAAGAGGATTTCGACAGGCCGAACCCCGTTTCCTTCCGCCATTTCGAGAGCCAAGTCGCGGCCCTTTGCCAGCTCGGCATCGAGGCCGATATCATCATGTTCCACCCCTATGATCGCTGGGGTTATTCAGACATGTCGGCCGAGCAGGATTTCCGCTACGTCGCCTATCTCGCCGCGCGCCTTGCCGCCTATCGCAATGTCTGGTGGGCGCTTGCCAACGAGTATGACTTCCTTCTCGACACCAAGCCTTTGCAGCAATGGGACCGCTATTTCCACATTCTCGAGGAGAACGATCCCTACGGCCATCTGAAATCCATCCATAACGGCGAGCCGACGATGAACTTCGATCATCGCAAGCCCTGGGTGACCCATACCTGCATCCAGAACTGGGATGTAAAGCGCACGCAGGAGTGGCGCGAGGCCTATGGCAAGCCAGTCGTCAACGACGAGCCGGAATATGAGGGCAACATCATTCAGTCCTGGGGCAACCTGACGGCTGAGGAGCTGGTGCATCGCTTCTGGATCACGATGACGCGCGGCGGCTATGCCGGCCACGGCGAAACCTATTCGCACCCGGAAGACCTGATCTGGTGGGCCAAGGGCGGCGAACTGCGCGGCGAAGCCTGGAAGCGCATCGGCTTCCTGCGCGACCTCTTGGAGCAGGACGTTGTCAACGGCCTTGAGCCGATGGCTTCGTTCGGCGAATGGCCGTGGACACGCGTTTCCGGCGCGCGCGATGGTGATGTCACTTACATCTATCTCGGAGAGCACCAGCCGGTCATCTGGTCGACGGGCTTGCCCAAGGACGGCACGGATTATGACGTGGACATCATCGACACATGGGAGATGACGATCACACCGGCCAGGAAGGTGGAAGCGCCGATCCCGCATCCGACGCGGCACGGCGCGATCGTGCGTGGCGGCAAGGCGGATGCGGCTTTCGGCGTGGAACTGCCGGGCAAGCCATACCAGGCCCTCCGCGTCAGCAAGAAGCACTGATCGATCCTCAAGGGAAGAATGTCATGTCCGGATTGACCATCAAGAACGTCAGGAAGTCCTACGGCGCAGTAAATATCATCCATGGCGTCGACGTCGAAATCTCGGACGGCGAATTCGTCATTCTCGTCGGCCCGTCGGGCTGCGGCAAGTCAACGCTGCTGCGTATGATCGCCGGGCTCGAGGATATTACCGGCGGCGAGATCTCGATCGGCGGGCGGGTCGTCAACGACCTGCCGCCGAAAGATCGCGATATCGCCATGGTATTCCAGAACTATGCGCTTTATCCGCAGATGACGGTGGCGCAAAATATGGGCTTTGCGCTGCAGCTTGCCGGTGCAAAGCGTGCGGAGATCGACCAGAAAGTCGGCGACGCCGCCAAGATATTGGGACTGCAGCCATTGCTGGAACGCAAGCCCGCCCAGCTTTCCGGCGGCCAGCGCCAGCGTGTCGCCATGGGCCGCGCCATTGTGCGCGATCCCAAGGTTTTCTTGTTCGATGAACCGCTCTCCAATCTCGATGCCAAGCTGCGCGTGAAGATGCGCGCGGAAATCAAGGCTCTGCATCAGCGCTTGAAGACGACGATCGTCTACGTGACCCACGACCAGATTGAGGCCATGACCATGGCCGACAAGATCGTCGTTCTGCAGGGCGGCAAGGTCGAACAGGTCGGTTCGCCACTGGAACTTTACGACCGGCCAAGAAATGTCTTCGTCGCCGGCTTCCTCGGTTCGCCGGCTATGAATTTCCTCGAAGGCAAGATCACCGGCGGCGCCTCCCCAGCTCTGACGCTGGCGACCGGCACCCGCGTCGAACTCGTCAGTGCTCCGGCTCAGTCGGAGGGCCGGGAGGTCGTTCTGGGCATCCGGCCGGAAGATATCTCCTTTGCGTCAGACGACGGAGTGACAGCAACCGTGACGGTCGTGGAGCCGACAGGCTCGGAAACGCATGTCGCGCTCGATCTGGAAGGCAAGGAACTGACCTGGGTCATGCGGGAGCGCGCCGAACTCAACCCCGGCCAGAAGATTCAGATCTCCCTGAAGACACCGAACCTTCACTTCTTCGACAAGACCAGCCAGCAACGACTGTAGAGAGTGGCCGAAGTGCTGGCCGGCATGGGTCAGCTGGCGATGCGCCTCTGGGCGCCATTCATGACCAGGAAAACCCGTTTGACGAAGGCGTCGCCATCAAACTGCCGGGCAGCACCCTCGGTCGCATGATCTGGGCGATCGAATATGAAGGCTTCGATGTTGACGACAGGCAGGTTGAGGCGACTGCGCACCTGGCCGATCATCGCGGTATGCGTGATCACAAGCTGGCACCCGTTGGGCTCGAACCACTCCTGAAGCCCGGTCGTCGGGATAGTCAGCACTGTCAGTCCCTGTTGCGACAGAACCGTACCGATGCGGGACGCAACCTGCTGATTGTCGAGACAGATCAGCACATCGGATTGTGAAGGGGACGGCGCTTGGTTAGCCAGCATCAAGAGACCTCTCGTTCAAACACGAGCGGAATATAATGATTCGCGGCGTAACGGGGTGTTATTAGTTGTTACATTTTGTTTCAGGATTACGAACCGCTAGACCGGCACGCGAGCGCGGCGGCTATGCCGCAGATCGATAGCCGTGTGCCAGACGATCGTCGCAAAGATGATCGCCCCGCCGACGAAGGTAGCGACCGGCGGCATCTCGGAAAAAAACAGCCAGACCCAGAACGGCGTCAATACGATCTCCATCGAGCTGATGAGCGCGGCGTCGGCGGCAGGCATCTTTCTTGATCCGAAAAGGAAAAGGACGAAGGCCAGCGCGAAATTCGTCGCCCCGAAAGCCGCGAGCAAAAGCCAGTTTTGAACGTCCACCGAGCCTGTAGACGCAAAGGGCACGAAGACGACGAAGGTCAGAAGCCCGCTGACAACGCTCGACGGCAGGATCGGGATAGCGGGATCCATGCGCGGGATAACGATGATCAGCGCGAAGGTGACCGTCATGCCGAGTGCGAGCAGATCACCAATACCCGTGCCGCCGCCGATCGACGACGCCACGATGACAGCGACGCCGATGAGGCAGACGCCGCCGGCGATCAAGGTCCGCTTTGCTACGCGCTCCTTAAGCATGGTCCAGCTGAGAAACGCCGCGATGAACGGCGCCGTCGCGTAGATCATCGTTACGTTCGCGACGGTGGTCGTGTAGAGCGCGCCGATGAAGCAGGCCTGGCTGATCGTCTGGCAGGCCAGCATCGCCAGCCCGGCAGGATGAAAAATCGATGCCCATTGCCGACGCGAAAACCCACCTTCGAGGAAAAAGCTGGGGATCAGCAGGAACAGGCCGCCGAACAGCGATCGCCAGGCGATCGCCGTCCATATGTCCGTGGTCAGAAGGCGCGCATAGATGCCGCTGCAGCTCCACGCAAGCATTGCGGTGGCCACGAGTATGACGCCCCTCTCATAATCGCTGGCAAAAGCGGAGCGGGTCGGAAACTGGAATGTCATGTATGGACTCAAAGAATGAGCAGAAGGAACATGACCTGTGTGCGCCGATATTTGACATCAGGCAAACGAATAGTAGAGATAGTAGCTATCAGAAATATTTGTGACGTGTCATGCGCGACCCCATCGAAAGCGACCTGCTGCGGACGTTTCTCGTCATCACCGAGACATCCAACTTTTCCACGGCCGCTCAAAGGATCGGCCGCACGCAATCGGCCGTCAGCGCGCAGATCAAGCGGCTGGAGGAGACGATAGGCGAAACGCTCTTCGAAAGAAGCGCACGGGGAGCGATGCTGACCCGCGCCGGCACTCAACTGCTTCCCTATGCGCAACGCGTGATCGAGCTCCTCAACGAGGCGGCGGCGAATATCCGCACCAAGCCTCTGGACGGCCCTGTCCGGATCGGGATTCCGGAAGAATACAGCCAGACTGTGTTGCCGGCGGCGCTGGCCGCTTTCGCTATCCGGCATCCGGCCGTCGAAGTCACCGTTTCATGCGATTACACGGCACATAACCTGGCCGCGCTGGAAAAAGACGAGCTGGACCTCGCCGTCGTCTTCGATTGGAACAACCAGAGCAAAGGTGAGGTTCTCTGTATCGACCCGACTGTCTGGGTGACATCGTTGGTCCATCGTGTGCATGAGGCGACACCCCTGCCCATCGCTGTCTATCGGGATTCGACATGGTGCCGCGATTTCGCTCTGAAATCATTGGAGCAAATCGGGCGGCGCTATCGTATCGCCTTCATTGCCGACACGAGTTCCGGCTTGAAGAACGCCGTGTCCGCCGGGCTTGCCGTAACGACGCTGTCGCGCAGCAACATTCCACATGGCTGCCGGGACCTGACGGGCGATGACGGTTTCCCGCCGGTCGATTCTTCCCGCGTCGTGCTTCGCCGCAACCCCTATCATTCGAGCGAGGCGATCCGCGAATTGGCCGAGATGGTACGCGAGGCCTTCCAGCCTATGTCGACTCTCCTGCAGGCGTAGTGCGGCGGCACAAGCGGCGACGCGTGCCAGATGGGCTTTCCGAAAAGCTGGCACGATAGCTGCGGGAAAATGCCGATGCCGAATTGAAGCCGGTCGCATCGGCAATCTCGGCAAAGGAGGCTTTCGTCTCGATGACCTTGCGCCGGGCCGCATTGAGCCTGAGCGCCAGGTAATGCACATGCGGCGGCGCACCGATGCTCTCCTGGAAGAGCGCTTGCAGATGGCGTGCGCTGACGCCGATGCGACGGGCAAGACGCGTGAGCACCAGCGGCTGCTCTATATGATCCTCCATCAGGCGAATGGCTTGAGCAACCCGCGGATCCCGCATGCGCAGGCCGGCCGTCGATGGCGAAAGTTCCGCCGCGCTTTGCGGGCTTGCCGGCTCGTAGATGAACAGGCGGCTCACTTCCAGCGCCAGCGAATAGCCCTGCCGCCGCCGGATGATCTCGAGCATGAGATCGACCGTCGGCAGCGAACCGGCGGTGGTGATCCGCTTGCCGTCGATCACGTAGCGATCCCTGACGGCGCGCACCTGCGGATAGGCGAGCGCGAAATCGTCGTAGTCCTCCCAGTGGACGGCGGCCGAGACATTGTCGAGCAGGCTTGCTTCAGCAAGCAGCCAGGTGCCGGATTCGATGCCGGCGACCATCGACCGGTGACGCGCGGACTGCGACAGCTGCATCTTCAACGCCTGCGTCGCGCTTCGTCGCCAATTGTAGCTCCCAAGCACGAAAAGCGGCGCCGTATCCGAGGTCGGCCGGAAGCTGGAACATGCAGGCACCGGGATGAGGCTGGTCGTTTCCGCCGGCGATCCATCCGGCGTGAAGAGGCGCCAGCGATAAAGCTCCGCTCCGGAAATGCGGTTGGCCCCACGCAGCGGCTCGATAACCGAAGCGATCAAAATCAGGTTCGTCTCCGGAAGGATCAAAAGGTCGATGTCGAGTGTCTCATTGGCCGATGTCCGCATGCAGCATTCCTTCGATCGTTCTGAAACTGTATCGAATTCTTCCGATAATGCAAAGCATGACAGCCTCTCATGGCTCGTAATGTCCTCAATACGAGGGAGAACAAAAATGCCTCTTGCGATGAACCGCGATGTCTTCATCACCTGTGCTGTGACCGGCGCCGGCGATACGGTTTCGAAATCCAGCCATGTTCCGATCACTCCCAAGCAGATCGCGGACTCCGCGATCGACGCCGCCAAGGCTGGGGCGGCAGTGGTCCACTGCCATGTCCGCGATCCGGAAACGGGCGCTGCCAGCCGCCGCAACGAACTCTATAGGGAAGTCACGGACCGCATCCGTTCGGCCGATGTCGATGTGGTGCTCAATCTGACCGCCGGCATGGGCGGCGACCTGATTTTCGGCGATGTTGAACGTCCCTTGCCCCTGAACGACAGGGGTACCGACATGGCCGGCGCCACGGAGCGCGTCAGCCATGTTGCCGAATGCCTGCCGGAGATCTGTACGCTCGATTGCGGCACGATGAATTTCAGTCTCGGCGACTATGTCATGACCAACACGCCCTCGATGCTGCGGGCGATGGCGAAGAAGATGACCGACCTCGGCGTTCGCCCCGAAATCGAGGCTTTCGACACCGGTCATCTCTGGTTTGCCAAACAGCTTGCCGAGGAAGGTTTGATTGAGGACCCAGTCCTCATCCAGCTCTGCATGGGCATCCCCTGGGGGGCGCCCGATGACCTCAACACCTTTATGGCGATGGTCAATAACGTTCCCAAAAGCTGGACCTTCTCGGCCTTTTCCATCGGCCGCAACGCCATGGCCTATCCGGCGGCCGCGATCCTTGCCGGCGGCAATGTCCGCGTCGGGCTGGAAGACAATCTCTATGCCGGAAAGGGGATGCTTGCGACCAATGCGCAGCTCGTCGAAAAGGCGGTGCAGGTGGTGGGAGGCATGGGTGCACGCATCATCGGCCCCGAAGATGTCCGCAAGAAACTGAAACTGACGAAGCGCTGAGGCCGCGATGACCAAGATCAACAAGGCGGCCTGCATCGGCGGCGGCGTCATCGGCGGCGGATGGATTGCCCGTTTCCTGCTGGCGGGCATCGATGTCGATGTCTACGACCCGCATCCGGAAGCAACACGCATCGTCGGCGAAGTCATTGATAATGCAGAAAAAGCCTATGCGATGCTGACCGGTGCGCCGCTTCCGCCACGCGGCAAGCTTACATTCAGTGACAAGCTGGAAGCAGCCGTCGATGGCGCCGACTGGATCCAGGAAAGCGTGCCGGAGCGGCTGGATCTCAAGCGCAATGTGCTGACGCAGATCGATGCGGTCGCGCGGCCGGATGCGCTCATCGGCTCATCGACTTCGGGGCTGCTGCCATCAGATCTGCAGCGCGACATGCGCCATCCCGAGCGCCTTTTCGTGGCTCATCCCTATAATCCGGTCTACCTGCTGCCGCTCGTCGAGATCGTCGGTGGCGAAAAGACCAGCGCTGCCACGATCCAGGCTGCGATGGAACGGCTGCCGCCGATCGGCATGAAGGGTGTGCATATCGCCAGAGAGATCGAGGCTTTCGTCGGCGACCGCCTGCTGGAAGCGCTCTGGCGCGAGGCGCTATGGCTGATCAAGGACGATATCTGCACCGTCGAGACACTTGACGATGTCATCCGCTATTCCTTCGGCCTGCGCTGGGCACAGATGGGCCTGTTCCAGACCTATCGCATTGCCGGCGGCGAAGCGGGCATGCGTCACTTCCTGGCGCAGTTCGGTCCCGCCCTACAATGGAACTGGACGAAGCTGATGGATGTCGTCGATCTCGACGATGCCCTTGTCGAAAAGATCGGCCAGCAGTCGGACGAACAGGCGGATGGCCTGTCGATCCGCGAACTCGAGCGTATCCGCGACGAAAATCTCGTCGGCATCCTCCAGAGCCTGAAGGGAAGCCATGGTGGCAAGGGCTGGGGCGCCGGCAAGCTGCTGAAGGATTTCGAGCAGCAGCTTTGGGCCGCCGGCGGCGGAGAGAAGCGGGAGCTCGACGTTACAAAACCGCTGCGGCTGATCGATACCAAGGTCAGCCCGGCCTGGGTCGACTATAACGGCCATATGACCGAACATCGCTATCTGCAGGTCTTCGGCGACACATCGGACGCGCTACTGCGCCTGATCGGCGTCGATCTCGACTATGTCGAGCGCGGCCGCAGCTACTATACGGTGGAGACCCATATCCGCCATCTCGGCGAGGCCAAGCTCGGACAGGCCATCCATTCGACGGCGCAGATCCTCGCATCCGATGAAAAGCGGCTGCATGTCTTCCATGCGCTGCACGACAGCGCGAGCGGCGAGGTGATCGCCACGGCGGAACAGATGCTGCTGCATGTGGATGCCAAGGCAGGCAAGGCTGTCGCCGCACCGGAGGAGGTGCTGGCGAAGCTAAGGCCGATGTCCGCCGCGCATACGGTCTTGCCGGTGCCGGAGGGCGCGGGCCGTCACGTGGGACAAAAACGCTAGGAGGAGGCGATCGTGAATTTCGGACTCAGCGAAGAACAGGAGATGATCGTCAAGACGGTCAGGGACTTCGTGGAGACGGAGATCTATCCGCACGAAAACGAGGTTGAGCGCACCGGCCTCGTGCCGCCTGAAATCGGCGACGAGATCCGGCGCAAATGTATCGAGCTCGGCTTTTATGCCTGCAATTTCCCCGAGGAAATCGGCGGCGCCGGCCTCGATCACCTGACCTTCACCCTCGTCGAGCGCGAGCTTGGCCGTGGTTCCCTTGGCCTCACCGTCTTCTTCGGCCGCCCATCCGGCATCCTGATGGCCTGCGAGGGCGAGCAGCGCGAGCGCTATCTCCTGCCGGCGGTGCGCGGCGAAAAAGTGGATGCGCTCGCCATCACCGAACCGGACGCCGGCTCCGACATGCGCGGCATGAAATGCGCAGCACGGCAGGATGGTGATGATTTCGTGCTCAACGGCACGAAGCATTTCATCTCGCACGCCGATGTCGCGGATTTCGTCATCGTTTTTGCCGCCACCGGCGAGGAGGAGACGCATAGGGGCGTCAAGAAGAAGATCACCGCTTTCCTGGTCGATCGTGGCACGCCGGGCTTCGAGATCCTCAGAGGTTATGACTCGGTTTCCCACCGCGGCTACCACAATTCCATCTTGAACTTCACCGATTGCCGCCTCTCCAAATCGCAGGTGCTGGGCGAGGTGCATCGCGGCTTCGATCTTGCCAACCAGTGGCTCTACGGGACGCGCCTGACGGTGGCCGCGACCTGTGTCGGCCGGGCTCGCCGCACCTTCGACCTCGCCCTGCCCTATGCCGCCGAGCGCAAGCAATTCGGCAAGCCGATCGGCGCCAATCAAGGCGTGTCGTTCAAGCTTGCCGATATGATCACCGAGATCGACGCCGCCGACCTCCTGACGCTGTCGGCCGCCTGGAAGCTCGATGCCGGCATCCCGGCCAATCGCGAGATCGCCTCGGCGAAGCTCTATGCCTCGGAAATGCTCGCCCGCGTCACCGACGAGGCGATCCAGATCTTCGGCGGCATGGGACTGATGGACGACCTGCCGCTCGCCCGCTTCTGGCGCGATGCCCGCGTCGAGCGCATCTGGGACGGCACTTCGGAAATCCAGCGGCACATCATCAGCCGCGACCTGCTTCGGCCGTTCGGAGCATGAACCCATGACACAGCGCTCGCTCGACCGCCTGATCCGACCCGGAACGATCGCCGTCTTCGGCGGTAGAGAGGCGCGGCGCGTCATCGAGCAATGCGACCGTATGGGGTTTGCCGGCGAGATCTGGCCGGTGCATCCGACACAGGAAAGCGTGCTCGGCCGCCGCTGTTATCGGTCGGTCGCCGAGTTGCCTGATGCGCCGGACGCAGCCTTCGTCGGCGTCAACCGCACGCTGACCATCGATATCGTCCGTGATCTAGCAGCCAGAGGCGCCGGCGGCGCCGTCTGCTACGCCTCCGGCTTCAGCGAAGCGGTTGCCGAACTGGCTGATGGGGCGGATCTGCAGCGCTTTCTCGTCGAAGCGGCGGGCGCCATGCCGATCGTCGGGCCGAATTGCTACGGCATGATCAACGGCCTGGACGGTGCCCTGCTCTGGCCGGATCAGCATGGCGTCGTGCGCAGCGAGCGCGGCGTTGCCATCCTTACCCAATCCTCCAATATCGCCATCAATTTGAGCATGCAGAGGCGCGGCCTGCCCATCAGCTATCTGATGACGGCAGGCAATCAGGCGCAGACGGGCCTATCGAATCTCGCCCATGCTGTCCTGGAAGACCCGCGCGTCACGGCGGTCGGCCTGCATATCGAAGGCTTCGGTGACATCCGGGCTCTGGAGGCACTTGCAAAACGCGCCCGAGAGCTGAAGAAGCCTGTCATAGCGTTGAAGGTCGGCAAATCCGAGCAGGCGCAGCGTGCCACCGTTTCGCACACGGCCTCGCTCGCCGGCAGTGATGCGGTGGCCAGCGCCGTTCTCGATCGCCTCGGCATCGGTCGTGTCGCGACGCTGCCGGAACTCATCGAAACGCTGAAACTCCTGCATGTCGCGGGTCCGCTCGACAGCAATGCGATCTCCTCGATGAGCTGTTCGGGCGGCGAGGCATCGCTGATGGCCGATGCCGCCGTCGGCCGCGATGTCGCGTTCCGCGCCTTGAAAGCCGAACAGCTGCCCGCCCTGCGCGCGAGCCTCGGCCAGATGGTGACGCTTGCCAATCCGCTCGACTACCACACCTTCGTCTGGGGCGATCTTGCGCGGCAGACGGAGGCTTTCAGCGCCATGTTCGCCGGCGGCTATGCCCTCAATCTCCTCGTACTCGACTTCCCGCGAGAGGACCGCTGTGACGGCGCCGACTGGATGATCACCGTTTCGGCCGTTGCTGCCGCCGCAAAACAAACCGGTGCGCGCGCCGGCATCCTGGCGACGCTGCCCGAAAACATGCCGGAGGCAATCGCGCAGCAACTGATCGAGGCCGGCATCGTGCCGCTTTGCGGCATCAGCGAGGCGCTGGCGGCAGTCGACATTGCCAGCCGGATCGCCCATGCCTGGAAGCGACCGCAACCCTTGCCGCTTCTCAGCACGGCGGCCAACTCGGGCGAAATCGAGACCCTGAGCGAGGCAGCCGCCAAGGCCGAACTTGCAGCCGCAGGCCTTGCGGTGCCGCGCGGCAAGACTGCCATGACGGCAAGCGATGCAGCCAATTGTGCGGAGCAACTCGGATTCCCCGTCGCACTCAAGGCGCTTGGCATAGAACACAAATCCGATGTCGGCGCCGTCAAGCTCAACCTATGGGATAGGAATGCCGTCAGAGACGCGGCCGAAGGCATGGCTTCTGTCGCACGTGGCTTCCTCGTCGAAAAGATGATCGACCGTCCGCTCGCGGAACTGATCGTTGGCGCAGCCCGTGATCCGGTCGTCGGCCTCACCCTGACAGTCGGTGCCGGCGGAATCCTGGTGGAACTACTTGAAGATTCCGTCGTTTTGCCGCTTCCGGTGACGAAAGCCGAGGTCTTGGAGCGGATTTCGCGGCTGAAGGTCCGGAAATTGATCGAAGGCTATCGCGGGAATCCCGGAAGCAGCCTCGAAATCGTTGCCGACGCCGTCCTATCAGCGGCAGAATATGTCGTAAAGAACGCCGCACAGCTTGAAGAACTGGACATTAATCCATTGATGGTCCTATCAGAATCCCGCGGCGTCATCGCCGCGGATGCTCTCATCCGGCGAAGGAGGTAGCAGAAGTTGCAAGACCCCATTCGAACCCGATGCGACAACGGCATCCTGGAGGTGACGATCGATCGACCGAAGGCGAATGCCATCGATCTGGCGACGAGCCGGCAGATGGGGCTGATCTTCCGCGACTTCCGCGACAATCCCGATCAGCGCGTCGCCATCGTCACAGGCGCGGGCGAGAAATTCTTTTCTGCCGGCTGGGATTTGAAGGCCGCCGCCGATGGTGATGCGGTCGATGGCGACTATGGCATCGGCGGTTTCGGCGGCCTGCAGGAATTGCGCGATCTCAATAAGCCCCTCATCTGCGCCGTCAACGGCATCTGTTGCGGCGGCGGGCTCGAAATAGCGCTTTCGACCGATCTGATCATTGCCGCCGCCCATGCAACTTTTGCTTTGCCGGAAATCCGCTCGGGCACCGTTGCCGATGCGGCATCGATCAAGTTGCCGAAGCGCATCCCCTACCACATCGCGATGGACATGCTGCTGACCGGTCGTTGGCTGAACGTCGAAGAGGCGCATCGCTGGGGCTTCGTCAACGAGATCGTCCTGGCCGACAAGCTGATGGACAGGGCATGGGAACTCGCCCGCCTGCTCGCAAGCGGGCCACCGCTCGTTTACGCGGCGATCAAGGAAATCGTTCGCGAAGCGGAGGGCACGACATTCCAGACGGCCATGAATAAGATCACCAAGCGGCAGTTTGCGACCGTCGACGCCCTTTATTCAAGCGAGGATCAATTGGAAGGCGCACGGGCTTTCGCGGAGAAGCGAGCCCCAATCTGGAAAGGAAAGTAGAGCCGGCGACAACCGCAGCATTTTCCCGCATGATCGCGGGCAGCAGGCTTCAGGCGGAAGAGGAAACCGCGACGTGAAGTGGCTTGCCCGGGAGTTTTGTCAACACGGCAAGAAGAAGGAACAGGGGAATGAACGACTATACGAAATATCTGGCAAGCCGCGTCACGGCGGGCGGCCTCAGCCGCCGCGAATTCATGGGACGCGCAATGGCAGTGGGCGTGACTTTAACGCTCGCCGACAAACTCTTTACCGAAAGCGCAATGGCAGCCGAACCGAAACGCGGCGGTCATCTGAAGCTTGGCCTGGAAGGCGGCGCCGCGACCGATTCCAAGGATCCGGCGAAATTCCTGTCTCAGGTCATGTTCTGCATTGGCCGCTGCTGGGGCGACATGCTGGTGGAATCCCACCCGCTGACCGGTGCAGCCGTTCCGTCGCTCGCAGAATCCTGGGAGCCGTCGAAGGATGCCGCCACTTGGACCTTCAAGATCCGCAAGGGCGTCAAGTTCCACAACGGCAAGGATCTGACGATCGACGACGTCGTCGCCACGCTCAAGCGTCATACGGATGCAAAATCGGAATCGGGCGCGCTCGGCGTCGTGAAGTCGATCAAGGAGATCAAGGCCGACGGCGACAACCTCGTCCTGACGCTGACCGAAGGCAACGCCGACATGCCGTTGCTCCTGACCGACTATCACCTCGTCATCCAGCCGAATGGCGGCTATGACGACCCCCTCGCCTCGATCGGCACCGGCCCCTACAAGCAGGTTAGCTTCGAACCCGGCGTGCGCGCCACGTTCGAGCGCAACAAGGACGACTGGCGCACGGACCGCGGCTTCGTCGATTCGGTCGAGATCATCTGCATGAACGATGCGACGGCGCGTATCGCCGCCCTGTCGTCCGGTCAGGTCCACTACATCAACCGTGTCGATCCGAAGACGGTAGATCTTCTGAAACGCGCGCCGACCGTCGAGATTCTCTCTACCGCCGGCCGCGGCCATTACGTCTTCATCATGCATTGCGACAAGGCGCCCTTCGACAACAACGACCTGCGCCTGGCGCTGAAATACGCCATGGACCGCGAGACCATGGTCAAGAAGATCCTCGGCGGCTACGGCAAGGTCGGCAACGACTTCCCGATCAACAGCACTTATGCCCTCTTCCCCGATGGCATCGAGCAGCGCGCCTACGACCCCGACAAGGCCTCCTTCCACTACAAGAAATCCGGCCACAGCGGATCGGTGCTGCTGCGCACATCGGAAGTTGCCTTCCCCGGTGCCGTCGATGCGGCGGTGCTTTACCAGGAAAGCTGCAAGAAGGCCGGCATCAACATCGAGGTCAAGCGCGAGCCGGGCGACGGCTACTGGACGAACGTCTGGAACGTCCAGCCCTTCTCCACCTCCTACTGGGGCGGACGTCCGACGCAGGACCAGATGTATTCCACCGCCTATCTGTCGACGGCGGACTGGAACGACACGCGCTTCAAGCGTCCGGACTTCGACAAGCTGCTGCTTCAGGCCCGTTCCGAACTGGACGAGGCCAAGCGCAAGGAGCTTTATCGCGCCATGGCGATGATGGTGCGCGACGAAGGCGGAGTCATCCTGCCGATGTTCAACGATTTCGTAAACGCCTCCACCAAGCAGGTGAAGGGCTACGTCCACGATATCGGCAACGACATGTCGAACGGCTACGTCGCCACCCGCGTCTGGCTAGAGGCCTGATGCCCGAAGCCGGGCGAAAACGCCCTCATCTCTGACGCAGCCGGGACCGCGGAAGCCTTTCGCGGTCCTCCCGACGTTTCAAGCAATTCCAGGAAAAGTGCGCAGCAGTTTTCCGTCCGGAATCGCGTAAAACAACAAGATTGAGCGGTTCGACGGTTCCTTCAAACCCCGAACCGCTCCAAGCGAGAGGCATCGGCCATGTCCAATCTGCCCCCCGGAACCGTTTTGCCCGGGCTGAGGTTCAAGCAGCGTTTTCCGCTGCTGTCCCTCGTTTTCGAGCGTTGCCTGCTCAGCATCGTCCTGCTGTTTGCGGTCTCCATCCTGATCTTCGGCGGGCTCGAAGCCCTGCCCGGCGATTTCGCCACCACCTATCTCGGCCAGTCGGCGACGCCGCAGGCCGTCGCCAATATCCGCGAGGAGCTGGGCCTCAACCGGCCCGTCGCCACCCGCTATGTGCAATGGCTTGGCAATGCAGTGCAGGGAGACTTCGGCACCTCCTGGGCCAGCAAGAATTCCGTCGGCGAACAGATCGGCAAGCGGCTTGGAAACTCCCTGTTTCTCGCCGGCTTTGCCGCCTTGATCTCGGTGCCGCTGGCCGTCTGCCTGGGCATGCTGGCCGTTCATTTCCGCAACCGCATGCCCGACAAGATCATCAATGTCATTTCGCTGGCGGCGATTTCGCTGCCGGAATTCTTTATCGGTTATCTGCTTATCATGTTCTTCTCCGTCAAACTCGGCGTCGCGACCTTTCCGGCGACGGTCTTCGACGGTATGGGCCTCATCGACCGGCTGAAGGCGATCGCCCTGCCGACGGCAACGCTGGTTCTGGTCGTGCTCGCGCACATGATGCGCATGACACGGGCGGCCATTCTTTCCGTGATGTCGTCGGCCTATATGGAGACGGCCGAGCTGAAGGGACTGTCCGCCTTCCGCGCCATCGTCAAGCATGCCGCCCCCAACGCGCTGGCGCCGATCATCAACGTCATCGCGCTCAACCTTGCCTATCTCATCGTCGGCGTCGTCGTCGTCGAGGTCGTTTTCGTCTATCCCGGCATGGGTCAGTACATGGTCGATGCGGTGACGGTGCGCGACATGCCCGTGGTCCAGGCCTGCGGCCTGATCTTTGCCGCCGTCTACATCTTCCTCAACATGACGGCCGATATTCTCGCCATCGTCGCCAACCCGCGCCTGAGGCATCCGCGATGAGATTGAAAGATATCCCCATTACCGCCTGGGTCGGCATCATCGGTATCCTGATTGCCTTCATCTGCGCGATCTTCGCGCCGTGGATCGCCCCTTACGGCGAGACGGAAGTCGTCGGCAATGTCTGGCAGCCCGCCGATACGCAATATTTTTTCGGCCTCGACAATCTCGGCCGCGATATCCTGTCGCGTCTGATCTATGGCACCCGTACGACACTGTTCGTCGCGCTGGCAGCAACGATCATTTCCTTCTCGCTCGGCATCATCCTGAGCTTTACCGCCGCCGTCTCACGCGGATGGATCGACACGGTCTTTTCGCGTTTCAACGACCTGATGATGTCGATCCCGACGCTGATCTTCGCGCTCGTCGTATTGGCTGTGCTGCCGCAGAACCTGATCGTGCTGATCCTCGTCATGGCCATCCTCGATTCCACTCGCGTCTATCGTCTCGGCCGCGCCGTGGCGCTCGATGTCGCGGTCATGGAATTCGTGGAGGCGGCCAAGCTTCGCGGCGAAGGCAAGATCTGGATCATCTTCCGCGAGATCCTGCCGAATACGCTGTCGCCGCTGCTGGCGGAATTCGGCCTGCGCTTTGCCTTTTCGATCCTGTTCCTCTCGACGCTGTCGTTCCTTGGCCTCGGTATACAGCCGCCTTCGGCCGACTGGGGCGGCATGGTCAAGGACAACAAGGACGGCATCATCTTCGGCATCTCCGCCGCGCTCGTGCCGGGTTCCGCGATCGCGGCGCTGGCGATCTGTGTCAATCTGGTGGTCGACTGGCTCTTAAGGCGCACCTCCAGCCTCAAGGGAGGGCGTGGCGATGCCTGAGCTTCTTTCCGTTCGCGATCTCAAGATCGAGGCGACCAGCTATCCGCCCGGCGAGCCGCCGAAACGTGTTACCATCGTCGATGGCGTCTCCTTCGATCTTCAAAAGGGCAAGGTGCTTGGGCTGATCGGCGAGTCGGGCGCCGGCAAATCCACCATCGGCCTTTCCGCTCTGGCGTATGGCCGTGGCGGCGCCGAAATCACCGGCGGCAAGGTGCTGCTCGACGGCACCGACATCCTGCCGCTCGGCAAATCCGGCATCCGCCGGATCCGCGGCGCGCGCGTCTGCTATGTCGCCCAATCGGCCGCTGCCGCCTTCAATCCGGCGCATAGGCTGGGCGATCAGGTGATCGAAGCCACAGTCAAGCACCGCCTGATGACGAAGGAGGAGGCGAAGAAGCGAGCGCTCTATCTCTTCCGCGTCCTTGGCTTGCCCAATCCGGAAACGTTCGGAGAGCGCTATCCGCACCAGGTTTCGGGAGGGCAGCTGCAGCGCGCCATGACCGCCATGGCACTCTGCTCCAATCCGGAACTGATCGTCTTTGACGAACCCACCACCGCGCTCGACGTGACGACGCAGATCGACGTGCTTGCGGCGATCAAGCATGCGATCGAAGAGACGAATACGGCAGCGCTTTACATCACCCATGACCTTGCCGTCGTCGCCCAGATTTCCGACGACATCATGGTGCTGCGGTACGGCAAGACAGTGGAATATGGTAGCGTCCAGCAGATCATCGAGGAGCCCCGACAAGACTATACCCGCGCCCTCGTCAACGTGCGCCAGGAGGCACGAACCGAAGCCGCCGACCAGTCGGCCGCGCTTCTGAGAGTCGAAAATATCAGCGCGCAATACTCCAACGGTTTCAAGGTATTGCACGATGTTTCTCTACATCTTCCGAAAGGACAGACGCTGGCGGTGGTCGGCGAATCCGGCTCCGGCAAGTCGACACTTGCCCGCGTCATCACCGGCCTGCTGCCGCCAAGCGACGGCCGGATCTCCTTCGATGGCAAGCCACTGACACCCGCCTTGAAAAATCGCTCGCGGGAGGAATTGCGGCGTATCCAACTGATCTACCAGATGGCGGATACCGCGATGAACCCGCGCCAGACCGTGCGCGACATCATCGGTCGCCCGCTGACCTTCTATGACGGCCTGCGTGGCGCGGCAAAGACGGCACGCGTGAAAGAGTTGCTGGATCAGATCGAGATGAGCAACGGCTTCATCGACCGCTATCCGGCCGAGCTTTCCGGCGGCCAGAAGCAGCGCGTCGCCATCGCCCGCGCACTTGCGGCCAAGCCGGAACTCATCCTTTGCGATGAGCCGACATCGGCGCTCGATCCGCTGGTTGCCGAAGGCATTCTGAAACTGCTCATGAAGCTGCAGGAAGAGGCGCATCTTTCCTATGTCTTCATCACTCATGACATCGCCATCGTGCGCGCCATCGCCGACAGTGTCGCGGTGATGCATTGCGGCAAGCTCGTTCGCTTCGGCCCGAAATCGCAAGCGCTTTCCCCGCCCTTCGACGACTATACCGACCTGCTGCTAAAATCCGTGCCTGAGATGGAGATCGGCTGGCTGGAGCGGGTGCTGACGACTCGGAGAATGGAGAGCGCCGGAAATTGAAGGCTCGACATTTTCGGGCACTCACCCGGATTTGAGGGCCTCGTTGCGAAAATCGGTGTCATCAATACTCTGCCGGCACCGCGTACACTTCGGCGGAGGGATCTGCGAGGAATGAGCGTACCGTGGGTGGCAGCTGGCGTGACGACAGCGGCAGAGGTCCGCAGCGCGCGAGAAGTTCACGCAGGTCTGGCTCGGCGCCGACATGCCGCCAGATCATCCGTGACGCATAGGGGAGATTTTCCTTTCGCCAGGAGACCCCCATTGTCGTTCCACGCAAGTAGACGCGCTGATACTCGTCGAATGGCAGGAGGATCGTCTGTGACAGTATGGGGTTCGGGCCGACGACGCGCTCCGTAATGAATATCCGGTTTCGATAGAAGGCCGCCAAACCCACATATTTTGAAAACTGCTGGATGCCGTTTCCAGGATCCCGCAGGCGCTCCATTGATTTGACATGCACAAGCCCGCCCTGCTCGATAAGGCGACTGCACGAACACACGACCATTCCAGGCCAGGACGGCGAGCGATGATAGGTCTGAAAATAGCCGATATGGCGCCGTAGCGCGGTCAGATCTCCGGGGAACGCTCTTAGGAGTTCGGAACTTTGATTGAGGTCTAGGTTCGGTTTGCGAAGCCGCTCGCGAAAGACCCTGGGAGCGAGACCAAAGTCGGCCGAATCGAGATCGAAATACTTGGCTATGCGCGCTAGGTTATGGGCAGACGGTCTCGTCTGGCCGTTGATGTATCGGTTGAATTGCTGCCGATTGATATCAATCGCGCGGCAAAGATGCGAAATGGAACGCTGCGTGGCACAGGCAATCTTGAGGTTCTCGACCAGGTGAGGCATTGGCAGCTCCGTCTTGATGAAGCTAGCGTAAACTCGCTTAAAGATGCGTCAAGTCGCGAAGTTGCGTGGGCCAGCCTGACCTCTACGTTCCCTCTTACAAAATGGAAAAGAGGGAACTGCAATGACGCATCAAAAAGATCAATCTTCGCACCTTAAAATCGGCCGCCGCCACTTTCTCGGCGGTGCCGTCGCGCTCGGCGCATTGCCGAGCCTTGCCTCAAGCCTGCTGATGCCGCGCGACGCTCGCGCTCAGGAAGCAAAACATGGCCGCCATCTGAAGCTCGGCCTCAAGGGCGGCGCCACCAGCGACGCACTCGATCCCGCAACATACAGTGCCTCCGTCCTGTTCGTCATTGGCCGCCTTTGGGGCGATACGCTCGTCGAATCCGATCCCAAGACCGGTGCGCCCCTGCCGTCGCTGGCGGCTTCATGGACGCCATCGACGGACGCGTCCGTCTGGACTTTCAAGATCAGGAACGACGTGCAGTTTCATGACGGCAGCAAGATGACCATTGCCGACATCGTCGCGACGCTGAAGCGGCACGCAGACAAAAATTCACAGTCCGGTGCTCTGGGGCTAATGGCCTCGATCACCGGTATCGAAGAAAAAGCGGGTGACCTTGTCCTGACGCTTTCGGAAGGCAACGCAGACCTGCCCCTTCTCCTGACCGACTACCACCTGATCATCCAGCCGAAGGGTGGCGCGGACAAGCCCGCAGCCGCCGTCGGCACCGGCCCTTACATTTTGAAAAGCTTTGAACCCGGCGTTCGTGCCTCCTTTGAGAAGAACCCCAAAGATTGGCGCGCCGATCGCGGCTTTGTCGACAGCGTGGAAATACTCGTTATCAACGACAACACCGCCCGGATCGCCGCCCTGGCATCCGGCCAGGTCCATTTCGTCAACAACGTCGACCCGAAGACCGTCGCGATGCTGAAGCGCGCGCCGAATGTCGATATCGTCCGCAGTGCCGGTAAGGGCTTCTACAGTTTTCTGATGCATTGCGACACGGCACCGTTCGACAACAGCGACCTCCGGCTCGCGCTGAAATATGCCGTCGATCGCCAGTCGATCCTCGACAAGGTGCTGGGCGGCTACGGAACGATCGGCAACGACTATCCGGTCAATTCCAATTACGCTCTCGCGCCAACCGATATCGAGCAACGTCCATATGATCCTGACAAGGCCGCCTTCCATTTCAAGAAATCGGGTCTCGATCGCCCAATTCTGTTGCGCACATCCGACGCCGCCTTTCCCGGCGCCGTGGATGCGGCAATCCTCTTCCAGCAAAGCGCGCGCAAGGCCGGAATCACAATCGATGTGAAGCGCGAACCGGAAGACGGCTACTGGACCAATGTTTGGAACAAGCAGCCCTTCTGCGCCTCCTTCTGGGGCGGCCGTCCGACACAGGATTCGCGCTATTCGACCTCCTATCTATCGACCGCGGAGTGGAACGACACGCATTTCAAGCGCCCCGAGTTCGACAAGATGGTGCTGCAGGCAAGGTCCGAACTCGATGAGAGCAAACGCAAGGAACTTTATCGACATCTGGCTCTGCTGGTGCGAGACGATGGTGGTCTGATCCTGCCCGTCTTCAACGACTATCTCATGGCCGCCACGAAAACGCTGAAAGGATATGTCGACGACATCGGTAACGACATGTCCAATGGCTATATCGGCAGCCGCGTGTGGTTCGACGCGTAAACATCTTTGAGATATATATGATCATGGCAGACCGCAGCTTCACCACCATCGAAAATCACTGGATCACTCTCAAGGACGGCACGCGGCTCGCCGCGCGCATCTGGATGCCCGATGGCGCGGAGAGCGATCCCGTGCCGGCAGTCTTCGAATTCCTGCCTTACCGCAAGCGCGACGGGACGAGCCCGCGCGACGAATCCACTTATCCGGTCTTCGCCGCAGCCGGCATTGCCGGGGTCCGTGTCGATATCAGAGGCTCCGGCGAATCCAGCGGCATCATCGATGGTGAATATACCGAGTTGGAGCTCGCCAATGCCTGCGAGCTGATTGCCTGGATCGCGGCGCAGCCCTGGTCGAACGGCTCGGCCGGCATGATGGGCATTTCCTGGGGCGGCTTCAACTGCCTGCAGGTCGCGGCCTTGAAGCCTCCGGCATTGAAGGCCGTGATATCGATCGCTTCCACGGTCGACCGCTACAATGACGACATTCACTACAAGAACGGCTGCCATCTCTCCGCCCAG
Source organism: Rhizobium sp. P28RR-XV (assembly GCF_012641385.1). Taxonomy (NCBI): domain Bacteria; kingdom Pseudomonadati; phylum Pseudomonadota; class Alphaproteobacteria; order Hyphomicrobiales; family Rhizobiaceae; genus Rhizobium; species Rhizobium sp. P28RR-XV. The sequence goes on from NZ_JABAIG010000008.1 coordinate 140,667, forward strand.
CTTTCCTGGGCGGCGACCATGCTGGCCTACCAATCACGCTCGCCCGACCCGGCCATCGTCGGCGACGAATGGCGGGATATGTGGCTGCAGCGCCTCGAGCAGGAACCCTTCTTCATGGAAGAATGGCTTCAGCATCAGCGCCGCGACGACTTCTGGCGGCATGGGTCGATCTGTGAGGATTTCGCGGGCTTTGATATCCCGGCCCTCGTCATTGCCGGCTGGGCGGACGGCTATCGCAACACTCCGCTGCTTGCGGTCGAGGGCCTCGGCGAGAAGACGAAGGCGCTGATCGGTCCATGGGTCCACAAATATCCGCATTTCGCCTGGCCGAAGCCGCGCGCCGATTTCCATGGCGAAGCCATCACGTGGTGGAACCGCTGGCTGCGCGGCGAGCCCAACGGCGCGGAGACCATGCCATCCGTGCGCGCCTATATTCTCGATTCGATAAAGCCCGCCACGCGCCGCGATTTCGATCCCGGTTTCTGGATCGCCAAGCGTCGTTGGCGGCCGCCTGACATGCAGTGCTTCTATGTCGAGCAGTTCGGCAGCTTGATGGAAGGCATGCCGATCCCGCACGCGCCGGAACATCCCGTCTATTTGCGCTCGCCGCTCGATACGGGCACAGCCTCGGGCGAGTGGTTTACCCTGAAGCCGGACGCAGAATTGGCGATCGACCAGCGCGTCGACGATGCCGGGTCGCTGACCTTCCAGACGACACCGCTGCTGGAAGACCATGATTATCTCGGCCGCCCCGTCGTGACCCTGACGCTGCGATGCGACGCCGAAACCGCCAATCTCTGCGCAAGGCTTGTCGACATCCATCCGGATGGCACGGCGACCCGCGTCTCGTTCGGCGTGCTCAATCTCGCCCATCGCAATGGCAATGCTGCTCCGGAGCCGCTGATTAAGGGTCAGCTGACCACCGTGACCGTGACGCTCGATGCCTGCGGCTATCGCTTCCGCAAGGGGCACCGCATCTGTCTGTCGCTGTCGACAGCTTATTGGCCGATGGTCCTGCCGCCGCCGGAAAATCCGGGGCTGACGATCGACATCGCCTCCATCGGTCTCGCCTTGCCGCAGCTCGGTGCGCATGAGCTCATCGATGTGAAGCAGCCCGACAATCCCGATCCGCTGCCGAAATATATCGAGCATGCGCCGTCTCTAACGAAGCGGCAGGTCGTTCACGATCTGTCGGAAGGTCAAACTCGTTATGAAATTCAAGAGGATACCGGACTTTTTGAACATCCTACTACAGGTCTTTCGACCCGACAGCTGCGCGAGGAAACCTGGTCGATCGCGCCGGACGATCCGCTGTCGATGAGCGGCATCTCGACATGGACCTGCGACATGCAGCGCCCCGGCTGGTTCGTCCGCACGGTCGCGACATCATCCATATCCTGCACGGCAAAGGATTGGATCATCAGCGCCTCCGTCATTGCCTATGAAGGCGAAATACAGATTTTCGAGAAGATATTCGAAGAGAAGCGTATTGCGCGCGACCTGATGTAGGTCAGCGCTGACGGGCAAACCGGCTTGCCGCCGCACAGACGGCGGCAAAGCCGGCCCGCGCGCCTTCGCTCATATGCCGTGCCCGCAGCCAGGCATGCACCATCTGCGGCTCCTCGCGGAACCAGACTTCAACGCCCGCCTGCGCCAGACGCGCCGCATAATTACGGCCGTCGTCACGCAAGGGATCATAATGTGCCACCGTGATGAAGGTTGGCGGAAGACCGGCGACGGAAGACAAAGCAAGCGGCTCGGAGACCGGATTACCCGATGGAGCCTGCAGGACACTGCGGTAATAGGCGACATCCGCGGTCGTCAACCCCGGCGCATCGGCCATTTCCTCATAGGAGCCGGAGGTAAGGTCGCCGCCGAGCGCGGGGTAGATCAAGATCTGCCCGACAATTCCTGAAAGCCCCTCGGCTTTCGCCCGCACAGCCAATCCTGCCGCCAAATTGCCGCCGGCGCTGTCGCCGATCAGGACGACCGATTTCTTTTCGGCGAGAAGCTGCTTGAGGACGGTAAAGCAATCATCCGTTTGAGCCGGCCAGCGATATTCCGGCGCCAGCCGGTAATCGACCGAGATCAGCTCCGCGCCGGCATGATCGGCAATCTCGGCGCAGATGGCATGATGGCTCTCGAGCGAGCCAACGACGAAGCCGCCGCCATGGAGATAAAGGAGGTTCGTTGCCGTACGGAGATCGGCCGGCCTGTAATGCCGGACCGGGATCGTCCCGACGACCAATTCATTTCTGGTGTCCATGCCCTCGGGCAAGCGGCGATCGAAACGGGCGCATAAGGCGTCATACCACTCACGCTGCTGCGTGATCGAAGCCGCGACCGCATCCGGCGGATAGAAGGAATCGCAGATTTCCATGAACTGCAAGATGCCTGCCTCGCTCGGCATGGGACGCTCGGCAGTAGCCATCGGATATCCTCGATTCGTGCGTATCCACCAAGGATAGCGCGCGGTTGCAACCGAATGCTTATCTCCCTACGGCCATCGTCGCCACGATGGCGACATTCGCCGATCGCGACGGCTCAGTCAGCTGCAAATACGCTGCTCGACGGCAAGGGAAAACCCGTCGGCATCTGCATGCACTGCGCGTTGGACCAGGTGAGCGCTGCAAGCGCGAGGGCCGCGCCAATTACAAGCCGAAGCATGATATTTCCTCATCCATGTTGCTACTATCGCAAGGTCAGTTGCCTTGCGGGCGCATTCAATCAGTACGCCTGCGCCGTGGAAGCGGCGGAGCTCCATCTATATCGGCCTGTTGAGGCTGACTTATGGCCAAGCCGTGACAAACGTTGATTGCTCGTGAACGATCCGCTCGGCGCTGGCCCGACCGCGGGGTTGGACCTTCACCTTGCGTGATATTGCTCGTCCGTCACATGTTCCAGCCAATCCACAACCTTGCCGTCCAGATGTTCCTGGATGGCGATATGGGTCATGGCCGTCGTCGGCGAAGCGCCGTGCCAGTGCTTCTCGTCCGGTTCGAACCAGACGATATCCCCCGGCCGGATCTCCTCGACCGGGCCGCCTTCACGCTGAACGAGACCCAGGCCAGCCGTGACGATCAAGGTCTGGCCGCGCGGATGGGTATGCCACGCCGTCCTGGCGCCAGGTTCGAAGGTGACGCTGCCGGCCGCCGCCCGGCGGGCGTCATTGGCAGCAAACAGCGGGTCGATGCGTACCGTACCCGTGAACCAGTCGGAGGGGCCTTTGCCAGAGGGCTGCGTGCCGTTCTTCTTGATGTCCATGATGACGTCCTTCCCGAGATCGGTTGCGATGGCGCGACCGTGTGGGACTTAATTTAGCTCACGATTCACGAAGCGGTAGAGGGCCGTTCACGCATAGACTTGTGAATTAGGACGATAAATCCCCTTCGAGTTGGAGGAAGCAGATACCCAGGGTGACCGTGTCGCCATGTCTATCGCGACATCATCGCACGGATGCTGCGATCTACCGATTGCAGCAGCTCGAAAGCTTCGTAGCGCCGCTCATGCAACGCTTTAACGGCGCCTTCGGCTGGCTCGAACCGTTTCGCCAGCCGCGACATGGCTGCCATGGCTTCGACGAGAGAGCCGCAATGTCCGCCAGCCGTAGCGCCGAGCATGGCGGCACCGAGAAGAACGGGTTCTTCCGTATCGGAGACGGCGACCGGCCGGCCGGTCGTATCCGCCAAGAGCTGTCGCACGAGGCCGCTCTGGGCAGCGCCGCCGCTTGCAATGATGAGATCGCAGGCAATGCCATCCTGTGCCAGCTTTTCGAGCAACTGCTTGAGGCCGTAACCGATGCCGCAAAGGCCGGCGATGTAGAGAGCGGTGAGATCGTCAACGCCGGTTTCCAGCCCAAGGCCGGAAATGACGGCACGCGCATCGGGATCGGCATAGGGTGAGCGGTTGCCGAGGAATTCGGGAACGACCTGGATGGATCGCGCGAGCTTCACGGCGTCGGACGCGTTGTTGCTCACCTTTATGGCCTGCCGGTCGAGCCAGGCGACCAGCGACAGGCCCTCCGCCTCAGCCTTCTGACGCGCCTCGCCGGATGCCGGATGCATGGTGACGAGATGATCGATCGCAGCACCTGCCGCCGATTGGCCGCCTTCAGTCAGCCAGAGACCGGGCACCATCGCCGAATAATAAGGTCCCCATACGCCATCGACGAACACGGCTCCTTCGCTCGACGCCATGGAACAGGCCGATGTGCCGAAGATATAGGCGAGCCTGTTCCTGACATCGGCCTGGCCGTCCGACCCCTGCCCGCCCAGTGTCCCGACGCCGCCGGCATGGGCATCGATCAACGATGCGCCGACCGGCGTGCCGATAGCAAGGCCGAGATCGCGCGCGGCTAACTCGTTCAAGCCCTCGCCAAGCGCCGTACCCGGCTCGACGATCTCGGTGCCGATCCGCGCAAAGCCTCCATCGGCCAATTCGCCGAGGCCAATATTTTTAAAATACTCGGTATCCCAGCGCTTCTCATGGGCGAGATAGGTCCATTTGCACGTCACCGTGCACACCGATCTCTGCAGCGAGCCTGTCGCGCGCCAGGTCAGATAATCGGCTAGATCGAAGAAATGGTCGGTTGCCGCGAAGAATTGCGGCAGGTTTCGCTTCAGCCACAGCAGCTTCGGCGTCTCCATCTCCGGCGAGATGCGGCCGCCGACATAGCGCAGCACGGCATGATTTCCGGCATTGATCTCCGCTGCCTCGCCGGCGGCGCGATGATCCATCCAGACGATGATGTTGCGATCGGCGTCACCCGATGGTCCCACAGCCACGGGCCGACCGTCCGCTTTAACCGCAACCAGCGAACACGTTGCATCGAAGCCGATGCCGGCGACATCACCGGCTGCTATTTTAGCCGTGACGACTGCCTCCTTGACGCTGTCGCAAACAGCCTTCCATATCTGCTCGCTCGACTGCTCGACGATGCTGCCGGCCTCGTGCCAGATGGTGATCGGCCGCTTGGCTGCGGCGAGCAAATGGCCATTTGCATCAAAAACCCCGGCCCGGGCGCTGCCGGTGCCGACATCGATGCCGATGAAATATGGTGCCGTCATCACAGATCCGTACTCAAGGGCAGGATCACCAGATCCCGGATTACGATGTTGCGCGGTCTCGATAGCATGAAGAGCACCGCTTCCGCCACCTCAGTCGCCTCCATGAGGCCGCCGGCGGCAATCGCTTCATCAAGCTTTGCCTGCGGCCAGTCGCTGATCAGCGCTGTCACCACCGGCCCCGGCGCCACGGCGCCGACGCGGATGCCATGCTTGGCGACCTGACGCCGCACCGTGTGCGTGAAGGCCTGAACGGCATGCTTCGACGCCGTATAGATCGGCTCCCAGACTACGGGCACCAGGCCGGCAATCGAGCTGGTCATGATGATGTCGCCGGTCTTGCGCTCGATCATATGCGGCAGCACCATTCGGACCGAGCGGAAGGCCGCGTTGATATTGAGACCCAGCATCCGGTCCCAGGCGTCTGGATCGCCTTCCGCGACCTCGCCGCCGATATAGGCGCCGGCATTGGCATGGAAAATGTCGAGCTTGCCGAACTTGCCGAGAATTTGCGGCATCATCGTCGCCACGCTCTCGGGCTTCAGAAGATCGACGACGACGGGATGGGCGTTCGGCCCCAGTTCGGCACAAATGCTTTTCAGGCTGTCTTCGGTTCGGTCGACGAGGGCGACGCTAGCGCCCTCGTTCAATAACGATTTGGCGCATTCCAGGCCAATTCCAGAGGCAGCCCCGGTGATGGCGGCGACTTTGCCGGCAAAATCCTGTTTCATGGCAATCCTTACCTTCTTGAAGAAATCAGCCGCGCCCATGCGAGGCGCGGGAACGGCGGGCCAGCGAGTCGACGATGACGGCAATGGCAAGAACTGCGCCTGTTATCATGTAGCGAAGCGCCGACGACAGATCGAGCATGGTGAGGCCACTGGCGATCGACTGGATGACGATGATGCCGAGCAGGGCTGAATAGGCGCTGCCGCGGCCGCCGAACAGGCTGGTGCCGCCAATGACGGCCGCAGCGATCGCATTCAGATTAACGTCGCCGGTCCCTGCCTGCTGGCTGGCGGACGCCAAACGTGCTGCCGCCAGCACGCCGCCAAGGGCCGCGAACATGGCACAAAGCACGAAGGCGCTGGTATAGATCCGCCGTACATTGATGCCGGCGCGCCGCGCGGCCTCGCGATTGCCGCCGACGGCGGACATCGACCGGCCCCATTGCGTGCGCGTCAGCGCATAATTCATGACGATCGCGAGCACCACGAACAGGGCGAACATCCAGGGAATGCCGCGATCCTGATTGAGATAGAAGGCGACGAATTCCAGCGCCACCGTGATCACAGCTGCCTTCGCCAGCAGACCACCCACCGACGGCGCGGAGAGATTTGCCTGCTTGCGCCGCCGCACAGCGCCTAAGCCGGTCACCAACAGGACCGCACCCGGAATGAGCGCGAAAACATAGGCGAGCGGGCGGGGGATGACGAGAAGCTGGCCGAAATTCACGATCGCCGAACCATAGGGCAGATTGATGGAACCGGTCGCGCCGAGCAGATAGAGCTGCATACCGAGCACGGCGAGAAGACCCGCCAATGTCGCAACGAAGCTCGGCATGCCCAGCCGGTTGAACAGCACGGCATAGACAGCACCGATCACGCCGCCGACGACGAGTGCGGCGAGGATCGCCAAGGCCACCGGCCAGCCTTCATTCACCCAGAGCATGCCGACCATGGCCGATGCGAAGCCGCTGATCGAACCGACGGAAAGGTCGATCTCGCCGACCATCAGCACGCAGACGATGCCGAGCGAGATGATGCCGACGGTCGAGGCGTCGAACAGCAGGTTGGCGAGATTGTTGCTGGAGAGGAAGGTCGGGTTGAGCGTACCGAACACCGTCCAGATGATGACAAGGCCGACGACGACAGGCAGCGAGCCTAAATCGCCGGAGCGCACCTTGTCGATCGACGAGCGGATTGTGGCCGCAAGCCCGGTGTCATGGTTGACGCGAACGTCGCTGCGGTCGAGCAGCAGGGTCGATTGCTTGCCGTTCTCACTCATGGCTGGCCCCCTTCTCCGAGTTCCTGTTGGGCCTGGCGCCGCACCGCGCGCCGCGATACGGCGTTTTCCGTGGCTCCGGTGATGGCGCTGACGAGCTCCTGGTTCGAGGCGTCGGGATAGAAGATGCCGTTATTGCGGCCGAGACGCAGAACGACGATGCGGTCGGCAACGGCGCGCACGTCCTCCATATTGTGGCTGATCATGAGGACGCCGAGCCCCTTGTCGCGGACGCGCTCGATGAGGTTCAGCACTTCGGCTGTTTGAGCCACGCCAAGTGCAGCCGTCGGCTCGTCGAGCATGATGAGTTTCGGCTCGAGCAGCAGCGAGCGGGCGATCGCCACCGTCTGCCGCTGGCCGCCCGAAAGCGATGCGATCGGGATGCGAACGCTCGGGATGCGCGCCGCAAGCTCATTGAGCAGCGTCCAGGCGCGAACTTCCATGGCGGTCTCATCAAGCTTCATCGGGCTCAATTCCCGGCCGAGAAAGATGTTTGCAACGACATCCAGGTTCTCGCAAAGAGCCAGATCCTGAAAGACCGTGGCGATGCCAAGGTCAAGCGCGGTTGCAGGATCGCTGAGCGTCACCTGCTTGCCGCGGAATGTGATCGTGCCTGAACTCGGCTGGTGGACGCCGGCCAGAACCTTGACGAGCGTCGATTTGCCCGCGCCATTGTCGCCGACGAGTGCCACGACTTCGCCGGCATGCACATCGAGGTTGATATCCGTCAGTGCCGAGACGGCGCCAAAGTGTTTCGAGATCCCTTTGAGGCTGAGCACCAGCTCGCCCGATGGGGCTCTTTGATCGGAAGCGTCACTCATTTCTCGCCACCTTCCCGGGTTGAAATGCTGTTGGTTTCCGGCCGCCGAAGCGGCCGGTTCTGGATGGTGCGGAGCTTAGCTGCCGATACCGAGCTTCTTGCAGCCATCGGCATAGCGGTCGATGCAGAGCTGGTCCGGCGTCTGGATCGGCTTGCCGTTGACGGTCTTGTCGATGATTTCGGCCTTGAGGTTTTCGGACGTCACCAAGGCCGGCGTGAACAGCTTGGTCGGCGTGTCGAAGAGCTTCGTGTCGGCCTTCGGCGTCTCGCCCGAGAGCAATTCGATCGCGACATTGGCAGCGGCAGCGGCAACGATCTCACTCGGCTTGGAGATCGTATTGTACTGGTCGCCGGAAATGATGAGCTGCAGGCCGGCGATCGTCGCATCGTTTCCCGTGACAGGCGGGACCGGATCGAAGCCGGCGGCCTTGAACGCGGCAACAGCCGCGCCGCCAGTGCCGTCATTGGCGGCAACGACGCCGAGGATTTTCTTGCCGAAGCGGGTAATCTGCCCGCTTGCCCATTGCTGCGCCTTCGGCGGCGCCCATTCCGGCGTATCGAATTCCGCCAGCACCGGATAGCCGCCCTCTGCGAGACCGGCATGAATGCCCTTCTTGATCAGGCCGGCGGCAGCATCCGTTGGCGAACCATTGATCTCGAGAAGGCCGCCGTCGCCTGCCTTGACGTTCTTCGCCTTCAGGTGATCGACCAGCGACTTGGCGATCATCTTGCCGATCTCTTCATTGTTGAAGGACACATAGTAATCGGCGGCAGCCGACGGGATCGGGCGGTCATAGGCGATGACGCGCACGCCCTGGCTCTGCGCCAGCTTCACCAGCGAAGCGGCGGCCGTGGAATCCACCGGATCGAGCACGATGGCCTTTGCGCCCTGCGAGATCGCCGAGTTGAACTGCTGCTGCTGGCGCGAGGCGTCACCATTGGCGTTCTGATAGATGACCTTGCAGCCGGCGCAGAGCTTCTTCATCTCCGCCTGGAAACCGGGGAAATCGTGCTCTTCATAACGCGTGGAGCTCTGGTCTGGCATGAGGAAGGCGACAGTCGCGTCAGTCACCTTGGCCGACTGTGCGAAGGCGGACGTGCCGGCCAGAAGACCGACGGCAAGCGCGGCTGCGCCAGCGATTTTCAGTGCGAAATGGTTCATTGGAATTTCTCCGTTCCAAATGGTCATGGTTTCCCTCGATCATCACGGCTGTCCGCACGCAATGCTCTTGTTTGATGCGTCGTCGAGAACGGTCCCAAACCGACGCGGCGGTAAATTTTGCACAAGCCTTCTCCTTCGGGCGACAGAGGTCCCCGTTCGCTTGCCCTCAATCTTATCTCTCCTCCCTGTCCTCCTGTGTTAGGCGGCCTCCACCGCGCGTGCATGCTGTGCCAAGAGCGATCTGAACCGGGAGGGCGCCATGCCCTTCTGGTCCAGAAAACGCCGATTGAAGTTCGAGATATTATTGAAGCCTGCCGCAAAGCAGATATCGGTGATCGTCATGTCAGCCTTGCTCATCAGCAGATGACAGGCAAAGTTGATGCGCAGCCGATTGACATATTGCACCAGTGCCATGCCGGTGTGCCGGCGGAAGCTGCGTGAAAAGGCGCTCGGGCTCTGACCGGTCAATTCGGCCAGATCGCACTCGCTGAACGGCTCGGTCAGGTGCGCGTTGATGTAAGCCAGCGCCTGGTTGACGCCGGCCGACATGAAACCGGATGGGTCCGGCTGATAGCCGGCGCTGGCAAGCGTGCGCGTGCCTTCAGCGCGGCTCATCGCATCAAGAATATTCATGAAGAGCTCGATGCGGCGGATGCCGGTCGCGTCCACCAGCTCGCCGAGGATCGGGCCGACGATGGCAGCTGTTTCAGGCGTAAAGAGCGCACCACGGCGGCTCGTTTCAAGAATACCGGCGCAAGCCGACAGCTCCGGAAAGACTTTACTGGCATCGGCAAAGAAGGATTCGGAAAATTGCAGCACGCGGCAGCGCAGCGGTAAGGTGACGCCGACGGGAACGTCGCTCACCCAATTATGCGGCAGGTTCGGCCCCGTCAGCACGAGATTGCCCGGCTCGAACTCGCCGATGAAGTCGCCGATGAAATATTGGCCCGTCGTCGCGACGACGTGGTGGATTTCATATTCGGGATGGAAATGCCAGCGAACGGTGCGGTAGGGATAGCCGTGTTCCCAGGCCTTGAAGGATTCTCCGCTGCCGATTGCGACCACTTCCAAATCGGGATTCATCGGCAAGCCTCCTTTCATCCGTCCGCGTTCACTACGGTTACGGCGCCTCCTCCCAGAGGCCATCGCGTCTTTTATGTGGTAAACCTACCCCTCATAGCCGCCTGCCGCTACTACGCCTTATACGCTCGACCGATACTTTTTTGACATGAAGGGCAGTGTCTTTGGTCAAATGTGCAGTGCGGCATGACAAATCGCACCGCCAAAACGGCTGTATTCGACCAGAAGCGGGATCAATCGAGATCGTCGCGAATGCAGGCCTTAAACTGTCCGGGCGCAACCTCCCGCAACTGCGGAACCGCCGCGGCACAGGCGTCGAGCGCTAGGGGACAGCGCGTGCGGAAGACGCAGCCGCTCGGCGGGTTTGCCGGGCTTGGAATATCGCCTTTCAGGATTTGCCTGTTACGCCTGCGATCCGGGTCCGGCGACGGGATCGCCGATAGCAAGGCACGTGTATAGGGGTGTCGCGGTCTGGCGTAGAGATCAGCGCTTGCGGCAACCTCCATGATCCGCCCGAGATAGAGCACGATGACGCGATCGCAGAGATATTCGACCACGGCAAGGTCATGCGAGATGAACAGCATGGTGAGCGCCAGCCGTTGCTGCAGACCGCGCAGCAGATTGATGACCTGCGCCTGAATGGAGACATCCAGCGCCGAGACGGGCTCGTCGGCGACGAGAAATTCCGGCCCAAGTGCCAGGGCACGCGCAACCCCGATCCGTTGGCGCTGGCCGCCGGAAAATTCATGGGCATAGCGATTGATGGCGTCAGCAGGCAAATCCACCTGTTCGAGCGCTGCCCGCGCCCGATCCAGCCGATCGAGGCGGCTGCCGATGCGTTGGATTTTCAGACCCTCTGTCAGGATCTCGCCAATGGTCATGCGCGGCGATAGGCTCGCGAAGGGATCCTGAAAAATATACTGCATGCGCGGCCGCATCCGCCTGAGATCACCGGCGCCAAGCCGCGTCAATTCCGTGCCATCGAAGCGCACGCTGCCCGCCGATGGCTCGACCAGCCGCAGGATAGACCTGCCGATTGTCGTCTTGCCGCTGCCGGATTCGCCGACGAGCCCCACGACTTCGCCTTTTCCGATGTCGAAGGAAATATCGCGAAGGATGGAAAGCTTCGTACCTCGGGACACATAATCCTTGGCAAGATCGCGGATCGAGACAAGCGCTTCGGCCATCTAAATCTCCCGCCAGCGGATGCAACCGCTTGCATGGCCTGCCTCGACGGTTTCGAGAGCCGGTACTCCGTCACTGCAGGCCTGGATGGCATAAGCGCAACGCGGCGCGAAAGCGCAGCCGGAAGGCATTCGCGTCAGGCTCGGCACGACGCCGGGAATGGCGTAGAGCGGCTCGCCCGCCTGCCGCATCCGTGCCGCCTCGCTAAGCCGCGGCATGGAAGCCAAAAGGCCGCGTGTATAGGGATGCCTCGGATTGCGGAAGACTGCTTCGGTCGGCCCCTCCTCCACGATCCGGCCGGCATACATGACTGCCAGCCGATGAGCGATCTCCGCCACCACACCGAGATTATGGGTAACGAATAGGATGGCCATACCGCGCTCCCGCTGCAGCCGCTGCAGGAGATCGAGGATTTGTGCCTGTATCGTGACGTCGAGCGCCGTCGTCGGCTCGTCAGCGATCAGCAGCACCGGATCGCAGGCGAGCGCCATGGCAATGGTCGCTCGCTGGCGCATGCCACCCGACAATTCATGCGGATATTGCCTGACGCGGCGCTTGGCATCGGAAATGCCGACACTCTCCAGCAGCGCGACCGCTTCGCGCATCGCCGTGGCGCGGTCTGCGCTGCGGTGGATGCGGATCGGCTCGGCAATCTGGTCACCGATGGTCAAGACCGGATTGAGGCTCGACATTGGCTCCTGAAACACCATGCCGATATCGCCGCCGCGTATCTCGCGCATGTGGCTGTCATCCAGCGTCGCGAGATCGCTGACAATGCCCTGCCGGTCCCGCAACCTGATGCTGCCGGCTGCGATCGTCCCGACATTACGGGTCAGAAGCCGCATCACCGAAAGGCTCGTCACCGACTTGCCCGAACCGGACTCGCCAACCAGCGCCAGCGTCTCGCCGGCGTCGATGGTCAGGTCGATATCCCGCACCGCGGTCAATTCGCCACCGCGGGTGCGGAAGACCGTCCTCAGCCCCTTTATATCGAGAACAGGTTGGGCAGCCGGCGTCATCATGTCTATAGCAGCCCCGTATTTTTCAGGATCGCATCGATCCTGGCCGTTTCATCGGCGTTCAGCGCCGCGCGCGGGCGAGGCATGACAGCGGTATCGATGATGCCGAGGCTTTTCATCGCGGCCTTGAAGGCACCGATGCCAGCAGCACCGCCGCTGACACGCCCCCGCGCGACCCAGACGATCTCGAACAGGCGGCAAAGCCTCTCCTGTTCGCGCCGGGCTGCGGCCCAGTCGCCGCGCTTTGCTGCATCCCATAGCCGGACGTAGCCATGCGGATCGACATTGGCGATGCCGGGAACCACGCCATGGGCGCCCATCAGAAGCGCATTGTCGACGACGATCTCGGAGCCGGTCATCAGGAAGATATCCTTGTGATCGGCAAGATCGAGCAGCGCATAGCGGAAATTGCCGTCGTCGCCGCTGGAATCCTTCAACCCGATGATGGTTCCCTCCTTGGCGAGCGTCACCACGGTCTGGCGCTGCAGCTTCACATGCACGCAGACCGGGATGTCATAGGCGACCAGCGGCACATCGACGGCATCCCGAATATAGCGGAAATGATCCAATATCTCGGACTGGCTGGTCACCGTGTAGAAGGGAGCGGTAACGACAACGGCATCGGCTCCGGCCGCCTTGGCAATTTTCGAATGGGTGATGACCCGGTCGGTCGTGGGATCGATGACGCCGACCAGCAACGGCACCCGCCCGTTCACGACCTTGGCGGAATGTTCGATGATCTCGCGCCGTGTCTTTTCGTCGTGAAAGACGACTTCGCTGGTGGAACCCAGCACGAAGACACCGTGGCAGCCGCCATCGATCAGATGCTCCAGCACCCTTGTATAGGATTGGTAATCCACGGTGAAATCGTCGTTCAGCGGCGTTACGACGGGAGGCACCACGCCCTTGAATTTGCTCATTGTCTCTTTCTTTCTTGGGTTCAGCGAAGCTCGGCGCGCGGATCGAAGGCATCCCTCAATCCGTCGCCGATGAAATTGATGGCAAGGACGGCAAGAACCAGCGCGGCGCCGGGAAACAGCCATTGCCAGGGATATTGTTCGAGGACGGCGGTGGAGCGAGCCGCATTCAGCATGTTGCCCCAGCTCGCTGCGGGCGGTGCGATACCAAGCCCGAGAAAAGAAAGCCCGGCCTCCAAGAGGATCGCGTTCGCCACCTGCGTCGTGGCGTAGACCACCAGAATATCGATACAGTTCGGCATGCCGTGACGCAGCAGCAGGTGCGGCAGCCCGGCCCCCATGCCGCGTGCCGCCGTCACGAAATCACGCTCGCGCAGTTCCAGCAGCCTCGAGCGCACCATGCGGGCGAGCAGCGGCCAGGACAGAAGCGATATGACTACTATTGTCGGTAGAATGCCCGTGCCGGTGATCGAGGCCAGCACCAGCAAGAAGATCACCGGCGGCAAGGTCATGACCAGATCGACGAAGCGCATGCTGAGCGCATCCGCCCAGCGACCGGCAAAGGCCGAAACGAAGCCGAACAGGAAGCCGATAACAGCCGAAATGACGGTGGAACCTGCCGCAACCATCAGCGATATGCGGCCGCCTTCGAGCACTCTGGCGAAAACATCACGCCCGACACCGTCCGTCCCGAACCAATGCGTGGTATTGGGCGGTGCGTTCATGGCCAAAAGATCGATGTCGTTGGGCTGGAACCGCCACCACAGCGGATATGTGGCGATCAGCAGCAGCATGGGCACAGCGATGCAGACGCCGAAGAGGGCCGCGCCGTTCAGCCGGAAGCGGTCGAGTGCCCGGGCAAGCGGGCCATGGCTTGGTCGCTCGGTTCGCGCCAGCATCTCAGCTCACCTTGATACGCGGATCGATCACCGCATTGGCGATATCGGTCAGCAGGTTGACGATGATGACGCAGGCGCCGATGACAAGCGTCGCTCCCATGATGACGGGGTAGTCGCGGGACGTAACCGCATCGACGAGCAGCAGGCCCATGCCCGGCCAGTTGAAGACGCTTTCGACGAAGATCGCGCCACCGATCGCAAGCCCGATGGTCGAGCCGATGACCGTCACCACGGGCAGCAGCGCATTGCGCAGGGCGTGCTTGACGATCACCCAGAACTCAAACACCCCCTTGGCACGCGCGGTGCGTACATAGTCCTGGTTCAGGACTTCCAGCAGCGACGCCCGCATATAGCGCATGATGAGCGCGGCCTGGGCGATCGCCAGAAGCGAAGCCGGCAGGATGAGATGCCAAAGCAGGTCGCCGAGAGAAAAATCCTCGCCGGGCGTCAGCATGCCGCCCGATGGCAGCCAGCCGAGGCGCACGGCGAAGATATAGAGGCCGAGAAGTGCGCTCAGAAATGCCGGGCTCGATATGCCGGCCAGCGCCAGCACGGAAAGCGAGACATCAGTCACCGAATTGCGTTTCACGGCACCGACGACACCTGCGGCAATGCCGGCGATGATCGCCATGATCAGGGCGGTGCCCATCAGCAGCACCGTCGGCCCGATGCGCGACAAGACCAGCGTCAAGACCGGCTGATCCAGCCGCTTGACGGAGTAACCGAGATTACCCTGCGACGCCTCTAGCAGCCAGCCGACATATTGCAATGGCAGAGGTCGATCCAGCCCGAGTCGTTCACGCAGATCGGCCATGGCAGCTGGCGACAGAGGCGTGCTCGGATCGATGTAGGCATCGATCGGATCGCCCGGCGTCAATCGCAGCAGGACGAAGACCAGCATGCTCAAGGCCACGAGCATGCCGATGCCGATCACGAGACGCCTGAAACCATAGTGAAGCATAGCGAACCTGCGTTTCGAGGAATGCGCCGGCACAGCCCGCGGCTGGCTCAAAACCTAGTTTGAGAGCTTCCACGCTTCCGGATGCGCGATGTAAGGCCCGCCGCCGGGCGCCGGCGTCCAGACGAAATCCTTCACCTTGGACGAAACGACGCCGTAGCGGTTCGCCACCCACATGGTCGCCCAGGGCAGGTCCTTGTTCATGACCTTGCAGACATCCTGATAGCGTCGATCGCGCTTGCCGGCATCCGTCTCGGCAATCGCGGCATCGAGTGCCTTGGTCAGATTGGGCATGCGCGCGCGCACCACATTTGCGCCCGCCGGCGGGATCTGCTTTTCGTTGAGCCCGGTGTTGATATTGCTTGGATCCGGCCCGTTCTGCAGGCCGGCATAGACGAGCTGGAACTGCGATGTATCGGCGTTGGGGTTGAGCACGATGCCATTATAAGTCGGCGCATCGACGGCGCGCGGCACGACATTGATGCCGACCTGCGCCAGCATAGCCTGCACCGCGGCCAAGACGTTCGTCGCAAGCGGCGTGTTGTAATAGGTCAGCAAGGTGATCGGCTTGCCGCCATTGATCTTGTCCCAGCCGGCCTCTTCTAGCAATTGCTTGGCCTTGGCTGGATCGTAGGCATAGGCTTCAATGCCATCCGGCACGAGCTGATTGGCGACATAGGCGCAATTGGCCGGCTTTGCCGCGCCGCCATAGAGACTCTGGATGATCGCATCGCGATTGATGGCATGCATGACCGCCTGGCGGACCCGCAGGTCCTTCCACAATGGCGAATCCTGATTGAAGCCTAGATAATTGACGACGAAGGAATTGCCCTCGATGACCTGAAAGGACTTGTCTTCCTTGAAGGTCGGGACATCGTTGGAATCGACATAGGTGAACTGGATTTCGCCGGCACGCAGCGCTGAGATCGCCGCCGCCGGGTTGGCGAAGTAGCGGTTGATCAGCCGATCGAGAACGGGCTTGCCGCCGCGATAATCGGAATTGGCGGTGAGTTCGACATACTGATCCTGCACATATTTGACGAATTTGAACGGCCCCGTCCCGACCGGCGACGTCGACCACCAGGTGCTCTTGGCAAGCTGATCGGCCGGCACGGCAGAAAGTGCATGCTCGGGCAGAACCATGATCTTGGCCAGCGTATCAAGCAGGCTCGCCGAGGGCGCGGAAAGCTTGATGACGAGGGTATGATCGTCGGGCGTCTCGACCGATGACAGGAGTTTAAACCGGGCGGCAAAGACCGAGCCGGTCTTGGAGTTGGCGGCAAGGTCAATGGTGAACTTGGCGTCCTTGGCCGTAAAAGCCTTGCCGTCATGCCATTTGGCATCGGCAAGCTTGAACGTATAGGTCAGTTGATCCGGGCTCACCTCATAGGAGGAGGCAAGCACACCGACGATCTTTTGCAGCTTTTCGTCGTAGCTGACCAGAGGCTCGAAATAGGTGCTGAGCCAGGTGAGACCGGCCGTTGCCGCCAGCGGATTGAAGTTGCCCTGAAAGCCGCCCGGACCGACATCGAAGCCCCCGGACATGGCCGTGCCAGCAGCAGACGCCGCCGTGCCGGTCAAAACCGGCATTACAGTGGCCGACATCAATGCTCCCAACGCGATTGCCGGCAGATGAAAAACTTTCCTCATCACGATCCTCCTCCCTTGTTTGCGGTCGCTATTCTTTCTTGTTGTTGGCGATCACCTGCGAAATTCCCTCGTAGTGACGGTCGAGGCGCATGCGCACCTCCTTGAGGTTCTTGGATTCCAGCGCATCGACGATCGCCTCATGGTCACGCCAGGTGGCCATGGGATCGACATTCTCCAGATCGAAAAACCGGGAGGCCTTGTAGAAGGCGAGCCAGAACACATCGATCAGGCGAACGAAGGTCTCGTTGCCCTGGCAGCGAAACAGCAGCCGGTGAAAAAGCTGGTCATCTTCCGCGAAGGGCTCGCCACGCACGGCGTGAGCCCGCATTCGGTCAGTGGTAGCGCGCAACTCAGCCAAGTCCTCAGGCCCGATCATCTCGATGGTCTTGCCGATCAGGCCGACTTCGAGCGTGCGGCGGATCTCCAGCACTTCCTCCATATGCCGAAGCGCATCCCCGAGGCCATAGGCGAGATTGTCGAGCAACGGCGCGAAGGAAAAGGCCTTGACGAAGATGCCGATGCCGCGGCGCGTCTCCAGCACACCGAGAGATTCCAGCGCCTTGATGCCTTCACGCAGGGAATTGCGGCTGACGCCCAATTGTACCGCGAGTTCACCTTCAGCCGGCAGCATCGTGCCAGCCTGAAGACCGTTGTCCGCAATGTAACTGCGCAAACTTTCCTGCACGGAGACATGCAGCAATGGCGCGCGCGTCAAAGGCTGCATTACTTTGCCGACCATAGAACGGACTCCCATAGAGATCGGCATTGATCCTATGAACTTGTAGGATATCCGTCAAGTGGACAGATGAGTAGGCAATATCCGTCGGGTCGGTTGCGCAAAACCAGGCCCGCCAGGAGCGACCAAGGCGATAATCTTCATGCCGAACGATGGCCTGCCCGGGCTTGGGAGGTGGTGCCGATGCTCATTTCGCCGCGTGCGGCGCATCCCGTTCCGGCAAACGGACGAGCTTGCCCTCCTCGGCCTTGTAGAAATACTGGCTGGCAACCAGCCACCCCTTTAGCGGCCGTAGCGGTGGAATGCAGGTCGCCAGCATGAATGGCCCTGTCACCAGGAACTGAACCCAGATCGGCGCCGAGAAGGCAACCTCCAGCCATACGCCGAGAAGCACGCTCGGAATGCAGGCAAAACAGATGACGAAGAAAGCCGGGCCATCGGCGGGATCTGCAAAGGAATAGTCGAGGCCGCAGGCTTCGCATTGCTTGCGCAGCGTCAAGAACCCATCGAACATGCGCCCTTGCCCGCAACGAGGGCAACGGCAATGAAGGCCGGTCTGAACCGGGCTCAACGGCGGATATTCAGTTTCCATGGCGGCATCGCTCCTGAATCAATATTCTCGCGAATTGCGATCAATATCGCATATTGCATGCATTCAATATAGTTACGATGAATGCATTCGACGAGTCCATCTGGCAGAGTGACGCAGGAGGCCACTCGGCAAATGCCGAAAAAGCCAGCGAGCCGGAGCTTACGGTCCGTCTGGATCGTCCGCGAATTGCGATTGAATTCTAAAAGAACGATGCCGCCATTTCCGGCGGCGCCTCCAGCGCATGCGCCATGAAGTCCAGCGCCGCTTTCAAAGCTTCACGACCTATCGGGCCGCCGAGGCAGACGCGGACGGCTTCAGATGCAGGACCCTCCACCGTGAAGGCATCGCTTGCGACAACGCCGATGCCCGCATTGCGCATATGGCTGGCGAAGGTGGCGCGCGTCCAGCCATTACCCAGCGGCAGCCAGATATTGAAGCTGATGGGATCGGCGCGATAGCTCCGGGATGGCAATATGTCGGCCACCATCTTCTGGCGGGCGGCTGCCTCCGCGCGAATGAAACGCAGAATGCCATCGGCGGTGCCGTCCTCGATCCAGCGCGTCGCAAGCGCCATATTAAGCGGCGACGCCATGACGTTGCTGCTGCGCATTGCGCTCATGAAGGGCCATATCGACTTAGTGTCCGGCGCCACGACGAAGGCAAGGCGCAGCCCCGCGCCGATGCACTTCGCCAATCCTCCGATATGCCAGGTGATATCCGGTGCGACCGCAGCCATTGGCGGCGGCGCGTCCAGCGGAATGAAGCCATAGGCATCATCCTCGATGATCGGTACGCGATATCTGCGGGCGACGGCGGCAATCGCCTCGCGGCGCTTGAGCGGAATAGTCAACGTCGTCGGGTTTTGCAGAATGGGATTGAGGTAGAGTGCTTTCGGTTGCCGGCGTTGGCACTCCTCGGCAAAGGCGTCCGGCAAAATGCCGTCCTCATCCATCGGCAGCCCCGCGAGATTAAGCCGGAGCTGGGCCGCGATCGAGCGCATGCCCGGATAGGTGATATTTTCCGAAAGCACCGTCTCGCCGGGCTTGGCCAACAGGCCGAAGATCGCCAGCAAGGCCGGATGAGCGCCGGGCGTCACGAAGATGCGCTCCTGGGATGGGGTCAGTCCGCGCCGGCCAAGCCAGGCGCCGGCGGCTTCCTTGTCCATACCCGAGCCGCCGAATCCTTGATAGCGGAGCAATGGAATGAGATCGGCCGCGACCACGGACAGTCCTTCCCGCATGCGGGCGATGAGATCCGGATCGTTCGGCTCCGGCGGCAGGTTCATCGAGAGGTCGATCGCCGGGGCACGGCGCGGGTCCGAGGCGACATCGAGAACCGAGCCGCGGCGCTCGCGCTCCTGTCTACCGGTGACGAAAGTCCCGCGCCCGACATGGGAATCCACAAGGCCGCGTTTCTGCGCCTCGACATAGCCTCGCGCCACGGTCGTGAAATCGATATTGAGGCGCTTGGCAAGCGCGCGCTGCGGCGGCAGCCTGTCGCCCACGGTCAGAACGCCACTGCGCAAATCCATTTCGATCAAGTCGGCGATGGCGATATAGCGGGGACTGGAGGAGCGACTGAGATCTGGATGCCAGTTTTTCATTTCATGCTCCGCGACGGGATCGGCCCCGAACTGCAACCTGACTGATATTGATTGCATATTGTTGCATACAATTTACGTCAAATGGAACCATCGGTTCCGATTTTTATCTCCGACGCGATCACATGCCGCGATATTTCCAATTGAATGGACGGTGACAGGATTTCGTTTCATGGGAGGCCGCCAGCGCAAGGCGTGCCCCGACGGAAGGAAACCACTCGAACGACAAGCGGCACGCCGACTCCAGCCGGCATGCCGATCATCTGGCAGAACGCCTTCAAACAGGGATCATGCAACTCATTTCTCTTGAGTGCGAGCCGCTTTCGCCTTTGCTTGATCATCCATGAGTTCGTACCACATGGCGTTGAGAACCGCGAATGCCGCGGCGAGAGGAAAGCCGAGAAGCCAGGCAAAGTACCACATGCAAAATCTCCTTCAGGATCAATAGGCGTGACCGCTCTTGTCGTTGACCGTCTCCTCGTCGACCTTGCCCCACAGCACGCGATAGACCCACGCAGTGTAAGCCAGGATCATCGGCAGAAAGATGATGGTGACGACAAGCATGATGAACAGCGTCAGGTGGCTGGACGACGCATCCCAAACGGTCAGACTGGACCGCGGATCGAGCGATGACGGCAAGAGGAAGGGGAACATCGACAATCCCACGGTCGAGATGATGCCGAAAATGGCGAGCTTGCTGAACAGCAGCACCGTAACCTCGCGCCGGCCCAGCATCGCAAGCAAAGCTGCCGCCGCACCGATGAAGCCGAGAACCGGGGCGATCATCATCCACGGATGCGCACTGTAATTGGCAAGCCATGCCCCGGCACCATGCTCGACCGTCTTCAACAGCGGATTGGACGGCCCATCGGCATCGATGGCACTCGCGATGCGATAGCCGTCGATGCCCATCCACAGGAACAGGCCACCGAGCGCAAAGAGCACGATGACCGCCAGGGCCGCCAAAGTGCCAAAGCGGCGCGCGCGTTCGGCAACCGCGCCATCCGTCTTCACCTGCAGCCAGGCCGCGCCATGCATGACGAGCATGGCGACGGACAAAAGACCACAGAGTAGAGCATAGGGGTTCAGGAGAGCAAAGAACGACCCTTCATAATAGATGCGCATATCATTATCGAAGCGGAAGGGCACGCCCTGCAGCACGTTGCCGACGGCGACGCCAAAGATCAGCGACGGAACGAAGCCGCCGATGAAGAGTGCCCAATCCCAGCCTGTCTTCCAACCGGCGCCGTCGCGCTTGGAGCGGTATTTGAAAGCGACCGGCCGCAGGATCAGCGCGAAAAGGATGGCGAACATGGCGAGGTAGAAGCCGGAGAAAGACACGGCATAAAGCGGTGGCCAGGCGGCGAAGATGGCGCCGCCGCCGAGGATCAGCCAGACCTGGTTGCCTTCCCAGGTCGCGCCGATCGAGTTGATGGCGATGCGCCTCTCCGTATCGGTCTTGGCGACGAACGGCAGCAGCGTGCCAACGCCCAGATCGAAACCATCGGTGACGGCAAAGCCGATTAAAAGTACGCCGAGAAGCAGCCACCAGATGATGCGCAGGGTCTCGTAGTCGATCAATTCATGCAGGATCATGGCAGGTCACTCCGCAGCCGGAACGAGGTTTTCGGAAATCAGCTTGGCCTCCGGCTCGTTGTCCGGTTCGGGGCCTTGGCGGATCGCCTTGATCATCAAGGTCATCTCGATGACGATGAGGACGGTATAAAGCGCGGCAAAGCCGAGGATGGTCAGAAGCACCGTGCCGGCGCCGAGGTTGGAGACGGCAGCGGCCGTCGGCAACACGCCTTCGATGATCCATGGCTGGCGGCCGAATTCCGCAACGACCCAGCCAAGCTCGATCGCGACCCATGGCAACGGGATGGCGAAAACCGCAATCCGAAGCAGGGTTGGATACCGGTCGAGTTTCCGCCGCGCCGAAAGCCAGAAGAAGACCGTCATCAGCAGGATGAAGAACATGCCGAGGCCGACCATGATGCGGAAGGACCAGAAGAGCGTCGGCACATGCGGAATGGTGTCGCGGGCGGCCTGGGCGATCTGCTCGTCCGTCGCCTGGCGCGGATCGTCGACATAGCGCTTTAAAAGCAGCGCATAGCCCAGTTCATGGCCAATATCCTCGAAGGAGGTGAGCGCGGTGGCGACGTCCTGCGAAGCCTCACCCGGCGTTGCCGGATTTGCCGCGCGGATCTTCATCAGCGCGTCATAAGCCTTGATGCCCTGGCGAATATGGTCCTTGGCCTGCGCCTCGAGCTTGTCGATGCCGGCGATTTCCGTCGTCAGCGACCGCGTGCCGATCAGACCCATGGCCCAGGGGATATGGATGGCATAGTGGGTCTCGCGCGCCTCCTGATCCGGAAAGCCGAAGGCGGTGAAGGCGGCCGGCGCCGGCTCGGTCTTCCACATGGCCTCGATCGCCGCGAGCTTCATCTTCTGATGCTCGGTTGTCAGATAGCCGCTCTCGTCACCCAGCACGACGACCGACAGCGCAGAAGCGAGACCGAAAGATGCGGCGACGGTCATTGAGCGCTTCGCGAGCTCGATGCTGCGGCCATTCACGAGATACCAGGCCGAGACGCCGAGCACGAAGACCGAGGCACAAACGTAGCCGGCTGAGACGGTATGAACGAACTTCGCCTGCGCCACCGGGTTGAAGAGGACATCGAAGAAGCTGACGATCTCCATGCGCATGGTCTGCGGGTTGAGCGCCGAGCCTGCCGGGTTCTGCATCCAGCCATTGGCGATCAGGATCCAGAGTGCCGAAAAGTTCGATCCCAGCGCCACCGCCCAGGTGGCGACCAAGTGGCCGACCTTGGAGAGCTTGTCCCAGCCGAAGAAGAACAGGCCGACAAAGGTCGCCTCGAGGAAGAAGGCCATCAGCCCTTCGATCGCCAGGGGGGCGCCGAAAATATCGCCGACATAATAGCTGTAATAGCTCCAGTTCATGCCGAACTGGAATTCCATCACGATGCCCGTGGCAACGCCGAGCACGAAGTTGATGCCGAAGAGCGTCCCCCAGAACTTCGTCATCTGCCGCCAGATCTGGCGGCCGGTCATGACATAGGTCGTCTCCATGATGGCAAGCAGCACGGAAAGGCCGAGCGTCAACGGCACGAATAAGAAATGATACAGCGCCGTCATGGCAAACTGCAGGCGCGACAGCGCCACGATATCTAGTTCCATAGTCTTTCTCCCACCCCCTACGGTGTGTCTGACAGGAATGCGACGCTATTCGAAGCGCCGCGGGCATGTTGGGTACCCCTCAATCCGGCCGCAGCCGATTGAGAAGCATGTCGAATTCCGGTGTGTCGCGCCGCGCGCTGGCAGCGATCCGTCCGTCGTCCAGAAGCACGATGCGGTCTGCCAAGGCGGCCTCACGACGAATATGCGTGGCAATCACGATGCTGCGCGCATCGGCGGCCGAGGCCAGCCGCGCAAGCACGGCGCGGGCCGTCGTGGCATCGAGGCCTTCCGTCGGTTCATCGAGCAGCCAGAGCGGCGTGTCGCACAGCAGAAGTCTCGCAAGCGCCAGCCGGCGAAGCTGACCGCCGGACAAGCCGCCGCCGCCTTCGCCGAGACGGGTCGAAAGGCCGTGCGGCAGCGCTTCGACGTCATCAAGCAAGCCGGCCATTGCGAGCGCGCCGCGCAACCGGTTGTCCTCGGCATGCGGGTCCGCGAGCTTCAGGTTGCCCCGCACCGTGTCCTGAAACAGCTCCGTGCGCTGGGTTAGGGTTGCCGCAGGCAGGCTCGCCACCGAACCGCCGGCGGCGGCGATCTCACCGGCGAGCAGGGCCAGCAATGTCGACTTGCCGACACCGCTCTGCCCGACAATCGCCAGCCGTTCGCCGGCCGAGAGCGATAAGGAGACGTCCTTCAAGACGGGTGCGCCATCATGACCGGCTACGACCTTAGCGAGCTGGAACGCATAGCCAGGCTGTGGCTCGACACGTCCCAACGGCACGGCGGCCGGGTTCAACCTCGGCGCAATACGTCTTGCGGCGAGCAAGGTTCGCCCGAGATCGAGAGCTCCGCGTCGCATACCGGCGAACGGCTCGGTCGCAGCAAAGGCAATGAGCAGTGCAAAGGCCGCCGCGGGCGCGCCGATCGTCCCCTGCTTGGCAAGAAGGGCGGCCGCCAAAAGCGTGGCGGTCAGCAACACGGTCGAGCCAAGCGAGAAACCAGCCGCGACAGCGCTATCGATACGGTTCAGATCGCTATCCGCCCTGGCCAGCCGCTCGTCGGCTTCGGCGATAGCGGCTCGCTGGGCCTGCAATTGCCCGACCATTGCGAGATCGGTCTGGCCGGCGACAAGATCGATGGCGCGTGCACGCAATGCTTCCATAGCATGGGCGCGACGGCGGCCCGGCTTCAACGCCAGGCGTCCGGCAACAAACGAAAGGCCAAGACAGAGCACGACGAGCCAGGCTCCTACCGCAACCCCGAGCCACGGATCGATGAAGCTGAGGGCGATGGTGACGGCGATGGCGGCAAGGACGGCGACCGCAGCCGGTACCAGCACGCGCAGATAGAGGGAGTCGAGCGCATCGACATCATTCGTCAAACGGAACAGCAGCTTCGCCGGCCGGCGGATCATCGCCGCGGCGGCTGCCGGCTCCGCCCAGCCGCGAAACAGCCGCTCGCGAAGGGCTGCGAGAACCCTGAGCGTCGCGTCATGGGTGACGAGCCGTTCTCCGTAGCGGGCGGCGGTGCGGCCGATCGCAAGCATGCGTATGCCGGCCGACGGCGCGAAGACGTCGAAGACCATGGCAGTTGCAACCGTCAGGCCGGCAAAGGCCGACGCGGTGATGAACCAGCCGGACAATCCCAGCAATCCGCCGCCGGCGAGCATCGCGAGCACGGAGAGTCCTGCCCCAAGGGCTAGGCTCGCACCGCGCTCACGCCAGAACAGGCCGATGAGTGGAAGCAGGGTCTTGAATGAACGCATCATGCCGCCACCTTCCGTGCCTGCTCGTCAAGGCGGGCGACGCGATGCATCCGCGCCGCAAGTTCCGGATCATGTGTCGCCACGATCAGGACCCGCCCTTTAGCGAGCGCGAGCAGCGCATTGGTCACGGCAGCGGCGGTTTCTGCGTCGAGATGGGCGGTCGGTTCGTCGGCAAGGATGATGTCGGCGCCCTCATCGACCATCATGCGCGCAAGCGCCAGTCTCAGTGCTTCGCCGCCGGAAAGGCCCAGCCCTCCCTCACCGACCGCCGACACCCGTTCCGGCGTAAAGACGCGATCGAGAGCAACACCTTCCAGAGCCTCAGTGACGGCCGCGGCATCGATGTCCCCGCGTCCGAGCGCAACATTTCGTTTCACGCTGCCAGCAAAAACGTGTGGCGACTGGCCGATCCAGGCCATGCGACGGCGCAATCCGTCGGCGGTATCGTCGCGCAGCGGAATACCGCCGATCCGGATGACGCCGGCGTCCTGCCGGGCGAGACCGGCGATCAGCGACAGAAGCGTGGTCTTGCCAGAGCCGCTTGCGCCCCAAAGCGCTACATGTTCTCCCGGCGCGACCGAGAGATCGAAATGATCGATCGCCGCACGCCGCTCCGGCCCATGCCGGAACACCAGACCTTCGATCTCGATCGATGGGGTGCCTGTAGTTATGACTGGTCGCGCATCCAAGCCGCCAAGGATGGTCTGTTGCGGAGATGCCAGCTCCCTCAGTGCCGAGAGTGCAGCCTCGCCATTGGCGCGGTCATGCCAGACAGCGGACAGTTCGCGCAGTGGCTCGAAAAAGGCCGGCGCAAGCAGGAGAATGAAGAGGCCCTGCGTCAAGGTAAGGCGGCCTTCCCATGTGCCGATCCCGATCGAGCCCAGCAGGCTGAAGCCGACATAGACGGCCGTTGCGGCAACGCCGAGCGCGGCAAAGAACTCGAGCACCGCCGAAGACAGGAAGGCGATCCTCAATACGGCCATGGTGCGGACCCGGAGTGAATCCGCGTCCGCGCGTAGTCGTCGTGCCGTGATGCCGACGGCATCGAGCGCGCGGATAGCCGCGAGGCCGCGCAGACGGTCGAGCAGGAAGGCGTTGAGGCCGCCGGTTTCAGCAAGCTGCTTTTCACTGGCAGCCTTGGCGCGCCAACCGATCAGCGCCATGAAAATCGGAATGAGTGGCGCGCAGAGCGCAAGGATCACGACAGCCAACCAGGAGATCGGCAGGATGCAGGCGAGGATGACAAGCGGCACCAGGGTCGCTCTCATGCGCACCGGACGGAACCGCGCGAGATAAGGTACGACCGCCTCGGCCTGCTCGCCCACGACGCTTGCCGCCAAACCGGATGCCGGCCTGCCGCTGTCGAGGGGTGAGCGCAGTGCAAGCGCCTTGGTCGCGGCGGCGCGCCGAAGGCTCAACTCGCGACGCGCGGCCCGAAATGCTAGCCGACCACCGGCCGCATCCAATCCGGCGCGCAGGACCCCAATGCCTGCGACGAAGGCTGCCGGGACCGCGACATCAGCAACGCCGCCGCCTTGGCTGATCGCACCGACGCCGATGGCAAGCATCGCCGCCTGCCCGATCCAACCGAGCGACGACAGACATTGCAATGCCGAAGCCAGGCCGAGACCAGGACACTTTTCGAACGTCCGATCGGCTACGGCACCGGCAGCGGCTGGGCTCCCTGCCGAAGCGGGGTTTGCGGCCTTGCGTCTTTCCAACATTCCATCGGTGGCGGAGGAAGCTGTCACGTGAGCCCGTCCTTTCCCATACTGTGCCATCAAGGAGGGTCCGCCGACATATGCTGACCGACAGATCTGCAGCGCAGACACCTTTGGTCTTCGTCGAACCCAGAACGCACTTGCCGCAATCGACGATATCGGAGCCCCAATATGACTGGCTTTCCGCGTCTTGTCAGCGACAAGAGTAACGGAAACTGTCTCGCCGAAGGGTTGAGCCCGCAGCAAGTGGTTCGCGAAATGGTTCTAGGACAAATTGTGCAGTGCGCAAAAGCGTGCAGGATGTCGCAGGTCCCCTATCCGACGATGGCAGATTGACGCAGAAGCCAATGATATTTCTGTAGTCTCGCCACGACGACAGGCTGACAATCGCCGCCCTGTCCGTTTGCAGCGCAGCAATTCGAGGGCGCGCTTCGTTCTCGTGAAGGACGGGATTAAATCTGTGCAAATGGCGAGCCACGCGCCATCGAAAGCACAAACAGCGGCCAAATCGCCACCACTCGGCTAACAATCATCGCCGAATCAACGAGCACGCGTCATACTGCCAATGACGGCCGCCGCGATCGCAGACCGAGTTTACAGACCGCTTCGGCATAGGCTTGGGGAGAGTGGAATGTATGAGAAAATTATCTGCGCAATAGGACTGGGATCTCGCGAGCGCGCCGAACGTCTACTGCGCACCTCCCACGCTCTTCTGTCGCCGGGCGGGGAACTGATCGTGGTTCATGTGATCGAGCGTTTTCCCTCGGGCAGCGAAAGCCCGGACAATTGGGCCGTGTCTGTCATCAAGGAAGCGGAAGACAAGCTCGATGCGCTTTGCAGGCGTCTCGGCATTACCGCATCGATAGAAGTGCGCACCGGCACCGCATCGAGAACCTTGCTGGCGGTCGCGCAGGAGAAGAAGGCCGATCTCATCGTGCTTGCAACCCATACTTCCGATATTCTCGACCGTATCTTCGGCTCGACGGTCGAATATGTCATCCGGCATGCGGAATGTTCCGTCCTTGTCGAGCGTGCCGACAAATCACATGACAATGCAGCGAAAGAAGCCAAAACGAAAAAAGCATAACCTCTGGCGAGGTCGTCCGGCAGCGAGCCTCCGTGAAGGCCGAACCGAAATTACCGTTTGCGCTCCAACGCCGCAATGCTACATATCCGCTCCCTTTCGATAGCCACGACGAGCCGAATGACTGAATCCGCCATCACCTGGAGCATTGCCGGCCTGACGGCCCTCGGTGTCGTTACGCGCCCGTTCCGCTGGCCAGAAGCGATCTGGGCGGTTCTCGGCGCGGCGGTTCTCCTCGCCTTCCGGCTGATCGGCCCGGCCGACGTTTGGGCAGGTGTATCCAAAGGTTTCGATGTCTATCTGTTCCTGATCGGCATGATGCTTCTGTCGGAGCTGGCACGGCGCGAAGGGCTTTTCGACTGGGTTGCGGCGATCGCCACCTCGCATGCCAAGGGGTCGCCCCGCCGGCTGTTCGTCCTCGTCTATGTGGTTGGCGTCGTCGTCACGGTTTTCTTGTCGAACGACGCCACTGCCGTGGTGCTCACGCCGGCCGTTTATGCCGCATGCCGGGCGGCACGGGTGAAGGATCCCATGCCTTACCTGCTGGTCTGCGCCTTCATCGCCAATGCCGCCAGCTTCGTGCTGCCGATCTCCAACCCGGCTAATCTCGTTATCTTTGCCGGTGGCGAAATGCCGCCTTTGTCACGGTGGATGCAGACCTTCCTGCTGCCATCGATCGTCTCGATCATCGTGACCTTCGCCTGCCTCTACTGGACACAGAGGCGCGCGCTCATCGAAGACACGATCGCACGCGATGTCGCGGAACCCTCCCTTTCGCACGCAGCCCGGCTGGCCGGATGGGGGCTTGTGGTCACCGCTCTTGTGCTGATTGCCGCATCGGCCATGAGTTTCGACCTGGGAATACCGACATTTGCCGCAGGCGTCATCACGACGGTCATTGTTCTCGCGCTTACGCGGCAAAGCCCGATCGAGACGATGCGCGGCATAAGCTGGAGCGTGTTGCCCCTGGTGGCAGGCCTTTTCGTGATCGTCGAAGCAGTCAATCATACCGGCCTGACCGCGCTTCTGTCCGAAAAGCTCGCATCGCTTGCCGCACAATCCCAGACGCAGGCAATCGGAGCCGCCGGTTTTTCGGTCGCGATCATCTCCAATCTCGTCAACAACCTGCCAGCCGGCCTTTTCGCCGGCAGCGCGGTGCAGGCGGCCCATGTTCCTGATTCCGTTGCCGGCGCAGTGTTGATCGGCGTCGATCTTGGTCCCAACCTTTCGGTAACCGGCTCGCTTGCCACCATCCTCTGGCTCGCCGCCCTTCGTCGGGAGGGGCTTCACATGGGCGCACTGGCCTTCTTGAAGATCGGTGCCATCGTCATGCTCCCGGCCCTGATCCTCTCGCTTGCAACGCTCGCACTGATCTGACGGCAAACAACGAGTTTATAGACGACCGGTCGATTATTTGTTACGCACCGCTCATGGTGACAATGAAGAAATCAGAGCTCACTCGAAGCCATATTCTCGCAATCGGGCGGGAACTGGTGCTGCGCAAGGGGTTCGGAGGCGTCGGCTTGAAAGAGCTGCTTGAGCAAAGCGCCGTGCCGAAAGGGTCGTTCTATTATTATTTCGCATCGAAAGAAGCCTTCGGCTGCGCCCTGCTGAAGCAATATTGCTCCGACTATGCGGAGCGCCTCGATGCGCTTTTCGGCTGGAAGGGCAACGGCCGCCAACGTGTGATGCACTATTGGAACGCCTGGCTTTCCGATGGCAATAGCGCAAGCCTTGCCGAGCGGTGCCTGGTCGTGAAACTTGCCGCCGAAATTTCCGACCTCTCGGACAATATGCGCGTGATCCTTCTCGGCGGCGTCGAGGATCTCATTCGTCGCCTAACCAAGACGATCACCGAGGGCCGCGAGGATGGCTCCATTTCGCCATCCTGCATCCCGGAAAAAACAGCCCGCTCGCTCTATAGTCTCTGGCTCGGGGCGGCGATCCTGGCGAAACTTGGCAGGGACAAGACGCCGCTCGACCAGGCCATGCTTGCCACTGAACAAGCCCTTACCGCACCCGGCGGCCTTTGATCCACGACAGGACTAGCATGTCAACACGCAAGGAATGCAAAATGCGCAGTGCCATCCACGATGTCTTCGGCGACCCGGCAGACGTCCTTTATCTGGCCGACATGCCGCTGCCCGAACCCGCCGCGGGAGACGTGCGCATTCGCACCATTCTCTCGCCGATCCATAATCACGACCTTTGGACAGTGCGCGGCGCCTATGGCTACAAACCTATACTGCCAGCGATCGGCGGCAGCGAGGCTGTCGGCTTCGTCGATGCCGTTGGCGCGGGCGTCGACAAGACGCTGATCGGCAAACGCGTCGTTGCGGCCGGCGTGCATGGCACCTGGGCCGAGCAATTCACGGCGCCGGCGGCCAGCCTCGTCCCCGTGCCCGACGCCATTACCGACGAGGCCGCGGCGCAGCTGATCGCCATGCCGTTCAGCGCCATCTCGCTGCTGGAATCCCTTAATGTCGAGCGCGGCGACTGGATCATCCAGAACGCCGCCAACGGCGCGGTCGGCAAGACGCTCGCCATGCTGGCCCGCAGCCGCGGCATCCATATGATCAATCTTGTTCGGCGCGACGGCGGCATTGACGAGCTGTCGGCATTCGGTATCGGCAACGCCGTGTCGACCGCTGCCTCCGAATGGAAGGCGAAAGTGCGTGCCATGATCGGCGATGCGCCGATCCGCGCCGCAGTGGACTCCGTCGGAGGCGTTGCGAGCAACGACCTTGCCGATCTGCTGGGTGAAAACGGTCTGCTGGTGTCCTTCGGCACTGCGGCCGGCAAGCCGATGCAGATCGCCTCGAGGGCTGTCATCTTCAAGCAGCTGACGATCAAGGGCTTCTGGGGCATCAAGGTCAGCGCCGCCATGTCGGCCGACGAGCGTCGGCGGCTCATCAGCGAACTGATCGCGCGGGTCGCGTCCGGCGAGGTCAAGCTGCCGGTGGAAGCCGCCTATGACATTACCGAAATCGCCCAGGCGGTGAAGTCTTCGCTGGCACCCGGCAAGGCCGGCAAGGTTCTGCTGAAGCTATAATTCCCTGTGGCAGCGCTCGCCGCCTGCAGGCTCTGCGGGCGGCATAAGCTGGCGTTGGCCCGCAATGGGATGTGGAAGCCGCCGGAGTGTTACGATCCCGTAAGAATCTGCAAACTGGCTCTTGTCCCTCTAGTAACTAGAGGATGTAGCAATGGTTCCGACAACAAACTCGGAACCGGAAGATGACGTCGACAACACAACAGAGCCGCTATCGTGTGGAAGGCATGGATTGCGCTTCCTGCGCCACGAAAATCGACACGGCCGTTCGCCGCCTGCAAGGCGTGGAGGACGTCTCCGTCTCGGTCACCGCAGGCACGATGACCGTCAGACATCAGGGCGATCCCGACCTGCTGCCGAGCATTGCAAAGCGCGTCTCAGGACTGGGCTACAAGGTTTTCCCGCTTCCGCAAAGCACCGTTGCCGCGCCGAAGGTGGCGGCGGATGATCACGCCTGCGGGTGCGGCCACGATCATCATGATCATAAGCCGGATGCCCGCGATCACGACCGTACCGGACATGTCCATGATCACGGCGATCACGGACATGGTACAGCCAGCCATAAGCACGATCACGCAGGGCATAGCCACGCATCGGAAGGGGCGGAGGCCGCTGTGGCGGGCCTTCACGGTCACGATCGCGGCCCAACGGCCGGCCCCTGGTGGAAATCGGCCAAGGGCCGCCTGACCATCGCGACCGGCGTGGCTGTCGCCGCTGCCTGGGGGATCGGGAAGCTCGTCCCCGCGCTGGAGGCCTGGTTCTTTACCGCGGCCATGCTTGTGGGGCTATTGCCAATTGCCCGGCGTGCCTTCATGGCCGCAAGGGTCGGAACGCCGTTCTCGATCGAAATGCTGATGACGATCGCGGCCATCGGCGCTGTTATCATCGGCGCCAGCGAAGAAGCCGCAGCCGTTGTCTTCCTGTTCCTGATCGGTGAACTGCTGGAAGGCGTTGCAGCCGGCAAGGCGCGCGCCAGCATTCAATCCCTGACGGGTCTTGTGCCCAAGACCGCGCAACTTGAAGAAAATGGCAAGACCCGCGAGGTCGAGGCCGAAAGCCTTGCCATTGGTGCCGTCATTCTGGTGCGCCCGGGCGACCGCATCCCGGCCGATGGCGTTATCCTCTCCGGCGAAAGCGCCATCGACGAGGCGCCGGTGACCGGCGAAAGCACGCCGGTGCGCAAGAGCGCCGACGCGACCGTCTTTGCCGGCACCGTCAACGGCGATGCCGCGCTGCGCATCCGCGTAACAGCGGCGGCATCCGACAATACCATCGCCCGCATCGTCAAGCTGGTCGAGGAGGCGCAGGAATCGAAGGCGCCGACCGAGCGCTTCATCGATCGCTTCTCCCGCTATTACACGCCCGGCGTCGTCGTTGTCGGCGCGCTCGTCGCAATCGTCCCTCCCCTGTTTCTCGGCGGCGGCTGGGGCGAGTGGGTCTACAAGGGCCTTGCGATCCTGCTGATCGGCTGCCCCTGCGCCCTCGTCATCTCGACGCCGGCGGCGATTGCTGCTTCGCTCTCCTCGGGCGCCCGGCGCGGCCTGCTGCTGAAGGGCGGCGCCGTGCTCGAGAATATCGGCAAGGTCACCGCCGTCGCGTTCGACAAGACGGGGACGCTCACCGAAGGCAAGCCCAAGGTCACCGATATCGTCGGTCTCGGCATGAGCGATACGGAAGTGCTGCGACTGGCGGCAGCGCTCGAAACCGGTTCCAGCCATCCGCTCGCCCGCGCGATCCTCGACCGTGCGGTTGCAGCCGGAACGGATGTCCCTCAGGTCATCGATGCAAAAGCCATCGGCGGCAAGGGCGTAAGCGGAACGGTCGATGGTCTGGACGTATTCCTCGGATCGCCGCAGGCGGCAGCCGACAAAGTGTCTTTGACTTCAGAGCAATCGGCCCGGATCGCGGCGCTCAACGATGAAGGAAAGACCGTTTCCATTCTCGTTGCCAAGGGCGGTGCCGCCGGCCTGCTGGCCATCCGTGACGAACCGCGCGCCGATACGGCCGCCGGCCTCAAGGCGCTTGCCGATGCGGGCATCAAGACGATCATGCTGACGGGTGACAACCAGCGCACGGCAGAGGCGATCGGCAAGACGCTTGACATCGAGGTTCGCGCGCAACTGTTGCCCGAAGACAAGCAGCGGATCGTCGGTGACCTGAAGCGACAAGGTTTCCGCGTTGCCAAGGTCGGCGACGGCATCAACGATGCGCCGGCCCTCGCAGCCGCCGATGTCGGGATTGCCATGGGCGGCGGGACCGACGTTGCACTGGAAACGGCTGATGCCGCCGTGCTGCACGGCCGCGTCGGCGACGTTATCGAAATGATCGACCTTTCCAGGCGGACGATGAGCAACATCGGTCAGAACATCACCATTGCGCTCGGCCTGAAGGGCCTCTTCCTCGTCACCACCATCATCGGCATCACCGGTCTCTGGCCGGCAATCCTCGCCGATACGGGCGCCACGGTGCTGGTCACCATGAATGCGCTGCGCCTGCTCGCCGTCAGACCGCGCCGGGTCGCCGCCTAGGATATCTACGAGCGCCGATGAATATGTCGGCGACCGTCTTTGCTGCTGTTGGAAATGGTGCCAACAATCGCGCCACGCCTTGCCGGCGGGTTCGGCGCTATTCGCCGATACCAGCTGGCGAATAGCTTATGGCCGTCAGGATACAGACCGCCGCAAGACCGTGGTTTCTTTCCAGCCGAGCTCCGGCGCGATTGCCGTCACGAAATCATGGAGGATCTGCCGATATTCCTCATCGTGAAACTCGTAAGGCAGCTCCAGCCGGAATTCGCTGACATGGGGCAGGATCGGATCCTTACGCAAGCGTTCGAGGATTTCTTCGGACGACCCCACAAGATCGCGCGCGAACAGCGTGCGTCGCTCGCCCTGAGGTGAAAGCGTGCGCTCGTAGCGGCCGGCGGCATAGGCCGTATAGCGTTTGCGCGTTATCGCATCGGCGCTATCGAATGGCACGACGACCCGGCCGAGTGCTACCCGCCTCGTATCGCCGCCAGACGCGCGATAGGTTTCCAGTTGTCGCGACTGCGCGACGGAGAAATCGTCGGTCTGCTCACCCGTCGTGACATTGCCGATCAGCAGATTGAAACCGTTGCGACCGGCCCATTTGGCCGAGCGCAGGGAGCCGCCGCCATACCAGATGCGATCGATCAGGCCCTTCGCATAGGGCTGAAGGCGCGGACGCTGCGGCCCGAACGGCGTCTTGATGAGCGTATCGTCATTGCCGACATAGGTCCCCCTCAGATTATCGGCAAAGCGCAGCACCCGCTGATGGGAGAAATCATGGCTCTCCCAATCGCCATCGAAAGCGAGCGGCCCGATCAGATCGGCATGCAGCGGACGACCAGCGCTGAGGCCGATGTTCAATCGTCCGCGCGACAGCACATCCACGGTCGCCAAATCTTCGGCAAGCCGATAGGGGCTCTCATAGCCGATGGGTATGACGGCAGTGCCAAGCTCGATATGGCGCGTTCGCTGCGTCGCGGCCGCGAGAAAGGCGCTCGCCGAGGAAATACCGGGTTCAAGATGACGCTGCCGCACCCAGGCGCTGTTGAATCCCCTCTCTTCGCCATGTTCGAGCAGTTGCAGGGTCTGTTCCAGGCCGGCTAACGGATCTTCGTCCGGATAGTTGCCTGGCGTGAGAAAGCCGACGTGGCTGATCGATGCGGCTTTACGGCTCATGCGGCTGTCTCCTCAAAACTTCGGCAGGCCCGGCGGATTGGTTTCCGATTTCGGCAAGGCTTCTTCCGCAAGATGCCAGTGGTCGAGGATCTTGGCGTAGGTGCCGTCCTTGATCAGCCCGTTTGTCGCAAGCGTCAGCGCCACCGCCAGACCGCTGCCCTTGCGCGTGGTGATCGCGACATCCGAGCGATCCGGCCAGCCGGCGCTCAGCGTGCCGACGCGCTTGATGTTCTTGTCGCGCGCGGCGATGTGGACGAGTTGCGCGTGCGGCTGCACGATGACGTCGGCGCGATTGGACTGGAGGGCCAGAAGACTTGCCGCATCGTCGTCGTAATATTGCAGCTCGATCGGCTTCAGGCCGGCTTTGACGTCTTCGTCGCTCCATTTCAGCAAGATGCGCTCTTGGTTCGTGCCGGCGCCGACGATGATGCGCAGACCGGCGGCATCCTTTGGCTCGTTGATCCCAGTGATCTTGCCGTCGGTCTTGACGAAGAAACCGTGCAGGCCCTGCCGATAGGTGGAGAAATCGAACTTCTCCTTGCGCTGCTCCGTGACGCCGACGTTAGATATCACGGCATCATATTTGCCCGAGGTCAGCCCCAGCGGCCAGTCGATCCAGGCGACCGGGACGAGTTCGAGCTTGAGACCGAGCGCATCGGCAACGGCATAGGCGTAGTCGGGATCGGCGCCGACCACAGTCTTCGCGTCCGTCGCATAGGTCGCAAGCGGCGGACCGCCCGGTGCGACCGCGACGGTGAAGGTGCCCGGCGTCACGAACTTGAAATCCTTCGGGATAGCGGCGATCACCGCCTCGTCCTTCGCTGCGTGGATGCGTCCGGGCTGTTCCGGGCTCAGATCGAAGTCTTCGGCAGCCATTGCCGGAGCAAGACCGGTCAAGGCAATTGCCACTGCGGCGGCAAACGTAGTTCTGAAAGTCGTGCGGATGGTCACGGAACCTGTCTCTCCATTTGAGATGGATGGGAGCGGACCGGCGCGAGCCCCACTGACGCCGGTCCGCCCGACCAACATTACGAACCGCTCTTCGGCAGGCCCGCAGGGTTGGTCTTGGATTGATCGATCCCTTCGGCCGTCAGGCTCCAGTGCTTCAGCACTTCGCCATACTTGCCATTCTTGATCAGATCGTTGAGTGCGAGGGTAACGGCATCGGCAAGGCCGGCGCCCTTCTTAGTCGTCACGGCGATTTCGGCCGTCAGCGGCCAGCCGCCGGAGACGATGCCGACAAGCTTCCTCGTGCCGTTGATGGAGGCGTTATACGCCTGCGTCGCATTCGGATTGAACTCGACATCGGCGCGGCCAGACTGTAGCGCGAGATCGGCGGCGGCGCGGTCGTCGTAATACTGCACCTCGATCGGCTTCAGGCCCGCCGCCACGTTCTGGCGATCCCATTCGAGTATGATCTTCTCCTGGTTGGTGCCGGCGCCGGTGATCACCTTGAGGCCGGCGACATCCTTCGGCTCCTTGATCTCGGTGATCTTGCTGCCGGCCTTCACGTAAAAGCCGAGCACGTCCTTGCGATAGGTGGAGAAATCGAACTTCTCCTTGCGTTCTTCCGTGACCGTCACGTTGGAAATGACGGCGTCATACTTGCCGGAGGAGACGCCGAGCGGCCAGTCTTCCCAGGCAACCGGCACGAGATCGAGCTGCAGGCCGAGGGAATCGGCGAGCAACTGCGCAATATCCGGATCGGCACCCACGACGGTCTTGGCGTCGGTCGCATAGGTGGCGATCGGCGGATCCCAAGGGTTGATCGCCACCGTGAGTTTGCCTGAATTGACGAACTTAAAACCGGGAGCGATCGCCTTGATCGCTGCCTCGTCCTTCTCAGCGCGAACACGATTGGACGTATCCGGGCTCAGATTGAACTTTTCAGCCGCGCCTGCTGTCGTGCAGTTCATCGCTGCCGCCGTCAGAACGCCCGCAACGACATATTTCGCTCTCTCAATAAATGTCATTTCCCGTCTCCTTTTCAATTATAGGTTGTTGATATTATTATCATTATCCGGACGCCTGCTGTGTCAGAGCGTCCAATGTCTACTTGCTGCTGCTAGAGAACCTTGGCGAGGAAGGCGCGGGTGCGTTGATGTCTCGCATCGTTGAAGACCTGCCCCGGCGAGCCGGTCTCAAGAATGTGTCCGCCTTCCATGAAGACGACGGTATCGGCGACCTCGCGAGCAAAACCGATTTCGTGGGTGACGATGACGAGAGTGGTGCCGGTGCGCGCCAGTTCCTTGATCACGTCGAGGACTTCGCCGACGAGCTCCGGATCGAGCGCCGAGGTCGGCTCATCGAACAGCAGCACCTTCGGCCGCAGCGCCAGCGCGCGGGCGATGGCGACGCGCTGCTGCTGGCCGCCGGAAAGCTGGCGGGGATAGGCATCGATCTTGTCGCTCAGCCCGACGCGGGCCAAAAGCTCCTGCGCAAAAGTGATAGCGTCGTCGCGGCTCAATCCCCGCACTTGAATCGGCGCTTCGATAATGTTTTCCAAAACAGTGAGATGCGGGAACAAGTTGAAGTTCTGGAAGACCATGCCGATGTCCGTCCGGCGCTTCAGAATATCCTTCTCCTTGAGCTCATAGAGCACGTCGCCCTTTTGCGTGTAGCCGACCAGTTCGCCGTCCACGGAGATGAAACCACTGTCGACCCGTTCCAGATGATTGATGGCGCGCAGCAGGGTTGATTTCCCCGAGCCCGACGGGCCGATGATTGCCGTCACGCTGCCGGCCGGCAAATTGAGCTCGATATCGTCAAGAACCTTCAGCGTGCCGAAGCTCTTCGAAATGCCATGAATGCGCACGGCACCACCCCTGGCACGCCAGTCGGCAGCACCCGTCCGGCTTCCAAGCGTCACGCCACTTACCCTTGCCGATGCGACCGGCGGACGACGGAAGCGCTGGAAATAGGACTGGAAGGGCAAAGGCGTCGGATTGCGCACCGCACCCTTGGAGAAATAGCGCTCGATATAGTGCTGGGCGATCGACAGCACCGTCATGATGACGAGATACCAGACCGTCGCCACCATCAACAGCGGAATGACTTCCAGATTGCGGCGGTAGATGACCTGCACCGTGTAGAAGAGCTCCGGCAGGGCGAGCACGTAGACCATGGACGTGCTCTTGGCGAGGCCGATGATCTCGTTGAAACCCGTGGGAAGGATGGAGCGCATCGCCTGCGGCAAGATGATGCGGAACGCCTGGCGACGGCGCGATAGGCCGAGGGCGGCGGCCGCTTCCAACTGGCCCTGGTCGACGGAGAGGATGCCGCCGCGAACGATTTCGGCAAAGAAAGCCGACTGGTTGAGCGTCAATCCGAGGAAGGCCGCTGCAAATGGCGTCAGCAGCTGCGTAGTCGGATAATCGAAGAGGACCTTGCCGGTGAAAGGGACGCCGATGCTAATAGTTTCATAAAGATAACCAAGATTGTTGAGAATTAACAGTAACACAATCATCGGGATTGAACGCAGCAGCCAGATATAGCCCCAGGAGAGGCTTGCAAGCAGCGGCGACTTCGACACGCGCGCCAGCGCCAGCGCAGTTCCGAGAATGGAGCCGGACACGGCCGCAAGCGCCGTCAGCAGCAAAGTCCTGCCGAGACCTACCAGCACGGGCTCGGCAAAGAACCATTGGGCAAAAACGGCCCAGCCCCACCGCGGATTGGTGAAGGTGGAATAGAGAACGACCGCTATGACGAGCGCGGCAAAGATCGTGCCGGCCGTGCGTCCGGGGTGTCTCGCAGGCACGATGCGATAACGCGAATAGTCAGTCTTCGTCTCGGCGGCTCCAGTGCCTCGATCGACACCCGCAAAATCCGTCGTCAGCGCCATGATACTTACCCCTTTATGATTGTGATTGACCTGTTCGCCGCTATCGACCGGCTGCGGCCAGTCGCTGCCGTGAGCCGGAGGCTTCGGCGACGTAGGACAAGGCCAGATGGCTGATATCCTTCTCGAAAGGCAGGCTCTTGTAGACTTCCGGATCGACCGAAGTGTCGAAGAGCGCGGTGTAGCCATTGGTGAGATAAAGACCGACCGCCTCGGGCTGGCGGAAACCTGTCGTCAGATAGATGCGGCGATAGCCCTGCCGCCCTGCCTGCGCTTCCAGCTCCACCAGCAGCTTCCGTGCCAAGCCCTGACGACGCAGATCGTGCCGGGTCCATATCCGTTTGAATTCGGCGGTCTGGTCGTCATAGTGCTTGAAGGCTCCGCCGCCGATCGTCTCGCCATCGCGCAACAGAAGCAGGAAATTGCCATCCGGTGGCGCGAAGGCCTCCGGCGGATAGCGGTTGAGTTCGGCAGCCGCCCCTTCGGCATTGAAATAGTTGCCGTAGCGGCTGTCATACTCATGGATCAGTTCGTCGATCAGCGGCTTGGCGCGTGGATCGAGCGGGGTCGTATAGAGAAACGTATCGCTCATGTCGGTCGTCACCTGTTGTCATCCGCAAGGAAGGTTTCGGCGAGCCGCACCCAGTAGCGGGCTGCGGGTGCAATGATCGCGTCGTTGAAGTTGTATTGGGCGCTATGCAGGGGCGCGCTATCGCCGTTGCCGACAAAGAGATAACTCCCTGGCTTCGCCTCCAGCATGAAGGCGAAATCTTCGCTTGCCGTCCGCGGCCGGAAATCCGTTTCCACGGCGGCAGTTCCAAGCGTCTTCAAGGCGACATCACGGGCGAAGGCGGTTTCATCGGCATGATTGACGAGTGCCGGAAAACCGAGGCGGTAATTGACCTCGGTCACCGCGCCGAAGCTTTCCGCCTGCGCCCGC
The DNA here is from genome assembly GCF_012641385.1 of Rhizobium sp. P28RR-XV. Lineage (NCBI taxonomy): Bacteria > Pseudomonadati > Pseudomonadota > Alphaproteobacteria > Hyphomicrobiales > Rhizobiaceae > Rhizobium > Rhizobium sp. P28RR-XV. The sequence goes on from NZ_JABAIG010000008.1 coordinate 179,648, forward strand.
GCCAGCGCCGGAATCCGCTCCTGCAGCTTCGCGCGCACCTTTTCGCTGAAAGCGCGCATGGTCAGCTTCATCTCGACGCTTTCGGGAATGACGTTCGAAGCAGAACCTGCATGAATGGATCCCACGGTCGCGACCGCCATATCCTGCGGATCGATGTTGCGGGAAACAACACTTTGAAGTGCCGTGATGAAGGAGGCGGAAGCCAGCACGGGATCGACGGCACGATGCGGCTCGGCGCCATGGCCGCCCTTTCCGACGATCCTGATAACGGCCTGATCGACGGAGGCCATAGCCGGACCGGCAACGAAGCCGAACTGGCCCGCCGGGACATCAGGCCAATTATGCAGCCCGAAGACGGCATCGACCGGAAAGCGATCGAAAAGCCCTTCCGACAGCATCTTGCGCGCACCGGCGCCGATCTCTTCGGCCGGCTGGAAGATAAGCCGCAAGGTGCCGCTGAAATTGCCGTTTTCGGCGAGATAGCGGGCGGCCGCCAGGAGGATCGACGTGTGCCCATCGTGGCCGCAGGCATGCATGACGCCGGGGTTGCTGCTGGCATAGTCTAGCCCGGTCGCCTCTTCGATGGGCAGCGCATCCATGTCGGCACGAATGCCGATGCTACGCTTCCCGTCGCCCCGCTTCAGGGTCGCAACGACACCCGTGCCGGCTATGCCTGTCGCGACGTCGTAGCCCCAGTCGGCAAGGAACGAGGCAACCTTCTTGGCGGTTCGATGCTCCTGGAAGGCGAGCTCGGGATATTGGTGCAGATCGTGCCTCAGCGCGATGATCTCATCGAGGTATGCAGCGATGCCTGTCTCGACTTGGTCGATGACCGAAGCGGGCTTGATGATGGCGTTCATGGCGATCGTCCGGGCTCAGGCGCCCACGGCCTTTGCGGGTTCGATGCCATCCTGTTCCGCCGCGTAACGGCTTTCGCGGAATGGCAAGCCAAGGTGATCGCGCAGCGTCTCGCCTTTCAGCGTGGGCTCGAAGTAGCCGCGCGCCGTCAGGATCGGTAGGACATGCTTGGAGAAATCGTCGAAGCCTTCGCCGATCACCGGGAAACCGAGGATAAAGCCGTCAGCACCCTCTTCGTCCACCCAGCGGATGATTTCAGCGGCAATATGCTCGGCGGTGCCGATGAATGAGGTTCGCGGTGTTGCCGCATCGAGCGCCACCTCGCGCAGCGTGAGCCCCTTCTCCCGGGCGGTCTTTTTGATCCGGTCGGTCGTGGCGCGGAAATTGTTGCGGCCGATGTCACCGAGATCGGGAAACTGCTCATCCAGTGGATAGACGCTGAAGTCATGATGGTCGAAGAAGCGACCGAGATAGGCGAGCGCCTCCTCGATGGTGACGAGATTGCGGATTGCCTGATACTTGGCGTCCGCCTCCTCCTGCGTCGCTCCAACGATCGGGCCGATACCCGGAAAGATGCCGACATCGGCGGCACTGCGGCCATGTGCGATCGCGCTTTGCTTCACCTGCGTGTAGAAGATCTTGGCGTCTTCGAGCGGTCCGCCGTTGGTGAAGACGGCATCGGCGTGCTTGCCGGCCAGCCGGATGCCGGAATCGGAGGCTCCGGCCTGGAACACCACCGGCTGCCCCTGTTTGGAACGACCGATATTAAGGGGACCTTCGATGCGGAAGAACCGGCCCTTGTGGTTCAGGCGATGCAGCTTGGATTTGTCGGCATAGACGCCGGTCTCGCGGTCACGCACGAAGGCATCGTCGTCCCAGGAATCCCACAGGCCCTTGATGGCGTCGAGATATTCGTCGGCGATCTCGTAGCGCAGCTCGTGCTCGGGATGCTCGCGGATGTAGTTGCGGCCGGAGCCTTCGAGCGGTGAGGTCACGGCGTTCCAGCCGGCGCGGCCGCCGCTGATGAGATCGAGCGAGGCAAATTGCCGGGCAATGGTGAAGGGATCGCTGTAGGAGGTCGAAACGGTGCCGACCAGGCCGAGCTTCGTCGTGAAAGCAGCGAGCGCGGACAGGATGGTCAGCGGCTCGAACCGGTTAAGGAAATGCGGGATGGATTGCTCGTTGATATAGAGCCCATCGGCGACGAAAGCGAAGGCAATGCCGGCATCCTCCGCTTTGCGGGCGGTTTTCACGAAGAAGTTGAGATTGGTGCTGGCGTCGGCCGGGACGCTCGGGTGCTTCCAGGCATTCATGTGGCCGCCCGGGCCTTGCAGCATGATACCGAAGGTGACGTGTTTTTGAGCCATGATGATCCTCCTGGGATAGGCGCTCAGGCGACGAGCGAAAGGCGTTCTTTGGCAAGCAATTCTATGGAGTTCAGCCGTTCGGCGGCGGTCAGCGCCGGCGTGTCGAGCACGAATTCCTCGACGCCGTAGCGATGATGAAGCGTGTCGAGTTCGTCGCGGATCTGCGCCGCCGTGCCGTGCAGCACGCTCGGCACCTTCTCTTCGGTCCGGAAGTCGGAGAAGCCCGCCTGACGCGCAAACTCCGCCGCCTGCTCCTGGGTGCCGACATTGACGCTCTGGCCATTGGGCAGGAAAAGCTTGACGATGCGCAGCTGGCCGACGCGCTCCCGGGCATGGGCCTCGCTTTCGGCGGCGAAGGCGGCGAGCGCCAGGATCGGCACCTTGCCGCCGCTCGCATGGTCATAAGCTTCGAAGGTCTTCCGCAGGTTTTCGGGATCGCCGTTCAGATGGCCGGCAAACACCAACCTCCAGCCTTTCTCCGCGGCAAGCTTCGCGCTTTCGACGCTGGCGCCAAGCAGGAAGCGTTCGGGCGAACGCGGCGGAAACGGCGTTGCCAGCGCGCCGTCGGAGTGGGGATCGGCGGCAAGGTAGGTGTTGATGTCGGAGAGTTGCTCCGCGAAATCCGGCTTCTTCTCGGGATCGAAGGCGCGCTGTAATGCGCGGGTCGAGAGCGGAAATCCGCCCGGCGCCTTGCCGACGCCGAGATCGACGCGGCCGGGTGCCAGCGAGGCCAGGAGATTGAAGGCCTCCGCGACCTTGTAGGCACTGTAATGCTGCAGCATCACGCCGCCGGAACCGATGCGGATCTTCGAAGTGCGGGCGAGAAGATAGGCGATCAGAACTTCGGGTGCCGAACTTGCGAGGTTCGCCATATTATGGTGCTCGGCAACCCAGAAGCGATGATAGCCAAGTTCTTCGGCCCTTACGGCCAGACGCGTCGTGGCGCCAAGCGCATCGTTGGCGTCAAGCCCCTGTTCGATCGGGCTCTTGTCGAGAAGGCTAAGGAGATAAGACATGCCGTTTCATCCATGTTTGCGTCCAATGCCGACCATGGGACGCTATAGTCTATAAAAAACATAGATTTTAAGTTATTTAAGAAACAGCTTTCTTTTTCTTCCGCCGGATGCGGAAAAAATCGGCAGTCGCCGACGGGATGTGGATGGGGCGGCAACAAATGTCACCAGACTGGAGGTTAGGCGACCACTTGCGCCTTTAAAAATGTCACGGACGAATAGTTGCCGCGAAAAGGAGACTTTGCGTCACAAGGTTGGAAGAAGATCGCTGTGCCTAACTGCGCAGGCATATATCGGGGTATCGTTGACGAAACCACGCACGCGCAGCGGGCAAGCACCGCATTAGCGAATGTTGCACCACTTCTTAATTCGATTGATCGAACCATCCGGGTTGCGCTTGATCGAATAGCCATTCTGACCCGAGAAATGATTTTACCGCAGGTCTCGAATGACCATGGCGGCATCACCATGCGGTGCGACAACGTCAATGAACCAAAGGTTGTCGCCTGATGCCCATTTTGATTCATCAGGAGTGAGGCCGTCGGACATCAACTTCAGGTGGGTGACGTCGTCGACGAGTGCCCATGTCACAAAGGCCTTGGGATTGTCCGGTCCGAAAAAGTAAATCTTGCACTGGCCCGTCTTGAGTGCGGGAACGAAGTTTCTTTCCAGGTCGGCGAGCAACCAGCGTCGGTGAAGCGGAGATTGAAGCGCCAGAAATGCCATACTCCCCAGTGCCTCCGTTGCACCCAATTTTCTGACCGATGAAGTCGCATCTATTGGTGTCATCGCTCCTTCAATCCATTTTGAATTGCCTTCGTAATAGGTTCAAAAAAGTAGGAAATGAGCCTGCGCGTTGACGTGACGACGTCGACGGTCACTGTCATGCCTGGTGAAAAGCCAATGTCCTTGCCGTCCACCCGTAATTCGGACTTATCGAGCCGAAGGCGTTCCTCAGACTCGTCTGGCTCGACTTCATACTCGCAAGGTGTAGGCGTGGGCGTGAAAGACGGATATAGCTTCGACGGCCAAGTTGCCGCATCGAAAGATCCCAGCAACAATCCGGGATTCAGCAGATCTGCTCTTGGTTCTGTCATCGGGAGCGGAGCGCCAGATCCTTCTGGTTACACGGCAATGGGCGATTACGGGGGTGGCGGTTCACCCTCGAACAACGGCAGGGATAGTTCCGGCGGCAGATAGCGAACCCAAAAGGGTTTCTTGAAACGGGAGAGCGGCTGTGTCCTTGAGCTTTGCGTTCATTTTTAAGACAACGCTGCTCGCCTTCTTTGAGGAAATGACAAAGTTTCTGACGGTCTGAATTTTCAGACGTACGCCCTATCCATTTATCGGCTTGTTTCTCTTCGCCATATTTGAAGGTGCCTTGCAGTTCTCGGCAGTATCACAGCATCTTCTCTATCTCGGTATTGGGTCTCAACTCTTATCTGTCACACTTGCCATATACTTACTGTCTTTCACAAAATTTTTCCACGTCGCAACAAGCTACGTATATCTCAAATCGGTCGCTCCAATCTTGGCTCTCATCTATTGTACACTATGACATACGGCAGCCAACTTGGTATATCTGCCTACGCTTTCTTTAACTTATTACTTACTAATCCCGTTGCTAGACTTCTTATCAAGCTTCGCAGCTATGCGGTCGCCGGACGTTCCGGCGCGCATCGATCCGCCGAGAGCGCTCAGACTGCTCGAACTTCGGCGAGCCGCCTGACTGCGTAGTCGTCCTGCCAGCAAACAGTGGCTTCCCAGGCGGCTGACGCTTGCGCGGCGACATCATAGGCATCGGCGTCGAGATCGGCGGCGTTGTCGGGCAGCACCAGATCAAGATCGGGGACGTCGACGTGAGACTCATCCCAGTCGATCAAAGCGACGCGATCCGCCGTCATGCGGATGTTGCCAGGATTGCTTGGGTTGCTGTGGACAACGCAGGTCTGACGCCCGATTAGCCGCGCCCACGCTGCTCGACATCGAGTAACGCCCTCCGGCGGCATCGCGGCAAGATTGACCCTCGTTCCCGCTTCGGCATGCAGGAGGTCGATCGAGGACTTCCAACCGGGGCGCTGCGGCCAACCTTTCGTCAACCCATGCAGCTTGCGTAGCGTATCGGCGACGCGACGCCAATCGGACCCCGTCTTCGGCGGTCCGCCTTCGATGTATTTCATCACCACCAGACCGTCCGCGAACAGGCGGCCGTCGGCCGTGGGGATCGGCACTGGAACGATCATACCCGCACGATCGAGGTGTTGGAGGAGCTCGGTTTCCCACGCGAGATCATCGTCGCTCCTGGAGCCGAGGCGGCCGACCGCGATCTGTCCGCGAACGCGAACGCTCCAGACGTCGTTGGCAACGCCGCCAGTGAGTGGTTCGATACGAACCGCATCTTCATCCCATTGCCGGAGAGCTTCCCATCCCATTGGCGATACCCCTGGCGGCATAGTTAGTGCTTCACTTCATTGACCGCAGGCGCGAGCAACGTCAATGAACTTAAGCTTAGCAAGCTCCGCAAGTCTACGTTGCTATGTCCGCTTTCGGGATCTCTAGCAGCTTGCTATGCGCTTCAGGCGGTGGCTCCTCGCCATCGATTCCGAGGTTTGCTAACAAGACGCCAGCGGCGCAGCGCTTCCTCTGCGACGCTACGAACCGGGAGAATCCTGAATGCCTTACCATTTCCTCGTCAATGGTCCCGAAGATGCCAAGGTCACTATCGTTCTCGCGCATGGGGCGGGTGGCGCAATGGACACGAAATGGATGGAAGCCATGTCCGCGGCGCTTGTCCGCAAAGGCTTACGAATTATCCGGTTCGAGTTTGATTACATGTCGGCACGGCGCTCTTCGGGGAAGCGGTCCCCGCCACCTCGAGCAGAGCTCCTGAATCAGGAATTCAAAACCGTGATCGATGAAGTCGGTTCAGGGGGGACACTCGTCATCGCGGGGAAATCCATGGGCGGACGTGTGGCGAGTATGATCGCGGACGATCTTCGCAATGCGGGACGGATTTCTGGACTCCTTTGTCTTGGCTATCCTTTCCATCCAATAGGAAAACCGGAGAACCTGCGGACCGCCCATCTCGCAAACATCAAGACGCCTACGCTCATCTGTCAGGGAACTCGCGACCTATTCGGATCGCGGGAAGAAGTCTCTACGTACGAGCTCTCCAAAATGATCGAGATTCTCTGGCTGGAGGATGGAGACCATGACTTCACGCCACGAAAGGCCGTATCCGGTCTGACGTCCGCAGAGCATATCGCAATCGTTGCCGATCACGTAGCCCGATGGGCCTCTGCGCTGCGTTGATCGGCAGAAGGTAAAGGCGCGCCCAAGCCGCGATTTGCAAGCATTCCGCCGGCGAGATCAAACACCTGATTCAGGGCGGCTCTTTCAATACCCGCCTCATCCGTCTCGGTTGCCCACTTCAGCAGTGCTCTTCGCCTTTCCTCTATAAAAATATGACGTCGCTGCGCTCGTCATGGAGTCAGAGAAACAATTCCCCTTATAGTCTATAAAAATAGTTTGTTATTTCTGTCGATGACCCCGTTATCTTCGCTAGGTTCAGCTTATCGAACTTAGGGAACCGCCGGAAACCTTGCTCCGGCCAAGGGGACAAACATGAATTTCAAGCAACTGATCGCTGCGGCCGCATTTGGTCTCGCCAGCATTTCCATCGCATCCGTTGCGGCTGCGGCGGACAAGAAAGTCGTTGTCGGCTACCAAACCGATGCCCTGCCCTCCTCCGTCGCGATCGTCAATGGCGAATTCGCCAAGGAGACGGGCTACGCAATCGATTTCCGCAAATTCAATTCCGGAGCCGAGATCTTTGCCGCCATCGCATCCGGCGACGTCCAGATCGGCTATGTCGGCTCAAGCCCGTTTGCGGCGGCCGCCTCGCGCGGACTTGACATGAAGGCTTTCTACCTCTCCTCCATCTCGGGCGTCGACGAGGCTCTCGTGGTGCGTAACGGCTCCGGCATCAATACGCTTGCCGATCTGAAGGGCAAGAAGCTCGCGGCAGCACCGGTTTCGACTGATCACTATCAGCTGCTCGCCCTCATCAAGTCCCTCGGCCTGACGGAAAAGGACGTGCAGGTCTTTGCTATCCCGCAGCCGGAAATCGTCGCAAGCTACAATCGCGGTGATATCGACGGCGGCTTCGTCTGGGATCCGGCGTTGACGGAGCTGAAGAAGAACGGCAAGGTGCTGGTAACATCCAAGGATGTCGCCGACAAGGGCGCTCCGACCTTCTCCGCCTGGGTTGCAACCTCGAAATTCGCGGCCGACAACCCGCAGTTCCTGAGAGCCTACGCCTCGGTCATCAACAAGTACTACGCCTCCTTCGTGGCCGACAAGGCTGCATGGGGACCGGACAGCGAGAATGCAAAGGCGCTTGCCAAGCTTCTCGGCGGCACGGCCGATCAGCAAGCCGCCGCCCTGAAAAATCTCACCCTTTTGACGCCCGACGTACAGGCATCGGCTGACTGGCTCGGCGGCGGCGACAAGTCCGGGGCGGCCAGGATCCTCAAGGACACAGCGACCTTCCTGAAGAGCCAGGGGAAAGTCTCCGAGGTCCTGCCGAATTACGGCGCATTCGTCACCGCTGACGCGCTTACGAGCGCAAGCAACTGATCCTCCCTGGCACCGGCGCGCTTGTCGCGTCGGTGCCGCATTTTTTTGAGGGCTCCATGCTTCAAGTCGACCATGCCAGCGTTTTCTTTGGGGCGCGTGACGGCAGAACCGTTCACGCGCTCGACCGCGTTTCCTTCAACATTCCCGAGCGCGGCATCGTCGTGGCGCTTGGCGCTTCGGGCTGCGGCAAATCCACCTTGCTCAATGCGATCGACGGCTTCCTGCCGTTGTCGGAAGGGAAGATCACGCTCGACGGCAGACCCGTCTCCGGACCCGGCGCCGATCGTGGCGTCGTCTTCCAGAAGGATGCGTTGCTGCCATGGAAAACGGTGATCGATAATGTCGCGCTCGGCCTGCAATTTGCAGGGTTGGGAAGGCGGGAGCGCCGAGATCGCGCAGCCGAGCTGCTGCGGCTCGTGGGCCTGACCGATTTTGCCAATGCCCTACCCTATGAATTGTCGGGCGGCATGCGCCAGCGCGTCGGCATTGCCCGCGCTCTTGCCACCGACCCGGACATCCTGCTGATGGACGAGCCCTTCGGCGCGCTCGACAGCCTGACGCGCGAACAGATGCAGGAATTGCTGGTCTCGATTTGGGCCAGAACCGACAAGCGCATCTTCTTCATCACCCATTCGATCGAGGAAGCACTGTTCCTCGGCACGGAGGTGCTGGTCATGTCTCCACGGCCAGGGCGCGTCGTTGCCCGCTTCGAACTTGATTTCGTGCATCGCTTCGCCGAGAGCGGCGACACGCGGGCGATCGTGACATCTCCGGAATTCGGCAATCTCCGAGAGGAAATTCGCACCATTCTCCACGACGCCGACAACATCAGGAGCGCGGCATGAGCGACATCATCGAGACGCGCCCGATCGCAACCTCCCGGAACAAAGAGCAGCCAAAGCTGGTTCGCGTTCCCGGTTTCGGGGTCGGCGACAAGCCGACTATCGCCATCAGCATCGCCACGGCAATCGTCTGTCTTGCGCTGTGGTGGCTGGTTGGAAAGCTCGGTCTGGTGTCGCATCTCTTCCTGCCCCGCCCGGACGAGGTTCTGACGCAGATCGGTGTCGTCTATCGCGACGGCTATGCCGGCGCGTCCTTGTCCGAGCATATACTCGCCAGTCTGTTCCGCATCGTCGCCGCCGCGACCATCGCGATCCTCCTCGGCATTCCAGTCGGCCTGTTGATGGGTCTCAACCGCTGGGCAAAAGGAATTCTGGATACGCCGATCGAATTCTACTGGCCCTTGCCTCCGCTTTCCTATCTGCCGCTGATGATCATATGGCTCGGCATCGGCGAGACCTCGAAGATCACACTTCTCGTGCTCGCCATGTTCGCGCCGATCTGCCTGTCCGCGCAGGCCGGCGTCCGGTCGCTGCCGCTCGAACGCGTCAATGCCGCCAGGTCGCTGGGTGCAAACCGGCTGCAGCTCTTCTTCGCCGTCGTGCTGCCCTCGGCCCTGCCGGAAATTCTAACGGGCGTGCGGATCGCCTTCGGCATCGGCTGGGGAACGCTGGTGGCGGCGGAACTCATCGCCTCGACCCGTGGCATCGGCTTCATGATCATGTCGGCATCGCAGTTCCTTGCCACCGACGTCGTCTTCGTCGGCATCGGCATCATCGCGGTCTGCGCATTCGCCTTTTCGGCCGCCGTCCGTATCCTCGAGGCTGTCCTCGTTCCCTGGAAGGGCAAGCTTTAACAGCGATCGGCCGTGGGCCGATGTCGTTCGCGGCCCTCCTCTCCATGCAATCACTCATTCGATTGCGACAGACCCACAGGCGCAGGCATGAGCAACAATTGCGAGTTTCTCTGGTACATCCCCAACGATGTCAAACCGGGCCATCGCGGCGATTCCGCCGTCGAGAACCACAACAGCCTGGAGACGCTCACCAGTCACGCCAGGGCGCTGGAGGATCACGGCTGGAAGGGTGCGCTGATCGGCACCGGCTGGGGACGCCCCGACACCTTTACTGTCGCGACCGCACTTGCCGCCCGCACCACCACTTTCGAGCCGCTGATTGCAATACGCCCCGGCTATTGGCGACCGGCGCATTTCGCCTCCGCCGCCGCCACACTGGATCACCTGAGCGGCGGCCGCGTGCGCGTCAATATCGTATCGGGTAAGGATAACCTTGCCGCCTATGGCGACAGCGAAGGCGACCAGGCCAACCGCTATGGCCGCACCAAGGAGTTCATGCGGCTCACCCGCAAGCTCTGGACGGAAGAAAACGTCTCCTATGAGGGCGAGCATTTCCGCGTGAACGACTCCACTGCCGCGCCACGCCTCCAGCGCCGTGGTGACCGCCTGCACCCCAAGCTCTATTTCGGCGGCGCGTCGGATGCAGCGGAGCGCGTTTCCGCCACTGAAGCCGATGTCCAACTCTTCTGGGGTGAGCCGCTCGCCGACATTGGTGAACGGATCAGCCGGCTCAAGGCATTGAGTAGAGAGCTCGATCGAGATCTCCCGCCGCTGGAGTTCGGGCTGCGCATCACGACGCTGGTTCGCGACACGACGGGGCAGGCCTGGGCGGACGCCGAAGCGAAAGTTGCCGAAATGGCCAAAGGCAACGGAGTTCGCTGGAACGATCATCGGCAGTCGGTCGCCGTCGGCCAGAAACGGTTGTTCGATCTCGCCGCGCGCGGCGACGTGCTCGACGATAACCTCTATACCGCGCCGGGCAAATTCGGCGGCGGAGGGGCAGGCACCACATGGCTTGTCGGCTCGGCCGAAGACGTCGCCCGTTCGCTGCTCAAATATCGCGATCTGGGCATCACGCATTTCGTCCTTTCGGACACGCCCTATCTCTCGGAAATCAAGCGGCAGGGCGACCAATTATTGCCGCTGCTGCGCGAGCACGTTTCGGCGTGATCCATCGGCGAAAAATCTGTCCGCGTTGAATGGAAGCCGATGCCGAGCGTCGTGGCGTCCACAGCAAACATCGGCAAGACCTGAAAACATCACTATCCCCAGCCTTTCCAAGCCGCACTTTGTCAATTATGACGATTTCGTGACAATGGACGCATGGAGCTTTGATGCTAGGCTGGTTTCGCAAACTCATGCCGCGCGAGGATCGTTTCTTCGATCTCTTCGCGCAGCATTCGCGCACGATCGTCGGTGCCGCCGAGGCGCTGAACGCCCTGCTTTCCGGCAATGACATCGAGGGAAGGTGCCGGCAGATCATCGAGCTCGAAAATCAGGCCGACGATATTACGCGCGACGTGCTGCTCGCGGTTCGCAAGAGCTTCATTACCCCCTTCGATCGCGGCGACATCAAGGATCTGATCATGTCGATGGATGACGCCATCGACATGATGCACAAGACGGTCAAGACCATACGCCTGTTCGAGCAGAAGAGTTTCGATCCCCTCATGCAGCAGATGGGCGAAGTGATCGTCAAGGCGGCGCATCTCGTTGCCGAAGCGGTGCCGTTGCTGGCTCGCATGGGCACCAATGCCACGCGGCTTGCGACCATCACGGAAGAGATCGTCAAGGCCGAAGGTTATGCCGACGAGCTGCACGAACAGGGCCTGAAGGATCTCTTCCGCACGCACGGCGCCTCCAACGCCATGGCCTACATCATCGGCAGCGAGATATATGGCGAGCTGGAAAAGGTTGTCGACCGCTTCGAAGACGTCGCCAATGAGATCAACGGCATCGTGATCGAGAGTGTCTGATGGAGGCTTCGCTTGCCTTTCCGCTGTTGGTGGCAATCATTGCCACGGCGCTGTTCTTCGACTTCCTGAATGGCCTTCATGATGCCGCGAATTCCATCGCGACCATCGTCTCGACCCGAGTTCTCAGGCCGCAATATGCGGTTCTCTGGGCCGCATTTTTCAATTTCATCGCCTTCATGTTCTTCGGCTTGCACGTCGCGGAAACGCTTGGAACGGGCATCATCGACCCGAAGATCGTCGACGCGTCGGTCATCTTCTCCGCTCTTATGGGCGCAATCGTCTGGAACATCGTCACCTGGATATTCGGCATTCCGTCAAGCTCGTCGCATGCACTGGTCGGCGGACTGATCGGCGCCGGTCTTGCCAAGGTCGGCATCAGTTCGATCGTCTGGGTCGGCGTCCTCAAGACGGCGGGCGCGATCGTCATGTCGCCGCTCATCGGCTTCACGCTCGCATTGTTTCTGGTGCTTGCCGTGACATGGCTCTTCGTCCGGCAGACCCCGTTTGCCGTTGACAGCACCTTCCGCATCTTGCAGTTCTTCTCAGCCTCGCTCTATTCCCTCGGACACGGCGGCAATGATGCCCAGAAGACCATGGGAATCATTGCGATACTGCTTTATTCCCAAGGATATGGCGGCAGCGCTTTCCACGTTCCCTTATGGGTGGTTCTCTCATGCCAGTCGGCCATGGCCTTGGGCACATTGCTTGGAGGATGGCGGATCGTGCACACGATGGGTTCGAAAATTACCCGCCTCAATCCGATGCAGGGCTTCTGCGCGGAGACGGGCGGCGCATTGACGCTCTTTGCCGCGACCTGGCTCGGAATACCGGTTTCCACGACCCATACGATTACCGGCGCCATCATCGGTGTCGGAGCCGCGCGTCGAGTCTCGGCCGTACGGTGGGGCGTTGCCGGCAACATCGTTATCGCCTGGATCATCACGCTGCCAGCTGCGGCCGTGATCTCGGCGCTATCCTATTGGATCATTCAACTCTTTCATTGAGCGGCTTACGATGAGGAACAGCGCTTAGCGCGCTGAACCGAAGAGCGAAGCCTGACCTCATTTGCCGGTGATTATACCGCCGTGAGGGTTTTATTGCGCTTGCGATTTATTTATAGGCAAGGCTAAATATCTTCACCACTTTCTTGACCTTGCGAAGGTGAGCCATCTTGACGAAACCGCCCGTAGCCCCGGAAAGCCGTCTTTCTTCTACCGAAGTGGAGACGCATGCGGAGGCCTTTCAGAAAAGCCGCGACGATCGACGTACCGAATTGATGGAAGATTACGTGGAGCTCATCGCCGACCTGATAGAGCATGCCGGCGAGGCACGCCAGACCGATATTGCGCAGAGACTGGGGGTAACGCAGCCGACGGTCGCAAAGATGCTCAAGCGTCTGGTCGAGGAAAACCTGATCACGCAGCGCCCCTATCGTGGCGTCTTCCTGACCGAGGAAGGCCAGCGCCTGGCGGTTGCGACCCGGCGACGGCACGTGGTTGTGGAAGCCGTTCTTTGCCGTCTCGGCGTCGATCCCGATACCGCGCGAAATGATGCCGAGGGTATCGAGCACCATGTCAGCGAAAAGACCCTCGAAGCGTTTGAACGCTTTTTGAAGACGTGACGGTTGCAGATATCACGCAAATTCGGCGGCTCATGGCACCAGCGAGCCTTTTAGGGCACAGTTTTAACAAGAATGAATTGAAAATAAGCCGCGATTGACCGACCGGCTTGACCCAATATCCGATGTCAACGCAAGCTTTACAAATGCACGCTAAGCAGAACTTAGCGAACCGCCGGTCTTTCTATTTGGCATACTGGTTTTATTGCCGGCGCAGGGAATCATGATGAACGCCCAGGATCTCAGCAGCACAGTTTTCGACCTGGCCCCCGTCGCCATGTGGCTGGAGGATTTCAGCGGCGTCAAGGAGCAGTTCGAACTCTGGCGCGCGGAAGGCGTGACGGACCTGCGCTCATATTTGCTTGCCGACCTACAGCGCGTCACGGCTTGCTCGCAAAGGATCAAGCTGCTTGCCGTCAATGCCAAGACATTGGAACTCTTCGAGGCGCCGTCCTTCGAGGTGCTGGCCGGCGCAGTTTCCAGGGTGTTCCGGGACGAGATGCTGCAAAGCCATGTGAACGAACTGGTCGCTCTCTGGGAGGGCAGGACCGAATTTTCCGGTACGGCGGTCAATTATTCGCTAGGCGGCAGAAGGCTCGATATCCAGCTTCGCGGCGTCATTCTGCCGGGGTATGAAACATCCTGGAGCAGATTGCTGCTGACCACGGAGGACGTGACCGCGCGCGAGGAAGCAAGGCGTCTGGAAGAGCGACAGCGCCGCTATGCGGAGGGCCTGTTCGAGCATTCTCCGGTGTCCCTATGGGTCGAGGACTTCAGCCGTATCAGGATTTTGCTCGACGAAATCCGTGATCGCGGCATTGTCGACTTTCAGGTATTTCTCGACGTGCATCCGGAATTCGTGCGGCAATGCATGAGCGAGATCAGCGTGCTCGATGTCAATCAGGCGACGCTCGACCTCTTCTGTGCACCCGATCGCCAGACCCTGCACCACCGGATCGGCGAAGTGTTCCGCGACGACATGGAAAAACACTTTCGCGGCCAGCTGGTGGAATTGTGGAATGGTCGCCTATTCCATCAGCGCGAGGTACTGAACTATGCCCTCGACGGATCGGAGCGCCACGTTCTCCTGCAGTTTTCTGTTTTCCCCGGCTATGAGGACGACTGGTCACTTGTGCAAGTGGCACTCACCGACATTACCGCGCGCAAGAAGGCGGAAGCCTATCTCGAATATCTCGGCAAGCACGATGTGCTGACCAGGCTCTTCAACCGCGCCTTCTATATGGACGAACTCAACAGGCTGGAGCGCAAATCGCTTCGGCCGGTTTCGGCCATCATCATCGATCTCAACAGCCTCAAGGAGGCCAACGACGAGAGCGGGCACGACGCCGGAGACGCGTTGCTGCGCCGGATGGGCGAAGTGCTGAACAGCGTCGTATCCCTGCCGAACCATGCCGCCCGCATCGGCGGCGACGAATTTGCCATTCTCATGCCCGGCGCGGACGAGGTCACGGCTGCCGCGATGGTTGAAACGATCAACGAACTGCTGAAGATCAACAATCAGTTCTATTCCAGCGCGCCGCTCAGCGTCTCCATCGGCGTTGCAACGAGCGAGCCCGGCGAGACCATGGAATCCATGATCAAGCGCGCGGATCTCGGCATGTACGAGCAGAAGAAGGCTCACTACGCCGCTGCCGCCACCATGGGTGCCCATCAGGCAAAGCACGGCGCTTGAAGCTTCCGGCACAGGAACTGATCCTGCAATCAATTGAAATTGCTGATCTTCATGCGCCCGATGAGCAGGAACAAAACCCGCGACATCTCATTTGGCCTTTGGGATAAGAGGGAGCCCTCCAATGGAAGATCAAACGACCAATATTGTCGTCGCCACCCGGACTGCGCTCGACCAGGCCGCTGCGCTCGCGGTTCAATATGGCTTCTCGCTTCTCGGCGCGATCATTCTTCTGATCGGCGGCTGGATTCTCGCCGGCATTATCAGCCGCTCGGCCTACCGCGTCATCTCGCGCATTCGCGGCATCGACGAAACCTTGGCAAGTTTCTTTCAGAACGTCCTGCACTACAGCCTGCTGATACTGGTCTTCATCACTGTTCTGGGGCAATTCGGTGTCCAGACTGCTTCCATCATCGCCGCTCTCGGCGCTGCCGGCCTGGCGATCGGCCTGGCATTGCAAGGCACGCTGCAGAATATCGCAGCCGGCATCATGCTGCTGATCCTGCGGCCATTCCGGGTCGGCGAATATATCGAGACGGCCAACGTCAAAGGCTACATCAAGGATATCGGGCTCTTTGCAACGGAGATGAAGACGGCTGACGGTCTCTATCTCATGGCGCCGAACTCCACGCTCTGGAATACTCCCATCATCAACTACAATCGCGAACCGGATCGCCGTCAGGAGTTGACCGTTGCCCTGGGCGAAAAGGTCGATGTCGACCTTGCCCGCAAGACCATACTCGACGTCCTGAAGGCGGATCAGCGCATCAGGAATGCACCCGCGCCTAAGGTCTATCTCGACGATCTGGCAGTCGATCAGACCGTCTTAAACATCGAGTATTGGACGGTCACTGCGTCATGGACAGATGTTCGGCATGATGTCGTCTCAAGATTGAAGGCCCGACTCACCGGACCAGACATCACGGTCAAGTCCCCCACCGAGCCGACTAGCCCAGCCGATTGACACGCATCGTACCAAGCCTGCCGCCGGCAGGGAGCTGAACCAGCGACAGGCTTCGCGAGGCCATAACACCTCGGGCAAGATTGATCTCTTGCTCGCTTTAAACTTCCATGAATGGCATTTGTTCCGCGCTTTACCCGGCTGAGGATTGACCGGCGTCACCCTACCATTTGATGCGGTAGTCGACGCGCAGGTTGCCGGCCGGCGTCAAAGTCTCCAGATTTGCAAAGGAAGCCGAAAACTTGAGATTCGGCGCCAACGGCTGCTGAAACGAGACCGTGCTGGAAAAGACGCTGCCCGCATCCTTCAGATTACCGATTGCGGACAGCGAGGTTCCCGTCCACGGAACGGCGACGGTGACGGCCTGTGTCGCGGTAATGGAATCCGCCGCGTTTCGCGATCCCGCGTAATTCAGGTTCAGGGAGCGGGATGTGCTCATATCCAGGTTTTCGGATACCGTCCAGCTCCGCGAGCGTTCGAAGCATAGGGTTCCCGTGCTGTTCAGAGTATCGACCCTCAAGGCGACTTCGCGACGCCATACGGTCGAAAAGCGCCTGTGATCGTCGATCGCTGTGCCCCACAGCGTCGCCAAGCTGCTGCTGCGCAGGATCGCGCCGCTCGTGGCGCTACCCAAGCCGAGATCCATGCCCGCGCTGACGTCCCAGGCCATCGGCAGCCGAAAGCCAAGCGTCGTCTTATATGCTCGCGGTGCGACCTTGACGGGCGACCAGATCATCAGATCGCTGGCTTTGGACACCTGCGGCACGCTGACACTCGCAAGAAGACCAAGAACGCCCCGAAGGACGCGTTTTGACTTGAAGCCCATGCTAAAGCCCGAATTTTCTGTGCCCGGACGCGACGATGTCCAGGGCGCACTAAGACAACAGCCAGACACGGAGCAATGCCGCGTTCTGGCCTCGGATTGATTTTGTTCGGTTAAGCGCCAGCGGAACGCGGCGCATCGGAGCCAATGTAAAACGGCGTCCGATCGAAAGGCATGACGCCGCTCCCAATCAAGCAGCACCCTTCGCAGAAAAGACTCCCATCCGAGGCCGCGCTTGTAAACCCCTCGAACCAATGTTTTTTGCTGCGTTGCACACATGTCGCACCTGCGACGTCGCTGCACGAAAGCGACATCACCGCGAATGGCCTGAAAAACCGGCCTTCCCCGGCAAGCCATGCTTTCAATGATGGATAATCACATTCGCGCGATCGGATGCCGGGCTGCGATCAAGCGCCGGCGAGGCAGCGAAGCGGCAACCACCACTCACGCGACTCCTGTCCTGACAACATGATGGATATCGGATAGCTTTCCTTACGAAAGGAAACATTATTGCGCATCCCGCCTATCATCGTCACCGCACGCGTTCATCCCAAAGATCTCGCTCCCTTCAATCGCCTTCGCGAGGAGAACTTCCCCGCCGAAAGCAATTTTCTTGAGGCGCATGTGACGATCTTCCACCATCTTCCGGGTCAGCATCTCGCACGCGTGCGGGAGCTAGTGGCAGAGCACGTAGGGAGTCGTGAGGCACCGGCGGCCGTCGTGAGTGGCGTGCGCCACCTCGGCGCGGGCGTCGCATTTGCAATCGACAGTCCCGGCCTGCTCGAACTGCGTGCTGAAATGATGAAGCTGTTCGGATCTTGGCCGGGGCCACAGGATCTGCAGAAATGGCGCCCGCATATCACCATCCAGAATAAGGCGCAGAGAGCCAAGGCGGATGCGCTCTTCTTCCGACTGCGAGAGGGGTTTGAACAGCGGCCGATCAGGATTACCGGAATTGATCTCGCAAGCTATCTCGGCGGCCCGTGGCGGCATGAAGCCACAGTGCCGTTCAGATGCACTATCGAACGCAGATAGAATCTGTACGATATCATCAAGCCTGCGTTTGCGGCGTGACCTCGCTCAGCAGCCAATCCTGAAACAATGTCGCAGTCTCGTTCGTCTGCTTCTTTTCCGGCATGACGACGTAGTAGCTGTTCTCGGTCGGCATCGGTAGATCGAACAGCGGCAGAAGCGTACCGGCTTTGAGTTCATCCTCGATCAGATAAGTCGGCAGAAGCGCGACGCCGAGCCCGGCAATGGCCGCGGCGATGATCATGGAAAACTGATCGAAGCGCGCGCCGGGATAGGCGTTGTCGGCCGGCAGCCCCTGCAGATCGAACCATTGCGCCCAGAGCTTCGGACGGGTCGTCAGATGCAGCAGCGGGGCTCCTGATAGTTCCTCCGGCGAGACAAGACCCAGCCGTCCGGCAAGCTCGCGGCTGGCAACGGGCAGAACGGTCTCGTTGCAAAGAAAGGTCGCCACAGCGCCGGCCCAGGCCGGCAGGCCGTAGTGAATGGCAAGATCGAAATTGTCCTCGTCAAAGCTGAAAGGCTTGGAGCGCGATTCCACCGTGACGGCAACATCGCGATGCTCGTCAAGGAATCGGCCGAGACGGGGCACCAGCCAGCGCGTGCCGAAGGTCGGCAAGGTCGCGACTTTCAGCGACAATTTCATCTGACCGGCGGCAACGGCGCCGATCATCAGCCGCTCCGAGCGCAGCAGCAGATCCTTCACCTCCGGCAACAGCCGAAGCCCGGCTTCGGATAGCACGACGCGCTGGCGGACACGCTCGAACAGCTTCAGGCCCGTCTGCTGCTCCAGATCGCTGATCTGCCGGCTGACGGCGCTTTGGGTCAGGTTCAGCTCTTCGGCCGCGCGCGAAAAATTCTGGTGCCGCGCAGCGCATTCGAACGCCTGCAGATTGACGATATCAGGGATGAGGCGTCGGCGCATGATCATTCCATTTTCGCATCAAGTTAGAATTCCCTCTCACAAGACTGGCTGCCAAACAAGAGATATCCTGCCAAATAGGAATGATATAGCCTTTCAGGAAGAGATCGCACATGAAGCCTGATCACGTCTCGACCAGCGATATTCGCAGCGCCTTTTCGGCCGCCATGTCGGCGATGTATCGCGAAGAAGTTCCCGCCTATGGCACGCTCATGGAACTGGTCGCTCGCGTCAACGACGAAACGCTGGCAGCAAACCCAAAGCTGAAGGAACGCCTTGAGGCGACCGATTATCTCGATCGCATCTCCGAGGAGCGGCACGGCGCCATCCGTCTCGGCACCGCGGCAGAGCTTGCGATGATGGCGCGCGTCGTCGCGGTCATGGGCATGTATCCGGTCGGCTATTACGATCTTTCGACCGCCGGCGTGCCGGTCCATTCGACGGCATTCCGGCCGGTCGGCGACGCGCAATTGAAGCGCAATCCCTTCCGCGTCTTTACTTCGCTGCTGCGACTCGACCTCATCGCAGATGAAGAGCTGCGCAAGGCCGCCGCGGATATTCTCGCACAGCGCCGGATCTTCGCGGACGGCGCCGTTGCGCTCACAGAGAAAGCCGAACGCGATGGCGGGCTGAACATGGCCGATGCCAGCCGGTTCGTCGACGAAGTGCTGGAAACCTTCCGCTGGCATGACGAAGCCAATGTCGATGCCGCCATGTATCACCGCCTCCACGATGCCCACCGCCTGATCGCCGATGTCGTGTCGTTCAAGGGGCCGCACATCAACCATCTGACGCCGCGCACCCTGGATATCGACCGGGTGCAGGCGCTGATGCCCGATTACGACATCGCACCGAAAGCGGTCGTCGAAGGGCCGCCGACGCGCTCCTGCCCGATCCTGTTGCGCCAGACTTCGTTCAAGGCGCTCGAGGAGCCCGTCTCTTTCCGCAACGCCGATGGCGTCTGGGAAGCCGGCTCGCACACGGCCCGCTTCGGCGAGATCGAGCAGCGCGGCATTGCGCTGACGCCGAAAGGCCGTGCGCTCTATGACAGGCTGCTGGATCAATCGCGCAAGATCGTGCGCCCGGCAGTAGATGGATCGAATGCGCGCGACTATGAAGCCGCGCTCGCTCAGAGCTTTGCTGAATTCCCGGATGACTGGGCGGCAATCCGCGCCGAAGGCCTCGGCTACTTCACCTATTCGTTGACAGCCAAGGGCATAACAGCCGCGACGAGCCATGGAGACATCGATGCGCTGATCGGCCAAGGGCTCGTTCAGTTCGACCCGATCGTCTACGAGGATTTCCTTCCCGTCAGTGCTGCCGGCATCTTCCAATCCAATCTCGGTGACGGCGCGCAGCAGGAATTCGTTGCCAGCCCGAACCAGCAGCGCTTCGAAGCTGATCTCGGCATGAAGGTGCTGAACGAATTCGACCATTATGCCGGCATTGAACAGGCATCGATCGACGCCTGCCTGCGGGCATTATCCAAACAAGACGCCGCCGACTGAGGTGATGCGGCAATAAAAGCCGCGCGCCATCCGGATCAAGACAAGTGGAGTTTCAAACGATGAACATCGCAGCCAAGACCCCTTCCGTTGCAGCCGAAGCTGCCGCCATTCTCGAAAAGCTCGGCGTCGACAAAGCGCTCTACACGCAAGGCGATATGCCCTCCTACTCCCCGGTCACCGGCGAGAAGATCGGCAGCCTCAAGACCGTTTCGGCCGAGGAAGCGGCAAAGAAAATCGAGAAGGCGCATGCCGCATTCCGCGCCTGGCGCCTCGTGCCGGCCCCGAAGCGCGGCGAACTGGTGCGCCTGCTGGGCGAAGAGCTGCGTGCAGCCAAGGACGATCTCGGCCGCCTCGTCTCGATCGAAGCCGGCAAGATTCGCTCCGAAGGCCTCGGTGAAGTGCAAGAAATGATCGACATCTGCGATTTCGCCGTCGGCCTTTCCCGCCAGCTCTACGGCCTGACGATCGCGACCGAACGTCCCGGCCATCGCATGATGGAAACCTGGCATCCGCTCGGTGTCGTCGGCATCATCTCGGCCTTCAACTTCCCGGTCGCGGTCTGGTCATGGAACGCAGCACTGGCGCTGATCTGCGGCGACGCCGTCATCTGGAAGCCATCGGAAAAGACGCCGCTGACGGCGCTCGCCTCGCAGGCGATCCTCGATCGCGCGCTTGCCCGTTTCGGCGACGCGCCGGAAGGCCTGTCGCAAGTGCTGATCGGCGATCGCGCGATCGGCGAAATCCTCGTCGATCACCCGAAGGTGCCGCTCGTTTCGGCGACCGGTTCGACCCGTATGGGCCGTGAGGTCGGACCGCGGCTCGCCAAGCGCTTTGCCCGTGCCATTCTCGAACTCGGCGGCAACAATGCCGGTATCGTCTGCCCGTCGGCCGATCTCGACATGGCGCTGCGCGCCATCGCCTTCGGCGCCATGGGCACGGCCGGCCAGCGCTGCACGACGCTGCGCCGCCTCTTCGTCCACAGAAGCGTCTATGACCAGCTCGTGCCGCGGCTGAAGAAGGCCTATCAGAGCGTCTCGGTCGGCGATCCCCTGCACTCCTCTGCGCTGGTCGGCCCGCTGATCGACAAGGCGGCGTTCGACGGCATGCAGAAGGCGATTGCCGAGGCCAAAGCTCACGGCGGCTCCGTCACGGGCGGCGAGCGGATCGATGTCGGCCATGCCGACGGCTATTACGTGAAGCCGGCGCTGGTGGAAATGCCGAAGCAGGCAGGCGCGGTCTTCGAAGAAACCTTCGCGCCTATCCTCTACGTCATGCCCTATGACGATTTCGACGCCGTCATCGACGAGCACAATGCCGTTGCCGCCGGCCTCTCGTCTTCGATCTTCACGCGCGACATGCAGGAATCCGAGCGCTTCCTTGCGGCAGACGGATCGGATTGCGGCATCGCCAACGTCAATATCGGCACGTCTGGCGCTGAAATCGGCGGTGCATTCGGCGGCGAGAAGGAAACCGGCGGCGGCCGCGAATCCGGCTCCGACGCCTGGAGGGCCTACATGCGCCGGGCGACCAATACCGTGAACTACTCCAAGGCCCTGCCGCTGGCGCAGGGCGTCTCCTTCGACATCGAGTAAGCTCCATGACGATCGCCGCCAAAATCGAGGAGGCGGGCTTTAAGCCCGCTTCGCGGATCGCCTCCATCGGCGTCTCCACCATTCTTCAGATCGGCGCCCGCGCCAATGCGATGAAGCGGGAGGGTCTGCCAGTCATCATTCTCGGAGCCGGCGAACCGGATTTCGACACGCCTGACAATGTCAAGGAAGCCGCCAAGGCGGCGATTGATCGCGGCGAAACGAAATATACCGCGCTTGACGGCACGCCGGAGCTGAAGAAGGCGATCGCCGGAAAATTTAAGCGCGAGAACGGCATCGACTATGCGCTCGACGAAATCACCGTGGCGACGGGCGCGAAGCAGATCCTGTTCAACGCCTTCATGGCATCGATCAATCTGGGCGATGAGGTCATCATCCCGACGCCCTATTGGACCTCCTATTCCGATATCGTCGAGATCTGTGGCGGCGTGCCCGTTCTGATCCCCTGCGATGCCAAGGCCGGTTTTCGCCTGCAGGCGGATCAGCTCGAAAAAGCGATCACGCCGAAGACGCGCTGGCTGCTGCTCAACTCGCCGTCGAACCCATCGGGTGCTGCCTATTCGGAGGCCGATTATCGTCCGCTGATCGAGGTGCTGCTGCGCCATCCGCATGTCTGGCTGATGGTCGACGACATATACGAGCACATCGTCTATGACGGCTTTGAGTTCACCACGCCGGTCGCCATCGAGCCGAGCCTCAAAAGCCGGACGCTGACGGTCAACGGCGTTTCCAAGGCCTATGCCATGACCGGCTGGCGCATCGGCTATGCCGGCGGCCCCAAGGCTCTCATCAAAGCCATGGCCGTCATCCAGAGCCAGGCGACATCCTGCCCTTCCTCCGTCAGCCAGGCGGCAGCCGTTGCCGCACTCAATGGCCCGCAGGACTTTCTTGAGGGCCGCAAGGCAAGCTTCCAGCGTCGGCGTGATCTGGTCGTCGGCCGGCTCAACGCCATTGAGGGTCTGGATTGCCTGGTGCCGGAAGGCGCCTTCTACACATTCTCGGGCTGCGCCGGCATACTCGGAACGACAACGACATCCGGAAAATCTATTGGGACGGATGCGGACTTCTGCGCCTATCTGCTCGATGAAGCGCATGTCGCCGTCGTGCCTGGCTCGGCCTTCGGATTGTCGCCCTATTTCCGCATTTCCTATGCGACATCGGAAGCCGATCTCGTCGAAGCCCTCGATCGTATCGAAAGGGCCTGCGCGGCTCTCAGGCGCTGAAGCAATTCCGGCAGAAGCGGCAAAGCGGCTGTACACCCGGAATTGCGTGAAAACAAAGAGATAGAGCATTTCCGTAATTCTGTTTAAAAAGCGGAGATGCTCTAGTCATCGGACAGAACGCCGGAAGCCTTCGCACCATGCTCCCACGCCTCGTTTCGGCGAAAGACAGCCTCAAGCAGCAGATCGGCGCCCTCGGGCACCGGCTGGCTGCTCTCGGTTTTCGCGGTGACGTGGAAACGGATGAGGGCGCTCGGACGGTCACCTCGACCGACAATTCCATCTATCAGGTCAAGCCGGCGGCAATCCTCTATCCGCGCGGCGCTACCGACCTGAAGGTCATCGCCGCAGCCATATCAGAGCCCGCCTTTTCCGAGCTTGCCATCGCGCCACGCGGCGGCGGAACCGGGACAAACGGGCAATCGCTGACCTCAGGTATCGTCGTCGATTGCTCCAGGCATATGAACCGGATCCTGGAGATCGATCCGGTTCGAAGGATTGCCCGGGTCGAGGCCGGTGTCGTCAAGGATCAGCTCAACAAGGCGCTGAAACCGTACGGGCTATTCTTCGCACCCGAGCTTTCCACCTCCAACCGCGCCACCATCGGCGGCATGATCTCCACCGATGCCTGTGGCCAGGGCTCATGCCTTTACGGCAAGACCAGCAACCACGTTCTCGGCCTTCGCATCGTGCTCTCCGATGGCGGCGACTGGTGGTCGCGCCCTCTGGACGATGCCGAACTGGGGGAGATCAGGGCACGTGACGACCGGATCGGAGAAATTCACAGGATCGTCGATGCGATCGCCAGAGACAAAAGCGCGCTGATCGCGGCGACCTTTCCGAAGCTCAACCGCTACATGACCGGCTACGATCTCGCCCATATCAGGCGCGACGATGGCCGCTTTGATCTCAACGCGGTATTGTGCGGCTCGGAAGGCACGCTTGCCATGATCGCCGAGGCCGAACTCAATGTTCTGCCGATCCCGGCGCAATCGGCCCTCATCAACATCCGCTATGATGATTTCAACACGGCGCTCGAGGATGCGCGGCGGCTGGTGGCGCTGAAGGTCGCCTCGGTGGAGACAGTCGACGAGAAAGTACTTGGCCTGGCAAAGGGCGATATCGTCTGGACCGGCATCGCCCGCTTCTTCCCCGAGGATGCATCCGGCTCCGCCAACGGCATCAATATCGTCGAGGTGCTGGCCGACCACCATGAGGAGCTGGAGCGCAAGCTAGCCGAGGTCGCTGCCGCCCTCAATGACCGCTCTTCCGCGCGCCACAAGGGCTATACGCTCGCCCGCGAAAAGGCCGAGATCGAGGCCATCTGGTCGATGCGCAAGCGCGCCGTCGGCCTGCTCGGCAACGTCGACGGGCCTGTGCGGCCAGTGCCCTTCGTCGAGGACACCGCCGTTCCGCCCGAGCATCTGGCCACCTATATCACTGAATTCCGGGCGCTTCTTGATGCCGAGGGGTTGGATTACGGCATGTTCGGCCATGTCGATGCCGGCGTGCTGCATGTTCGCCCGGCACTTGATCTCACCCGATCAGACCATCAGCCGCTCGTCCGCAAGATCAGCGACGGCGTCGTTGCCCTCACACGCAAATATGGCGGCGTGCTCTGGGGCGAGCATGGCAAAGGCGTGCGCTCGGAATATGTGCCTGATTACTTCGGCGACCTTTATCCCAGCCTGCAGGAGATCAAGCGCGCCTTCGACCCGGACGATCGCCTCAACCCCGGCAAGATCGCCTCGGCCTCGTCGCGCCCGCTGCTGACGATCGATAAAGTATCACTGCGCGGTGACTTCGATCGTATCATCGGCAACGATATCCGCGCCGCCTTCGACAATGCAGCCTATTGCAACGGCAATGGCGCCTGTTTCGATTTCGACGCGGCGAGCCCGATGTGCCCCTCCTTTAAAGCGACGGGCGACCGGCGCTATTCGCCGAAGGGCCGCGCGGCGCTGATGCGCGAATGGCTGCGTCTACTTGCCGAACGGCAGGTCGATCCGCGGCACGAGACAGAAGTGCTGCGCCGCACCAACCCTTTCGGCAATCTCTTGCGGCGGACGGTCAACTCGCTCAATCCGGCCAATCGAGGCGACTTTTCGCATGAGGTGCGGGCGGCGATGGATACCTGTCTCGCCTGCAAGGCCTGCGCCGGCCAATGTCCCGTCAAGGTCAGCGTGCCGGCCTTCCGATCGAAATTCCTGGAGCTCTATTACGGCCGCTATGTCAGGCCGTTAAAAGATCCGATCGTCGCCGCCATCGAAACTACCCTGCCGCTGATGGCGCGCTTCAAGCCGGCCTACAATTTGCTGACCGGCTCCCGCGCCGGCCAGGCCTTGATGCGGCTTGCCGGCCTCACCGCGCTTCCGGCCATGGCCGCGATGTCGCTCGAACGGGAAGCCGCTCGTCTCGGCGTACGGATCGCCACGCCCGAACATCTGGCGCAGCTCTCAGCGGAAGAGCGGGCGCACGCGGTCGTCATCATTGCCGATGCGTTTTCCACCTACTTCGACCCGGCTGTTGTCATCGCCACGCTCAAGCTCGCATTGAAAATGGGCGTCAAACCCTGGCTCGCCGCCTCGCAGCTGAACGGCAAGGCCCTGCATGTGCATGGCTATCTCAGGCGTTTCGAAGAGGCGGCGATGAAATCCCGTGATTATCTCGATCGCATCTCGCAAATGGGCATCCCGCTGGTCGGCATCGATCCGTCGATGACGCTGACCTATCGCAGCGAATATGCCGCCCTGCCCTCCGCCCGGCTGCAGGCGCCGGTACTGCTCCTTCAGGAATGGCTCGTGGCCAATCTCGACCGACTGCCGCCAGCCCAGACTTCGCCGCAAGAGCGCTTCACACTGCTTGCGCATTGCACGGAACGGACGAATGCTCCGGCCGCCATCAAGCAATGGTCCCTGCTGTTCGACAAGCTAGGAATCAAGCTCGACATGGCCGATGTCGGCTGCTGCGGCATGGCCGGCACTTTCGGTCACGAGGTGCGCAATCGCGCCATTTCTGAGAAGCTCTACGCGATGAGCTGGCAGGACAAGGTCGCCGAGAACGGTCATCAAACCGTGGTCACGGCGACCGGCTTCTCCTGCCGCTCGCAAATCGCCAAGATCGATCGCCAAACCATCCCGCATCCGGTGGAGATCCTCGATCGGCTGATTGGTTAGCCTCCATAAGGCAAATTTCCAACGGCTAAAACACATGTGGCGCCCGAAGGCGCCGCATCTGAAAAATAACAAGAGGAATAGCCGCTTACACGGCTTCTCTCATCCTGATCGTTTCAACACTGTAAACTTGCCCGAAGCGATTGGCGAGGAAGTCGTTGAAATCGATTTCTTCCTGGCAGACGAAGCCCTTGGCGGGCAGCTTACCCTGCGCCAGCAGATCGAGCACGGTGGTGATGCCGGCGGCGGTGGTGATCTGGATGGCGCTCATCTTCTTCCCCGCAACGATGCCTGCATAGACCTTGTTGGCATAAGTCTCCTGCATGTAACGGCCTTCGCGCCAGCCGCAAACGGTGACGAAGACGACAACCACATCCTGCATGGTGGCGGGCAGCGCGTTTTCGAAGAGATCCTTCAACACGTCGCGGCGGTTCTTGAGGTTCAGGTCGTTAAGCAGCGCCTTGATGATGGCCTGGTGGCCGGGATAGCGGATGGTCCGGTAGTTCATCGTGCGCACGCGGCCAGAGAGCGTCTTAGCCAAGGTTCCAAGGCCGCCTGACGTGTTGAAGGCCTCATAGGTGACGCCGTCGAGCGAGAATTCCTCGCGCTCTTCCATGGCCGGCACGGTGACGAGCTTGCCTTCGACGATCGCCTCGCATGGCTCGATATATTCGTTGATGAGGCCGTCCGTGCTCCAGGTCAGATTGTAGTTCAGGGCATTGGACGGATATTGCGGCAGCGCGCCGACCCGCATGCGCACACTGTCGAGGCTATCGAAATGTTTGGTCAAATCATTGGCGACGATCGAGATGAAACCCGGTGCCAGGCCGCATTGCGGGATGAAGGCAGTGTTCGCGCCCTGAGCCAACTCTTCCACCTTCTTCGTCGTCGCGACGTCTTCGGTGAGATCGAGATAGTGGACGCCGGCTTCGAGCGCGGCTTCCGCGACGAAACCTGTGAGATGGAACGGTGCAGCCGACAATACGGCAAACTTGCCCTTCAGCACGGCAACGAGCCCGGCGCGGTCGGCGATGTCGACGGCAGCCGTGGAAATCGCGGGATGGCGGTCGATCTTGTCCAGCTGCTCCTGGCTGCGGTCGGCGACAACGACGCTGTAATCGCCCGTTTCAGCCAGCATCAGAGCGATCGCCCCACCGATCTTGCCTGCACCGATGACCACTATGTCTTTCATATGACTCCCCTGCATTTCATTGATAAGATTTTTATAAGTGTAGACGGGAGTTGAACGATTCATAGCGACGAAAAATGCATTTCGTTGTATGAATTCATACAAAACGACGAAGCAATTTTGCAAAATGCAGGAAGCGCCATGCAGGTTACGGATAAGGACCGCGAATTGATCGCCTTGCTCGGCCAGAATGCCCGCATGCCGGTGGCGACGCTCGCCAAAAAGCTGTCGCTGTCGCGCACCACCGTTCAGGCGAGGCTCGAACGGCTAGAGCGAGAAGGCGTGATTTCAGGCTATGGCGTGCGGCTGTCGGAGACCTATCTTTCCGGTCTCATTCGAGCGCATGTACTGATCACGATCGCGCCGAAAGCCTTGTCCGCGGTGACGGCGTCGCTGGGTGCGATCCCGGAGGTTACGACGCTTCATTCCGTCAGCGGCACGTTCGATCTGATCGCCATTATCGCTGCACCCTCGATTTCAGAGTTGGACCAGCTGATCGACGAGATCGGCATGATCGACGGTGTCGAACGCACCCTGTCGTCCATCATCCTTTCGACGCGGATCTCGCGCTGAAAACAAGGGTCAGCCGAGCGCTGCCGGCTCCATCTCCGGCGTTGTGGAAAGAACTGCTTCCTTCAAAGCCCGCGAATAGGGATGCTGCGGATTGTCGAGGACGGTGCGCGCACCGCCCTGCTCGACGATCTCGCCCTTCTTCATAATGATGATGCGATCGCTGATGTAATAGGCGGTTGCGAGATCATGGGTGATGTAGATGATCGAGAGCCCAAGCTCCTTCTTCAGCTGGCCGAACAGATTGACGATCGCCATTCTAAGAGAAGCGTCGACCATCGAGACGGGCTCGTCGGCCACCAGCAAGCGCGGTTGCGGTATGAGCGCCCGGGCGATGGCGGTTCGCTGCAGCTGGCCGCCCGACAGCTCATGCGGAAATCGTCCCTTTACTTCAGCAAGCGTCAAGCCGATATGAGCAAGCGCCTCGTCGGCCATGCGCTCGACATCGGCTCGGTTCGGCCGCGCGCCAGACGGGGCAAAATTCCTTGCTGTCTCAAAGAGATATCGGTCGACCCTCTTCAGCGGATTGAAGGCTTCGAACGGGTTTTGAAGGATGGGTTGAACTTCGCGCATAAAGGCGCGGCGCTCGGATCTTCCATGAATGGTGACGGGTTTGCCGCGAAAGTTCAGGCTGCCCGATGTCGGTGCCGTCTGGCCGAGGATCATCGAAGCAATGGTGGATTTGCCCGAACCCGATTCGCCGACGATGGACAGGATTTCCGGCTCCTCTCCCAATGTCAGGCTGACATCCTGCACCGCGGTTGTCTGGCGACGGCTGAGCATGCCGCCCTGCCGGTACACCTTGCTGACATGCGAGAGTGAAAGAAGATCGCTCATCGCCCTCCTCCCGTCACCGCAAAGCAGGCAACGCGCCGATCCGGTTCGACCGTCACCATGGGCGGCACTTCGCGGCTGCAGATATCCATGCGCTTCGGACAGCGCGGATGGAAACGGCATCCTTCCGGCGGCATGGCGAGATTGGGCGGCCGCCCTTCAAGCGAAGGACGCGTCGAGACATCGCCGATCCGTGGCAGGCTTGCGACCAGATGCTGCGTATAGGGATGCAGCGGCAGCTGGAAAAGCTTGCGCGTCGGCGCCTCCTCCACCAGCCGCCCGGCATAGACAATGCCGATACGATCGGAAACCGCGGCGTGAACGCCCATGTCATGCGTGACGAACAGGAAGGACGAACCCATCTCGCGCTGTATCTCGCGGATCATCTGCAGGACATCGCGCTGGACGATGACATCGAGCGCCGTCGTCGGCTCGTCGGCGATGATGAATTCCGGCGTCAGGATGGTGGCGAGCGCGATCGTCATGCGCTGGCGCATGCCCCCGGACAATTCATGCGGATAGGCATCGAGGAGATGGGCGTCAAGCTTCAGCCTTTGGAGATGATTGCCCACCCGGTCGAAGAAGGTGGTACGATCGGCTTTCATGTGCCGGAAGGCGAAATCGGTGAACGAGTGACGGATGCGCCTGACAGGATTGAGCACATTCATCGAGCCCTGCATAATATAGGACAGATGCCGCCAGCGAAGCGAAGCTCGCTGCTCCGGCGTCATGGCATAAATATCCTGCGTTCCGCCGTTGAAGTGAAATTTGACGGCACCGGATACGACGCGAAGCGGCGGCCGGATCGCACCCGCAATCGTCTTGATCAGCGTCGTTTTGCCGCTACTCGATTCACCCGCAACCCCGTAGATCTCGCCACGACCGATCGACAGGCTGATATCGTCAACCGCGCGCACCTCGCGATCGATGCCATAGAGGAAGGCCCGGTAATAGGCCTTGAGGTTATTGACCTCAACGACAGCCTCCATGCCTAGCCTCCCATCCGGTTCAAACGACTGCGCGGGTCATTGTATTCATTCATCGACATCGACAGCAGGAAGAGCGCCATGAACAGCACGACGATGGCAGCTACGGGGGCCGCAACCCACCACCATGTGCCGGCAATCAGCGCCGAATGCGCATTCGCCCAGTAGATCATCATGCCCATGGTCGGCGTTTCGATGTCCGTGAAGCCGAGCACCGAAAGCGTGATCTCCATGCCGATCGACCAGATCATATTGTTCATCGTCGTGGCGAAGACGATCGGCAGCACATAGGGCAGATGCTCCTCGACGAGAATCTTGCGCATGCTCATGCCGGAATAGATGCTCTGCGTGGTGAAGGGCCGCGTCTTCAGGCTGATCGCAACCGAGCGGATCAGGCGCGCGTCATAGGACCAGCCGAGCGACGCCATGACGACGATCAGCACCGTCCACGTCATTTCATCCTTGAGCACGAAATAGAACAGAATCAGCAGCGGAAACTGCGGAACGACCATGATGCTGTCATTGATCGCCATCAGCACGCGATCGACGGTGCCGCCGGCATAGCCGGCCACCAGCCCCACGACCAGCGAGATGATGCGAGACAGAAAGGCAACGCCGATGCCGAAATAAAGCGTGTTGCGGAGCGCGACGGACAGTTGCCAGAAGACATCCTGGCCACGCGATGTCGTGCCCAGCCAGTATTGTCCATCCGGCGGCATGTCGGGCGGCAGCAGATAAAGATCGGAAGGACCGTAGGGCGAGAAATAGGACAGGATCACCATTCCGACGATGACGGCAAACAGCAGCAGACCGCAAAGGAATTCGGCATTCTGGCGAGCGAGGTCGCGAACGATCGTCAGCATGGCCTACTCCACCTTGATGCGCGGGTCGATCAGCGGACCCAATATATCGATGATGAATACGGCCGCGGCGACGCCGACGATCGACAACGCGCTGAGCCCCAGGACAAGGCTGTAGTCGCCGGCATGCACCGCTGAAATCAGAAGATTGCCGATGCCGGGATAGCCGAAGACGATTTCAGTGATGACGGTGCCGTTGAAGACGGCGCCAAGCGACATGGCAAGGCCGGTGAACTGCGGCACCATGGCGTTGCGGGCGATGTAGGAGCGCAGGATCCTGCGCTTCGGCACGCCGCCAAGCTCGGCGAAAACGACATAATCCTCGGTGATGATATTGGAGACGAGCGCCCGCATGCCGATGAGCCAGCCGCCTGTCCCGACAAGGATCAGGGACAGCGCCGGCAGGAGGGAGTGGCGCAAAATATCGAGCACCAGCGCAAAAGATAGCTGCAGATTGGTGTTCATCTCATAACCGCCGTTGATCGGCAGGATCGGCCAGATATAGCCGAAGAGGATGATCAGCACGAAGGCCAGAATATAATAGGGTATTGGCTGCATGGCGATGAAAACGAGGCTCACGGCTTTTAGCACCGTGCTCTTGCGGTAATAGCCCGCCAGCGCGCCGATTATGTTGCCGAGCACGAATGTGATCATCGTGGAAACGGTCATCAGGCCGATCGTCCAGGGCAGCGCCCTTGCAATAATGGCGGAAACCAGCGTGGGAAATGCCGAAAGCGACGGCCCGAGATCGCCTGTCGCAAGGCGTCCCCAGAAATGCAGATATTGCTGCCAGATCGAGCCTCCGACACCGTAGAGTTCCCGCAGGGACTCGCGCATCAGCTCAACGGCACGGGGATCGGATTGGCCCATCTGCTGAATGGCGCCGATGCTTTCCTCGACCGGGTCGATCGGTGTCAGATGCGTAATGAAGAAAGTCGCTGATATGCCGAGGAAGACGACGAGCAGAAATTGGCCAAATCGTTTCAACACAAAAACTGGATAGGACGTCATGCCGTCGTTTTCCTTACTGCTCGCACTTCATCTCTTATCGAAAAGATCGCCGGACCCGTTTCGCGCCCGGCGACAGGTGCCCGACGCGGCGCATCTGCCACGTCAGGTTTGGGAGAATTAAGGCTGCGCCGGCTTGAGCTTCACCATCATCAACCGCGAGTTCGCCCAATTGGGAACCGGGTCGGTGTAGGGATCCGCTATCGTCGGGTAACCCTTCCAGTACGTCGTGTCCATCGACGTGAAGACGTTGTAGGACATCAGAGGAATGGTCGGCATTTCACGGGCGACCAGCTTCAGATAGTCCTTGCCGAGTTCGATGCCCTTCGGATCATCGGCGCTGATGCGACGGATGTTCTCGATGATCTTGTCGAGCTCGGGATTGGACCAGCGCTGCCAGTTGCGCGGCGCCTGATTCTCACCCTTCTTGGCGACGAACTCGGAATGCCAGCTGTCGAGGAAGAAGGACAGGTCGGGATCGCCGCCCCAGGTCTCGACGCTCCAGGCGATCGCAACCTGGTAGCTGCCGGGCTGCAATCCCACCTGCCAGAGATTGGTGGTCGGCGCAGCCTTTGAGTCGATCCCGAAGGCTGCCCATTGCTGGGCGATCAGGGTACCGGCGCGGGTAAAGACAGAACGCGTGTCACCCTCAACCGTCAAGCGGATCTTGAATGGCTGGCCATCAGGCGTCATCCATTTGCCGCCCACCTTCTTGAATCCGGCTTTTTCCAGCAGTTCCGCGGCGGCCTGCGGATCGGGCTTCCACCAGCCATAGCCAAAGGCAGCGCTGATGGCGGCCGGATCGGTCGGGATCTGATCTTTAAATTTCGGCTGCTTGCGTAGGATATCGGCGATCTGCTGGCCGATCGTCGGATCATAGGGCTTTATCTTGCGCTTGCCGGTGTCGATCTCGAAATTCTTAAGCCAATCCTGCATCGGCGCCTGATAGTCAGTCATGGCGATTGCCGTCGGCGGAACACCGAGCGCGGAAAGCGTTGCCGCGCCGCGGTAGCTCGCCATATCGACGGCCTTGATATCGATCAGCAGTGCCAATGCCCAGCGCACATCGGGATTTTGGAACAACGGGTCCTGATTGTTGAAGATCACTGCAGGCAGCGTCGGATCCGGATGAGCGAAGGGGAAGCCAGGGAACCAGCTGTCGACCGTCTTCGACTTTTCCTTCAGCGTGAACATGCCTTCCGGCGTGTTGTCGTGAATGATATCCAGATTATGCTCGAGCTGCGCGATGGTGCGCTTATCCGGCGGGCCGGGATCGACATAGCTCACATATTTCGGAGCCGGCTCGCCAAAGCGGGCAAGCGAGGTGCGCTGCCAGTCGTCGCGCTTCTCCCAAGTGTACCATTTGCCCTGCGGATCGTAGGCCTTCAGCTTGTAGGCGCCGAGCGAGACGGGATTGGCATTATCATAGCGAACGGGATCGGCGACCTTCTCGAAGACATGCTTAGGCATGATCCACGCACCGTTCCAGCGAACGGTGAAGATGGCGTGAAAGCGCGAATTCGGCTTCTTCAGCTTGAAGACGACGGTATAGGGGTCCCGTGCTTCGACGCTGGCGACCTGCACCGAGAAAGCGGCGCTCCAGTTCATGCCGGGATGGTCGATCTGCGTCTTGACGGTGTAGACCACATCGTCGGCGGTAAATTCGACGCCGTCGCTCCAGTAGATGCCTTTGCGCAGTTTCACCGTCATCTGGGTGAAGTCGTCATTATATTGCGGCTTGTCCGCAGCCAGCGAATTGTCCCAGGCCGAACCGCCCAGGCCCTTTTCCGGATCGATGTACCAGAGCGTATCCATAGTCAGCTGCTGAAGGCCGGTCGAAACGCCGCCGCCGCCATTGACCCAGATATTGAACCAGCCAGGATTCTTGATCGTCCCCTCGGGGTTTTCGACGATCAAAGTCTCCTTGCGTGGCAAGGCGGTATAGTCTTGAGCCTGGACCGTCGCGATAAAGCCGAACGTGGCCAGTGCGACGCCGAAAGCAAGCTTCTTCCACTGCTGCATGATCTCCTCCCTTTGTTGTCGATTGTCGGCGCGCCCGAACAGGTGTCGGGCGGGTCGCTCTTTCTTCCCCTTATGCCTTCAAGGCCAACTGGACCGCCTCCTCGCGATCAGCGCCCGCCGGCCGTCATACCGACAGCCGGATTACCGTGTAGGACAATGGCTTCAGCGTGGCGCGAAGGCGACCGTCTTCCACTTTCGCGTCGCTCGTATTTGTCGGTACGACAGCGTTTGGTTGCCTTGCCGTGTTGGCCGCCTGCAGATCGCCGTGCGCCATCTCATGCTGCTCGACGACGCGGGCTTCGGGAAATCCTTCGAGACGGGTGTCGAGATCGAGTGAGCTATCCGGATGACGGTTGACGACAAACAGGGTGACCATTTTGCCAAGGTCGTCATGAACGGCCGATACGTCGAGATAGGGCACATCGTCAGCTTCGTCGCTGTCATAGGTCGGGCCATCGGTGACGAGACGCAGCGCATAACCGCGACCATATTTCGAAGCGAAATAGAGTGGGTAATAGATGGTCTGCCGCCAGGCCGGGCCGCCGTCTTCCGTCATGATCGGCGCGATGACGTTGACGAGCTGCGCTATGCAGGCAATCCGCACGCGATCGGAGCGGCGAATGAATGTATTGAGGATGCCGCCGACCTGCAGCACGTCTTCGAAATTATAGACATCCTCCAGAAGATGCGGCGCATCCGGCCATTCATCGCGGGCAAGAATCTCCTTGTCCTGCTGGTTGGAATGGTACCAGACATTCCATTCATCGAAGGAGATGCCGACCGTCTTCTTGGACCGCTTCTTCGCCTTGATATAGTCGATGACGCCGCTGATGGTGACGATGTAGCGGTCGAGCTTCTCGGCCTTGGCCAGATAGTTGAGCGTGTTCTTTTCGCGATTGGCGAAATACATGTGCAGCGAGATATGATCGGCGCTGTCGTAGCACTGGTCCAGAACCTGAGCCTCCCAATCGGGATAGGTCTTCATGTCGGAATTCGACGAGCCGCAGACCACCAGTTCGAGCGATTTGTCGAAGCCGCGCATGGCCTTTGCGGTTTCATCAGCGAGACGGCCGTATTCAAAAGCCGACTTGTGGCCGACTTGCCATGGGCCATCCATCTCGTTACCAAGGCACCAAAGCTTGACGCCGTGAGGATCAGCCCAACCATGCTTGCGCCGCAGGTCCGACCAATAGGTGCCGCCGGGATGATTGCAATATTCGAGGAAATTTCGGGCATCGTCGAGGCCGCGTGAACCCAGATTGACGGCCAGCATCGGCTTGGTATTGGCTTTCTTGCACCAATCGACGAATTCGTTGACGCCGATCTGGTTGCTCTCGCGCGTCCGCCAGGCAAGGTCGAGACGCACCGGGCGCTCTGACCGTGGCCCGACGCCATCTTCCCAATTATAGGCGGAAACGAAATTGCCGCCGGGGTAGCGGCAATAGGGTGAATTCAGCTCGCGGACCAGTTCGATGACATCCCGGCGAAATCCGTGCTCATCGGCAGTCGGATGGCCCGGCTCGTAGATACCGCCATAGATCGCCCTACCCAGATGCTCCAAAAATGAGCTGTAGAGCCGATCGTCAATATCGGCAATCCGGAAGTCTCGGTGGACGATTACATGCGCCTTCACGGCCTACCTCCCATATATATCACATATTTCGTTCTTATACCTTGATCTTGATATACTTTTGGAAGGCCGTCAACGCTCCCGCCGTGGAAAATAGCCTGAAAATCGCGAGGGCAATGATCTATTGATAATAAAAAACGCGCAAAAACAAAAACTTATTAAAAATACGACTTATTGGAAATTTATCTCGATCATATGCTATATATCAAAATTTATGATACAGACCTATGCCAGATCGACGCGCATCAGAATATCGCGGCCATAATTGCCGAAGCCGCGACCGAAAATATTGACGCCGCCCGTATTGCGGGCGTCGTCGGCAATGCCGATGCGCAACCGGATCGAAGAATGCTGGCTAATGGCGAGATCGTCGATGGTCACATCGGAAGCGGCAACGCCGTCGATGAACGTGCCTTTCTTCGAGATTCGCCAGGTCTTGAGCTTACCGTACTGAGAGCCTTCCAGCTTCCACCAACCCGGTGTGAAAGCCCCGCGCTTATCGCCGTAGTCGCCAGGTGACGTCCATGTGCCGACAGCGACGCCATTGATCCAGATGGTGATGTCGGACGGCCAGTCCGGATTGGTGCCTGGCACTTCGGACGACAGTTCCATCGAGAATTCGATGGCATTGACATTCCGGTTCAAGATCTTGGCATTGTTCGGGAATTTATATTCGACATGGCCGCGGCCGAACCACAGAAGACCGGCCTGCATGCGCTGTGGATCGAGGAAATAATCGGGAACGTCGAGGAGACCGATCACGCCTTCGGTCGAACAAAGGCCACAAGGCGCATGCGTCTCGCAGCTCGTATAAAGGCCGATCGGCATGGCGACCTCAATCACGTCCTCGTCGTGCTTGAAAGCCTGATCCTCGAAGCTCAGCAGGATTTCGTCGTAAAGCGCAGTGCAGATCTTCTGGTAACCCTTGCGCGCTTTCGCGGCCTTGGTCTCGACAAGACCGGCCTCCTCCAGAATCATGATCGCCGTTGCGACGGTGGATTGCGGCAGATCGAGTTCCCGCGCGATCTCGTTGACGTTCATCGAGCCTTTGGCGCAGAGCAGCTTCAGCATCTCAACACGGGCCGGCGCTGAAAGTGCCCTGAAGACCGCGGCGTTCTCGCCCGCATAAATTGTCAGAAAGCCGCGCTGCATCGAATCCTGAACACCCCATCAATGGATATCATTTATATCAGGATTTTTGATTTCACAAGAGATATTGGCTTTGCCGCCCGTTTGGCGTCTTCCCATGCGAACAGGAAGACGCCGTCGGGTCTTTCCCGCTATACAACTCCTGGCAATGGGAGTTCCGCCCGCACCTTGGACGCCGGCAGCATCATTCGCACGTTTCTATTCGTTTCAACGCGGCCGTAATGCCTGATAGTGAGTAGGAATAGCGCGTGGCGGTGCCGCGTTTGGACGTTGCCTGCAGCTCCAATTGCGCGCTGCCCTTCATGGCACCGACCATGGAAGGCTCCTGAGTTTCATCCCTCACCCAGCCGTGCCGGTCTTTCGTGAACATCGGAAACGTCTTGTCGCCCACGGCAGCCGTCATTTGTCCGCCGTCTTTCAGATCATAGCCCATTGCGGCTTCGGGAACCAATTTGTCCCCGGGCGATAGGCGCGAGACTATGAAAAAGTTGTCGCCGTGGTCGACATTGGCGGGTTGCTGCGCAACCGGTTTCGACAGCACGTAGCAACTGACGCTATTGCCGGATTTATAAGAATACGCGCCCCAATGATCGAACTGATCGATACGGACGGGCACTTCCGCATGCGCAATACCGGCGCCGAATGCGACGAAGACCAGAGCGGGGGCGAATTTTCTAGCAAACATAGTTTCCTGCCATTTCTTGTTTCAAGGACATTGAAAGCGAGAGATGTACTCACACGCGCGGCAGTTTCGGTGCGGTGCGTTATCCGATTGTTAATGTCTTCGTTAAAATTTGTTCATGTTGGGTGACGTGCAGGAAACCATGGCGGCGGAAAATGCAATCATGCCGGAGGCACCGCGTCGAGCCTCGACAGTCCATCGGAAGCGGGCCGCCACACGATTTTCGCGCCCTTGGACGCCTTCAATACGGCGGAGGGGGTGGCGGAAATTAAGAGCCGATCGACATCGTACTTGGCGAACGATGTGCAGTCATGAATATACCAAATGTGAGAAAAACAAACGGAGACATGGAGTTGTCAAGGCGTCATCCGTCTTCTGCGCCCCTGCCGACATTGACAATCAGTTCACAGATCGCACTGTTTCATCCAGCTGAGCCCATGCGCATATAGCCGTTTGAATCCACGGCTTTTGCAAGCCATGACATGAAGACGCGGGCAATCGGCGTCGGCACTCATCGCGTGAATCGAGCCGGGCGAACCGGAGATAATAGGATAGTATCATGAAGAAGATCGGTTTCCTTTCATTCGGCCACTGGACGCCATCACCGCAATCGCAGACGCGATCGGCAGGCGACACGCTCCTGCAATCGATCGATCTTGCCGTAGCGGCCGAGCAATTGGGCGCGGATGGCGCCTATTTTCGCGTGCACCATTTCGCGCGTCAGCTTGCTTCGCCCTTCCCGCTGCTGGCAGCCGTCGGCGCCAGGACCAGCCGCATCGAAATCGGCACGGCTGTTATCGACATGCGCTACGAGAACCCGTTCTATATGACGGAGGATGCCGGCGCTGCCGATCTCATCGCCGGCGGGCGGCTGCAGCTTGGCATCAGCCGCGGCTCCCCGGAACAGGTGATCGATGGATGGCGCCACTTCGGCTATACGCCGATGGATGGCGAGAGCGACGCCGATATGGGACGCAGGCACACGGAAGTGCTGCTCGATCTCCTGCGCGGTGAAGGATTTGCACAACCCAATCCGCGCCCGATGTTCCCTAATCCTCCCGGCCTCCTGCGCCTCGAGCCCTATTCGGAAGGCCTGCGCGAGCGGATCTGGTGGGGCGCAGGCTCCAATGCCACGGCCGTATGGGCGGCAAAGCTCGGCATGAACCTGCAAAGCTCGACGCTCAAGGACGACGAAAGCGGCCTGCCCTTCCACGTCCAGCAGGCGGATCAGATCAAGCTCTACCGCGAGGCTTGGAAAGAGGCGGGACACAAGCGCGAACCACGCGTTTCGGTAAGCCGCAGCATCTTCGCGCTGGTGAACGATCTCGACCGCGCCTATTTCGGCGGCAGCGGCAAGGATGCCGACAAGATCGGCTTCATCGACGAGAAGACGCGGGCCATCTTCGGACGCAGCTATGCGGCCGAGCCTGACGCGCTCATCGAGGAATTGGCGAAAGATGAGGCGATCGCAGCGGCCGATACCCTGCTCCTGACCGTGCCGAACCAGCTCGGCGTCGAATACAACGCCCATGTCATCGAATCCATTCTGACCCATGTCGCTCCGGCGCTGGGATGGCGATAAGGCAATTCCTGGCGTCGACCACGGCGTTCGGATTGCATAAACCGGCCTCGGCTGCCCGCGAAATTCGACTTTCGCGGGCAGTGCTTTTAAGGGCGCACCGCCGAAAGGCGGGTGCTTTGCAGATCAGGCTACGGCGTCCTGGCGTCGCAAGACATGCAGTGCCGCCAGCACCAGGGATGCCATGAGCGTGGCAAAGCCCGCCAATGGCCATGCGCTATCGCCGCCCAATGCGGTCACCGCCAGCGTACCGACGATGCTGACGATCAGGCTCTGGATGCAGAAGTAGAATGCCACCGCCGATCCGGCGATGTCGCCGAATTCCGCAAGCGCTCCGTTCGCCGTCACCGATGCCGTGAAGACGATCCCAAGGGCCATGATCCACATTGGCAACACGAAGCTTGTGAAGGACGGAGAGCCGTAGACCTGACCGAACGCCAGGCCAGCCGCGCCAACAAGAAGCAGTGCCATGCCCCGCGCGACACAGCCTGCAACGCCCCAGCGCTCGACAAACAGTCCGGCAAAGCGCGCGGCTGCTATCATCACGACTGCGACCGTTGCGAATGCCATGCTGAAGCCGAGTTCCGAATAGCCGGCCCGGCCGATCAGCACGCGTGGTGCCGTCGAGAAGAACACGAAGAACGTGCCCATGCCCGCACTGAAAGCCAGCGTATAGGTCCAGAACGGCGGGCTTGTGAAGATCGGCCAAATGGAGCGGCGTGGCTCGCTCAAACCCGCAGGCCGCGTTTCACGCCAACGTGCCATGGCGTTGACGCTCGCGGCCAGGGACAGAAGTGCCAGCACCATGAAGATGGCGCGCCATCCGAAGCGATCGGCGATCATCGCGCCCGCTATGGGGCCGAGTGCGGGCACGAAGGACAACATCGAGCCGAACGCGGCATAGATGATGGCTTGCTCCGGCCGGTTGCCATAGACATCCCGGACGGTTGCAAAGGTCGCAACCAGAGCCGCCGAAGCACCCATGGCCTCCAGCAGCCGGCAAAGGACGAAAGCAGCCGCCGTCGATGAGCAGGCGGCCCCGAAGGAAGCCACGGCAAACACGATCGCCCCGGCAAGCAGCACAGGACGGCGACCGATGCGATCCGAAAGCGGACCGAATACCACCTGCCCAAGGCCGAGCATGATCATATAGAGGCTCAATGTGAGCTGGATCACCGATGGCGTCGTGTTCAGGATGCCGGGCATCGACGGGACAACGGGAAGATAGATATCCATGGCCAGCGAGGCGAGGATATCGAAGGGCGCCATCAGCAGCAGCGCTGCCGGCAGCGAGGAGGCCCATGACGGGCGTATGTCAGACATGAGAAAATTCCGCTCGAAAGAGAAATCGGGCGGCGTCTGCCACTGGGTCCGGTTGGAATGAGTTTCGACAGCACGCCGCAACAACAAGAAGCTGTTGCGGCTTATCTATCTGCTGACTTCAGGGTCCCCATGCCGATTGCTCCATGGCGAAATGCTTCATGATGACCAGCCTTTAGCAGATGCCATCAATTCGAACAATGATGCTGCAAACGGGCGCGCGACTGCAACTGCTTGCGGAACACGCGACGATCGTGCGCTCCGGCATTCGAACCGGTGCCGTGAGATTGAAACTCGCCAGCGAATGCATCGACCACCGATCATCATGCTCCAGCCTCTGCCCGGGGGGCCGATTTATTTGCACATCCTATCCCGGCATCTCCTCGATTTCCCCGATCAGCCATTGGCGGAACACCTTCATCGATGCCGTTTCCGCCCGCGATTTCAATCGCGTCAGCCAGTAGCTGCCGGTCGTCGCCGTAATCTGGAACGGCTGCATGATGCGCCCGGCCTCGATGTCATGCGTAAACATCGCGACGGGCACGAGCGCGACGCCGACGCCGCGCGCGGCGGCCTCCACCAACGTCAGCGACGAATCGAACATCCAGCCTCGAAGATGAGGCGGTAGCAGGGCCGCAGCTCTGAACCAGAGCGACCATTCGTCGATCCGGTAAGAGCGTAAAAGCTCAACTTCGGCAAGATCGGCGGGCGTGCGCAACCGCTCGCCGATATCGGGCCGGCAGACCGGAGATAGCGGCGCATCCATCAGGTGGATCGCCTCTGTTCCGTGCCACGCGCCGTCGCCGAAGCGCAGGAAGAAATCCAGCCCGTCGAGCACCATGTCGGCGCGATTGTTGTTAGTCTTCAAGCGCAGATCGACATGCGGATGCTGCGCCTTGAAGCTGCCGAGGCGCGGCAGCAGCCAGCCGATGGCAAAAGTGCCGACGACGCCGATCGTCAAAATCTCGGCAAAATTGCCTTCCTCCAGCTGGCTGAGCGTGGCGCTCATACGGCGAAAGGCATCGGTCAACACCGGCAAGAGAGCATGCCCCTCATCGGTCAGCGCAAGGCCGCGCGGCAGGCGCTTGAAGAGGGTCACCCCCAGCACGTCCTCCAGTGCCTTGACCTGATGGCTGATGGCCGTCTGCGTCACCCGGAGTTCGAGCCCTGCCCGCGTGAAGCTGCAGTGCCGCGCCGAAGCCTCGAAAACGCGCAGTGCGTTCAACGGCAGCTGAGAGATGTCCATTTGTGTCCTAAGGCCAAGTTTTTCTCATGTCTAAGCCCAGAATTGATCGTTTGTCTAGGGCAGGAAGCGACGCCATAGTCTGTCTCGCAAGGTGATTTGCAGGGTTCCAACAACGTCCACCGGCCCTGAAACT
This sequence comes from Rhizobium sp. P28RR-XV, assembly GCF_012641385.1. Lineage (NCBI taxonomy): Bacteria > Pseudomonadati > Pseudomonadota > Alphaproteobacteria > Hyphomicrobiales > Rhizobiaceae > Rhizobium > Rhizobium sp. P28RR-XV. The sequence goes on from NZ_JABAIG010000008.1 coordinate 220,958, forward strand.
ATCTCTTTGCTCAACATCAATCGAAGTGGAAACAAGATGACGATCTTACTGTCGCGCCGGCAAAGCCTTGCCGGCGGCTTGCTTGCTTTGCCTGTTCTAGCAGGGCTAAGCGCGGTTGGACGCGCTGCAGACGATCATTCGGGTGAAGCGCAGCTTGCCGCGCTCGAGAGCAAGCATCGCGGCCGCATTTGTGTCAGCATTCTCGACATGGCAAGCGGCAGGCACATCGAGCATCGCGCCGGCGAACGCATTCTGATGTGCAGCACCTTCAAGGCGCTGGCGGCGGCCCTGGTGCTGGCGCGGGTCGACAAGGGCGAGGAAAAGCTGGACCGGCGCATTCGTTACTCGGAAGGCGACATCATCGACGGCTCGCCAGCAACCAAGTTGCACGCAGGCAACGGCATGACGGTGGCAGAACTCTGTGCTGCGGCCGTCACGCTCAGCGACAATGCGGCTGCAAATCTCCTGCTCGCGAGCTTCGGCGGCCCCAAGGCGCTAACCGCCTTCTGCCGAAGCCTCGGCGACGAGATGACGCGCCTCGACCGCATAGAGCCCGCATTGAATTACCACGATACGCCGAACGACCAGCGCGACACGACTACGGCGGCCGCGATGCTGGAGAACCTGCGACGGCTTCTGTTTACCGATGTGCTTTCGGCCGCCTCGCGATCGCAACTGGCCGCATGGCTGATCACCAACAAGACGGGGGACGCCCGCCTGCGCGCCGGCGTCCCGAAGGATTGGCTGGTCGGCGACAAGACCGGCACAAACGGTGACAAAGCCGGCAATGCCAACGACATCGCGGTATTCTGGCCGTCGAACCGCGTGCCGATCATCGTCACGGCTTATTGCGAGATACCGTCGATTTCAGCGGACGAACGTAACGCAATCGTCGCCGAAATCGGTCGTATCGCTGCAATGATCTGAGATCGCCCTTCATCCATCAGCATGAGGATATCAACTTGAATATACCTACCATTTCGCTGCCGAAACTTGGAATAATCACCTCCTGCCTCCTCTATGGCGTCGGCGCCCACGCCGAAGACATCAACCAGAGCCGCCTGGAGCGGGCCGTCAATGAGACCATTCGTCCGCTCATGAAGGAAAACGATGTGCCGGGCATGGCAATTGCAATTACCGTCAAGGGCAAGCGCTATGTCTTCAACTACGGCCTCGCCTCGAAGGACAGCGGCCAGAAGGTAACGAACGATACGATCTTCGAGCTCGGCTCCATCAGCAAGACCTTCGCGGCAACGCTCGCCTCCTACGCCGAAGTCAGCGGGAAGCTGTCTTTCTCCGACAAGGCGACGAAATACATGCCGGAAGTGGCAGGTACGGCCTTCGACAAGATCAGCCTTCTCGATCTCGGCACATACACGGCCGGCGGCCTGCCCCTGCAATTCCCGGACAGCGTCAGCAATGAGGGAATGGTCGTCTATTATCGCAACTGGCATCCGTCCTTTGCCCCCGGTACGTACCGGCAATATTCCAACCCCAGCATCGGGCTGTTCGGCTATCTGGCCGCGCGGGCTATGGGCCAGCCGTTCGATACGCTGATACAGGACAAGATCATCGCCGGCTTTGGGCTCAAGCATACCTATGTCCACGTTCCGGCCGCCGAGATGAGCAACTATGCCTATGGCTATTCAAAAAAGGGCAAGCCGATCCGCGTAGGGCCCGGCGTTCTCGACACACCCGCCTATGGCATCAAGACCACGGCATTAGACATGCTTGCCGTTCTCGAATCCAATATGGATGGTTCGAAGCTCGATAGCACCCTTCAGCGGGCAGTCGATGCGACGCATGTCGGCTATTATACCGTCGGCAACATGACGCAGGGGCTTGGCTGGGAAATCTATGCCTATCCGACGACGCCTGCCCGGTTGGTGGACGGCAACTCGTTCGACATGTCGCGCAATCCACACAAGGTCACTCGCCTTGACCCGCCGCAGCCGCCGCGCAAGGATGTGCTGATCAACAAGACGGGGTCGACGAACGGCTTCGGCGCCTATGCGGCCTTCATTCCCGCACGGCAGATCGGCATCGTCCTCTTGGCAAACAGGAATTTTCCGATCCCCACCCGCGTCTCGGCAGCCTACAAGATCCTGGCGGCAGTCGAAAGCTTGTCCGGATCGAACGCGGCACGATAGACAGTTTTTAAGGATTAGTCTGCGTCGACAAAGGGCCGGCTCTCGGAAAAGTCATCGAGGCCGGCCTCATCATTTTATGGATTGCCAGAAGACCGTCGCGAGACAGCATTTGCCTTGGAGGCCTCTGTCCCGTTGAAGAATTCCTGCAGGAGGCGGGTAATGCGCTCTGGCGATGTACCCTTTGCATATTCTTCCTGCATCCGGCGTCTGACCAACATTTCTAAGACTGACATGTCTTTCACCTCATATATCCGGCGCAAGGAAAATGTCGCTCTCAATGGTGCGGGAGGCAAGTTACAGTTTTTTCATGATCTTAGCGGCGGCTCGGAAAAGCGCCCGACATTCCCTCGCCGCTCCATGCCCGGTGCGGCCTTTTACCGAAGCGTGACCGATCTGCCACTTGCCAAATGCCGGCGCATCGTAGAATTGAAAGCGGCCAATCGGTCGGTTGTTTGCGCTTCCTTAACTTCCGTGCTTTAGCGGGCCACACCCCGACCTTTGGATGATGTCGCCTGCAAGGAATGAATAATGCCCATAAAGAAAAGCTCTGCCTCTGACGTTTTCCAGCGCAAGATTTCGGATTTTTGCGATATGCGGCTCAAGCCGCTGCTTCAGCCGCGTAGCTTCGAGAATATCAAAGGTTTCATGATCGGCCTGATCGTTTTCCAGTCGCGTCCTCCTCTTCGGGCAGGCCGCGTCGACTGGCAGGAAATCGCCTCTCTCTGCGGCATGGACGAGGAAATGAGCCCGGAATTCAAGCGGGCGGCCCAGCCCGGCTTCGACGCTATTCTTCGCTGGCTTGGGGTAGCCAAAACCAGCACGGCACGGAAGTCGCCCGTCGCCGCGAAGCGCCCTCTACGGGTTCCCGCCAAGCCTATTCCGGCTCAGCCTGTGCGTCGCGCTCTGGCTTCCTAGAGCCGGATGATTTTAGGCCGAATCGACCTAAAATCTGAATCCGCCCTAGAATCAAAGAAGTAGAGCGTGATGTCGTCCGAAAACCGCCTACACTTTTCGGCATCACGCTCTAAAAACGAACTGCGTACCGGTCGCCCATGGCCGGTACGTCCTTAATCTGCCTCGGCAGAACGCAGAACCCCACACGGCATGGAATACCGATCCGATCGGCAAAGCCCACCGCTAAGACGCGGCGCTACCCTCGTCCGCGACAGGTTTCGATTGCAGCGCGATCGCTGAACGACGTTTCGGGATATCGCCGAAGAGGCCGCCCGGCCGCACCAGCAGGATGATGCAAAGCATGACGCCGATCGCCACGATCTGCAGCGAGGCCGCGCGAGCCTGCTGCTCCGGCGAAAAGAGGACGCTCGTCAGCGCTCCCGATCCTGCCCATATTCCCCAGACGAGGATGCTGCCGATGACGGCACCCTTGTTGCTGCCCGAACCGCCGACGATCAGCATCACCCAGACCTGAAACGTCAGGGTCGGGATATAATTGTCGGGCGCGATAAAGCCGATGAAATGCGCTTGCATGGCGCCGGCAAGCCCCATGACGGCACCGCCGACGGCAAAGGCCTGCACACGATAGAAACGAGCGCTCTTGCCGAGCGAAATGGCGGCGCGCTCGTCCTCGCGTAGCGCCTTCAAGACGCGTCCCCAGGGGCTTTTTGCCAGATGCTCGAGCGCGAGATAGACGATCAGCATCACGACAACCACGACGCCGAGATTAGCCAGATTAAAGAGCAGCGGCGTTTCGGCAAGGCTGGAGAATGGGCGGGGAATGAAGCCGATGCCGAAGGGACCGCCGGTCAGCTTCTGCGCATTCAGCGCCACAAGCTGAACGACGACGGCGACGCCGAAGGTGGTGATCGCCAGATAATCGGATTTCAGCCGGAGCGTCGCAATGCCAATGATGGCAGCGGCAAGACCGGCGACGATCATGGCGCCGAACCAACCGACGAGGACCGGCAAATCGAATCCGCCGAACCGCCCGGACATATCCGGTGTCGTCAGCAAGGCCGAGGTATAAGCCCCGATGGCAACGAAGCCGGCAAGCCCGACATTGAAGAGGCCGGTCAGCCCCCATTGCAGGTTCAGCCCGAGCGTGATGAAGGAAAAGATCAGCGCCGTCGTCAGGAAGAAAGCGCCGTAGCCAATAATATCCATCATCGCTCCCTCACTCCGAAAAGGCCGATCGGCCGGACGAACAGCACTGCCATCAGGATGATGAAGGAGATCGCGGCGCGCCACTCCGCCCCGATCAACTGAACCGCGGCCGCCTCGGCAAGGCCGATAATCAGTCCACCGAGAACCGCGCCCGGCACGCTGCCGATACCACCGAGAATGGCGGCGGCAAACATCGGCAGCAGCATATCGAAGCCCATCAGCGGGCGGATCTGCACGAGAATGCCGATCATGACGCCGGCGACGCAGGCCAGCCCCCCGCCGATCAGCCAAGTGACGCGAACGACCTTGGCGACATCGATGCCGACGACGCGGGCAAGCGACGGATTCTGACTGAGCGCCTGCATGGAGCGGCCCGTCTGCGTCCTCGTCATCAGCATATGCACGCCGAAAACAAGCAGCGCCGTGACGATCAGAAGCGCGATCTGATCGGGCGTAATGCGAATGCCGAAGCCGACGGGCATGGCGATCTGGATGGCACGGCTGAAATAGGTCGGACGCGAGGTGAAGAGGAATTCGAGCAGGCTGCGCAGAGCCATGGACGCACCGAAGCTCGCCATGACGACGATGATCGACTGGCCCTTGGCTCGGAGCCTGGCAAACAGCACCTTATCGAGTGCAAGGGCAAGAACGCCGGTAAAGCCTATCGCGACGATGACCGCGACGATCAGAGGCCAGCCGAAGGAAAGCGGGCCGATCGGTGCGATCTTGCCGAAGACAGCGCCGATGGCACTGACGACGGCAAGCGTTGCATAGGTGCCCCAAGCCATGAAATCGCCATGGGCGAAGTTCGAAAAGCGCAAGATCGAATAGGTCAGCGTCACGCCGATGGCGCCAAGGCCGATCATGGAACCCGTCAGCAATCCGTCGACGATGAATTGCGGGTTCATACCGCACCTCCTGTTTTGGAAGCAGCCGGGCGCTGGCCGAGATAGAGTTCGGCAACGACGGGATCGTTCCAGAGCTCCGAGGCACGCCCTTCATGCCTGTCCTTGCCTTCGACGAGAACATAGGCGCGATCGCCGATAGCGAGGGCCGCCTTGGCATTCTGCTCGACCAGCAGAATGGTGACGCCGGATTTGCGGATTTCGGTCAGCATGTCGAAGACCATCGAGACGAATTTCGGCGAGAGACCCGCTGAGGGTTCATCAAGCACGAGGAGCTTCGGATGCACGATAAGAGCGCGCGCGACGGCGAGCATCTGCCGCTGCCCTCCCGAGAGATTGCCGGCCGCAATGCGGCGATGACGGGCGAGATCAGGAAAGGTCGCGTACATTTCGTCGATGCGGCCGGGCACTTCCTTCGGCTTCAGAATGCCGCCGGCGACCTTCAGATTGTCTTCGACGGACATCAGCGGAAAGACGTTCTCCGTCTGCGGTACGAAGGCAAGGCCGAGCCGCACCATGGTGTGCGCGGGCGCACTCGTGATATCCCGGCCGCCCAGCTCCACCGTGCCGCTTTCGATGGCAACGAGGCCGGCAATCGCCTTGATGAAGCTCGATTTGCCGGCACCATTTGGGCCGAGCACAACGACGATCTCTTTTTCCGCTACCGTGATCGAAGCGCCGCGAACGATCGGCACGCCCGGCTCGTAACCGGCAACAAGATTGCGAACAGTTAAGACCGGTTCGCTCATGCCGCACCTCCGAGATAGGCTTCGATGACGCGCGGATCGCGGGCAACCTCTTCCGGAGTGCCCTCGCACAGAAGCTGGCCGCTCGCCATGACCAGCACGCGGTGACACAGGCGTGTCACCATATCGATATTGTGCTCGATCAGGAGAAAGGTGACGCCACGCTGATTGATATCGCGAATGCGGTCGATGATCGTCTCGAGAAGTGTGGCGTTGACACCGGCAGCCGGCTCATCGAGCAAAATAAGAGCCGGATCGGCCATCATGACGCGGGCAAGCTCCAGAAGCTTGCGTTGACCGCCTGACAGGACGCGTGCCGGCTCGTGCGCCAGGCGTGTCAGGTGAACGAGGTCGAGCAGCTCCATCGCCTTGGCATGGGCAGCCTTCTCCTGCGTGGCGACTCTCCACGGTCGCAGGAAATTCGACAGCAGACGCTCGCCCGCCTGATCCTGAGCGGCCAGCATGACATTGTCGAGCAGCGTCAGGTTGGGAAAGGGCCGAGGAATCTGGAAAGTACGGCCGAGACCACGAGCGATCCGGCGATGGGCCGCCTCGCCTGCTACCGCCACGCCGTTCAGCACGATCTCGCCGCTGCTCGGTGCGACACTGCCGGCCAGAAGGTCGAACATCGTCGTCTTACCGGCACCGTTCGGGCCGATTAGGCCGAGGATCTCGCCCTCGCGCACGTGGAAAGAAACGTCGTTGACAGCCACAAGGCCGCCGAAACGCCGCACCACATTTCTTGCCGTCAGAACCGGCCGGGCTTCCTCCCCATGCCGTTCAGTTGTCGCACTCATGAGATCCCTCTGGCCGGAAAGCGATCGCTGTCGCTTCCCTGATTATTTGATTTGTGATCACACTTGCATTGATCACGCTAATCAGCTTTAATCGTCTTCGCAAGCCGAAAAGGGATTTCGAATGCAAAAGGCCACCGCCGACAAGAGCGATCCGATTGCCGCACAGCTTGCGCCCGTGGGCCGCGAGACGGTTCAGGATCGGGTCTATCTGGAGCTGCGCCGCGCGCTGATCGGCGGGCTTTTCGAGCCGAGCCAGGTGCTGACGATCCGTGGCCTGGCCGACGCGCTGATGACCAGCACCATGCCGGTGCGCGAAGCCCTTGGCCGCCTGATCACCGAGAAGGCATTGGAAGCCCTTCCCAACCGATCCGTTCGCGTGCCGCCGATCACGCTGGAGCGCATGGACGACCTTCTGCGCGCCCGCATCCTCATCGAAGGCGAGGCGATCGCGCTCGCCGCAACCCGCATGAATTCCCGCCAGATCGCGACCATCGAGAGCATGCTCGGTGAATGGGACGAGATGCGCGCGCTGAAGCATAAGAAGGACGTCGATCGTGAGGTGACGCTGAACCAGGCCTTTCATTTCGAAATCTATCGCGCCTGCGGTTCCGCCGTGCTGATCCCGATGATCGAAAGCCTGTGGCTGCAGTCCGGCCCCTGTATCCGCGTCGCCATCTACGCCTTTTCGGACGCCGGCGAGGTCGATACGGCCCATTATCACCGCACGATCGTCAAGGCGATCGCCGCGCAGGATGCCAAGGAAGCCCGCGATGCGCTCGTTGCAGATATCAGCCGGCCATTCACCTTCCTGCGCAGCAAACTGGAAGCCGAAGCCAAGAAGGGCCTATCCGCATGAGCCAACGCGCCATCAAGATCTCCGAACCACGCTCCGGCCTCAGCGTCTTTGCGCCACTGCTGGAGGCCAAGGCGCCTGACAACGCGACCTTTCTCTGGACCTATCTCAGCGAACCGCGGATAGTCGGCGGTATTCATGCCATGTGGACCGGCCCGGAAATCTCCTGCCCGATCCCGCCGGCGCATCTGAAAGGTGCCTCCCATGCCACCGCTTTGCCGGCCGAGAATGCGACGCTGACACCACAGCCCGGCGATATCGTGCTGAGCTATGTGCCGCCGCGCATGTGGGGCGGCAATCCCGATGCGATCTTCGACATCGGCCTGTTCTATGGGCAGGGCGCGCGCCTGCTCTTCCCGATCGGCTGGCTGGCCGGCAGCGTCGTCGCGCAGGTGCGCCCAGACGAACGCGAACAATTCGCCGCAGCCTGCGGCGTCATCCGCCGTAACGGTGCCTGCGATGTCACCTTCGAGCGGGCGGAGATCTGATATGGCGGCGGCAAGCGACGACAGTTTCGAGCTCTTCGACCTGAGGATTGAAGCCGTCATTCCCGACGGCAAGCCGATCTATTGCGGCGCCAAGCCGGGCGACTATTTCGAACTCAAGGGCGAAATGCTGTCTTTGCCGCCGGGCCAGGGCTTTTCGATCTATTCCATATCGGCCGTCCTGCCGCTGCTTGCGGCCAAGCAACGGCCCACCCACAAGAACGACTGGATGACCTCGGACGCCGAAATCGCCTGCCCCGACCCCAACTGCGCGAGCCGGCTGCGGATCGTCAGGACGGGCAAGCGGCGATTCAGCCATGCCGAAACGACGGCCGTGCCATTGCCCGAAGGAGAATGAACCGCATGACCGCCAAGACTTTTGAGCTCAGCCCGGGATACGAGATTTCGCGCGTCATCCGCGGCGGCTGGCAGCTTGCCGGAGGACATGGCGCGATCGATCGCGCGCAGGCCGTGACCGACCTGATCGCCGCCTTCGATGTCGGCATCCGCACCTATGACTGCGCCGATATCTATACGGGCGTCGAGGAGCTGATCGGCGAAGCGCGCGCGCAGCTTCGCAACGAACGCGGCACCGAGGCCGCGGGCGCGATGAAGGTGCACACCAAGCTCGTGCCCGATCTGGAGAAGCTGGCAACGATCAGCCGCGACTATATTCGCGGCATTGTCGACAAGTCGCTGCGCAAGCTGAAGACCGAACAGCTCGATCTGGTGCAGTTTCATTGGTGGGATTACTCCCTGCCCGGCTATCTCGAAGCCCTGAGCTGGCTCGACGAGATGCGCCGCGAAGGCAAGGTGCGCAATGTCGGCACGACCAATTTCGATACGCCGCATATTTCAGAGATCCTTAAAGCCGGCATTCCGCTGGTCAGCCAGCAGCTGCAGTATTCCGTTCTCGATCAGCGGCCGTCGCGCCGCCTCGCCAAGCTCGCCGCCGAAAATAACGTGAGATTCCTCTGCTACGGCTCGGTGGCCGGCGGCTTCCTGAGCGACAAATGGCTGGGACAGCCGGAACCCGAAATGCCGCTCGAGAACCGTTCGCTCGTCAAGTACAAGCTGATCATCGATGATTTCGGCGGCTGGGAGCTGTTCCAATCGCTGCTCGGCGCGCTGAAGGCCATCGGCGATCGCCATGGCGTCGATATCGCGACGATTGCCAGCGCCTGGGTGCTGGAGCAGCCGCAGGTGGCTGCAGTCATCGTCGGCGCCCGCAATCAGGCGCATGCGCTCGCCAATGCCAGGATCATGGATATTGCACTTTCGGATGAGGACCGTCGGCAGATCGCCGGCATCATCGGCCAAAGCGCTGGCATTGAAGGCGACGTCTATACGCTGGAGCGCGACCGCACCGGCAGACACGGCTCGATTATGCATTACAACCTCAATGCGGGGAAAGTATGAACCAGGAATCGCCCCTCTTCCGGAAAGCCAGTGCCGAAGTTCTCGATTTCCATCGCTTCTTCGAAGCCTGGTATGATGCGGCAACTGCGGACAACACCGATTTCGGCCGCTGCGAGCGCACCTTCGGTCATGCTTTCCACATGATCCCGCCGACCGGTCGCATCTTCGACCGCGCCGGGACCATCGAGCTGATCCGAGCAAACCGGGCGACTTTTCATAACGATTTCAGCATCGAGATTTCGGATATCCGCGCAAGCTTCGAGACTGAGGACACGATCGTTCTTACCTATGTCGAAGCCCAGTCGCGCGGCGGCAAATACAGCCGCCGCCAGGCAAGCGCGCTCTTCATCGCAAGTTCATCGGCGCCCAACGGTGTCGAATGGCGGCATCTGCATGAAACCTGGCTGCAGATGCCGGAGAACTGACAGGTTCTGAAAAAACAGAAATGAAAATCGTTGACCGAACAAGGGGAACAAAGATGAAGAAGACGATATTTCAAATCAGCACCGCCCTGGCGCTTCTGGCCGGAGCCGGAGCCGCCAATGCTGCCGACTGCAAGGTAACGGTGGGCCTCGTGATGGAGCTGACCGGCCCGGCCGGCGAGTACGGCCAGGCGGGCGCCAAGTCCGTCGAGATGGCCTTCCGAGATATCAATGCCGCCGGCGGCGCTCACGGCTGCGATCTGGTGACGGATACGCGCGACAGCCAGAGCCAGGGCAATGTCGCGGTCGATGCTGCTACCCAGCTCGTGCAGGTCAAGAAGGTTCCGGCCATCATCGGCGGCATCATTTCTTCGGTGACGATCCCGATCCTGACCTCGGTCACTGCGCCCGCCAAGATCGTGCAGGTATCGCCCGCCGCCTCATCACCGACGCTGACGGCGCTCGGCCGTGACGGCAAGACGAACGGCATCTTCTTCCGCACCATCACGTCGGATTCGCTGCAGGGCATAGCAGCCGCAAAATATGCGATCGACAAGGGCTTCAAGAAGCTCGCGATCATCCACGTCAACAACGATTTCGGCGTCAACATGGTCGCCGAATTCTCAAAGGCCTACAAGGCGCTCGGCGGCACGATCGTCTCGACGACGCCCTACAATGAAAAGCAGTCGAGCTATGCCTCCGAAGTCACCGCCAGCATGGGCGGTGATCCGGACGGCCTCTACCTCGTCAGCACGCCGGTCGACGGTGCAACCATCGCCCGCACCTGGATCTCGCAGGGCGGCCCGCAGAAATTCCTGCTCAATGACGGTATGAACAGTCCCGACTTCATCGATTCCGTCGGCGCCGACTATCTGAAGGAGGCCTATGGCACGTCCTCGGGCACGACGCCGACGCCATCGACTGACTACTTCAACAAGAACTACAGGGATTTCTCAGGGATAGAGCCGACCAATCCGGCTGCGGACCGCGCCTATGATGCCGGCGCGATCGTCGGTCTCGCGCTTGCGATCGCCGGCGACGACACGTCCAAGCTGAAGGACGATATCTACAAGGTCGTCGATCCCAAGGGCACGCCGATCTATGCCGGCAAGGAAGAATTCGCCAAGGCGCTCGACCTGATCAAGGAGGGCAAGTCGATCCGCTACGAAGGCGTCATCGGGCCGGTCTCCTTCGATCCGTATGGCGACATCACCGGTCCCTTCCGCCTTTGGAAGATCAGCGACGGCAAGGTCGTCACCGATGGCGAACTCAAAATGGAAGACGTTTCCGCGCTGAAGGACAAGATCAAGTAGGCCATCGTTTCTGCAAACGGCGAGGCGCATTTTCCGATGCGCCTCGCGGGAAACATTCTGGCGCAATCCCTTCGGCGGCTCACCTGTCGTGACAGCCATCTGGCATAGGTATTGAAAGATCGTTCGCTGATGCCCAGCCCCGTTGCTCGCCCCACCAATCCGACCTTGTGGACGCTGACGGCAGGCCCCGCCCCCGAACTTTCGCGCGATGTTCCCTCCCGCTCAGACGTCGTCGTGATCGGCGGCGGCTTCACGGGCCTGACCGCAGCCCTTCATCTTGCCCGTGCCGGCCGCTCCGTCATCGTCCCTGAGGCAGGGCGATTAGGTGCCGGTGCGAGCGGCATGAATGCCGGCTTTGTCGTCCCGAATTTCGCCAAGGCCGATCCGGCGACCGTTCGCCAGAAGCTGCCGCGCGACAGGGCCGATGCTCTATTGTCGCTCGTCGGCATAGGAGCAGACGAGGTCTTTGCGACCATTGCGGAAGAGAAGATTTCCTGCGACGCCGCGCAGACCGGCTGGCTACAGCCGGCCTATGGCGACGACATGGCTGCGATCTTGCGTCAAAGAGCACAGGATTGGACGGAGCTTGGCCGTCCAGTTGAATTTCTCGACGCACGCGCCATCCAGGACGAAACGGGCATGGATATCTATTCCGGAGGATTGATCGATCATTCCGGCGGCACCATCCATCCGCTGAATTATCTCTACGGACTTGCCGGCGCGGTCATGCGGCGCGGCGGCGCGATCTGCGAAAACAGCATGGTCGAGCGCGTCGAACGACATGGCGGCACATGGCGCGTCAGTCTCGCGGGCCACGAAATAGAAACGGATGCCGTCATCCTCGCCACCAACGCCTTTACCGATGGCATTGCCGCGCGCATGGGGCGAACCGGCGTACCGCTGAAAGTCTATCAGGTCGCAACCAAGCCGATTGATGCCGAGACCGTCGCGCGGATCGCGCGGCATCGGCGGCCGGTCGGCGATACGCGCTCCAACCTTTTCACCTACCGGCTCGATCGCGACAACAGGCTGATCAGCGGCGGCATGGCGATCAATCCGATCGGCGCCTTCGACCGCGTTGGCCGCGCCGTCGTTGACCGGCTCGCATCCGAACTCCGCCTGCCGCGCCATCCAGGCGTAGAGATCGTTTGGAGCGGAATGGCGATCATGACGCCGGATTTCCTGCCGCGCCTTTACCGTTTCGGTGACGGCTTCTTCGGAGGGATCGGCTGCAACGGCCGCGGCGTCGCCATGACCGCCCAGCTCGGCCAAATCCTTGCGAGATTGGCGCTCGGCGAAACGGCGGCATCGCTGCCGATCCCGCTGCAATCCAGCCGTCCGCTGCCATTCCACCGCTTCACGCCCGTCGTCGCTTCGCTTGCGCTCGCGCATGCGCGCTTTGAAGACTGGCGAACCGCGCGTCGGTAGCTGGGTGAGAACATCGATGATTATCAATGACGACGCAGTTTCAGGCAGCAATTGACTATTAATTCTATAGAGAAAGAAACGAAGACGCGACCGCACCGCCAAAAACGAAATGGCTTTTCTCGAACCACCGCCTTGAATGCGGCATCGTGGCGCCGAATGAAATCGGAGCCTGCTCATGAACACGCAATTGCACCATATCAACGCCACGCATCCCGAGGCGGCTTTGCTGGAGACCGAGCAACAGGCGCTGGCTGTTGCGCAGGAGCTTGCCGAGCGCTTTGCCGCCACCGCCTCGGAGCGCGACAGCGAGAGGTTGCTCCCCTTTGCCGAAATGGACGCGCTGGCTCTATCCGGACTGCTGGCGATTACCGTTCCCGAGGAATATGGCGGCCTGGATGTCTCCAATGCCACGCTGGCGGAGATCACCGCGATCCTGGCTGAGGCCGACGGCTCGATCGGGCAGATCCCGCAGAACCATTTCTACATCCTCGAGGCTTTGCGCATCGATGGTTCGGAAGATCAGAAGCGTTATTTCTTCGGCCGCGCATTGGCGGGCGATCGCTTCGGCAACGCTCTCTCCGAACGGGGCACGAAAACGGTCGGGCATTACGACACGCGCATCACCCGCGACGGTCCCGGCTATCGCATCAACGGCCGCAAATTCTATTCGACGGGTGTTCTCTTTGCCGATTGGGTCACCGTCTTCGCGCTGGATGAAGCTGACAAGCTGGTCATGGCTTTCGTTCCGAAGGGCACGGACGGCATCGAAATCATCGATGATTGGGATGGCTTCGGGCAGCGCACGACGGGCAGCGGCACCACGGTCCTCAACAATGTCTATGTGAATGCCGACCATGTCGTCCTCCATCACAAGGGTTTCGAGCGGCCAACGACGATCGGCTCTGTCGGCCAGATCATCCATGCCGGCGTCGATCTCGGCATCGCGCGAGCCGCCTTTGCCGAGACGCTGGATTTCGTGAAGACCCGATCCCGCCCCTGGATGGATAGCGGCGTGGAGCGCGCCAGCGACGATCCGCTGACCATCGCCAAGGTCGGCCAGATCGCTATCCGGCTCGAAGCCGCGACCGCAACCATCGAGCGCGCCGGCCGCAAGGTCGATGCCGCGCAAGTCGAGACGACCGAAAAGAGAGTGGTCGAAGCGACGCTTGCCGTTGCGGCAGCGAAGGTGCTGACGACGGAAATCGCCATCGAGGCGACGAACACGCTGTTCGAGCTTGCCGGGACGGCATCGGTGAAGCTCGACCTCAATCTTGACCGGCACTGGCGCAATGCCCGCACGCATACGCTTCATGACCCGGTTCGCTGGAAATATCACGTTGTCGGCAATTACCACCTCAACGACGTCATCCCGCCGAAGAACGGCGCGCTTTGACGGAGAGACAAAAGCCCCCGCCATGACGCCGGGGCTCTAATATAATCAAAAGGTTAAGTCAGAGCCACCAAGCGGGAGCCCATCAGTACCGGTCCATATTGATTTCCCCGGCCTGAACAGCAGACGCCGCGAGACTTTCCAGACCGGTTGCAACGACCGATACCCTGAACACGCCGTCGAGATTCTTGTCAAAGATCGCGCCGACAACGATATCGGCATCAGTAAAGACTTCGTCGCGTATGCGACTGGCGGCCTCATCGACCTCGAACAGCGTCATATCCGTCCCGCCGGAAATGGAGATCAGCACGCCCCGCGCGCCTTTCATGCTCATGTCGTCCAGAAGCGGGTTGGAAACGGCGGCGTCGGCCGCTTTTAATGCGCGGCCTGGCCCTGACGCCTCGCCCGTTCCCATCATCGCGCGCCCCATTCCCCGCATTACGGATTTGACGTCGGCGAAGTCGAGGTTGATGAGACCTTCCTTGATGATCAGATCCGTGATGCAGCCGACGCCCGCGTACAGGACCCGGTCCGCAGTCACAAAGGCATTTGCGAAGGTGGTTGCGGCGTCCGCAATGCGAAACAGGTTCTGATTGGGGATGACGATAACAGTATCGGCACTTTTGCGGAGTTGCTCGATGCCCTCGTCGGCCGTACGCATGCGCCGGTTGCCTTCGAACGTAAAGGGCTTGGTGACGACGCCGACCGTGAGGATGCCCGCTTGCCGCGCGACCTGAGCGATGATTGGAGCAGCGCCGGTGCCGGTGCCGCCACCCATTCCGGCCGTGACGAAGCACATGTGCGTGCCCTGGAGGTGGTCCATGATCTCATCAATGGATTCCTCAGCGGCGGCCCGTCCGATTTCCGGCAGAGAGCCTGCGCCGAGACCTTCCGTCACCTGTGCACCAAGTTGAATGCGCCTGGTCGCCTTCGACGTCGCAAGCGCCTGCGCATCCGTATTTGCCGCGATAAATTCAACGCCCTGAAGTTGTTGCGCGATCATATTGTTAATCGCGTTGCCGCCGCCACCGCCGACACCGACGACGGAAATCTTCGGTATCACCCCGGAAAGTGGTGTGCGGATGTCAGCCATGAAGGACTCCATTGGATCAATTTCATTCTCAATCGCGATCGCCTGCCCTTGTGAAAACGGACGTTGCAGCGATTCGCGAGAGAGGAGATCCTAGCGGGGAACGTGTGCGCATTACGGCATGTGCCAGCCGCCTCCACAGAATAATGATTTGAGCACAGGATTTGTGAGCCAGATATCAAAGCATGAACCGTCCAGCGTTGCGTGAAAAACCACAGCCGGAAGCGCGCGCTTAAAGCTGCTAAGTGTTCCGACCGTGGTCAGCACCACACCGGATACCAACAGCGTTAACCGATCTGAGCACGGGTGACGTCATCACCGGCGCAGATTGCGAGCCCACCCATTTTTTAGCCGCACCGCGTCGCCGCCCTCGTATTCAACTGTAGAGGCTGACCTCGGGGATCTTGTCGTTCAGCACGAACTCACCGACTTCCTTGGCCTTGTAGAAAACCGGATCGTGCAAGGTATGGGTCCGCACATTGCGCCAGAAACGGTCGAAACGATATTTCTCCGCGGTCGAACGCGCACCTGTGAGCTCGAAGACGCGCGAAGTGATATCAAGCGACACGTGCGTGGCATTCACCTTCGCCGCATAGGCTTCGGTCGCCGCCTCGCCGCGTTCCCGTGCCGTCGCCTTGTGCCCCTTGGCTAGAGCTTGCTGGACCGCTGCAGCAGCGCTATCGGCTAGAGCGGCGGATGCCTTCAGCGTGGCGGTAAATTCACCGACACGCTCGAGAATATAGGGATCGTCCGCTGCACGCTCGACACCAGAGGTAACCCAGGGCCGCGTTGTGCTCCGGACATAGTCGACCGCCTCGCGCAATGCGCCCTCGGCCGTGCCGAGATAGAAATTCACGAAAACAAGCTGAATGAGCGGAGTGTTGAATGTCGCAAGTACCGGTGCCTCGCCTCCGGTCGATGCCGCGCTGTCCAGATCCTCCTCATAAACGGGGAAATCATGGAACTCGACGCTGCCGCTGTCGGAGAGGCGCTGGCCGAAATTGTCCCAATCATCATTAGCCTTGTAGCCGGCTCGATTGGTCGGGGCCGCAAAGCCGACAATGCCGTCGTCCAGCGCGGCATTGGCGTTGATGTAATCGGATAGGTGAGCGGCCGTCGAGAAGGATTTGCGGCCATTCAGAACGTAGCCATTACCGCGGCGCGTCAGCACGAGGCCGGGATCGCGCGGATTGACGGCGGCGCCCCAATAAAGGCTGTTGGCGACCGTCTTGCCGCCGAACTCCTGCGCGCGCGCCTCATCGAAAGCCCAATAGACATATTGGCTGTTGACATAGTGATAGCCGAGAAGCTGGCCGATGGAGCTTTCTCCGCGCGCAAGAATGCGCACCAGACGCAAGCCATCCACCCAATCGAGACCGCCGCCGCCGATCTGCGGCGCGTGCAGGGCGTTCAGCAGGCCCGCATTCTTCAACTTGACGATTTCACCGAGCGGCGGGCGACCTTCGCGGTCAAGCTCCGCGGCGCGCTTCGAAAGATCCGCGGCAATCGCTTCCGCTCTGGCAAAAAGGTCCTCCCGCGTGGCGTTTCGATTGCTCGCGAAGACAACGTTGGACTGGCTCATGATGTGAACTCCGGTTCAGTGACGTAATCCGGCGGAATCAAAGGACCCCGCCGGAAGATCGAAGTCGGCAGCTTAGAAAAGCTTGTCCGGTATCCAGCTTGCGGTCACCGCGTCGCTCACGCTGAAAGCGGGAACTTTCTGCGCGAGTTCCTCGATCGTCTTCACACCGGCTGCCCGAAGCCCTTCCTGCGTCAGCAGTGTCGGCTTAACGGTGATCTGATGCGGAACCTCTTGGCCCGCGATCTGCAATGCGGCAGCACGGATGGAGACGGCGCCGACCACGGCCGGATTGGTCGCGACCGTCGCGACCCAGGGGCTGCCCGGCTCGGTAATTTCCTGGATGTCGGCGGTCGACACATCAGCCGAATAGATCTTCAGCTTGTCCGTGATGCCGAGATCCGTGGCGGCAAGCTTCACGCCGCGTGCGAATTCATCATAGGGAGCGAAGACGACGGTAATATCGGGATTGGCCGTCAGCACCGCCTTTGCCTGGTCGGCGGTTGAGGTCGCCGTCGTATCGCTGACATTGCCGAAGCGGGCCTTTTCGACGACCCCTGCATTCTGCTTCTTGAACGTGTTCCAGACCTCATTGCGACGGTCGAGCGGCGCGAAGCCGGCAATATAGACATAGCCCGCCTTGAAGCTGGCGCCATTGTCCTTGACCGCCTGCTTCAAAGCGAGATCGGCAAGCTCGTGATCGCTCTGTTCAACCTGCGGGATCTTCGGATTGTTGAGATTGACGTCGAAGGCGACGACCTTGATACCCTTGTCGAGCGCCTGCTGGATGACATCGCCAAGCGATTCCGGCAGGCCGTGGTCGATGACGATGGCGGAGACGCCGAGATTGATCGCCTGGAGGATCTGTTCACGCTGCGCGGCAGCATCCTGACGACCCGGGAAGACGCGGAGATCGATGGCGAGCGCCTTGGCCTGTGCTTCGGCGCCGGCCTGATAGGCCTGAAAGAAGTCACCGGCGGAGATATAGCTGACGAGAGCAACCTTCACGCCACCCTTGTCAAAGGGCGCAGGGGCACCGTTCACGCCACTAGCCAGCGCAGCTTGCGTAAGAAGAAGAGGAGCAACGGCCGACAGGGCAAGCCGTGTGAGAAATTTCATTGTCGCGATCCTCACGATCAACCGAAAGCGTCGTCTGACGGACAGATCACCCTGCGACGCGTGCAATTATTAGATATAATCCCTATGTTTTTAGTAGATTAAATCATCCGATTTTGCTCGCCTTCGGAGATTCTTTGTTCCCCAGCCGAACGGATGGCGGCAAGGACATGCCTCGCGATTGGTCGATCATTTGACGCACAATTCCGGCATCGGAATGCGTTCCATTCGGCGCCGTTAGCCCTCATCGCCGCAAAACCCGACGTGCCGGCAGACAGACCACATCATGGAAATTTCCCCATGCGTTCCGGTTTTGGAAAAACGTTTCTCTTTAAATCGTTAAATCTATCTATTTTATAATCTATTGGAATTTTGGATTACTGGAGGTGCTTTCATGACCAATGAGAAAACGACCGGACTTGGCCGCCGGGATATTTTGAAATTGACGGCCGTTGCCGGGACCGCGCTCGCGGCTTCGAGCATTCTGTCGAAAGCCGCAGCCGCCGACGATGCATTGTCGCTGAAGGGCAAGCGCATCGCCATCAGCGCGACCGGAACCGACCACTATTTCGACCTGCAGGCCTACAATGCGCAAATCGACGAGGTGAAGCGGCTGAGCGGCACGCCGATCGCCGTCGATGCCGGCCGCAACGACGGCAAGCTGGTGTCGCAGCTGCAGACGCTGATCGCGCAGAAGCCTGACGCCATCGTCCAGATCCTCGGCACGCTGAGCGTCATCGATCCCTGGCTGAAAAAGGCCCGCGACGCCGGCATTCCGGTTTTGACCGTCGACGTCGGCTCGACCAATTCGATCAACAACACAACCTCGGACAATTGGGGCATCGGCAAGGACCTGGCGCTGCAGCTCGTCTCCGATATCGGCGGCGAAGGCAATATCGTCGTCTTCAACGGCTTCTACGGCGTGACACCTTGCGCGATCCGCTATGACCAGCTCGTCAACGTCGTCAAATACTTCCCGAAGGTGAAGATCATTCAGCCGGAGCTGCGCGACGTCATTCCGAACACGGTTCAGGATGCCTTTACGCAGATCACCGCGATCCTCAACAAGTATCCGGAAAAAGGTTCGATCAAGGCGATCTGGTCGGCCTGGGACATTCCGCAGCTGGGTGCCACACAGGCCCTCGCTGCCGCCGGCCGCACCGAGATCCGCACCTACGGCGTCGACGGCAGTCCGGAAGTGCTGCAGCTCGTCGCCGATCCCAATTCGCCGGCCGGGGCCGATGCAGCCCAGCAGCCGGCGGAGATCGGCCGCACTGCCATTCGCAATGTCGCCAAGCTGCTGTCGGGGCAGGCGCTGGCACGCGAGACCTATGTGCCCGCGCTGCTCGCAAACAAGCGCAACGTCGCCGACGTGATCAAGACGCTCGGTATCAGTTGACCTGAAAACCGGCGATGCGGATTCCCCCGCATCGCCCTCTTAAATGGCGAAAGGCCCCTTTCATGATCGCAGCCGAGCACGCGACTGAATCAGACAACGCGTCGCACATCCTGCGCTTCGATCGCATCGTCAAGCGCTTCGGCGGCGCGCAGGCGCTGGCCGGCGCATCGCTCGCCATTAGGCGCGGCACCGTCCACGGACTTGTCGGGCAGAACGGCGCCGGCAAATCCACGCTGATCAAGCTCCTGGCCGGTCTGCACACTCCGGATGAAGGGCGCATCGAGATTGAGGGCCGGGTCTATGATCGCCTGACGCCGCATCTGTGCGAAGAACTCGGCATTCACTTCATCCACCAGGATCGGCTTCTGGTCCCGACCTTTACCGTCGGAGAAGCGCTTTTTCTCGGGCGGGAAATTCGCCGCGGCAAGACACCGTTCCTGGACCGCAGCGCCATGCAGCGCCGCGCCGACGAACTCCTCGCCAATTATTTCGGCGTCGATCTGCCGAAGAATGCATTGATCGGCGAGCTCTCGACCGCGGAGCGGCAGATCGTCCAGATTACCCGTGCGCTGCTGCATAAGCCGAAGATCCTCGTCTTCGACGAACCGACCGCGGCGCTGGTGCGTCAGGAGGCGGAGATTTTGTTCCGCCTGATCCGACGTTTGCGCAGCGAAGGCGTGACCATCGTCTACATCTCGCATTATCTCAACGAAATCGAGACCTTGTGTGACGATGTTACCGTTCTGCGCAATGGCGTCGACGTCGCATCGCTGACGACGGGCGGGATATCGGCCGGTCGGATCGCAAGCCTGAT
Organism: Rhizobium sp. P28RR-XV; assembly: GCF_012641385.1. Lineage (NCBI taxonomy): Bacteria > Pseudomonadati > Pseudomonadota > Alphaproteobacteria > Hyphomicrobiales > Rhizobiaceae > Rhizobium > Rhizobium sp. P28RR-XV. The sequence continues at coordinate 240,985 of NZ_JABAIG010000008.1, forward strand.
GATCGAACGCGATATCGCCGACATGTTTCCCAAACGGAAAATCGAACTCGGCAAGGAAATCCTCAAGGTCAAAAACCTCTCGGCAACGGGCCGTTTCCATGATGTCGGCTTCTCCCTGCATCGCGGCGAGATCCTCGGCATTACCGGGCTGCTTGGCTCCGGAGCAAAGGATCTCGTGCGGACCTTGTTCGGGCTGCAGGCGGCGACAAGCGGGACGATCGATATCGATGCGCGCGGCCTGAAGCCTCGCAATCCAGTCGAAGCCGTCGATCATCAGATCGCATTGGTGCCCGAGGACCGGCGCGGCCATGGCGTGGGCCTGGAGCTCAGCGTGCGTGAAAACATCACGCTGTCGAGCCTTGGCCGCTACACGCGCTTCGGCTTTCTCAACCGCAAACGGGAAAGCGACGATACCGACGAGCTGATCAAGCGCTTGCAGATCAAGACGGCCGGGCGCGAGGCGCTGGTGCGCACCCTTTCGGGCGGCAATCAGCAGAAGGTGGCGATCGCCAAATGGCTGAGCCGCCGGTCGGAAATCTACCTGCTGGACGAGCCTACCGTCGGCGTCGATATCGGTTCGAAAGTCGAAATCTATTCGCTGATCGGCGAGCTTGCCGCGCGCGGCGCCGGCGTGATCGTTCTTTCGTCGGACCTGCCGGAGCTTGTGGGCATCACGGACAGGATCCTCGTGCTGTTTCGCGGCCGCGTCACGCGCGAACTGATCTCTTCTGAGACCACAACGGATGAAGTGCTGTCGGCATCGACCGGTGCCTTGGAAGGATTGCGCCATGTCGGCTGATGTTCAGTTTGCCTCCCTCCCCCAGGTTGAGACGGCGCAGGCGCTGCCGACCGGTGGCAAGCTTGCGGCTGCGGCCTTACGGTTCGGCTCGCTGCTTGCCTTCGCAGCCATCCTGGCGATTTTCGCGCTGACCGCGCCCTATTTCCTCACGGTCGGCAATATCGGCAACGTGCTCGGACAATCGGCCATTCCGGGCGTTCTCGCCATCGGCCTGACCATCGTGCTCATCGCCGGCGGCTCCAATGTCGTCACGGGCGGCATCGACCTCTCGCTTGCCGCCAATATGGGGCTGAGCGCTGCTGTTTACGCAACCCTTATCCAGCTCGGCTTCAGCGATGCGCTCGCCGCGACGGGCGCACTGGCCACCGGTCTCGCGATCGGCGCCGTCAATGCGCTGGCGATCGTTTTTGCCGGCATCGTGCCCTTGTTGGCGACCCTCGCCGTGATGAATGTGGTCGCCGGGCTGGAGCTGGTTTTGACGCAGAACACGGTGCTTCCTGCCTCGACCGATCTGCTGACCGTTCTTTCGTCTTCGGACGGCTTCGACATCCCGATCCTGGCCTATGTGCTGATCGGCTTTACCGTCATCGTCACGGCGATCGTGCAATTCACTCCGCTCGGCCTCGGGCTCTATGCCGTCGGGGAGTTTCCGGAGGCCGCACGCGCCGCTGGATTACCATTGAAAAGCCTTATCGCGGGAGCCTTCGTTGCCAGCGGCCTCTGCGGTGGCGTCGCCGGCATCCTGTCCGTCGCCTATCTCAGCGGCAGCACCACCGGCTCCGGCGAAATGCTGCTTCCCGTTGTCGTCACCGCATTGCTCGGCTCGGTCTTCTCCCGCCGGCTCGTGCCGACCATCGGCGGCACACTGATCTCGACGCTATTTGTCGGCTTCCTCATCAACGGCTTTCAGCTGCTCAACCTGCCCAGCACACTGGTCAGCGGCGTCCAGGGCCTACTGATCCTGATCGTGGTTTCGGCAACCACCCTGCTTCGCAAAAGGGAGATCTAAGCCATGACCGCTGCCATCGCCCCGACAAGATCAGTCGCCGGCATCGCCCGCTATGGGCTTATTATCGCCCTTATCGTCGTCTTCTCGCTGTTTTCGACCGTGGCGCCGACATTCCTGAGTGTCGGTAACCTGCAGAGCATTCTCGTCAACAACTTCACGCTGCTTGCCATCGTCTCGATCGCCATGACCTTTGCGGTTGCCGCCGGCGGCATCGATCTTTCGGTTGGGACGGCCGTCGATTTCGCGAGCTTTGCCTTCGTTTCCGGCATTCTTGCGGGCCTGCCCGTGCCGCTCGCTGCCCTGGCGGGCCTCGGCGCGGGAGCTGTTGTCGGCGTCGTCAACGCCGTGCTGATTTCGGCGATCGGCGTGTCGCCATTCCTGGCAACGCTCGGAACGCTGTTCATTGGCCGCAGCATTCAGCAGCTGCTGACGGATGGCGGCAATCCGGTCTATCTGCCGCCATCAGGCATCTCCGCAGCATTCCGCTTTATCGGGCATGGAACGATTGCCGGCCTGCCGGTCCCGCTTCTGATCGCCGCGATCATCATCGCGAGCGCGGCACTGCTGTTCGCGCGCATGCGCTTCGGCCGCGTCGTGCTTGCCATCGGCATTCAACCCCAAACGGTGCGGTATTCGGGCATCGGCCTGGCAAAGCATGTGGCCGTGACCTTCATTCTTGCGAGCACGATTGCCGCCTTTGCCGGTCTGATTCTGACGGCGACGGTCACCGTCTATATCCCCTCCTCCGGCAACGGCTTCATGCTGAACGCCATCGGCGCCACTTTTATCGGCACCACCTTTTCACCACTCGGCCGGCCGAACGTCGCCGGCACGGTGCTTGGCGTTCTGCTCTTGAGCATCGTCGCCAATGGCCTGCTGCTGACGGGCCTGAACTTCTACTGGCAGCAGGTCGCCACCGGCCTGCTGATCTTCGCCGTGCTGGCCTTCAGCTTCGTCAACAAGAAAGCCGTCGGCGCCTGAGCGCCGGCCGAACGATACAATTGCAGGAACACAAGATGACACGCCAAATCAGGCTCAATGCCTTCGACATGAATTGCGTCGGACACCAATCACCGGGCCTGTGGCGCCACCCGCGCGACAAAAGCTGGACCTACAAGGACCTCGACTATTGGGTCCATCTGGCAAAGACGCTGGAGCGCGGCAAGTTCGACGGCCTGTTCATCGCCGACGTGCTCGGGGTCTATGACGTGCTGAACGGCAATGTCGACGCCGCCTTGCGCCATTCGGCGCAGGTGCCGGTCAACGATCCGCTGCAGCTCATCCCGACCATGGCCTATGAGACGGAGCATCTCGGCTTCGGGCTGACCGCTTCGCTGTCCTTCGAGCATCCCTATACGTTCGCCCGGCGCATCTCCACGCTCGATCATCTGACGAAGGGTCGCGTCGGCTGGAACATCGTCACCTCCTATTTGAACAGTGGTGCCCTGAACATCGGCCAATCGACACAGACGCAACATGACGACCGCTATGCGCTGGCCGAGGAATATCTCGAAGTCTGCTACAAGCTCTGGGAAGGCAGCTGGGAAGACGGTGCCGTCATCCGCGATCGCGAAGCGGGCATCTTCACGCGGCCCGAGAAAGTGCACTCGATCCGCCATTCCGGCAAGCATTTCAGCGTTCCCGGCATCCATCTCTGCGAACCGTCGCCGCAACGCACCCCCGTGCTCTATCAGGCAGGCGCCTCCAGCCGCGGCAAGGATTTCGCCGGCGCGCATGCCGAATGCATTTTCGTAGCAGCACCTTCAAAGCCGGTCTTGAAGCGCTACGTCGCCAATGTTCGCGAGGCGGCCGAGCGCCTCGGCCGCAATCCCCGCGAAATCCTATCCTTCAATCTCCAGACCGTAATCCTCGGCGAGACCGATGCCGAGGCGCAGCGCAAGTTCAACGAATACCGCCAATATGTTTCGCTCGAAGGCGCGCAGGCGCTGATCTCGGGCTGGACCGGCATCGATTTCGGCCAGTTCTCGCCCGACGAGGTACTGCGCCATCGCTACACCAACGCAGTGCAATCCGCCGTCGAGACCTTCACCACCATCGATCCGGGCAAGGAGTGGACGGTGCGCGAGATGGCGGATTGGGTCGGCATAGGCGGCTTCGGCCCGGTCTTTGTCGGCTCGCCGCAGACGGTCGCGGACCTCATGCAGGAATGGATCGAGGATACCGACGTCGACGGCTTCAATCTCGCCTATGCGGTCACCCCCGAGAGCTTCGAGGATGCCGTCGATCTCCTGGTGCCGGAATTGCAGAAGCGCGGCGTCTACAAGACCGAATATCGCGCGGGCACCTTGCGCGAGAAGCTTGGCGGCAGCGGCCCGAGGCTCGCGGCACCGCATCCGGCGACGGGCTATCGCAATCTTGGTGAAGCTGCGGCCCCATCCAGACGCGCCGGATAGGCTCCAGGCAAAGGGATTCGTGAGCTACTGACCGCTTTCCAGCCTCAAGCGGAGACGAGAGGATGCCTCGTCTCAGCCGCCCCAGGTCTGCTCGAGGACACGAACCCAGTTCTGATGGGCGATCTTTGCGAGCGCCTGGTCATCGAACCCATGCGCGCGCAAGGCGTCGATCAGTTTCGGCAGGCCGCTGGCATCGCCGAGCGCCGCCGGAATGGTCGTACCATCGAAATCGGAACCAAGCGCGACGTGCTCTATGCCAATCCGCTCGGCAATATAGGCGACATGGCGAACGAGGACATCGAGCGGCGTATCCGTGTTCCTCACACCGTCGTCGCGCAGGAAGAGCACACCGAAATTGATGCCGACCAGACCGCCGGTATCGCGGATCGCGTCGAGCTGCCTGTCTGTCAGGTTGCGGCTGTGCGGAGAAAGCGCATGTGCATTGGAATGCGAGGCAACCAGCGGCGCATTCGACAATTTCGCGATATCCCAAAACCCCTGCTCGTTCATGTGCGAGAGATCGATCATGATCCTGAGTTCGTTGCAGGCGCGGATCAGATCCTTGCCGGCATCGGTGAGGCCGGGGCCGATATCCGGCGTCGAGGGGAAGCGGAAAGACACCCCGTGAGCAAAGACGTTCGAGCGGCTCCAGACAGGCCCAAGCGTGCGCAGGCCGGCCTGATGCAGGACATAAAGGGCGTCGAGATCGGCCGCGACCGCCTCCGCGCCCTCAATATGGAAAACGGCGGCAAATTGGCCTTCCGCGATCGACCGCTTGATATCGGCGGCCGAACGGCAAACCTTGACGGCTCCCTTCGACCGGGCCTCGATCGCAAGCAGCAGCCGCGCCATGGCCAGGGTTTCGTTCAGCGCATCGGGCTGGGCAGGCGTGGAAAAATCGGCGTTTTCAGGCTTTGGTTGATCCGGCGACGGGATGAATATGGCGCAGAGCCCGCCTGCGAGGCCTCCACGGCGGGCGCGGGGCAAATCGATATGTCCGGCAGCTTCGCCATTCAGGAAAGCGTCGACGGAATTCAAGCCGCCGCGGCGCAGCCGGAGCAGCACGTCGTTGTGGCCATCAAAGACGGGGATTATCGAGGATTCGGTCATGTCTCATTCCAAAACTGCGGTTTATCTCTGCGTAGGCAAACTTGGCGGGATGGGCAAACGCAAACTATGCATGGGGCTGCGAAAACCGAATAATTTTGGACCAGCTTTGCAAAGGCGCCGATTTCGCGCCGCGATCGGCTCTTGCGCAGGCATCGATCGGGCCGCCGGCCCGTAATCGCTCGATATGCGCCGACGCGGCACAGATCAACGCCACCTGACGCCATGCTTCGGAACAATTGCCACGCGAATATGAGGTTGATGACCCGCAAGACTTGCCTTTTCGAAATCGCGCTGCAAATGAAAGGGTTTGGCGTCATCAAGTGGCTAAGGATACGGCAAGGTGCAACATGTCGTTTTGCTGGAAAAAAGACAGCCCGAAGCAGGCTTTGGACCTTATTCCTATTGAAACAGGCGACCAATCTGCGGACATCATGAGTGTCCATTTGAACGCGATGCTCGTGTTTTATCCTGACGGTATTCGAGGAGACCGGATTGTCTGATCTGCCACGCGAAGAGCAATCCGCATCTGCGTCCGTCGAGGCGAAGGATCGGTCTTGGCGCGAGGATAGAAGGCCCCAGCCGTCAGATCGGCGACGCTTTCCGCGACCGGAAAAGGCAGCCAGCGAAGAAACGCTGCCGCCACCGGCTTTGCAGCCGCTGCAGTTTTCGACACGCGCGCTCGAACCGGCGGCGCAATTTGCCGCCTGGCAGGCTTATATCGCACCGCTGGCCGACATCCGGCCGCCGGATAATGTCTCACCGGAAACCGGCTTTCCTGCAGACCACGTGGCCTGGAACCTCGGTGGCATGCTCATCGTTCAGCAGGATACGCCTCCCCACAGCTACATGCGTTCACAGGCGAAGGTAAAAGCCAACCTCATCGATCATTGGCACATTTCCGTCCTACGCGACGGCCGCACGTGGACGGAGGTCGACGGGCGTGTGCTGGAAGGCGAGCCGGGCAAGATAGAATTGCGCTCCCTCGGACATCCTTTTCGGGGACGATCGACGGAGGCGAGAACCCTCTCGCTCTTTCTGCCGCGAGCATTGCTGTTCGAAGTTCCCGCCCCCGTCGAGATCGAAAACAACATCGCGCTTTCAGGCATCTTCACCGGCATGCTGATCGATTATCTCGACAGCGTCACGGACAATCTTTCTCGCTTTGCGGCGACGGACCTGCCGCATGTCGTCCAGACGGTGCGCAACATGATCGTCGCTTCCGTTTCGACCTCGGCCGCCCAATCGACGGGCGTCGAACAGCATAGCACTCTGGCGGTAACGGAACGCGTGCGGCGGTTCGTCGAAAGCAATCTTGCCGCAGGCGATCTGACGGTGGAGCAGATATGCCGGCAGCTCGGCATATCCCGCACCAGGCTTTACCAGATCTTCGAGCAATATGGCGGCGTGCATCATTATATTCAGCGACGCCGCCTCTTGTCGGCCCATGCGGCGCTCAGCGATCCGGCGAACCGGGAGCAGATCCTCGATATTGCCTTTGCTGTCGGCTTTTCGTCGGCAGCACACTTCAGCCGGGCATTCAGCAAGGAATTTGGCTACAGTCCCCGCGAAGCAAGAAATCTCACCATTCCGCGCTATCTTGGACAAGTCGCCTCGCCGGCATCGCCCGACAGCACCCATTCCTTCGAAGAATGGCTAAGGACCCTCGGCTACTATCACTAGAGACGATGGATTTCGACATCCCCTAAACGCGCACAAAGCGGATTGCTTCGCGCACTGGGCGATACATTCGCCTGCGCCGGCGCGTGCGGCGCGGCCGCCAGATCGCACTTCAGCAATTGCGAAAATGGACGCTGCTGCAAGTTTCTGGATGCACGGCTAACGACATACCGCGTGTAACCTATTAGAAAAGAAGCATAATAATCGTTTGGACACCAAAGCCTTCGTGCATGGCGAATGTACCCTCCGTCCACCAAGGCAAAGCTTTAGGGAACATAACAATGGTATCGACCCGCCAGACAATGAACATCAGCAAACCTCAACATCCTTCCACTGACGCCTATCGCGCCGTCGAACGCGAAGAGGTCCTTGAAGTGGCGTTTCGTGATTTCGTGCAAATGGCGCTTGCTGCCGGCTGGAATGAACCGGAAGTCGCTTTGACGCTGGCCGATATCGCCGACGACTATGTCATGGCTCTCGCTGGTAGAGTTGCCGAAAAATAGTGTTGCGTACCCGTCCGTGCCTCACAGGGGTGGGCACGAACGGCCAGCAGCAACTCTTCAGCATGCCGCCGGCGCCACCGCTCACCAAGAAGGCGGCTCGCCGGCGGCACGAGTTTTACTCACCAACACGGCAGACATGCCTCCTTCATGCGGCGCTCTATCCGGGCGGGACTTGAAGAAAGCGAACAACAATGAAAATCAGGCAACATCTCTGGTTTCGGCGTGACATGGAATCGGCGATTGAGTTCTACGCGACACTTATTCCGAATTCGTCAGCCGGGTGGATCTCGAACATCTTGACCGACAATCCGAATGGTCCGGCAGGCAGCGTGAAGTTCGCAGGCTTCACACTCGGCAACCGTTCCTTTATGGGCTTCGAGGCCGGGCCACTCGATCGGTCCGATCATTGCTCTTCCATCATTTTCGAATGTACAACGCAGGCCGAGGCAGATCGTCTGCGCGATGCTCTGAAAAAGGGCAGTTCGACGGACAGACACGGCCCGGTGGTCGATCACTGGGGAGTGTCCTGGCAGTTCAGCGTTACGTCGCGAAGCGATGACATCGAAGCATCAGCCGTATCCGACATGAACAGCAGTGCTGTTCTTGCGAAAAAGAAATTCGCCACCGCCTAAGGCTGGGCGAGAAAACGGCAACAAAGCTCAAGAGCAGCAACGGTGCATCCCTTTCAGCCAGTCGATAAGGATGCGCGGCCGCGAAGGTAAGCGGAAGCTGATCCACACTCGGCTTCCGCTTACGTTATATCAGCTATCAGTTGAGAGCCGGGCAACCGCTCCGGTTGGCGAAGGCCATGCGGTCTGGGCCGCCGTCATTCCAGCCACGAACGATGATACGCCGTCCATTGCTGTCAATCGAATCGATGCGCCGGAAGCCTTCGGCACGGGCGGCTCGCATGAGGTCGCGCCGGCTGCAGCCGCGATCACGGTCCCAATCACGGTCACGGTCGCGATCCCAGCCGCGCGGCGGGCGGTTCCAATCCCGGCCCTGGTCACGCTGCCAGGGCGGCGGTGCGTATCCGTCATCGCCGCCATAGTACTGTGCCGAGGCGGCGGAGGTCATCAGTTGCAGTGCGGCCAGCCCGACCAGGGCGACACGCGATACTCGTACGAAACGTTCCAACATTTCCCTTACCCCATTTTCTCTTATGGACGAGGCAGAGATACACCAACTCGCCTGAACTCTGCCTGAACGCCACCGGAACCTGTTCATGACATACCGCTGGATGGCAAGCCAAGATTATCGAAAGAAATAGTCGTTGGGCGACCGCGCGGGCGCGTGGCACTTCCTTCGATCCCCTACCGATAGTAAGAGGCCCATGTCGGGAACTTTGCCGCTCAAGGGGTACGATCTCCATCCCGCCAATCGGTGATGGCCGAATGGACCGACTGGGACAGAAGCATTGCGCCGGCGAGACAATAGAGCAGCACGATGATGGCTGTTTCCATGATCAGCGGCAGGAAAGCAAAACGAGCGCCCTGGCTGTCCTCCTCTTCAGGAAGCAGGTCCGGCAATCCAAGGATCATGGCCACCAGCGGTGAGGCCATGATCGCGACGACGGCGGCCGCATGAAACCAGAGACGCAACCGGGGTCGTTTTCCCGCCGCCCAGAAGGCCAAAAGCGGCGCGCCGATATTGCCTATCAAGCCCAGCAAAACGGCAATCTCTGTCGGCAGGATCGAATCGTCGTACATGAATCCCCAATCCCCTGATGCTACCCAGATTAGTATCACGCATACGAAATGACAACCTTCTCGCATGCTGGCGCGCTGTCGCCACAATTCGTGTTTTCAGCCCATCGCCACGGATTTATGGAAAGCATCGACACTCGAAACTCCGCAACATAGCAAACTCGATGCCGGTCTAGCCGATGAGTTCGCCTCGCCCATGTCCGAATGTTTCTGCCCGGTGGAATTCGTGGGAAATCTTGTTGCTGAACATAAGATTGCCGCCACATTGGCCTCGCGTCGCAGCACCGGTGTCCGGACGACGATATCCTAACGCCCGATGCCGGTGATCGTCGGTTTGAACACGATGGTTTTCTGGCCGCTATCTCCCTCGCCGGCGACAGCGCGACGAACCAATTGCGCGGCCATCTCGCCCATCGCGCGCCTTGGCGAACGGGACGTCGCGATCGGTGCCGGCAAGGAACCGATCAGATCCAGCCCATTGAATCCGGCAATCAGCACCTGGCCGGGAACCGCAACGCCCAGTTCCATGCAGGCAAACAACCCGCCGCTCGCCATGTCGTCGTTTGAGTAATAGATACAATCGATATCGGGCACTGCTGCAAGCAGTGCCGTCGTCAGCCGCTTTCCCAGCGCGATCGAAGAAAAGGCATCGTCAATCCGCTGCTCGGCAAAACCCAGACCGTGCGCACGCAATATGCGTTCGAAGCCGGCCTTGCGCTTGCCGGCGCGCAGGTCCTTTTCCAGCGCACTGCCGACATAGCCGAACCGGCGGCGGCCGGCAGCAACAAGGGCTTCCGCCATCTCCTCGCCGGCGCGGCCATGCGACAAGCCGACATTGAAGTCGATCGGCGCACCATCGAGATCCATGAGCTGGATGACCGGGATGGCGGCATGACGGAGCAGATCCACCGTCTCTTCCGGCTGGTCCAGGCCGGTGACGATGATGGCGCAGGGTTGCCAGGACAGCATGTCGCGGATGATCTCGCGCTCCTTCGCCATGTTATAGTCGGATATGCCGAACACGGCCTGCATGCCGGATCCGTCCAGCCCGGCGGAAATGCCGGCAAGAATCTCCGGAAAGACGATGTTCGACATGCTGGGAACGACGACGGCGACCAGATTGGTGCGCTGCGAGGACAGAGAAAGCGCCAGTCTGTTGCCCATATAGTTCATTCGCGTCGCCGCTTCGATGACCCTGTCGCGCGTCTCGCTGGAGACGTCAGCCACGCCGCGCAGGGCGCGCGATACCGTCATCTTGCTGACGCCCGCTTCGATGGCGACTTCTTCCAGAGTGGGTTTGCGCATCCCCAAGCAACCCTCGATGAACCATGGCGGCTGGCACGACGCCGCTCTTCTTCATAGAGTGTTTCCTTGAAAAGGCAAACAGCCTCCTATTGACAATTACAGGGAAAATAAGGCTATGTTACCGATACCGGTATCGGTAACATAGCTTGATATTGCAGAGGTAGCGCCGTGCAGAACACAAAGAAGGCCGCCGTCATTGGCCTGGGGTCCATGGGTTGGGGCGCTGCCCTATCGCTTCTGAAAGCGGGCTTTACCGTCCGCGGCTGCGATATTCGCGGCGAGGTGCTCGCGCGCTTTGCCGAAAACGGCGGCACTCCATGCACGACGCCGGCGTCAGCGGCTGAAGACGCCGACGTGATCCTCGTCTATGTCGTCAACAGCAAGCAGACCGAAGATGTCCTTTTCGGGCAGAATGGAGCCTTGCAGACCGCGCTACCCTCGACGGTATTTCTGCTCTGTACCACCATGGCCCCGAGTGCCACGACAGCCATTGCCGAAAGGCTGGAAGCGGCAGGCATGCTCGTCATCGACGCCCCCGTTTCCGGTGGCCACGTTCGCGCGCTTGCGGGCGAAATCACCGTCATGGCATCCGGCACACCGGAGGCCTTCGATCGCGCATCAGCGGCGCTCGACGCCATCTCGGCCAAAGTATTCCGGCTCGGTGATCGTCCCGGCGCCGGCTCGCAGGTCAAGATGATCAACCAACTGCTGGCAGGCGTGCACATCGCCGCGACAGCCGAGGCCATGACGCTTGCCGCCAAGGCCGATATCGATCTCAAGACGCTCTATGAGGTGATCCGTGTTTCCGCCGGTTCGTCCTGGATGTTCGAGAACCGCGGCGAGCACATCGTATCCGGCGATTATACGCCACGCTCGGCGGTCAACATCTTCGTCAAGGATCTCGGCATCGTGACATCGGAGGCCGGCAAAGCCGGAGCCGTCACGCCGCTCGCCACTGCGGCACTCGACCTCTTCGTTGAAGCATCAGAAGCAGGCTTGGGTCTGGAAGACGATGCCGCCGTTGCAAAGATCCTGGCCGCCAAGAGCGGCGCAAGCCTGCCAGGCGTGAAGGACTAGACCGTGGCGCTCCTGCTTGGCTGCATTGCGGATGACTTTACCGGGGCCACCGATCTTGCCGCGCTGCTTGCGCGCAGCGGACTGCCCGTTTCACTGCGGATCGGCATACCGCAGGAGAAACGCGACCGGAACGAGACGGCGGCCTTCGAGGTCATCGCCCTGAAATGCAGGACATCCCCAGTCGAGATTGCCGTGAAGCAGGCCCGGCAAGCACTGGAATGGCTGGAGGAAGCCGGCGCCAGTCGCTTCTTCTGGAAATATTGCTCGACATTCGACAGCACGGCCGAAGGCAATATCGGTCCGGTCGCGGAGATGTTGATGGCTGAGACCGGCGCGGCCCAGACGATCTATTGCCCGGCCTTTCCCGAGAATGGACGCAGCGTCTTCATGGGCCACCTCTTCGTCGGCGAGCAACTGCTGTCGGAAAGTCCGATGAAGGACCATCCGCTGACGCCGATGCGCGATTCAAGCCTTGTCCGGCTGCTGACGCCGCAGGTGAATGGCGCTGTCGGACTTGCCAGCCGCAACGTCGTCTCAAAGGGTGCGGCAACGTTGAAGGCGAGGCTGGCTCAACTCGGCAGCAACGGCACCCAGCACGTGATCGTCGATGCTGTTTGCGATGACGATCTCCGTACGATCGCCGCCGCATCCTTCGACATGCCGCTGCTGACGGGCGGCAGCGCGATCGCCGGCCAGCTTCCGCAATTTTACATTGAGCAGGGTCTCATCAGCCTCTCCGAACATCGACAGGCACTGCCAAAGGTGACAGGCGGTTCGATCGTCCTATCCGGCAGCTGCTCCGCCATGACGCGCCGGCAAGTTGCCAATTATGCCGGCAAGGTTGCCAGCCTGCGGCTCGATCCGATCGCGCTTGCAGAGGAAGGCGCCGGCGCTGCGCTGGAATGGCTGCGTCAGCAATCTCCCGATGCGCCGAAGCTTATCTATGCCACCGCCGAACCCGACGAGGTGCGGCAGGCTCAAGAGCGGTTGGGTCGGGACAAGGCGGGCCAGGTGGTCGAGGACGCCCTTTCCGAGATCGCCCGCACGGCCTTCGACTACGGCACGCGCCGCTTCGTCGTTGCCGGTGGAGAAACCTCCGGCGCGATCACGCAGGCGCTCGGCGTCACACACCTGACGATCGGCCCGGAAATAGCGCCGGGCGTTCCCTGGACATTTGCGACGATGGACGGAGAACCGATTGCACTCGCCCTGAAATCGGGCAACTTCGGCGGCGAAAGCTTCTTCACGGATGCCTTCGACCGGTTGGAGGCCGCATGAGCGAAGAGACCGAACTGCGCGAAAACATATGCATGATGGCCAAGTCGCTTTACGATCGCGGCCTGACCGCCGGCTCCTCCGGCAATATTTCCGCACGCCTCAGCGATGGACGCCTGCTGGTGACGCCAACTGGCAGCTCCTTCGGGCGCCTCGATCCCGCGCGGCTCTCGCTCTTCGATGGCGAAGGAAGCCTGATCGGCGGGGACAAGCCGACGAAGGAAATGCCGCTGCATTCAGCCTTCTACGAGACGCGGCCGAAAAAGACCGGCGCCGTGGTGCATCTTCACTCCAGCCATTCGGTGGCGCTGTCGATCCTGCCCGGCGTCGATGCCGACAACATGCTAGCGCCCTTGACGGCCTATTCGATCATGAAGCTCGGCAAGGTGAAGCTTCTGCCCTATTTCATGCCCGGCGATCCGGCCATGGGCGATGCCATTCGTGGCCTTGCCGGCAAGCGCAGCGCGGTAATGCTGGCCGCACATGGACCCGTCGTTTCGGCAAAAGATCTGGAAGCGGCCGTTTATGCGATCGAAGAATTGGAAGAGACGGCAAAGCTTGCCATGCTGACGCGCGGGGCCAATCCTTTGCTGCTCACGGATGCGCAGATCGCCGATCTCGTTCGCACCTATGACGTGGAGTGGGACTGAACATGACGCGCTTTTCCGCCAATCTGGGATTCCTGTGGCAGGAGCTCTCCCTTCCGGACGCGATCCGCGCCGCCAAGGCCGCCGGCTTCGATGCCGTGGAATGCCACTATCCCTATGACACCCCTGCCGAAGCCGTGCGTCAGGCATTGGAGGAAACCGGCCTTCCCATGCTCGGCCTCAATACCGCTCGCGGCAATGTCGCGGCTGGCGACAACGGCCTCGCGGCCATTCCGGGGCGCGAGGATGAAGCGCGCGGCGTCATCGATCAGGCGATCGATTATGCGACTGCCATCGGCGCGCGAAACGTGCATGTGATGGCCGGCAAGGCCATGGGCGACGAGGCGCAAGCCACCTTCATCGCCAATCTCCGCTATGCCTGCGACCGCGCCGACAAGGTGGGGACGACCGTGCTGATCGAGCCGCTTAATCATCGCGATGCGCCGGGCTACTTCCTGCGGACGGCGGATCAGGCGCTCGACATCATGGCGGCGGTCGGCGCCGAGAACCTGAAGCTGATGTTCGACTGCTATCACATCCAGATCATGCAGGGCGACCTGACGCACAGGCTGCAAGCACATATGGCGGCAATCGGTCATGTCCAGATCGCCGCCGTCCCGGACCGGCGCGAACCGGACCACGGCGAAATCGATTACCGCCACATTCTGCAGCTTCTTGAAACGCTTGGCTATGACAAGCCAATCGGCGCGGAATATCGGCCGGCGACCACGACGGATGCGGGGCTGGCCTGGCTGCAAGCGTACAAATGAAGCGAAGGCCGGCATTCCGGATGCCCGGCGGTCGTCGAATACATTCACGCGGGAATTATCTCGCACTCTGATCAGCCTATTGGGAGGAAAAGCCGATATGCATGTTTTGATCTTGGGCGCTGCGGGCATGGTCGGCCGCAAGCTTGTCAACCGTATTGCCGCCGAGCCGAAGGTTCTGGGCAAGACCATCGATCGCCTGACGCTGGTCGATGCCTTCCAACCGCCGGTGCCGGAGGCGCTTGCATCCGTATCCAAGGCTCTGACGATCGATCTTGCGACAGCAGGCGTTGCAGACAGGCTCATCGAAGATCGGCCGGATATGATCTTCCATCTTGCCGCCATCGTCTCCGGCGAAGCCGAGGCCGATTTCGACAGGGGCTACAGGGTCAATCTCGACGGCACCCGTGCACTGTTCGAAGCCATTCGCCAGCAGAGCCTGAAATCCACCTATATCCCGCGCGTTATCTTCGCCTCTTCCATCGCCGTGTTCGGAACCCCGTTCCCCGACGTCATCGGCGACGAATTCCTGACCGCGCCGCTAACGAGCTACGGCACCCAGAAAGCGATTGCGGAACTTCTGCTCGCCGACTATTCGCGTCGCGGCATTTTCGACGGCATCGGCATCCGGCTGCCGACCATCTGCGTTCGGCCAGGCGCCCCGAACAAGGCGGCGTCCGGCTTCTTTTCGAACATCCTGCGCGAGCCGCTTGTCGGCAGGCAAGCCATTCTGCCTGTCAGCGACACGGTGCGGCATTGGTTTGCAAGCCCGCGCTCGGCTGTCGGCTTCTTCGTGCATGCCGCAACGCTCGACACAGTGAAAGTCGGGCCACGGCGCAATCTCACCATGCCAGGGCTTTCGGCGCTCGTTTCCGATGAGATCGACGCCCTGCGCCGTGTCGGCGGCGACAAGGCGGTTGCGCTCATCCGCCGCGAACCCGATCCGGTGATCGAGCGGATCGTCTCCGGCTGGGCGACCCAATTCGACGCCCGGCGCGCGAGCGATCTCGGCTTCAAGGCCGAACAGAATTTTGACGAGATCCTGCGGGTGCATATCGAAGACGAACTGGACGGGAGGGTCGTATGACGGAGATGTCGTCGCAGAACGCAATCGCTTTGGTGACCGGCGGCGGTACGGGTATCGGCCGCGCCATCGCCAAGGCGCTCGGTTCGGCGGGCTTCAAGGTCGTCATCTCGGGACGTCGCGCTGACGTTCTCGAAAAAGCCGCCCGCGAACTCACCGAGGAAACGGGGGCGGAATTTCTTGCGGTTGCGGCCGATGTCAGCGACCCCAGCTCGGTCCGCAGCCTCTTCGATGTCATTGCCGGCCGCTATGGCCGCCTCGACCTTCTGGTCAACAATGCCGGCATGGGCCTGCCGGCCGTGCCGATGGAGGAGCTGAGTTTCGAGCAATGGAACGCCATTCTCGGTGCGAACCTGACCGGTGCATTCCTCTGCACGCAGCAGGCCTTCCGGCTGATGAAAGCCCAGGTGCCGCAAGGCGGCCGCATCATCAACAACGGCTCGATCTCGGCCACGACGCCGCGACCGCATTCCGCACCCTATACGGCCACCAAGCACGCAATCACCGGCCTGACGAAATCGACCGCCCTCGATGGCCGTCCGTTCGACATCGCCTGCGGGCAGATCGATATCGGCAATGCCGCCACCGACATGACGGCGAGGATGAGTGCCGGCGTGTTGCAGGCGAATGGCGAGACCGCAGCCGAACCGACGATCTCGGCAGAGCATGTCGCACGCGCAGTGGTCTACATGGCAACGCTGCCGCTCGACGCCAACGTTCTCTCCATGACCGTCATGGCAACGAAGATGCCGCTTGTCGGCAGGGGGTGACAAACAATCGGCAGCGCCGAGGTACGACGCTGCCGATAATCTGATATCGCGTATCGGCTAGAGGCGGATGATTTTAGGTCTGTTCGACCTAAAATCATCCGCCTCTAGAATCAAAGAAGTAGAGCGTGATGTCGTCCGAAAACCGCCTACACTTTTCGGCATCACGCTCTAGATGGCCGGTCGGGCGGAAGGCTTTACCTGCCTTCGCTCGATCAGGCCGCCGACGCTGAAGATCAACACCTCGATCTCCGTGCCGATCTTGTCGCCATCGAGCAGCCGGACGACGACGTCTATGCCGGATACGGCCTGTCCATCGATGGCAAGCAGGTAGTCACCCTCCTGCAACCCGCCTTTCTCGGCCGGACTATCCTTCTCGACACGGCGCAGACGTACGGCCGTCGAATGCGTGACGCCGGCCTCCAGCGCGATGCGCCGATGCAGCTCAACCGTATCGGCGGCGATGCCGATATAGGCGCGCCTGACATGGCCGAAGCGCAGGATCTCGGATACCACATGCTTGGCCGTGTTGGAGGCGACCGAAAAGGCAATGCTCTGCGCACCCTGGATGACGGCGGTATTGACGCCGATCACCTCGCCGGCGGACGAGACGAGCGGGCCGCCGGAATTGCCGGGATTGAGGGCGGCATCCGTCTGGATAATATCTTCCATCAGGCGCCCGCTGGCTGCACGCATCGACCGGCCAAGTGCCGAGACGATACCGGCGGTAACAGTCCATTCGAAGCCAAGCGGATTGCCGATGGCAATTGCGATGTGACCGCGCTTCAGCGATTTGGAATCCCCGAGCTTCGCCCAATTGCCGGACCAGTCATTGGCGCGGATCAATGCAAGGTCGGTATCCGGATCGCGCCCGAGCACCCTTCCCTCGACGGTTGCCCCTTCCGGGGTCTTGATGCGCACGGCCTTTGCGTCGTCGACGACATGATTGTTGGTGACGACAAGGCCGTCCGGCGAGATGGCGAAGCCGGAACCATGGCCAGCGCGGCCGCCCAACCGCTCGATCCGGCTGACGGCCGGCCCGACCAGATCGACTGCACCCGACACCGATTGAGAATAGGCATCCAGCAGCCCGGCATCGGATGACGGCTGGATGTCGCGATCAATAAAGCCCATGAAAACTCCTCCGACGCGGACGCGTCGCAACGAGGACCGGCAGCAGCTGTTAAAAAAGCAGGAGGCTGTCAGTTCGACAGATTGAAACAGTGGCTACTGAAATGAGGACACATCACGCCAAGTTCAAGAGCCGCGCGTACCAGGTGTGTTTCTGAACCGCGCCCTTATCTCATGCGCCCTGAAACGGTCTGTTGACGATGGCCGTTGCTCGCCGTCCGCCAGGTATTCCGGCCATTGGCTTTGGCACGGTAGAGAGCGCGGTCCGCCTCCTGAATCAGGGCCTCTCCGTCCTCGCCATTCTCCGGCGTCGCCGAAACGCCGATGCTGATACCGATATCGACCGTCGCACCCTCGATGCGAAACGAGGATTTGAAGGCAGCAATACACCCCTTCGCCACATCGGCGATATCGCCCACTTCCCCAGTCATCAGGATGGCAAACTCATCGCCGCCCAAGCGCGCGACCATATGGCCTCTGGCTGCACCGCGCAGCCGCTCGGCCACCATCTTGAGAACCTCGTCTCCCGCGGCATGCCCGAAAGTATCATTGACCGGCTTGAACCCATCGAGATCAAGGCAGAAAACAGCGACGCCCTTTCCTTTGTTCATCTTCAAGGCTTCATCGAGGGCCTTGTAGAAACACATCCGGTTCGGCAATCCGGTCAGCATGTCGTGCCGTGCCAGGCGATTGGCTTCGGCCTCCGCGAGAATACGATCGCTGACATCGGCGATGGTCAGCAGGAGACGGCGTTCCAGACCTTCATGGAGTAGCCGAACATAAACGAGCACATGGCGTTCCGTTCCATCGGCCACTCTCTGCCGCCAGACCGTTCTCGCCTCGCAATCGCCTTCAAGTTCGAGAAGCCCATCTGCAAAGCCCTCCGCCTCGCTCTCCACATGCATGTCGCATGCCCGCCAGGAGAGCAGCGTCGCTTTCGCGAAGCCATAGAAGTCGATCGCCGCGCGGTTGACCTGGAGGATTCTGAGACTGCTGCCGTCGCAAAGAAGCATCGGCATCGGATTGGCGTCGAAAAGCTGGCGCAACCGCTCTTCGCGCTGTTTCAACTCGCTGATGTCTATCCGCATGCCGATGGCGCCGCCGTCAGGCGTGCGCCGATCATCATGCCGAAGCCATCGCCCGTCTTGAAGCTGCTGCTCCTCCTGTGAAACCGGCTGGCGGAACTTTCGCATGCGCTGTTTCAGCCACATATCCTTGTCTTCGACGACCTCGGGCATGCGGCCGCTGGCAAGGCTGATCTTCAAAATATCTTCGAAGGCGATACCGGGTTTCAGGTGATCGGCAACATCCGGATAAAGCTCCGCGTATTTCTCGTTCCACAGAACGTAGCGATCGCTCGCATCGAAGACGCAGACCGCTTCCGGCAGCATTTCGATCACATATCGAAGGCGCAGATTGGCCTCTCTCGCCGCCACCGCGGCATGACGGTCTTCGTTCTCCGGCTCGATAAGAACCGCCGTCAGCACCTCGGACGCCGAAGGCCAGGTCATGACGCTGATCCGGCAATCCCGCCTTTGGCCGGTGGCTGTGACGATCAATGGCTGCGAGGCTGCGGCGGGCAGCGGCCAATCCGGTATCAAATCGGAAACGGCCGGATTGCGAGGCGCGCCTGAAAGGGCAAAGAGCTCCCGGGCTTCCGCATTGGCGAAGACAATCGTGCCGACGGCGTCGAGCACAAGTGCCGCCATCGGACACGCTTCCAGGAATGCGACGATTTCCGCGTCCAGCATCTTCTCCCAGTGGGCCGTCAAATTTATCCCCAGGCCCGGTTATAATACTGGATGGTAAAGGAATGCCGTAGATCGTGGCAAGAAGCATATATAGCTAAAATTTGGCGACCATCTGCGCGATCGTCATTTCCTGAGTGGAACGAGCCGATAGGATCGGCGCTATCCGCCGGCTATCGAAATCAGTCCCTGTTTTCCTTCAGCGGACGAGCAAGTTCGCGCTCCTGCATCTCGATGGCCTGCGTGATGAACCGCAGCACCACCTGCTTTTCCACCTTCCCCGCATGCGGAGCAGCAATCAGCCGATGCCTCCGCCGGCACGGAACCGCGGAATTATTTTCGTGGCCAGGCCAGCCTGCTCCAATTCGCGATGTAGAATACCACCGCGATGAACATTCCGGATCCGATCAGGTCGAGCCGATGGTGGCCGAAAAGGAAAAGCCCGAGAAGAGCCAGTCCGATCGCGGATACGATGAGGAAAAGAGACGGGATCACGCTTGTGATGCGCGTTCCCGCCTCGCCTTCGGCCTCGATGCCCTCACCCGTGACGTGGCCGCTGGAGCCGGGCGATCTGCTGCCGAGCCTGACGGTGACCCGCCCTCTCCTTGCGCCGATCCTGCCTCTGGTTTTCTTCCCCGACGTCAAAAGTACGAGCATCATCGATATGACCATGCTGCCGAATGCCCAGGAAAAAACCGCACATGCCGCCATGGCGGTTGCGTTCGCATAAGTCTGGTAGAGGTGGACTGCCAAAGTCCCCATCCCAGTGGTGATGGCAAGAAACACGGAGCCGACGATCAGGAATGTGATCCTGCCGGATACTTGTGTTTCGCCGTCCATGCGACCTCCCATCGATCTCATACGTTCAGATCGTCAAAACTAGAGCGTGATGCCGAAAAGTGTAGGCAGTTTTCGGACGACATCACGCTCTAGTTCCTTGATTCTAGAGCGGATTCAGATTTTAGGTCGAGCAGACCTAAAATCATCCGGCTCTAGGAGGATACTTCCGATCTTCAAACGCGGGCGCAATATATGTCGAGTTTGCCACAGACGCCGGCAGGACCTTTACGAAGTCGCGCCGAGGCATAGTTAGCTGAAGTCTCGGAGAATGGAGGTATCCCATGAGGATTTCGAGATCCGCCTCGGCGATGGTCATCGCCATTCTATTTGCACTGCCTGTCGAAGCCGCCGGCATCGATTGCGCCAAGCCTGCCTCGACAAGCGATCATATGATTTGCCAGGACAAATCACTCCTTGCGCGGGATAAGATGGTAAGGGATCTCTATGCTGCTGCATTGAAGCAGGACGGTGCAGACAAGATCCGCGAACGGCAACGGCGCTGGATTACGAAGGTGCAGTCCTGCGGCGATACGGCTTGCATCCGGCAGGCCTATGACGACCAGATCGGTTCCCTCCTCACGACCAAGGGTGGACGAAGCGCGGCGACGGATTTCCAGTCGAACAGCAAGGACGGCAACGAGGGTCACCTTTCGATTTTCGGACCGGTCGACGGCCTTATCGCCGTTTCGCTCGCCTCTACCTTTGTCGGCCCGGGCGGCGCCGAAGCCGGCGATGTCAATGCCGATGGCATGGACGGTGTCGTTCCGCTGGTAAAGGAACACACCCAGCTTTCCAGAGACGCATGCAAGATCGGTCTCGATCGCCTCGATCCAAAGACCTGGCGCGTGTCACAGACTGGTGTCTGCGATCTTGCCGCCGGCGTGACCTTGCAGGGGACCTACCGCAAACAATGAGATGATCTGGTTCGCGGGCAGGCATTGCAATCCCTGCCCGCGGTAATGTGCAACAGGCAGCACAGGCGCCAGGCAGAAACGCGCGGCCACTTGAAGAGCTCGACAAAAGGATGGAAAATACCATCTGGGGTCAACGTCGGACAAAGCGGCCATTTCCCCGTCACGCCAACGGCAGCTCGTGACAAGCAACAACGCCAACCGAACGCCGATACAGAAAATCCCCACCCCCTCATGAAGACAATTTCAGGCACGAATCTCGAACAGGCCAAATCGCATAACCGGCGTGTCGTGATCGAGGCCATCCGCACCAACGGACCGATGTCACGCGCAGCCATTGCCCGCATGACGGCACTGACCACACAGACGGTTTCGAACATCGTGGAGGAACTGGCGCGCTCGCATCTGCTGATTCCCATGGAAGCGCAGAGGATCGCTCGCGGCCAGCCGATTATTCCCTATACCATCAATCCGACCGGTGCTTACTCCATCGGCCTCGAGCTCGGCCGCCAGCGTGCCGCCGGCGTGCTGACGGATCTATCGGGTACGGTCTGCGCCCGCATCGAGCGCCATGTCGACAGGCCCGGGCCGACCGAGGCGATGCCGGTCCTCGCCGCCATCGTTCAAGATCTGCAGCAGGCCTTTTCCTTCCACCGGGAGCGGCTGCTCGGCGCCGGAATCGCCCTGCCGGGACGCTATGCCGATGGCGGCGTGACGTCGCTCAGCCCGCTCAACCTGCCCGGCTGGCAGGATTTTCCGGTTGCCCTCGAGCTGGGACGGCTCATCGATCTGCCCGTGCTCGTCGAAAACGATGCTACGGCCGCGGCGATCGGCGAGCGGCTCTATGGCGTTGCGCGCGGCCTTGGGAGTTTCGTCTATCTATTCCTGGCGGGTGATGGCGGCATCGGCGCCGGCATGTTTTTGGACGGTCATCTCTATAAGGGCAGCCGCGCCAATGCCGGCGAAATCGGCCACATCATCGTCGAGCCGCATGGTAGGCTTTGCACCTGCGGCAAGCGCGGCTGTCTTGATCGCTATATCTCGCCATCCGTCGTCTATGAATGTCTCGGCATAGACGATGCACAGGAGCTCTCGCCTGACGATCTCGATGCGATGATCGCAGCCAATAATCATGGCCTGGAGATCTGGCTGGAACAGGCTGTGCAGCCGCTTCGCCAAACGATCGATTTTCTCGAACTTGCCTTCGATCCGCAGACGATCGTGCTTGGCGGCAGCGCGCCGACATCGCTGATGACGCGGCTTGCCGAGCGCGTGGAGCCGCTGCATGTTCCGGTGAACCCAGCGGAAAAGCGGACCATACCCCGCCTGATGATCGGCGCCACCGGCAAAGATACCGCCATCCTCGGTGCCGCAGCCTTGCCCATCTTCTCGGAAACCAATCCGCAGTTCGACGTCTTGCAGAAACCGCTGACGCATCGCGCAGTGATGGGTTGAACAAGCCAGGCGGATTTAGCCGCTATCGGCGGTCGGCAGGCGCGGCCGACAAGGCCCCGCCTGCACCATTCATGTATCAAGCCTTCAAAATTGATAAAAGCCGTAGAGCAGCGGCATCGTACCGGCCAGCGCCTTGAACCGTTCCCAAGATTTGGCCGAGGGCTTTGTCCAGCCCGTTTCCGCCAGCGCCGAGAGCCGCGGGAAGACCAAACGGTCGAAAACCGCGCGATCGGTCATCGGTTCGGACCAGATACAGGCCTGGATGCCGCGAAGCTTTTCCTTCTGCGCATCCGTCCAGCCGCCGACCGGATCGAAGGTGTAGATTTTCTCCGCGTCGGAATAGCCGGCCCAGCTGCCGCCCGGCTCGTCCCAATCGGGGCGCATCGCCATATCGAGGTAATAGACCTGGCCCGGGCAGACGACGATCTCATATCCGCGTCCCGCAAGCTCGGCCGCGACTTCGACGTTGCGCCAGCTGCAGAGATAGCTTTTGTCCTTGTCGATCCTGTCGCCATGGGCTGCTTCTTCCCAGCCGCCGGTCACGCAACCCTTCGAGGCGAGAAACGCCTGGATGCGCTCCAGGAATTCGGCCTGCAGGACGGCAGCACCCGAGCCGTGAATATCGTCGGCACCATGCGTATTGGTGATGACGTTCAGGCGCTTGGCATGCGCATCCGCAATCTCCTCGCCGGCAAGCTCGCGCAGACGCGCGAGCGCCTCCGACGAACCGGACCAGGCGCCAAGCGGCACCTCGTCGGCACCGATATGGATCGTCTTGAACGGGAAGAGCTCGATCAATTCGGAGAGGATGGTCTCGATGACCTCATAGGTCTTCTCGCGGGCCGGGTTGATGCAGTTGTCCGGGAAGCCCTGAACCGAATAATAGCTGCCGACCTCGTTCGGATCGCGAAGCTTGGGGATTGCCTGCAGCATTGCATAGCAATGGCCGGGCATATCGATCTCGGGCAGGATCTCGATGCCGAAGCCCTTGGCGTAAGCGACAATCTCGCGCACGGCCGCCTTCGTGTAATAACCGCCGGTGCGGGCCGGGCTGGAGCCCAGAAGCGGCGGCAAGGGCAAGCCGTGGCCGCGCCATGCGCCGATCTCCGTCAACGCCGGATAGGCGTCGATCTCTACGCGCCAGGATTCATCGTCCGACAGGTGCCAATGGAAGCGGTTGAGCTTGTTCCAGGCAAGTACCGCCATCAGCTTCTTGATTTCAGCCGAGCCGTAGAACTGGCGCGACACATCGAGATGCAGGCCGCGCCAACCCATCGAGGGCTCGTCGACGATCTCGCCGCCGGCCGGGAAATGGAAGGCCTGCGGATACAGACGCGCGCCGCGCCAGATCTGGCCGATGGTCACGAGGCCATAGACGAAGCCAGTCTGGGCGCTCGCCTCGACGGTGATCGCCTGCGGCGAGAAGGTCAGTTTATAGGCCTCCGCCCCGAGGCCTTCGACGGGCCGCAGCTCCACCGGCACGGCGCCTTCGGCTTCCGAACGCACGAGCCCCTCGGCTGCGAAGAGATGCTCGACCAAAGCGGTGAAGCTTTCAGCCGCCGCTTGTGCTTCCGGCGTATTCGCCTTCAGCGCAAAGCCTGCCGGCAGCGGGCGGCGAGAGGCGACGGCAACGCGGTTCGGCCAGGGAATGATCGACAGCGGCACCGGGGGATTGGCCGGAACGGGATAGATTTCAGCACCACGCTTCAACGGCGCGTTGCTCGACGACGTGCGCGTCGGTTCAGCTGCGAGCGATACGGCGGTTCCATCCGGCAATGCGAGATAGGCGCTGGTGGCGCCATCGGTCCAGTGGCGGAACGGCCAGCTCAACGCATGGACCGTGATGGTCCATGTCTCGCCGCCAGCCAGCACGAAGCCTTCGGACGGCTGGAATTCGGTAAAGTTGGAAAGGCGCTTGGTGACCGTCGCGCCTTCGACGATGCCGGCCGGATCGACGCGGCCGGGACCGCTGACGCAGAGCGAGAAGCCCGAAAGCGGTTCCGACGACAGGTTCTTCAGCCGCAGCACATAGGAAAATTCCTTGCCATCGGCTGGCGCGTTCCAGGTTGTTTCAAGCCGCAGAGCCAGGGATCGCGGTGTGGACATGGGCACTCTCTCTTCCTGAAGGGATCGTTCAAAGCTTGAGCATGCCGGCATAGATGCCGGGTGCGGAATTGCGGATCTGTATTGCGCCGACGGTCTTCTCGTAGAATTCCGATGGGCCGACATCGCCGATGACAGTGTAGGCGTAGCCCATGGCCTTCTGGTCGTTGAGGCAGGCAAAGAGCAGCGCCCGGCCGATGCCGAGACCGCGAACGCTTTCGTCGACGCCGGTCGGACCGAAGAAGCCCCGCGCCGTCGCCTCGTGGCAGGCAAAACCGACAAGCTCTCGATTACGCGTGGCGATGAAGCATGTCGGCGGCTGGCGCGTCATCGCCACCGTCGTCTCGCTTGCCCATCCCTCGCTGAAATGGTCAGCCACCCAGCTCGTGATCAGCCGCATCTCCGGCGGCAGAGCGCGCCGGATGGTGACATCAGCCTTCGCCATGCGCTCCGGCGATTGCGTGTCGACCGGCAGGGTCGATAGATTGACCAGGTAATCCAAGGCGAAAATCCTTCTAGTTCGATGCGACGAGCGCACGCATGAAATGATTGGGGCCGACCTCTTCGACCACCGTCGAGACCGGCCGGCTGAGCGAGCGGATCTTCTCAGCCTGCTCGAGAAAGCGAGCGCTGCCGCCGGTCACGAACCTGCGTCCGCCGTCCGGCACCGCCGAAAGCAGAAGCTGCGTATAGGGATGCTTCGGGCTGGCGAGGACGGCATTGGTCTCGCCCCACTCGACCATCTGGCCGGCAAACATCACCACGATCTCTTCCGCGACATGGGCGGCGGTCGCGATATCATGGGTAATGTAGAGCATGGCGAGATCGTTTTCCCGCTTCACCCGCGCCAGCAGGTCGAGGATGTCCTTGCGGATGGACACGTCGAGCATCGAGGTCGGCTCGTCCGCCACCAGCACGCTCGGAGAAACCGCCAGGGCGCGGGCAATATTAACGCGCTGGCGCTGGCCGCCGGAAAGCTCATGCGGAAACTTCTGGCGCGTCACCGAAGGATCGAGACCGACGCTCTCCAGCAGCTTCGATATATCGTCGTCCCGTTCGGCCTTCGGCTTGTCCGCACCGTGCAACTGCAGCGGTCTTGCAATGTGATGATTGATCGTGAAGGCCGGGTTGAGCGACGAGAAAGGGTCCTGGAAGACCATCTGGACGTCCTTGCGGTACATCCGCTCGTCCTTGCTCACTCCTCGCGCCGTACGGTCCTGTCTGCGGAAGAGAAGCCTCCCGGCTGTCGGCTTGTCGAGCCGGGCGATGATGCGGGCACACGTGGTCTTGCCGCAGCCGGATTCCCCGACCAATGCCAGCGCCTTTCCTGCAAACAGCGAGAAAGAAACGCTATTCAATGCATGCACCGAGCCGAAATGACGCTGGACATCATCGAGCCGGATGACGGGTTCTGCAGTCACGGCCTGTATTTGCGGTTTCATGCGAAAACTCCGGAAGGGTGAGCGCTGGCCGGAAGCTGCGGAATAGCGTTCCAGAGCTTGCGCGTATAGTCATGAACGGGGGACCGGCTGACCTGAGCGACATCGCCGACCTCAACCAGTTCGCCCTTCAGCATGACGCCGATGCGGTGGCAAAGCTGCGCCATCAGATGCAGGTCATGGGTGATGAAAAGCACTGAGAAGCCATAGGTCTGCTGCAGGTCCAGAACCTGTTCCAGGATCTCGCGCTGAACGACGACATCGAGCGCCGTCGTCGGTTCGTCCATGATGATGAGTTCGGGACGCAGCGCCAGGCAAATGGCGATGACGATGCGCTGGCGCATGCCGCCGGAAAACTGGTGCGGGTAGTCGCTGACGCGATGCGGAGGAATTCCCACCAGCTTGAACATCTCCTCGGCACGGGCACGCGATTCCTGGCGCGAGCATCCGGTATGGCGATGCAGGACATCGTGGAACTGCGCCTCCACCCGCATCAGCGGATTGAGCGAGTTCATGGCGCTCTGGAACACCATGCCGATGCGCTTCCAGCGGATCTTCTGCAGATCGCGCTCCGGCATCTTGAGCAGATCCTGGCCATCGAGCCGAATGCTTCCGCCGCTGATCCAGGCCGGCGCCTTCGATAGCCGCGTGATCGCATAGGCGATCGTGCTCTTGCCGCAGCCGGATTCGCCGGCAAGACCGAAGATCTCGCCGCGGCCGATGTTGAAGGACACGTCCTTCACGGCACGGAAATCGCCCTTGTCGACCAGATAGTCGATATCGAGATGTTCGATCTCAAGCAGATTGTCGCTCATTGGCCTGACCTCATCGTGCGATTGCGGGCGCGCGTCAGGCGGAACCAACGGGTCAAGGCCGGGCCGGAACGCAATTGCGGATTGGCGATTTCGTCGAAGGTGAAGTTGATCAGCGCCAGACCGAGCCCGGTCAGCGCGATGCCGATGGCCGGCACGCCGATATCCCACCAGGCGCCGACCATGATAGCCGAGGCATTCTGCGCATTGTAGAGCATGGTGCCCCACGTGACCTTCAGCGGATCGCCGAAGCCGAGATATTCGAGTGTCGTCTGAGCAACGATCGCGTAGATGATGCTGCCGACCAGATTGATGCCGATGAGCGGCGTCAGGTTCGGCAGGATCTCGACGAAGATGATGCGCCAGGCCGGCTCGCCGATCATCTTGGCGGCAGTGACGAAATCGCGGTTGCGCAGCGCCATCGTCTGCGAACGCGTCATGCGCGCACCCCATGGCCAGGACGTCAATGCAATGATGGTCATGATCGTCACGGGACCAACCGTGCCCGCAAAGGACGCGAGCAGGATGAGGAGCGGCATGTTGGGTATGACCAGCACGGCGTTGGTGGCAAGATCGAGCGCGGCGTCCGTCTTGCCGCCGGTATAGCCGGCAATCAGACCGATGGCCGTGCCGAGCACCGTAATGGCGATACCCGTCGCGAAACCGACGGAAAGCGAGCTTCTCGCCCCCCAGACGAATTGGCGATAGACGTCACGGCCCATCTTTGTGGTGCCGAAGACATGTTCGACGGAAGGCGGCTGATGCGACCGGCCGACGCGGGCGCCGGGTTCGCCCGGCGCGATGACCGGCGCGAAGATCGCCATCAGGCACAGCGCAGCAACGATGACGAAACCGACAAGCGCTTTTTTCTGGCTGAAAATGGATCGCAGCGAAAAGCTCATCGTCCTGTCTCCCTCAATCGCGGATCGACGAGACCGTAGATGATATCGACGAGGAAATTGGCGCCGAGCGTTGCGAGCGTCATCAGCAGCAACTGCCCCTGGATGACGGGATAGTCACGCGCCACGCTGGCGGTAAACAGCGTCAGGCCAAGGCCCGGATAGTTGAAGACGATCTCGGTGACGATGGAGCCGCCGAAAACGGCACCGAGCATCAGCGCCAGGTTGGTCAGCACGGGTAACAGGGCGTTGCGGGCGCCATAGCCGAACATGACGGCGAGGTTGCTCAGCCCCTTGGCCCGCCCCATCGTCACGTAATCCTCTCCGAGCACGACGATCATCGACGAGCGCATCGTCGTCTGGAATTCACCGATGAGGAATGGAGACAAGGTCAGAACCGGCAGGATCGCGTGCATGAACACACTGCCGAAGAAGGTGAAATTGAAGCCCGGATCGAGATTGGGATCGTAGGCATATCCAACAGGGAACCAGCGCAGCGACACCGCAAAGACAAACAGGGTGGTGAGCGCTACGATAACGGGCGGTATAGAGAACAGGATGACGGCAAAGGGCGATACGATTGTGTCGAACCGCCCGCCGCGCCTCCAGGCCGCGATGGCGCCGAGCACGACGCCGATGCACAGAGAAACGATGATCGCTGTAACGACCAGGAAGAGGGTCCACAGCGTGGCCCGGCTCAGCACCTGGACCACCGTCTGCGGATAATATTTCACCGAAACGCCAAGGTCGAGCGTTGCGAGGCCTTTGAGATAGTCGACGAACTGCATCATGATCGGCTGATCGATCTCGCCAAAACGGGCCTTGATCGCCTCAACGGCCGCGGGTGTCGCCCGCGGCCCAAGCTGAGCCACCATGGCGTCGACGGGACTCCCCGGCATAAGCCGGGGAAGAATGAAGTTGACGACGATCGCGAAGGCCAGGGCCACCGCATAGACGCCGAGGCGCCGGCTTGAAACACGCATCTCTGCTTCCTTCGCTTTGGTCTTATTGGACCGGCTTCAGACGCAGCAGATGCATGAGACGCATGCGGTTGTTGTCGTGGTTTTCCGGGTTCATCACCGGATCCTTGTCCGTGACCCAGCCGGTGAAACGCTTGCTCGAATACTGGTACCAGGTCGGGCCGTTGAAGACGGGGACGACCGGGAATTGGTCGGCGATCAGAACCTGAATATCGTTGAAGATCTTCTTGTGATCGCCATCGGAAGACGACTTCAGATATTGATCGAAGAGCCCGTCGAGCTTCGGGTTGGAGTAGCGTGACGCGGCGACGGTGAGCTTGCCGGCATAGGCCGTCGACAGGCTCTGATAATAGCCCTGGAACGGCGTGGCGCTGTCGGCGCGCGAGTTCATGACGACATCGAAGCTGCCGTCGAGGAGCTGCTTGCGCCACTGCTCATATTCGGGCGTGGCGACGGAGGCATTGATGCCGGCAGCGCGCAGTCCTTCGACGGCGATCTGCACGGCGTCGATCCAGTCGGTCCAGCCGTTCGGTACGATGATCGGGAAGGTGATCGGTTTGCCGCTCGGCGTCGTGCGGAAGCCGTCGGCACCCTTCTTATAGCCGGCATCGTCGAGGATCTTGTTCGCCTTGTCAGTGTCGAACCCCATGAAGGCATCCTTGTCGCCTTCGGCCGCCTTGTTGCGCCAGGATTCGAAGCGCGGCGGCAGGCCGCTGGCATGCAGGTTGACGACCGGATAGCCGAAGCCGGCAATATCGACCATCGACTTGCGGTCCATCGCCAGGCTGAAGGCATGGCGGAAGTTGAGATCCTTGAAAGCCTCGAAATTACCTGCATTCGCCGACTTGAAATTCATCTCGAAGGCAACGGTTTCCGCCGGCGGCTGCCAGTAGCCGTTGTGCTGCGGATCGAGCGCAACGAAGGTCTTGTCGATCTGCGGCAGGAACGAGCCGATCCAATCGACGGTGCCCTCCGGCAGCAGCGCCAGCATCTGATCGTTGCCCGAGATCTGCGGCAGACGCAGGCAATCGACGTGCAGCGACGCCGCATCCCAATAATTCGGATTGCGGCACTGCTCGTAGACCTGCGGCGTAAAGCGGCGAACCTCGGTCATCGGACCGGACCCGACCGGCTTCTCGTTCTTGAAAGCGACCGGATCGGCCACGTCCTTCCAGATATGCTCCGGTACGACGGCGAGATCGGCCAGGGATTCGGGGAATTCGGAATTTACCGCCTTGAGGGTGATCTTCACCTGCGTCGGCGAAGGCGCCTCGACGGAAGCAACCGTTTGGCCAACGCCAACGGTATCGACGGCGGGGTTCTTCAGCATCAGGTCGATCGTGTATTTCACGTCGGCCGAGGTCAGCGGCTGGCCGTCCGACCACTTCACGCCGGGACGGAGATCATAGGTAATCGACATCAGATCGTCGGAGAACTTGTAGTTCGTCGCCAAACGCCAGACCGATTTGCCGCCGCCATTGGCGTTGAAGATGACCAGCGGCTCATAGATGAAATCCATCGTGCTCTGGCGGCGTCCGGCCAGATCGAACGGATTGAAGTTGCTGACCCAGCTCGTCTGTTCCTCGATATGCATCGTCAGCACGGATTCGGCTGCCGAGGCGAGGCCGGAACCGAACGCCAGCGAGGCGCCGAGTGCCGCCGCTGTCCAAGACGTCCGGCAGAAGAGATTGCGCAGTATGCTTTTCCTCATTCCCATTTGTCGTTCCCTCTCGTTGTTTTCGAGTAGTCAATCAAATTGATTTAATCGTGAGTTTTGAGACTCGTCAATCGCTGATTGGAAATCAACAGGCGGATTGGGGCGTCAAAAGACGTTACCGCCGATAAGGCGGCGATCTCGATCAATTGGGGTTTAGGGAAATCGGCGGGGTTCGACGCTGGCCGTCTGCAACGGAGGGGCGAACAGGGCATTGATGCCACATGCCGATGACGGTGCCGCAAAGCAGCGTCATCGGCGATGAAAACGCCGCCTCGACACCGGCCGCATGGAGAGCCGACATCGAAAGCGTGAAGGTTAGGCGCGGCGGAAATCTATCATGGAACGGCCGTCATTGCGGCATTCGCGGATATGCGATGCAGCCGCAGCGCCATTGCGATCGAGATCGCAAAGCAATTTCCGCTCAGTCGAGCGGCTTATAGGCTACGACGTCCATCTCGACCTTGACATCCACCATCATCGGCGACTGGACGGTCGAGCGCGCTGGCGGGTGATCGATAAAATGCTTCTCGAACACCGCGTTGAAGCTCGAGAAATCGCGGGCATCGTCCAGCCAGACATTGACCTTGACGACATGTTCGAGCGTGCAATCGGCAAGGGCAAGAACATCCTTGATGTTGGCGATAACCTGCTCGGTCTGCGTCACGACATTGCCGACGACGATTTCACCGTTGATGGTCGGCACCTGGCCCGAGACATAGACGAAATCGCCAGCACGGACGGCCTTGGCGAAGGGACGGCGCTGGCCGCCGGCCTGATTGTCGGCAACATCGAAACGGATCAACGTGTTCTTGCTCATGATATTTTCGGTCTCTCTCTGTTGTCGAAGCCGCAGCCGCCATCGCCTCATCATCGTGAGGAGCGGCCGACTCCCTTGGCATCTTCATTATCCGCCGTGGTGCTGCCACACCAGATCGTTTCGTGCCGTTCAGCGGCTATTCCCGGGGCGATCCAAGTCTCGCTCACCTAAAACATGAAGTTCATCACTTCTGGAAATTAGAGTTATTTCAAATTGTTATGGTGGGAAGCTCCAATGCCTCATGGGTCCAATGATGAGGGCCGGCAAACCGGAGACGCGATCCAAGGAGCATATCGCGTCCTTTTGTCTGCCCGCCCCGCGATTGCCTTTCCGCCCTTGCGACTGATAAGACAGAGCATATTTCGTCATATGATTGACTGACATTCAGGAGGAGTTGTCATGGCAGAACTCGCGCAATTGCTTGCGTCCATCCGCATCCCCGATCTGGCCGAAAAACGGGTGTTGATCACCGGTGCTTCAACCGGCATCGGCGCTGCAGTCGCATTGGCCTTTGCCGCACAGGGCATGAAGGTCGGCCTTCATTTCAATGCCAGCCGCGAACCGGCCGAAAAGCTGGCGGCTGAAATCAAGGCGAGCGGCGGGACGGTCCATCTGATCCAGGGTGATGTTTCGCAAGATGGCGAGACCGAACGCGTCGTCAGGGATGCGGCCGAAGCGCTGGGCGGCCTCGATGGTCTGGTCAACAATGCCGGCGGCATGCTGGGACGACTTCCGACCGCCGATATGACGGATGAGCATTATGACCGGGTGATGAACCTCAACGCCCGCTCCGTGCTCGCCGCAACCCGCGTGGCCTATCCCTATTTGAAGCGACAGGGCGGCTTCGTGATCAACACGACCTCGATCGCCGCGCGCAATGGCGGCGGCAACGGCGCGATCCTTTACGCGGCCTCCAAGGGGTTCGTCTCGACGATCACCCACGGCCACGCCAAGGAATTCGTCAACGACAAGATCCGCGTCAATGCAGTCGCACCGGGCGTGATCGCAACGCCCTTCCACGAGCGCTATACCAACGACGAACAGATGGAAATTCAGCGCAAGACGATCCCCATGGGCTTCGTCGGCACGCCGGAGGATTGTGTCGGCGCCTATCTGTTCCTCGCCTCCACAACGCTGTCCGGCTACATCACCGGCCAAGTCGTCGAGGTCAATGGCGGCCAGCTCATGCCGTGACAATGGCAGCCGATCGACTTTGAGCGTCGCGCTAAAATCAAATACCGAGAGCATGATGTCGCCCGAAAACAGCTTACACTTTTCGGCATCATGCTCTAATCTTGCCCGGCGCGACCACCTTCCCGTCGCAGAAAATGGAGCGCATGCGAGATGGCAAAGACGCCCATTCAGGACGGCATCAAGACCTCGGTCGAACTGACGCATCCGGAGCGGGTCTATTGGCCCGACGACGAGGTCAGCAAGCAGGATCTCCTTAATTACTACGCGCTGGCCTGGCGGCGCATGGCCCCTTTCGTCGTTGATCGCCCTCTGGCGCTGGTGCGCTGCCCTGACGGTATCGACGGGCCACGATTCTTCCAGAAACATGCCTGGAAAGGCATCAATCCGCATATCGAGGAGATTGCCGATCCCGAAGACAAGGACGCGGCAAAGCTTCTGAAGATCGAAGATTTCGACGGCCTGGCTGCTCTCGTTCAATCGGCGGCACTTGAAATACACCCCTGGGGCACGACCACCGGCCATTGGGAAAAACCCGACATGATCATCATGGATCTCGATCCGGGCGAGGATGTCGCGTGGGGCAAGGTCACCATGGCGGCAAAGGAAATAAGGGAGCGCTTTTCCGCTCAGGGATTGACGTCGTTCGTCAAGACCTCAGGCGGCAAGGGCCTGCATGTCCTCGCGTCCCTCAAGCCGCAGGCAAACTGGCAGCAGGTCAAGGAAGCGGCCGAGACGATGGCACATGCGATGAGCGCCGATAGCCCGGATGCATATTTGTCCGTCGCCAGCAAGGCGAAGCGAACCGGACATATCTTCGTCGATTATCTGCGTAACGGCCGCGGCAATACCGCCGTTGCGCCCTATTCGACGCGTGCAAGAAAAGGGGCGGCGGTTTCGATGCCGATCGGCTGGGAGGAGTTGGACGGCAAGATCGGTCCGGCTTCTTTCACCGTTGGCAACGCAGCCTCACGTTTGAGCCAATCGAACACCGACCCCTGGGCCGACTTTTTCACAGCAGCATCGCCGCTCAAAATCTGACGCTACATGAGAAACGGGATCAGTGCCGGCGTACTGGCCTTGTAATCGGCGTAAGCCGAACCGAAAGTCTCGCTCATCCAGCTTTCCTCGATCTGCATTCGGCGCAGCACGGCATAAAGCACCGCGACGATCGCAAAGGCAGCGGCAATATCGCCGCGTGCGATTGCCGAGCCGACAATGGCGAGCATCAGACCGGAATAGATCGGATGGCGGACAAGCGCATAGGGGCCGGAACGGATGAGCGCGTGATCCTCCTTCAGCGTAATCACGCCGCTCCAGTTGCGACCGATGTGGTAACGAGCCCATATAGCGAAGAGGAGGCCAGCGACCGTCAAAGCCGCACCGATCGCATAGAATGTCAGGTCCTGCGGGATGATGCGAAACCGTAAAGGCCCCAGCCACGAAGGATTGGCCGCCAGAAGGAAAGCGCCGATCCAGATCGGCGCGGTATTGCCGAGCCGCGACAACGGGTCTTCCTGCCGCACGGTTTTCTTGGCGCCGAAGGACGCAAAGAGCCAGATCAGCAGCCAAATGATCCAGCACGCGGGAATGAATTGATAGAGGAGCATTGCTTACGCCACATCTTTATCCAGCTCCGGATAATGCCGGAAAATGCCGTCCTCATTGAAGGGGATGCGGCGATCGGATTGAAGATAGCGAGCAATGTTGGGCAGTTTCGTGACAGCGGCATGCAGCGCCGCCAAATGCGGATAGCGGTGGCCGAGACGGGCGGTCGCGCGCGGGAAAGCATAGTGCAATCCCTCATAAATCTGGAACAGCGAGAGATCGACATAAGTCAGGCTGTTGCCGAAGATATGGCTCGGCCCAGCCGGATTTTGCTGCAGCACACGCTCGAAATATCCGAGGAATTTCGGAATACGATTGTCGATGAATTCGGCGGCGCGAGCCTTAGCCTCTTGCTTCTGATCTTCGTAATATTTCGAAACGGCGATGGGATGATGCGTATCATGGACCTCGGCGACGAGATCGGTGATCGTCAATTGCAGGCCATTCAACACGTGGCGCTGTTCTTCGTCCTTTGGCGCAAGGCCAAGTTTCGGACCGAGATACATCAGGATATTCGCCACATGAGGAATGATGACGTCGCCTTCCTTGAGAAACGGCGGCGCAAACGGAAGGTTAGGCCCTTCCCCATTTTCCATGATCGCCAGCATGGCCGGCATTCCCTGCCCCTTGCCGGCCGGGCCACGGCAGATATCGACATAGTGGGCACCGCCCTGCTCCAGTGCCAGCCGGACGAATTCGCCACGTCCCTGGATGCCGTCCCAATAGTAGAGTTCATAAGACATTCGACTTTCCCTCCCGAGAATTGAAGACGGCGACTAGCGACGATCGGCGTAAAGCGCTGGTTAGCCTCACGCAGAAATCTAGCGTCGCCGTCTCGAAGCGGAAGGGGCGTTGACGATCGCGACCAGACAAAATGACGTTACATCACCGGCCTGACACGCCAACCATAGAATACATCCCTCACGCGCCGCCTATGAATGAGCTCGATGTTCATGACGTTTACGCGTCGCGGCCGCCTTCTTTGCGGAAGCCGAGCGCTCGGACGCTGGCCGTTTTGCGGCGGCGCGTCCGCCGATCTTGCCACCCTTCTCGGAAGATTCATGCCTTTCCGGGTGGCCGCGGCCCGAGCCGGATTTTTTGCCGCCGCCGCTTTCCTTGTTTACGGTCGCCCAGGCGCGCCGTTCGGCTTCTCCATGGGAAACGCCGCGGTCTTCATAGCCTTCCTCGATATGCTCGGCCTTGCGTTTCTGCTTGTCGCTATAGGCGGATTTGTCTCCTCGTGGCATGGTCTTTCTCCTCGCTATGGAAGAAAGACCAACACGCCGTCACGGAAAAGGTTCCGATACCTGGCCGGGAGAGTTGCGATTGGCCGATAGCGGCCGCAAGCGTCGATCACGCTGCGGCCTCACACGACGCTTGGCTGAAGCCGGGAAAAACATACCGACGGAACGATCGATAATCAGGATGAGGACCAACGCCGCCAGAAGATAGATCGCCGCAAGCACGAGAAGGGACATCACGTCATCACCTCCACGCTGCCGACAAAATGCAAAAGACAGCGCGCCGCGACGATCGTCGTGACAGTCATTTGCAGGTCATCAATGTGGCTGCGGCTCATTGCGTGGCTCCCTTCTCACTCAATAGCACCGGTGTGTGACAACTATTTCGCGATCGGGACCTAAATTACCGAAATTATTGCGAATATTTCTCCCGCCGCAGCTCAAAAAAGAGAGGCGGCTCGATGTCTCCCATCGAACTGCCCCGTCTCCGCTCTAAACTCGTCTCCGCTCTAAAACTGGCGCGTCCTACGCCTTTGCGGCTTTCTTCGATACCTTCTTTACCGCCGGTTTGGCGATCACCTCTGCGGCGGCCACGGTGACCGCCGGCTTACGTTTGGTCTTGAGTTTGGCCTCGCCTGCAACGGCCATCGTGACACTTTTATCGAGTGCGATGCGCTCACCGCTCGCCCGTTCCCAGTGCTCGACATCGCGCCCGAAGGGATGACCCTCCTCTTCCCAAATGGCATATGCGCGCTTCTTGATCCATTCGTCCCGAGATTCCAACATCTGCTGTTCTCCGTTCGCATCATTGAACATGGTTTGATGAACAATGCCCGTTCTTGAAACGCGGGCTTTCACGCCTCCCCCGAGCAGCCAAGACGCCATGACTTTAAAATGCCAGGGCTCGTTTTCTTCGGTCTCGGCTCTCGAACCGCAGTGGCGCTTCAAACAAGAAACAAGGTTACCGTTGGGGGACGGTAGCGAAGCGGCCGAAGCACCCTAAGTATGAAGGCGGCAACAACGGTCTTCAATTAAAAATATCTAATAGGATGAGTTTTCGCACCGATATCAACGACATGTCCGTGATCGCAAATCGGCTCATTGCAGCTTTTGCGGGCAAAGATATACTCGCGCCATGATCGACCTGGTGGATGCCCATTGGGGCCAAGTTCTCGCTGTCCTGTCCATCGCGTTGGGGGCAGCCGCCGCGATCCATGCGGCAATGACCAAAGAAGATGTTCGCGCGGCGATCGGCTGGGTCGGTGTCGTCATCCTGTCGCCCATCATCGGCGCCGGGCTCTATGCCTTCGCGGGCATCAATCGCATCCGCCGGGCCTCACTCAGTTCACAGCGAGACGCGCTCTTCCGCAAGGATGCGAATGGAGAACTCTCCAGCTTCGATGCCAATGACGACCAGGTGCGGCGGCTTTTCGGCGAGCGTTTCGGCTCGATGAAAACGCTCGGCGACCGCGTCGTCCGCTATACGATGAGCACCGGCAACACGATCGAAATGCTGACCAGCGGCGACGCCGCCTATGCGGCGATGAAAGCCGCAATAGATGGCGCCGAACGCAGCATCCTGATGGAAACCTATATTTTCGATCGCGACCCGATCGGCCTGCGCATCGCCGACGCCCTGATCGCCGCCGCTAAACGCGGCGTCGGCGTGCGCGTGCTGATCGATGCCGTCGGTGCCCGCTACTCCGTGCCGAGCATCATGGGCTATCTTAGAGAGGGCGGCGTTGAGGTCGACGTGTTCAACGGCAACGTCATCATCGGCCTCAGACTGCCCTATGCCAATCTGCGCACCCACCGCAAGATCCTCAGCATCGACGGACGGATCGCCTTTACCGGCGGCATGAATATCCGCCAGGGATTCACGCGGGAATTCGCCCATGACCATTGCGCCCGCGACATGCATTTTTGCGTGACGGGTCCTGCCGTTGCCGATCTCTTCAACACCGCCGCCGAGGACTGGCGCTTTACGACCGGCGAGGTCCTCAGCGGAAACGAATGGCGGATTGCGGCGCCCTCCAATGAGCCGGGAGCGCCGGTCTTCATGCGGGTGGTCGCTTCCGGTCCCGACCGCAGCATCGAGACCAACCACAAGATGCTCATCGGCGCCTTGTCGGTGGCGCATAAATCGATCCGCGTCATGTCGCCCTATTTCCTGCCGGATCGCGAGCTGATCAGCGCACTGGTCACGGCAGCCCGGCGCGGTGTCGAGGTCGACATCGTCGTGCCGACCGCCAACAATCTCGTGCTTGTCGACCGCGCCATGACGGCGCAGTTCGACCAGATGCTGAAGAATTATTGCCGCATCTGGCGTGCCGAAGGCCCGTTCAATCATTCGAAGCTGCTGGCGATCGATGGAATCTGGGCCTATGTCGGCTCCTCCAATCTCGATCCCCGCTCCCTGCGGCTCAATTTCGAGGTGGATCTGGAAGTGCTCGATCGCGGTTTTGCCGAAACGATCGATGCCCATATCGGCGCAATCCTGGAAACGGCCCATCCGGTCGATCTCGAAAAACTGCGGGCACGGCCCTTTGTCGTCAGGCTCATCGAGAAGGTCCTCTGGCTCGGCTCACCCTATCTCTGACGGACGAGCCCCATGGACAATCTGCCCCTGTCGCAACCTTTTTACATGACAAGGCCAATCGTCGCTTCTTATAATCCCTTGCATGTGCCCGACATGGTCTGATCAAGGAACGGTCGACGGATAGATGAAAAAGAAGAAAGAAAGTCTCCGTGCGAGTATTCTGGAAAGCCTGAAGAGCCGAAACAAATCGCGCCTCAAGCCGGCCGGCAAACCGGATCGCCCTCAGGGCACGTTGATCGCTTCCTACAATGTCCATAAATGCGTCGGCGCCGACCGGCGGTTCGATCCGGAACGGACCAGCCGGGTCATCTATGAGATCAATGCCGACGTCATCGGCCTGCAGGAAGCCGATACGCGTTTCGGCGAACGCACTGGCATCCTCGATCTGCGCCGGCTGGAGCGCGAGACAGGGCTTATCCCCGTGCCCGTTGCCGGCGTTGCCAAGGCACATGGCTGGCATGGCAATGTCGTTCTTTTCAAGCAGGGCACGGTGCGTGACGTGCACCAGATAAGCCTGCCGGGACTGGAGCCGCGCGGCGCTCTGATCGCCGAACTGGAACTGGCGCGCGGCGGCAGCCTCAGGATCATCGCCGCACATCTCGGCCTTCTGCACCGATCGCGTGCCCAGCAGACCCGCCTGATCGTCGACCTGATGAGCGACGGCGGCGAAGTGCCGACCATCCTGCTCGGCGACCTCAACGAGTGGCGGCTGGGCGACCGCTCATCGCTCAATACCTTCCAGGCCGCCTTCGGCCCGCTTCCCCCCGCTGTTCCGAGCTTTCCCTCAACGCTGCCGCTTTTGGCGCTCGATCGCATCATGGCAAACCGTCGCGGCATGATCTCCGCGGTCGAGGTGCATGACTCACCGCTCGCGCGCGTGGCTTCCGATCACTTGCCCATTAAGGCCATCGTCAGCCTGGAAACACTGGAGAGCGAAGCCGACGCACGGTCGCAGACTGCCTAAGGCATGTCGCGCGAAAATGCGGAATTAGGTAGCAAATGCCAAAACCGGGCCGCCCACTGAGGCTAACTGTCTTTGAATGACCAAAATATCGACAGAGGGAGCGCAAATATGTTTTCGCCGAAACTGAGTACGCGCTCTCCCATATAAATGAGGATGCCGACGAAGGGACGGTTCATACCGGGGCCTTCATCTCGAAACCATCGCAGATGTTGAAAATCCTTTGCTTCAACCGCGGTCGACGTCTTCATCTCGAAGCCAACAATCGTTCTGTCTGACTCAGCAAGGATGTCTATCTCGCGTCCTCGTTGATGCCTCCAATGATAAAGTCGCCACTGGCGCATCTGATAGGGGAGGGATTTCCACATTTCATTGAAAACGAAATTTTCGAACAGGCTGCCAAGCGCTGTGGGATTCGCGCCAATATTGAAGCTCTGGGTGTTCATACTCCTCAAAGCCGCGACGATACCGGTATCCACAAGATGGATTTTTGGGTGGCGTATGTCGCGCCCGGATTCTCCAGAGGTCCACGCAGGCAATCGTTGCAGTAGAGATAGCTTGGTTAGAATATCGAGGTAGGTCTCGGTGGTATTCCGTTGTAAACTGATGTTCGAACATAGTTCGTCTATATTAAGCTCGTTTCCGACGCGCGTAGCTAGTTGATCGATCATTCGCCTCATGGCGTCCGATTTTCTTATTTTTAAGACGTGTGCAACGTCGCGTTCCACTACACTGTCAACGTAGCCTGTGTATCGATTTTGCCTCCAGCGTTCTTCCAGAGTTCGTATCTCTGGGAAACCGCCAGCGACTATCAAGTCGATGTATTGTGCCCGGGACAAAATTTCTGCTTTAGGCAGGTCTAGCGGATCGGGACGGCTATTCCTCGATGCCCAATCGAGAATTTTCGCAGGCCCCATGCGCTTTGTTTCGGCGACACTCATTGGAAGCATCGTCATTGTATGGACCCGACCTGCCAACGAGTCCGCCACGTGCGCGGAAATGAAAACGTTGGATGAGCCTGTCAGGACGAACTGACCCATTGCTCGGCTTTCGTCCACGATTCTCTTCAACGCCAAAGCTAATTTCGTTGATCGTTGGGCTTCGTCGATAATGAGGGGTCCTGCTTTCGTCTCACCCAGCAGGGCATCCAGCTGTCCTTTTGGATCAGCCTCAATAGCTGCAAGCACACCCTCGTCATCTAAGGTGATGAATTTTCCAACGTTCAATAGATCGCGTACCAGCGTCGTTTTCCCGACCTGCCTCGGTCCAATAATGTTAACCACTCGTGCTGATGTAAGTGCGGCCTTTAGTTGTGGCTGCAGATGACGCGGGAGGAGACTCTCGTCCATAATGATCACTTCATTTTCTTAGGAAAGCGATATGGGGGAAGTCGTAATAGAGATGCGGGGAAAGTGTCAATAGAATATGGGGGAAACCGTTAATAACGTTCCGGTGAAACCGTCAGTACGCATTGGAGAAATTAACGAAGCCCAAATCGGTCACCGCAGGTATCGCTGCTTCTTTGGCATCGAAAAAATGACGAGCGATCTTCGCCACATCTCAATCTCTGTACCTACTTTTCTTATAAAGTAGGTAATGGGGCGACGAAATATTGTGGCATTTGCTACTTAATTCCGCAAAAATGTGCAGCGATTTTGCGACAACGGCATGCGCAAAACCTAAAGCGTGGGAAGCGAATCTGAGAGTTCGCCGTGCGCTTTAGACATCATCGATGTGCTTCATGTTGACTCCGCGCATATAGAGGATGACTGCCGGAAAGTGATCTTATAACCTGCCCGCCGAAAAGACTGATCCCGGAGATAATTCATGCTAAAAACTCTGTTGCTCACTGGCGCTGCCGGCGGCGTCGGCCAGGCGCTCAGGCCGCTTCTGTCGCAAATTGCCGAGAGCGTCGTCCTGTCCGATCTCACTCCCATTGACGATCTGCGCCCGCACGAGCGTTTCGTTGCCTGCGACCTTTCCGATCGTGGCGGCGTCGACACCATGGTTAAGGGCGTCGACGGCATCATCCATCTCGGCGGAATATCGGTGGAGAAGCCTTTCGACCTGATCCTGCAGGGTAATATCGTCGGCCTCTACAATCTCTACGAGGCAGCGCGCGCCGCCGGCAGGCCGCGCATCGTCTTTGCGAGCTCCAACCACACGATCGGCTTCTATCGCCGGGATGAGCGGATCGACAACAAGGTGCCGACCCGGCCGGATTCGCTCTATGGCGTTTCGAAGGTGTTCGGTGAAGCGGTTGCGAGCCTCTACTTCGACAAGTTCGGCCAGGAAACGCTTTCGGTGCGCATAGGCTCCTGCTTTCCCGAACCGCGCAATACGCGCATGCTCGCCACATGGTTCAGCATCAGGGATTTTCTCTCCCTCTGCGGCTGCGCTTTCGACGCACCCAGGCTCGGGCACACGATCGTCTACGGTGCCTCCGACAATGACGAGCAATGGTGGGACAACGGCAACGCTGCCTTCCTCGGCTGGAAGCCGCGCGATAGCGCGGCACCCTGGCGGGCCGAAATCCTTTCAAAAGCGCCGCCGGAAGATCCCAATGACCCAACCGTCATCTACCAGGGCGGCGGCTTCGCCTCGGCCGCCCATCCGGAGGACTGATCCTCGGGCAATTCCAGGAAAGGCGCGCGGCGGCTTTCCTGGAATTGCTAGAAAACAACGAGATGGAGCCGCTCAGAGAGCCCGTGAAAATCTAAACCGCTTCAGCTGCCATTGCGGAACAGCTTCCACCGTGTCGGCCTGAAGGCAATGCGGTTGCGATCGAGCGCATCCGCCTTGTTCGGTGGTAGCTCGATCTCGATGGGATCGTGCTCGGGGCCGATGTTGATCTCAAGATGGCGGGTGCCCGCCACACGCCTGCTGGCAACAAGCAGACCTGCGATCGCGCCGCCATCGCCGTCACGCAGCTCGATGTCGTGCGGGCGGAAATAGAGATGAGCCTCGCCATCGGGCTCATGCGGCGTGCTGAGCCCGAGCGGCTTGTCATCGAACCAGATCTCGCCGCTGGTGATGCGGACCTTGAGACGATTGGACTGGCCGATGAAGCCATAGACGAACGGGGAATTCGGCGTGTCGTAGATCTCGTCCGGCGTTCCGACCTGTTCGATGGCGCCCTTGTTGAGCACGACCACGCGGTCGGCGAGCTCCAGCGCCTCTTCCTGGTCATGGGTCACGAAGACGGTGGTATGGCCGGTCCGGTCATGGATCTCGCGCAGCCACCTGCGTAGGTCCTTGCGGACCTGCGCGTCGAGAGCGCCGAAGGGTTCGTCCAGAAGCAGCACGTTCGGCTCGACCGCCATGGCGCGCGCCAGCGCCACGCGCTGGCGCTGGCCGCCGGAAAGCTGGGCCGGATAGCGCTTCTCCAAGCCGTTCAGCTGCACAAGTTCCAACAGCTCCACCGCACGCCGGCGAATTTCGTCGCGCGGCGGGCGACGCGATGCCGAGCGGACTTTCAGGCCGAAAGAGATGTTATCAAGCACAGTCATGTGCCGAAACAGTGCGTAGTGCTGAAACACGAAGCCGATATTGCGCTGCTGCACCGATTTTCGCGATGCATCCTCATCGCCAAAAAAGATCTGCCCCTCCGTCGGTGTCTCCAATCCGGCAATCAGGCGCAACAGCGTCGTCTTGCCGGAGCCAGATGGACCAAGAAGCGCAATCAATTCGCTCGAACGGATATCCAGCGACACGTCATGCAATGCGGGAAAGCGACCGAATTCCTTGCGCAGGTTTTGAACGCGAACTTCCATCAAGAATTCCTTCAGTGACGCCGGCTGGCTGCGATCTCTTCGCTATAGCGCATTTCCAGCAGCGTCTTCAGTATAAGTGTGACAAGGGCAAGCAGGGCCAGGAGCGTGGCAACGGCGAATGCCCCCGAGAAATTATATTCGTTATAAAGAATTTCGACCTGCAGAGGCATGGTGTTGGTTTCGCCACGGATATGACCCGAAACGACCGAAACGGCGCCGAACTCTCCCATGGCGCGGGCATTGCAGAGCAGCACGCCATAAAGCAGGCCCCATTTGATGTTCGGCAGCGTGACATACCAGAAGGTCTGCCAGCCATTGGCCCCGAGCGAGAGCGCCGCCTCTTCGTCCGCGCTGCCCTGCTCCTGCATCAGCGGAATCAACTCGCGAGCGACAAAGGGAAAGGTGACAAACATCGTCGCCAGCACGAGCCCCGGAACAGCAAACAGGATCTGTATGCCATGGCTCTGCAGCAAGGGGCCGAGCGTACTGTTGGAACTGAACAACAACACGAAGACCAGGCCCGATATGACCGGGGAAACGGAGAACGGCAGATCGATCAGGGTCGTCAGAAAGGCCTTGCCCTTGAATTCGAACTTGGCGATCGCCCATGCGGCGGCAACGCCGCAGACGAGATTCAGCGGCACGCTGATACCCGCAACGATCAATGTGAGCCGGATTGCCGCAAAGGTCTCCTCGTCGACCAGGGCTTCAAAGAAGGCCTCTATCCCCTTGCGGAAAGCCTCGACGAAGACGGCGGCCAGAGGCAAAAGCACCATCAAGGCGAGGAAAGCGAGCGAGATCAATATGAAGATGATGCGCGCGACCCGGCTTTCGGTGATGACGGAATGACCCGTTTCGGCGGCGGCAGAAAGATCATGCGCCATAGCCATATCTCCTTCTGCTCCACGACTGGATGAGATTGATGATCAAAAGCATGGTGAAGGAAATGAACAGCATCAGCGTCGCGATCGCCGTCGCTGCGGCGTAATTGTATTCCTCCAGGCGAATGACGATGAGCAACGGTGCAATTTCCGAGACATACGGCCTGTTCCCGGCGATAAAGATCACCGATCCGTACTCGCCGGCCGCGCGGGCGAACGCCAAGGCAAAGCCGGTCAGCGCCGCAGGCGCCAGGCCTGGCAGCAGCACGCGCGTGATCGTTTGAAAGCGGTTCGCTCCAAGGGTTGCCGCCGCCTCCTCGACTTCGCGGTCGATCTCCTCCATGACGGGCTGCGCCGTGCGGACCACGAAGGGCAAGCCAACGAAAATCAGCGCGATGATGATGCCGACCGGGGTGAAGGCGATCTTGATGCCGAGCGGCGCCAGGAACTGACCGATCCAGCCGTTCGGCGCATAGAGCGTCGTCAAGGCAATGCCGGCCACCGCCGTCGGCAGCGCGAACGGCAGATCGACCATGGCATCGAGGATGCGTTTGCCCGGAAACCGATAGCGCACCAGCACCCAGGCAAGGATGAGCCCAAGCACGGCGTTGACGAGCGCGGCGATGAAGGCGCCGCCGAAGCTCATGCGCAGCGCATAGAGCGTGCGCACATCAAGGGCCAGTGCCCAAAATTTTTCCCAGCCGAGAGCACTGCTCTTCCACAGCAGCCCCGACAGCGGGATGAGAACGATGAAGATGAGCCAAGCCAAGGTAACGCCGAGCGCCAATCCGAAGCCCGGAATGACGCTCGGCTGCCGTAACCGCCACCGTTTGCGGGTTATAGAATGCATTCAGTCTTATTGTCCCGGCTTGTAGATTTGATCGAAGACGCCCCCGTCGGCGAAGAACTTCGGCTGAGCTTGAGACCATCCGCCGAAATCGTCAATGGTTGCCAGCTTCAAGGCCGGGAAACGGGCGACGTCCTTCGGATCGGCCGCTTCCGGCTTGATCGGCCGGTAATAGTGCTTGGCGGCGATCTTCTGGCCTTCATCCGAGTACAGATAGTTGAGATAGGCTTCCGCGACCTTGCGCGTGCCCTTGGTGTCGA
The DNA here is from genome assembly GCF_012641385.1 of Rhizobium sp. P28RR-XV. Classification (NCBI taxonomy): domain Bacteria; kingdom Pseudomonadati; phylum Pseudomonadota; class Alphaproteobacteria; order Hyphomicrobiales; family Rhizobiaceae; genus Rhizobium; species Rhizobium sp. P28RR-XV. The sequence continues at coordinate 285,338 of NZ_JABAIG010000008.1, forward strand.
CATTGCCGTCGACGACGGCCACCGGCGGATCGGCGCGGATCGAGACGGACGGGGTCACGATCTCGAATTGGTCGGGGCCGAGTTCGTCGAGCGAGAGGTGGGCCTCATTTTCCCATGCGAGTAGAACATCGCCGAGACCACGCTGGACGAAGGTCGTCGTCGCGCCGCGCGCACCGGTATCGAGAACCGGAACATGCTTCAGAAGTTGCGCGACGTATTCCTGCGCCTTGGCATCATCGCCGCCATTGGCCTGCTTGGCCCAGGCCCAGGCCGCCAGAATGTTCCAGCGGGCGCCGCCTGAGGTCTTCGGGTTCGGCGTGATGACCTCGACGCCATCCTTGACCAGATCCGCCCAATCCTTGATGCCCTTGGGATTGCCCTTGCGCACCAGGAAGACGATGGTCGAGGTATACGGAACGGAATTGTTCGGGAACTTGGTCTTCCAGTCGGCGGGAATCTTGTGCGTCGCCTTGGCGATCGCGTCGATATCGCCTTCAAGCGCCAGCGTCACGACATCGGCGTCGAGACCGTCGATGACGGAGCGAGCCTGCGCGCCGGAGCCGCCATGCGAAGCCTTGATGTTGATGGTTTCGCCCGTATCCTTCTTCCACTTAGCGGCGAAAGCCGCGTTGAAATCCTTATACAATTCACGTGTCGGATCGTAGGAAACATTGAGAAACGTCTTGTCCGCCGCCCAGGTCGGCGCGACGGCCGCGATCGAGAAACTGCCGATCAGAACTGCGGTGGCGAGAAGCCGGGAAAGCCTTATCGTCTGCATGGATGCACCCCCTTCGTTTGTCCTTAAACCCTATCAACTTGGTCGTATAAAGTAACGAAGACCGTTCCCGTTTTAGGTAACTCCGGAGAACAGCATCCCATAGAATCTCGAAAAATGAAATCACATTCCCGAACAGCGGGCAGTGCGTGTTCCGAGCGCCCTCAGGCGATGGAGTCGGACATAAAAACCGAATAAAGCTCGTCGGCGTTTTTGGCCTGCCGCATCGCCGTCAACACGCCTTCCGTCCGCAGCCGCCTGGCGACGGCGGCGAGTACGTTCAGATAGTCGCTCCGGCCACCCTCGCCGAAAAGCAGCACGAATGCCCATTCCGTTGGAACGTCGTCTATAGCCTCGAAATCGACGGCATGGGCAAAGCGCACCATCAATCCGCGCGGCCTGGTCATGCCGGCAACGGCGGCATGCGGGACGGCAACGCCATTGCCGATGCCGGTCGTGCCCAGCTTCTCGCGAGCCTCCAGTACCCGCAGAACCATTGCCTCATCCAGGCCAAAGCAACTGCCCGCCTTCGATGACAGCATCTGCAGCGCTCGCCATTTGGTCGGAGCCGGCAGGCCGACGAAGACGTGTTCGGGAAGAATGATCGTGGAAAGGTCCATGGTCGCACTCAGGATCGAGCAATCGGTCGTTATGAAATGATTTTCATTGCTGCGAGATCGAGATGAGAACATCTCGATACCGGATTCGGGATCCTGACAACATCAATCCGGCTCGCGCAGCCGATAGCCGACGCCCGTCTCGGTGGTGATATAGTGCGGCTGATCGGGAATCTCCTCGATCTTCTGCCGGAGCTGGCGAACATAGACGCGCAGATACTGCACATCGGCCGCCGGACCCCAGATCTGCTTCAACAGGAACTGATGTGTCAGCACCTTGCCGGCATGCTGGGCAAGGACGCGCAGGATGTCGTATTCCTTCGGCGAGAGCTTGATCTCCTTGCCATCGACCTTGACGATGCGCTTGACGAGATCAATGGAAAGGCCCCCGGTCTGAAAGATCGCCTTCTCACCCTGCTGCTGCAGGCGATGGCGCAGTGCTACGCGAATGCGGGCCGCAAGTTCGTTGACGCCGAAAGGCTTGGTCACGTAGTCGTCGGCCCCGCTTTCGAGCGCCTTGACGATGCCCGCCTCGTCCGTGCGGCTCGATAGAATGACGACGGGGATCTGCACCCCGTCCTCGCGCCATTCCAAGAGCAGATCCTGGCCCGATTTGTCGGGGAGACCGAGGTCGAGGACGATGAGGTCTGGCTGGTCCTCGTTCACCGATGCTTGGGCGGATGCGGCGTTCTGCGCCTCGTTGACGACGTAGCCCTGGGCACCGAGGCCGACGCGCAGCAATTTGCGGATCGGGGGCTCGTCGTCGACGACGAGAATCTTGACGGCAGTGGTGTTCATTTCAGTTCATCCAGCTTCGGGATATCTGTTGGTTTCGGCAGGCGGATGGTGAAGACAGTCCCTTGCCGATCCGTTCTATTGCCGGCGGCGATCGTGCCGCCCATCGCCTCGATGAAACCGCGGCAGATGGAAAGGCCAAGGCCGGTGCCGGCGCGCACCTGATCGCCCTTGCGCACGCGGTAGAACGTATCGAAAACGCGTTCGAGGTCGGCAGGCGGAATGCCCTGCCCTTCATCCATGACCCTGAAAACGATATTGTCGATATCGGCCCAGGCTTCGAGGCGGATGGCCGACCCCTCCGGTGCGTATTTGGCGGCGTTGTCGAGCAGGTTGAACAGTACCTGTTCGAACAGCACCGGATCGACCTTCACCATCGGCAGATCGACAGGTATCTGCACATCGACGCGGTGATGAGCCAGGATTTTTTCCGCCCGCCGCAATGCACTGCCGACGACATCGCCGGCATAATGCAGCGCATAGTTCGGCTCCATAGCGCCCGACTCGATCTTGGTCATGTCGAGCAGATTGGCGATGAAACGGTTGAGGCGTTCGGATTCGTCGATAACGGTCGAAAGGAGATCGACCCGGTCCTCGTTCGGCAACGTCTCCAGATAATCGCGCAAGGTTCCAGCCGCACCGAGGATGGCCGCAAGCGGCGTCTTCAGGTCATGGGAAATGGACGTCAGCAGCGCGGAGCGCAGCCGATCCGCCTCCACAGCCAACTTCGCGCGGTCGACATCGGCCACCAGTTGCACGCGCTCGATGGCAAGCGCTGCCTGATCGGCAAGGGCATCGAGCAACCGCTGCTGCTCCGGCGTCAGAAGCGGCCCGTGGCGACGGTCGCTGTCGAGGCCGATGACGCCGACAGCGGTTCTGCCTGTGCGCAGGGGAACATAGAGACGTTTGGCGCCGGGCAGGGTGTCGGCGCCGCGGCCGGCCGCATGATTATGCTCCCAAGCCCAGCGCGCCGCCGCAATATCGGCATCATCGAGCGTATCGTCGGGTGGATAGCCGGCCTTGACGGCGATCGTGCCATGCTCCGGTAAAAGCAGCACGACGCGCAGCTTCAGCATCGAGGCCAGCTGAAAGGCGGTAGCCCAAAGAACATCGTCGAGCGTGCCGGTGCCGGCGAGCTTTTTGGAAAAGAGATAGAGATCTTCGGTCGTCCGAGCGCGCTGCCGCGCCGCCGCCGCCTGCCGTTGCACCGTCGCCGTCAGGTTGCTGGCGATCACCGCGACGCCGAGGAAAAAGAAGAAGGCGAGCACGCTTTCCGGATCGCTGATCGTCAGCGTATAGCGCGGCGGCAGGAAGAAGAAGTTGAAGGCAAGCGCGCCGAGAATACAGGAATAAAGTGCCGGCCGGAGGCCCTGCGTGACCGCGCTGGCCAGGACCGCCATCAGGAAGACGAGCGCCAGATTTCGCACATCCAGCACCTGATCGAGGATGACGCAAAAGCCCAGCGCGATGGCGACATAAAGCGTTGCCAGAATATAGCCACGCAGCTGGAAGGGAGAAGGCGAAGGCGCGACCTTGACGCCGCGGCTCGCGGCCTGACCATCCACATCGCTGCCGGAAATGACATGGACGCTGATATCTCCGGCCTTGCGGATGAGATCATAGGAAACCGAACGACGGGACCAATCGCGCCAGGAGCCGATTTTCGGCGAACCGATGACGATATGGGTCACATTGTTGCTGGCCGAATGGCGAAGCAGCTCCTCCGCCACCTCGCGGCCCGGAAGGGTAATCGCCTCACCGCCGAGCTGTTCGGCAAGCCTGAGCGTTGCGGCGATCGTGTCGCGCTGCGCTTCCGTCAGGCCGATCGAGCGGTTGGTTTCAACATAAACGGCAGCCCAAGGCGCGCGCAGGCGCGATGCCATGCGCGCGGCGTAGCGCACCAAGGATGCCGAGCGCGGATGATGATCGATGGAAACGAGCACGCGCTCGCTGGCCGCCCAAGGCCCCGGGATTGCATGCGCCTGCATATGTGTCAGGAGCTGGTCGTCGACACGCTGCGCGGTCCGGCGCAGCGCCAGCTCGCGCAGCGCCGTTAGGTTGCCGGGCGTGAAATAGTTGGTCAGCGCGCGCTCGGCAGTCTTCGACACATAGACCTTGCCGTCATGCAGCCGCTTGATGAGATCGTCCGGCGTCAGGTCGATGATCTCGACATCGTCGGCGAGATCGATGATGGAATCCGGCACCGTCTCGCGCACGCGAATGCGGGTGATCTGCGAGACGACGTCGTTCAAGCTTTCGACATGCTGGATATTCAGCGTCGTGTAGACATCGATGCCGCGATCGAGAAGCTCCTTGACGTCGAGATAGCGTTTCGGATGCCGGCTGCCATGCGCATTGGTATGGGCGAGCTCATCGACGAGCACCAGTTCAGGACGGCGTTTCAGGATGGCATCGAGATCCATCTCTTCGAGCGCGCGTCCCTTGTAATCGACATTGACGCGCGGAACGATTTCGAACCCGTCAAGCAGGGCCTGCGTCTCGCGGCGGCCGTGGGTCTCGACGACGCCGACGACGACATCGACGCCGTCCGCGATCTTCGCCCTGCCGGACATCAGCATCTCATAGGTCTTGCCGACGCCTGGGGCCGCACCCAGGAAAACCTTCAATCGCCCGCGTGTCTCGGCCCGCGCCTTTTCGAGAAGCGCATCGGGGGAAGGCCTGCTCAACATGTCGCGGCGTTCATCTGCCATTCGCGGGTCGTCTTTCCTGATAAGGTTGAGACGGCGTTAACCGTCTCAACCTCTTCAACTTATTGAGTCATAGAAGCATCGAGCGCCTGGTTCAATGCCAGCACATTGACCACAGGCTCGCCGAAAACGCCGAGTTCTCGCGGCTCGATGGCTGCGTCGACGAACGACTTGACCTTGGCCTCATCCATGTTGCGGGCTTTGGCGACGCGCGGGATCTGGAAATAGGCATCTTCAGGCGAGATGTCCGGGTCAAGTCCGCTGCCCGATGTGGTGAGCAGATCGATTGGAACCGGCGCATTCGGGTTCTGCGCCTGCAAGGCCGCCGCATCCCCCTTGATGCGGGTGATCAGGGTCGCATTGGTCGGGCCGAGATTGGAGGCCCCGGAGTTGGCGGCATTATAGGGTGCGGAAACCGATTTGGTTGGATCGTTCGGGTCGGCGCCGGTCGTAGCCGATGGCCGGCCATGGAAGTACCGGTCGGTGGTGAAATTCTGGCCGATAAGGCTGGAGCCGATCACCTTGCCGTCCTTCTCCACCAGGCTGCCATTGGCCTGATGGGGAAAGAGCGCCTGGGCGACACCGGTCATGGCAAGCGGATAGGCAAGGCCGGTCAGGACGGTCGTGGCGACGATCATGACGATGGCGGGTCTGATTTGTTTCAACATGAGAGAAACTCCTTAGGCAAGGCCAATGGCGGTGATCGCCATATCGATGGCCTTGATGCCGATGAAGGGAACGATGATGCCGCCGAGGCCATAGATCAGCAGGTTGCGGCTGAGCAGCGCGCCGGCGCCGATCGGCCGGTAGCGGACACCCTTCAATGACAGCGGGATCAGCGCAACGATGATCAGCGCATTGAAGATGATCGCCGAGAGAATGGCGCTTTGCGGCGTGGCCAGCCCCATGATGTTCAGCATCTTCAGCTGCGGATAAAAGGCGATGAACATTGCCGGGATGATGGCGAAATACTTCGCGATATCGTTGGCGATGGAGAAGGTCGTCAGAGCGCCGCGTGTCATCAGCAGCTGCTTGCCGATCTCGACGATCTCGATGAGCTTCGTCGGGTCGCTGTCGAGGTCGACCATGTTGCCGGCTTCGCGGGCAGCGACCGTGCCGGTGTTCATGGCAACGCCGACATCGGCCTGGGCGAGCGCCGGCGCATCATTCGTGCCGTCGCCGCACATGGCGACGAGCTTGCCCTGCGCCTGCTCCTGACGCATCAGCGCCAGCTTCATCTCGGGTGTTGCCTGGGCGAGGAAGTCGTCGACGCCGGCTTCGGCGGCAATCGCGGCCGCCGTCAGCGGGTTGTCGCCCGTGATCATCACGGTGCGGATGCCCATGCGGCGCAGCTCCGCAAAGCGTTCGCGGATACCGCCCTTGACGATGTCCTTGAGATGGATAACGCCCAGCAGGCGGCCGTCGCGGGCAACGGCGAGCGGCGTGCCGCCGGCCTTGGCGATCTCGTCGGCAATCACCTGCAGCTCGCGCAGCGTTTCGCTCGTCGTGCGCGACATGACTGCGGTGCCTTCCGTCGCGCCGTTGGCCGCGCCTTCGACATAAGAAATCACGGCATCGACGGCACCCTTGCGGATCGAAGATCCCTCGAGGTCGACACCGCTCATGCGCGTCTGGGCGGTGAAGGGAACAAAGGTTGCCTTCAGGCTCGTCATGTCGCGGCCACGGATCGCATATTTCTCCTTGGCAAGCACGACGATCGAGCGCCCCTCCGGCGTCTCGTCGGCAAGGGAGGCAAGCTGTGCGGCATCGGCGAGATCCTGCTCGCTGATACCCCTGACCGGACGGAACGCAGTCGCCTGACGGTTACCGAGCGTGATCGTGCCCGTCTTGTCGAGAAGCAGCGTATCGACGTCGCCAGCGGCTTCGACGGCGCGGCCCGACATGGCGAGCACGTTGAAGCGCACCAGGCGGTCCATGCCGGCGATACCGATCGCCGAAAGCAGCGCGCCGATGGTGGTCGGGATCAAGGTTACGAACAGAGCAACAAGCACGACCGTCTGGATCGAACCGCCGGCATAGGCGGCAAAGCTCGGGATGGTGACGGTGGCGAGCACGAAGATCAGCGTCATGCCGGCCAGCAGGATGTTGAGCGCGATTTCGTTCGGCGTCTTCTGCCGTTCCGCACCTTCGACCAGCGCAATCATGCGATCGATGAAGGTCGAACCGGCAGCAGCGGTGATGCACACGCGGATCTCATCCGACAGGACCTGCGTGCCGCCGGTGACCGCCGAGCGGTCGCCGCCCGATTCACGAATGACTGGGGCGGATTCGCCGGTGATTGCGGCTTCGTTGACAGAGGCGACGCCTTCGATGACTTCGCCATCCGAGGGAATGATATCGCCGGCTTCGACCAGAACGACGTCACCGACCTTGAGGCTGGTGCCGGGCACCATCTTGTAGTCGGTGCGGCTATTGCCAGCCAGAAGCTTTGCCTGGGTTTCGGTGCGCGACTTGCGCAGCGAATCCGCCTGTGCCTTGCCGCGGCCTTCGGCAACGGCCTCGGCGAAATTGGCAAACAGCACCGTGAACCACAGCCAGATATTGATCTGCAGCGAGAAGGCGAGATTGCCGCCGCCGGTGAGGAGGTCGCGCAGGAAGAGGACGGTCGTCAGCATCGAAACGACGGCGACCACGAACATGACGGGGTTCTTGGCGAGCGTGCGCGGGTTCAACTTTTTGAACGAAGCGCCGATCGCCGGAACGAGAATGCGAGAATCCAGAATACTCGCTGATTTTAACTGGCTCATAAGAGGCTCCAGCGTGAAGGGGAAAACGTCAGATCGGAACGCTGCCGATCAGCCGATTAGAAATCCGAAGACGACAAGGCCGAGGAACAAGGCAACCATCGCCAGCAAAATGGCGTCGGAAGCGCAGGTTATTCCGGCCGGGCCACGCCCCCTGTCAAAGGGGCGTGGATCGATGACTTTTCTAAGCTTGCCTAGAAGCGGTTGGCTCATGGCCGTCATTCCTTAGAAGGTCTGGCCTGAGATCATCGCCAGATGTTCGACGATCGGTCCAAGCGCCAGCGCCGGGAAGAAGGTCAGGCCGCCAACGATGAGGATCGTGCCGACCAGCAGGCCGACGAAGAGCGGGCCATCGGTCGGGAAGGTGCCGGCCGAAGCGGGAACCGTCTTCTTGCTGATCAGGGAACCGGCAATCGCAAGGGCCGGAACGATGACCAGGAAGCGACCGATCAGCATGACGATACCGAGCGTGATATTGTACCAGGGCGTGTTGCCGGTCAGGCCGCCGAAGGCCGAGCCGTTGTTTGCCGCGGCCGAGCTGTAGGCATAGAGGATTTCCGAGAAGCCGTGCGGGCCGGCATTGGCGATCGACGCAACGGCAGAGGGCAATACCACGGAGATCGCCGTGAAGATCAGCATGCCGGCGGGCAGGCAAAGCACGGCAAGCATTGCCATCTTCACTTCCTTGGCCTCGATCTTCTTGCCAAGATATTCCGGCGTACGCCCGACCATCAGGCCGGCAACGAAGATGGCGATGACGACAAACATCAGGATGCCGTAGAAACCGGCGCCGACGCCGCCGACGATAACTTCGCCAAGCTGCAGATTGATGAGCGGGATCAGACCGCCGATCGCGGTGAAGCTGTCGAGCATGCCGTTGACTGCGCCGCAGGATGCGGCGGTGGTGATGACGGCGAAGAGCGAGGAGGCAACAATCCCAAAACGGACTTCCTTGCCTTCCATATTGCCGCCCTGGATGCCGAGCGCATGAACAAGCGGATTGCCGGCCGCTTCAGCCCAATAGGTGACGATCACGCCAGCGATGAACAGCGTACCCATCGCAGCCAGGATCGCCCAGCCCTGCCGCTGACTGCCGACCATGCGGCCGAAGACGTTGGTCAGCGCCGCGCCGATGGCGAAGATCGACAGCATCTGCAGAAGGTTGGAGATTGCATCGGGGTTTTCGAACGGATGCGCCGAGTTGGCATTGAAGAAGCCGCCGCCATTCGTGCCGAGCATCTTGATGGCAAGCTGCGAGGCGACGGGACCGACGGCGATCGTCTGCTGTGCGCCTTCGAGCGTCGTTGCGTTGACGTAAGGACCGAGCGTCTGCGGGACGCCGAGATAGACGAAGGCCAGTGTCAGAATAATGCAGATCGGCAGCAGCACATAGAGCGTCGCACGGATCATATCGACCCAGAAGTTACCGATTGCCTTGCCGGAAGCGCGCGCAAATGCGCGGATCAGCGCAATGGCGATGGCAATGCCGGTTGCCGCGGAAACGAAGTTCTGCACGGTGAGACCAGCCATCTGCACGAGATAGGACATCGTGCTTTCGCCGCCGTAGTTCTGCCAATTGGTATTGGTGACGAAGCTGGTTGCCGTGTTGAAGGACAATTCCGGCCCGACCGCGGTCATGCCGGCCGGATTGTACGGCAGGCCGCCCTGCAGTCGCTGCAGCGCATAGAGAACGATAAAGCCGGCAAGGCTGAACAGCAGCAAGGAGACCGAATAGGTCGCCCAGTGCTGCTCTTCGCGCTCGTCCGTGCCAGCCAAACGATAAAGCCCCCGTTCCACAGGACGGAGGACGAAGGAGAGGAAGGTGCGCTCGCCGGTAAAGACACGCGTCATGTAACCGCCGAGCGGTTTGACGAGCAGAAGAAGGATCCCGATATAAATGAGGATCTGAAGCCATCCGTTGAAGGTCATGGAGGTAACTTTCCCTATCCAGCGCTGTCAGAAGCGCTCGGGGCGAATAAGAGCATAGACCAGGTAGACGGTGAGAAAGATCGTCACGCTGCCACCGAGAATGTAATCGAGAAGCATTGTCGTCTCTCCGATTAGAGGCTGTCGCAGGCCTTGGTATAAGCGACGCAAAGGAGGAAGAATAAAACGCCGATCCCGACAAGAATAATGTCCATCATCGATCGCGAGTCCTTGATTGTTATTGTTGATGGCAGAAAGCGATGGAGAGCACTTCACACGAAAACGCCCTTTTCATTCTACCGGGGAGAAGAGCACTTCAGGTGTATCTTCGTCACGCAATATGCGACCGAACCGCATTAAGGTTCGAGACGGGCGGATAGAAGAAGATATAAAAATCTTATAAATGCCCTCGGGATTGCCGAGATGAGCGGAGACGCTTCTATGCCGCGCCTGGACCGCACGCCCGAGATAGCCGACAAGGATATAGCGAGATATAAAAGCAGGCCTGCATCACGCTTGATGCCATCTCCGACCAGTGATTTAGTCCGCGACCTAGCGACAGAGTTTTTGCAACCAGCCCCATGACTATTCGACCGCCAGACAAAGAAATGCGAGCCAGTGACCACCAGCATCAGACATATCGCCAAGCTCGCAGGAACATCGGTCTCGTCTGTCTCGCGCGTGCTGAACAACAGCGGCTATGCCTCTCCGGAACTCCGGGAGCGTGTGGAGGCTGCAATTCGCACGCTCAACTACACGCCGAGCAAGGGCGCGCGCATGCTGCGCGGTGCACGGAGCCGGATGATCGGGTTGATGCTGCCGTCGATCGACGTGCCCTTCTTCGGCATCCTCGCCCATGCCATCGAACAGGAGCTGTTCCGGCGCGGCTATCAGACACTGATCTGCAGCACGGCGGAAAGCATGGATCACGAGGCACGCTACATTTCCATGCTGCTGTCCCAGCGCGTCGACGGCGTCATCGTGGCAAGCGCCTTCGGCAACACCGAACATTTCGAAACGCTGCGCGACGCGCATGTCCCGATCGTCGCCATCGACCGTGAGCTCACTGGAATTGCCGATGATGCTGTCATGGCCGATCACGAGGAGGGCGGGCGCCTGATGGCCCGCCATCTGATCGGCCTCGGCCATCGGCTGATCGGCATTGTCGGCGCGCCTGCCCATAGCCAGCCGGTCCAGCTTCGCCTTCGCGGCATCACGGTGGAAATGGCCGAGAACGGCATAGCACCAGCGGTCGTGACCATGGCCGAGGAGCACAGCTTCGCGGCGACCTATCCTCTCGCAAGGGAATTGGTGGCCTCCCGGCCCGAGGTGACTGGTATCATCGGCACAACAGATATTTCGGCGATCGCCGCAATCCATGCCGTTCAGGATCACGGCTTTTCCGTACCACGCGACTATTCGGTCATCGGCTTCGACGATCTGCCGGAGGCGGCGTATGTCTTTCCACGCCTGACGACCGTCGCCCAGCCGATCCGCGATGTCGGCGAGCTGGCGGCCCGGCGATTGGAGGCCCTGATCGAAGAACAGCAAGCGGATGGCGAGCCCCGAAAAGACACGATCGTCAAAGTGCCTGTCACCTTGATCGAGCGCGACTCCACCGGCCCCGTCCGCAAATGAAAGCACATCGCCTTCAGGCGGCATTCACGGCCGGACGATGACCTTGATCTCGCCGGCCAATGGCGCACTGCCGACCGCTTCAGCAACATCTTCGAGCCCTATGGTCTTGGTCACCAGCGAATCCAGCTCCAGAATACCGCTCGCCACCATGGTCGCAGCCCGGGAATGGGTGAACGGATTGAGATAGGCCGGCCTGATCTCAACTTCGTTGACGAGCAGATCGAACGGCAGAACGGGCACTTCGAGGCCCGCCGGCGTCACCCCGAAGAGGACGAAGACACCGCCGCGCCGCGCCATCCGCACGCCGGTCTGCAGCGTTTCTGGGACTCCGGCGCATTCTATGACGACATCCACACCGCCATGGGTCGCGTCTTTGACAGCAGCAACCACATCGGTCGCCGTCGGGTCGAGGGCCAGCGTCGCTCCCAGCCGCAACGCCGCCTCGCGTCTCGACAGTTGTCTCGTGATCAGGATGATCTGGTCAGCACCGGCAAGACGAGCCAGCTGCACCATGAGCAGGCCGATCACACCGCCGCCCAATATGGCGACGCTATCGCCGGGACGGATCCGTGCCTTGTCAATGGCATGGATGCAACAGGCCAGCGGCTCGCAGAAGGCGCCGTGGACGGGATCAAGATCGGGAGGCAGCGTAAACGCCTGGCCGCAGGGAACCGCGACATATTCGGCAAAGCCGCCGTCCCGCGTCACCCCGATAGCCTTCAGATTGGCGCATAGGTTCGGTCGCCCGCGCCGGCAGGCAGGACAGGTGCCGCAGGCAATGTTCGGGTCGACCGTCACGAGCTCTCCACCCACGAAGGACGAAACGCCCTCGCCCACCTCCTCCACGAGGCCACAGAATTCATGGCCCAACGCTACCGGCATAGCCGTCGGATACTCGCCCTTGTACATATGCCGGTCGGATCCGCAGATGCCGGCGGCCAGAACCCGGACGATGATATCTCCCGGTCCGGCGTTCGGCTTTTCCACATTGCGCATGGCCATGGATCCGATCGATTCCAAACGGACTGCCCTCATTCTCCTCCTCCGAGCATAAGGTTCAATTTCCTGATCCTATCGCGCCGCTCCCATCGACACCATAGCATCCAATGATGGACGTTGCCGCTCCGCAGCCGACACATCAGCCGCATGCATGCTGCATCGCCTTCACATCCTCCAGAAGCGTTGCCATATCGGGGATACCGTCCGTCGCGGTTACGCCTCCAAGGCAACGGGCGGCGGCGGCGTGGGCAGCGGCGCAGATGCGTTCGACGGGCCAATCCTCATGCAGGCCGTAAAGTACCGCGGCGCAGAAGGCATCGCCGGCACCGACAGTACTGACGATTTCGGCTGGATCGACCGGGCGGGAGCGACAAACAATTGGCGGGCGGCCCGGCGCAAACCAGAAGCAGATTTCCGGAGCATGGATGATCGCACCCCTGGCGACGCCTGCCGCCAGCAGCCGCTCGCCGGCCGTCAGAAGTGCGGATTCGATCAACTCTCCCTTCCCGTCACGCAAGCTCAGGCCGGTTGCCCGTCCCGCCTCGATTTCATTAATGACAAGGAAATCGCAATAGGGCAGAGCCGCACCGACCTTCGCCGCAAACTCCGGATCTTCGCTGGAGACGAAATCGACGCAGGTGACAAGACCGGCGTTGCGCGCAGCCTCCAGCAGGCGCGATGCTCCGGATCGGCCATCCGCATCGATCGTGTCGAGTCCCGGCAACAGCATCAAATAGCCAAGATAGAAAAGGCGATAGCCGGCGTTCGCAAAGGCGGCGGGCGAGATGAGCGCATCCGTCACCGCATCATTGGCACCACCATGATAGAAGAAGGTGCGGTTTTGTCCCGGCACATTCATGACATGCGTGTGCGCCGTCGCGCGGTCGGGAAGCTCCCGCAGGCCGCTTGCATCGACGCCGGCGCTCTGAAGCCGCGTCTTGACGATCTCTCCGTCGGTATCCGCACCGATACATCCGGCCGCGGCGAGTTTTCCGGGAAAGCCGAGCGAGGCCAGGTCGGTGACGACATTGGCGGCCCCTCCCCCAACGCCCACATCCTGATTGATGATGTGAGCGAGATTACCCTGCTCGGGCCAGTAGGTCAGCGTGTGCACGCGGTCGACAATAAAATTGCCAGCGCAAACAATGCCTCCCTTGTCCTGCTTCTCGCTGCCGTGAACCTCCTCCCCGGTTCGCATCAGCCACCTGCCTCATTCCATAGGGGTCTGAGAGGCGGCTCATCCTCCTCGATCGCCGCGAAGCGGCCGATCGGCTCCAGAAAGTAATTATCGCTATTGTCGTCATTGACCTGGCTGACCTCGCCGACGAACACAGGCCCGCCGCCCTTTCGGCCATAGAAGCGATGATAGAGCCCGGTATGGATCGTCACGCTCTGGCCGGGAGAGAGAATAAGCGGCTCCCATGCGGCAAGCGTCCTCGGCAAGCCATCCACCGGAACGACCAAATCGTCCTTCAGCACATTGCCTTCGGCATCGGTCGCGGCGAATTCGATCACGAGATCGCCGCCGGCCCTGTTGATAATATCCTCCATCTTGGCTTGATGGCGATGGGTCGGCGTTACCTGCCCTTCCTCGACGAAAAGCAGCTTTTCGGCATAGGTGCGCTCGCCCTCGACACCGACGATGCCGTTGCGCAGGCAAAACAGCACGAGGCCGCATTCGGCAAACCGGCCGGAGCCGAAATCCGTGACGTCCCATCCCAATTGATGGGCATGCAGATAGCGCGCCGCTTCCGAATTGGCGGCGAAATCCGCCGCTGTCCAGTAGCCCCATTCCGGCAGGGACCATCGCCAATGGTCTAGGGTTTTACTTGCGCGCCGCAGCGCCTCGTTGATTTCGGAGCGCTTCATCGGGCGACCGCTCCCTCATAGTCGACCGACGCGACGATATTCTCGCGGCCGGATTTGAGTGCCGCCGTCAGCACCGCGTGGTGCGCCTGGGTTTCTTCCGGCGTGGCGCAGGTAAAGCCGTTGGCGTTTCCGCCTGCCAGTTCATCAACGAAGGCGGCCCACATCTGCTGGATGGCATCGGCAAAGCCGAACTCGAAGATCTTGCCGGTAATTGCCGGGAAGAGCGAGCCGTATCCCAGATCCTCGGTGCTCCAGGCCTGCGCGCCGCCATTGTAATCCATCCACTGCCATTGCCGTGGCGACTTTGTGCTGAAGAAAGCGCTCTTCTTCATGCCGAGTATGCGAATGTACCAGGTATTGGCTTCGCCCGGCGCGATACGCCAGGTCTTCAACACCATTGGAAAATCCTGGCCGCCCGCGCTGACGCGCGTGCTGATCGTCGCATTGTCCCAGGTCGTGCACGGCACCATGCCGCCCTTGCCGTCCGGGCGCTCGGTGATCGTCTTGACGAGCTGCGCATGCAGGGTTTGCGGGCGCCAGCCGAGCCGCAAGGGCACATGCAGCACATGCATGCCGAGATCGCCCATGCAGCCATATTCGCCGTTTATATCGGCCATGCGCTTCCAGTTGATCGGCTTCTGCCTGTCTATGTCGGAGGAGTGCAGGAAGCCAGCTTCGACCTCGAGAATATCGCCCATCTCGCCGCTCTCGGCGAGCGCGATGACCTTCTGCGCACCAGGAAAGAACGGCATTTCCGACGAGCAGCGAACGAGAAGTTCCGGGTTTTCGGCAAGAACCGCCATGATCTCGCGATTCTGGGCCGCATCCATGCCGAACGGCTTTTCGCCGAGCAGATGCTTTCCGGCTTTCAGAATATCGATGTAGAACTGCTGGTGAAGCACATGCGGCACGGCGCAATAGACCGCGTCGACATCCGGATTGGCGAGCAACTCCTTGTAGTCTCCGGTGAATTGCCGGACCGACGGCACGTTGTCCTTGAACCAATCGAGAAGCGCTGCATTTGTGTCGCAGACGGCAACGATTTCCGGCCGCGCCCTGGTATCGGCAAGGTGCAGCCAGCGTGCGGCGGCACTTGCGAATTCGCGTCCCATCAGGCCGCAACCGATGACGCCGAAGCGGAATACTCTTTTCATGTTTCCTCCTCCCCAGGATATATCAGGCGAGATGCCGCGAGGCGTCTTCGGCCGAAGCCCTCTCATGGACGATCGCCATCAGGGCGCGTGTCATGCCGGCGGGATTGTGGTGCTGGATGACATTGCGGCCATAGACGATGCCGCGGGCGCCCTGCTCCATCAGTTGCCTGGTGCGTGAAAGGATTTCCAGATCCGACACGCGGCCGCCGCCGCGCACAAGCACGGGCAAGCCTTGGGCGATCTCGATGACGCGATGATAGTCCTGAACATTGTCGCAAGGATCCGCTTTGATGATATCGGCGCCGAGTTCGGCGGCCTGGCGTACCAGCGGCAGGATCTTGTCGATTGCGCCATCGACCATATAGGCGCCTTTGGAATTGTCCTGCATGACCAGCGGCTCCACCATCAGCGGCATGCCATAGATCTCACATTCGCGCTTCAGGCTGTTCACGTTGCGCACGCAGGCGCGGTAAACCTCAGGCTGGTCCGGCAGCATCAGGAGATTGACGACCACGCAGGCGGCATCAAGCGCCACGGCCTGCTCCACGCCACGATCGATCATCTCGGAAAACAGCGCCGAGGGCAGCGGATTGCCGTAGATGTTGGCGATATCGGTCCGTAGCACCAGAGCCGGGCGATGTTTGCCGGGGATCGCCTGTAGAATGGGGGCAGTCCCCGGTGGAAGCTGAATGGCATCGGGCGCGGCATCGGCAATCACTTTGATCGCAGTTCTCATATCCTCGATGCCGGCCAGAAAGGTCCGTTCATTGAACATGCCATGATCGATAGCAACATCGAAGCAATTTCCGGACACGCCGAACAGGCGGTTGAGCCGCGCGGATTTCATCTATTTCCTCCCAATGTGGTAACGTTTCCACATCAGTACATTAGAGGACGCCTTCGGCGAGTCAAGGCGGATGCCGCATCGCTTTCGCACCCGCTCGACTTGTTCAGACCTTAGAGAATGAAGGCTATCAGTTTCTGGATATGACTAGCCGCCCCCGATCCCTCGCGAGGCGGCCTCTATTGAAGCAAGGTAGATTAGTGGGTTTTCGTGCCCTGGATCGCGGAAAGCGTCCAGTCCGCGCCCGGCTTGCGCACGAAGGTCCAGAGTTCGGTCGTCTCGGAGGGATTGTGATCGTCGCCGTCGACGAGCTTTCCTGTTGCGCGGTCGACCAGAGCGTCGATGCTCGAATAGTGCATCGCAAGCGTTGCATATTCGGCATTGTCCTCGCGCCAGGCCTCGGCAATATCGCCCTGCAGCAGACGAACGTCGGAAACGCTGTTGCGCACGCCATTCGTGGCGTTTTCCCCGAGCTCTTCGGCAAGATAGGACATCGCCTCCGGCGTGGTCAGCCGGCGTAGGGTGGCATAATCTTCCTTGCCGTAGGCCGACTGGATTTCGGTGAGGAGATGCTCGAAGCGATCGAGATCGGCCTGCTGCAGCCCGATCTCGTCGTTGGCTTGGCGTGTTTTCTGCGCGGCGGCCGCTCCACCGCCCATGGACGGGATGGAGAAGGAAGGACGCGGCGACGCGCTCGCATTGTTCATCGGATTCCCGTTGTAAGGCGCGCCCGATCCCGGCGCCGCATATTGCGTACGCTGGCGGTTTGCGAAGAACCGCATGGCAAAGCTGATCAGCAGCACAATCAGGCCGATCTGCAGCAGCATGCCGAGGAAGCCGATGCCGCCGCCGAAACCATGGCCGAGCAGCATGCCGAGAAGACCGCCTGCGATCAGGCCGCCGATCATCGATCCGCCAAAGCCACCGAAAAAGCCTGGACGCTGTGGCGCGCCAAGCGGCGGCTGGATCGTCGTCTGCTGCTGCGGCCGCTGCGTCATCGTCCGATCGATCGGCGCCGCCTGCGTGGGGGCTGTCCTCGTGATCGCCGGCGTATCGAAGGTACGCGTCCCGCGGCTTCCGAATCCGCTTGATCCAGCCCGACGCGCATCGGCAGCGTCAAAGGTCGCTACGGACGAAGCGGCGGCAAGGACGACGATGGCTGCGATCTTGGCAAACCGCGGTACTGCACTGAACATTGGCTCTCCTGTCATAGGGCAGAAAGACTAATTCGCCCCTATATGGGGATGCCGGTTTGCGATTTTAAGGCTGCGATTTTAAGTTGGTGCAACTTTCAAATTTCAATCCTGAACATGCCACCCGCGCGAGCATGCGGATGACCGGCCGCAACCTGCGGAGATGACCCTAGTCTTCATCGGCCCTTTCGATCAGACCGTCATAAACTTCCATCAGCGCATTGGTGATCGCTTGGCCAAGCGCATTGCCGGCTGCGCGCACATCATCGTCCGTCCCGTCCCGTCCCGCTCTTGCCAGTTCAAAGCCCTCATCGCTGATGATCTGCTTTGCGAGCTCGATGGCCCAGAGCCCGAAATCGCCGCGATTGCCTATCTTGATCTCATGTTCCATTGCTTGTCCCATTCAAACATCGTGAGCGAGGCTCTATAGACCCGTCCGGAGAAAGACCAGCCTCGATTGCGCCGCCATGGCCCGCATCCGATTGGCGAAAACGCGCTGGAGCCGCCGATTCCGGCATTTTCAGCAGATTCGCAAGGCGTCTGCGGATGCCCCCAACCGTCCTCCCGCAGGCTATCCGACTTGTGCTTGGACTGGGAAAACACCCACGTAAAGCGCCTAAAATGGCTTCAATACGTCGGAAATTGTGGAAATACCGGCTTTCTCGGCCTTTCCGTGCAGAACTCCAGGTGACAACTGTCACCGGCAATGGAAATGATTCCGGCGTCATCAATGCGGGGGAAGCCTCATGACCACTACCAATGAAATCGCAGATCAAATTGCAGCGGAGCATAAGCTCACCAAAGTTCAGAGCAAGGCAATCGTAGAAGCCGTCTTTGGAGCCATCACCGGAGCCGCGACCTCCGGCGCCGAAACCTCGATTCCTGGCTTTGGCAAGTTCAAGGTCAAGGACACGCCGGAACGTGAAGCACGCAATCCGGGAACGGGCGCCACCATCAAGGTTGCCGCCTCGAAGAAGCTTGCCTTCACGCCAGCCAAGGCGCTGAAGGATGCACTCAACAAGTAATCGCGACCCTGGCCGTAAAGGCTGGATGGGTTAAATGGCTGGCTCTATCCGCTAGGGCCGGCCATTTGCGTTTTCATATCAAGGCGAACGCTGCTGCGCGACCGTGAGCTATCGCAGCGCGATCAGTTCAGGATGATTACATCGAAAAGCTGACTAACGAGCCTTGAGGTAGGTCCTCAGCGCCTCAGCCTCATCCGTCTGGATGGCGGAGACGCCTGCATCGATCAGGCGGCCCCAAATTGCCGCGGGGTCCTGCAGCGCGGCGGTATCCGTAAAGCCTGCGCAGGAAACGGAATCGAGTGTATTGACCCACAGGCGCACGCCCGCGTCAGCAAAAAGCGCCTTGCGAGCAGAAAGCTGGTCCAAGCTGTCGAAGTAGATTTCGCACAGCAGCGGGTTGAGCTGAAATAGAAGATCGAGCTGGCTCTCCGCATCCTGGGAACCGAGGCGTGTTTTCGCCATGAAGAGAACCATCTCCGGCAATACCTTGTGCTGGATCCAGGCAAGATCGTCCGGGGTCCTCAGATCGCCCCAGAAATCGACTTGCCGATCGACGCCCATGGCACGAGCACAGGCGATCACACCGGGGATCATGTCTCTGCGCTTGACATCGAGATGCAGGAAAACACGGCCGCGCGTGAGATCGAAGACATCCTTCAGGCTCGGCAGCTTTTCTCCGGTCATCCGGTTCGTCTCGCCGCCATTGCGGTCACGCAGGTGCAGGCTCGACAGTTGCTGCAGCGTCAGCCCCTCTGCCTCCTGGATGAGGCCGGCCGTCCGCTCAAGCGTATCGTCATGCAGGAGAAAGAACTCGCCGTCGCTGCTGCATCGCACGTCGATCTCGACGGCATCATAGCCGGCAGACATGGCTCGCTCGATTGCCAGCAAGCTGTTTTCCGGCGCGGCGCGCCAGATGCCGCGATGAACGACGATCGCGCAGTCGCGCGAGGGATCGGCGATATAATCGGCATAGTCCATGATACGTCCTCGTCTCGCGGGATGCGCGCGATTCGCCCGAAACCGGACATCTCCGCCGGGGTATCATGGGATTTTGACAGATCTGCAAAGCGCAATGCCGGCCGTTGCGAGCGGCGTTTAAGAACGGTGATCGTTATTGCTCAAGGCAGGTCTCCTGGCTCGCGGGTCGACGCATTCGTTTCGCCTTCCCAAGGCACATGGCCTCAGTGACTTCGTCAAACGAATGCTCGCCGCTCACAGTTGCGGGTGCAGCTCCGGCTTGGCAATCATCATGTTTGCCGACCGGATTCCCATCTTAGCCTCCAATTCTTGCGAATCAGGGGAACCTCGAACACTATATATAGTAGCCTGAGTTAAAATTACGTCAACCGCTTCGAAGTCCCCCAATCGATTTCCATGCTGATATGGATGCTCATTTCGCTTGATGCGTGCATGCAAGGGCTGGACAAGCACAGCGTTATTTTATTACGCTGCATATGTAATGTTATTACATAAAGGATTTTCCATGCTACGCACAGGTTCCGGTATCTTCCTTGCAGCCTCGTCGCTCGCCTGCACATTGCTGTTTCCGTTTCCCTCTTTTGCCGACAGCGAAAACGAGACGGAAAGCTGGCGGCTGTTCGTTGCCGATCACAGCCTGCCGATCGTCCGCGCGATTGACGCGACAAGCGGTAAGGAGATCGGTCGGTTCGATCTTGACGGCTATGCCGCGCTGTCGCTCAGCCAGTCCGGCCGAACAGTCTTTGCCGTGCAGGGCGAAAAGAATGTCGTCCACGCCATCGCGACCGGCATCTCGCTCTCCGATCACGGAGAACATCGCGACATCGAGCTTTCCGAACCGAAACTGCTTCCAGCTGCGATCAGGGGTGAAAAGCCGAGGCACGTGGTAACGCACGGCAATGATATCGCGATCTTCTACGATCGCGACGACAAGTTCGACCTCCTGTCCGAGAGCGGTCTTGCAGAAGGTAAACCTGACATCCGTGCATTCGAGACGATGGCCGCCCACCACGGCGTTGCCGTTCCGATGGGCAATCATCTTCTCGTATCGGCGCCGAACATGGAGGCACCGGTCAAGGAGGGTGAGCTGCCACCACGTCTCGGCTTGCGCGTCCTCAACCGAAAGGGCGAGCAGGTCGGCGATATCAAGCCTTGCACTGGCCTTCACGGGGAGGCAACCTCCCCCGGCTGGTTGCCTTCGGTTGCGAGGAAGGCGTCCTCATCGCGCGCCCTGGCGGTGTCAACGGCCCGAAGCTCGATACGCTCGCCTATGACGCGCCTCTCCCGAAAGGCAAGGTATCGACATTGCTCGGCGGCACCTCCATGCAATTTTTCCTCGGCAATTACGGTGAGCAAAATGTCGTGCTGATCGACCCAGACAACGCAGTCGAGCCCTACAAGCTGATCGAACTGCCGACACGACGCGTCGACTTCGTGCTCGATCCGGCAAAGCCGCAGCATGCCTATATCCTCACCGAGGATGGTAGTCTGCATCTTCTCGATGTGGTGAAAGGCGCAATCGTGAAATCCGAGGCGGTCACCGAACCCTACAGCAAGGACGGCCATTGGCGCGATCCCCGGCCGCGCCTAGCCATTGCCGGCGACCTTCTCGCCATTATGGATCCACGTCACGGCCTTATTCGCTTGGTGGACGGCCAGTCGCTCAAGGAAATCCGCAGCATTGCTGTCGAGGGGCAGCCCTTTGCGATCGTTGCGGCTGGCGGATCGGGAGCGGTTCACTAAAAGCGGAAACGCAAAACCCTCTTCGTTCCTAATGAGCAAAGGGAGTCGGTCTTGTTGACCGGCTCCCTTACGCTGGGCGTTGAGAGACCAGGTCATGCCGAAACCGCCTCGTCGCTTCAACTGACCTTGCTTTCGCGGATGCGATCGGCAAGATCGAGAAAATTCTGACGCATGCGGCGCAAGGTGAAATCGAGACCAAACAGGCGGCCTGTTTCGCTAAAATCCATCGATTGAGCAGCTTCGGAACGTTGAAGAGCGCTAAACGCGGCCTCGAAAGCTTCATCGCCAGCCGAAAGCACCGCTGAATCGATCTCGCCGCCGGCACGCAGCGCCCGGCCACATGCTTCCGCGAAGCGGGCCTGTGCCTCGAGCACTCGTCCCGCCTGCGGCCCGATCACTTCGACGATCGCCGGCGGGAAAGGCGTTTCCACGATGTGGCTGACATAGGTCATGTCGTTGCGGATTCGCCAAAGCGAGCGAGGGATGGCCTCGGAAATTCCCTCTTTTGTCAGCCAGAAGGCGCGTTCGCGCTGAGCGTCGGTCAGGAGCGATTCCGTCGCCATCAGGGACTGGCGCAGCGCGATATTGGCTTCCGAGGCGGATACCGGCTCGCCCTTTTCGACCGCGGATGCAAGAGTACGCAAGATCTGTGCCACGACGTCGAGAGCCGATCCGAAGCGATCGAGCACTATAGTCCGCGAGCGCGTCGGCAGGATGAAGAGGCTGGCGAGTACACCCACGACACCGCCCAAGGTAATCTCGGCAATGCGGTCGATCACGAAGATTTCGACGGGAACGGCGGCGGAATGCGTCAGCATGACGATCGCTGCCGTCAGCCCGGCATTGCGCAGGCGAGGCACGCGCGCCGCCACGAAGCTCGAAAAGCCGACGACGCAGATCAGCGCGATCCCGATAGCAAGCGGCTCCTGCGGTGTCACGAACACCGCCACACCTCCAAGCACTGCCCCGGCGACCGTCGCCACCAAGCGATCGGCAGCCATACCGGCCGTCGCGCCAACCGACGCCTGCATGACGATCAGCACCGTGAACACGGCCCAATAACCCTGCTGAAGATGAAGAAGCTGGGAGACGGCATAGGTGATCGTGCATGCAATCATTACTCGCAGCGCCTGCACCGCCGCGCGCTGAGTCTGGTCCAGGGATGTTTTGGGTTTTGACGGAGGCTGGCTTTGGCGAGATATGGGCTCGGTCATCGCGCAACTTTTCGTCTGGAAACGTATGCTGACAATAGCCGTTCGGGTCTTGCCCCTCCCCTTGCTGCAATGCCGCCGATCACCGGATGAACCCGATGCTCAGAATGGCAGCATTCGGCATAATATGGAAGCCACGCGCATTTACGGCGAGCGTCTGGTTGCACCACCTTCTGCCGCGCTTCCTATCCGGAAGCACGGTCCTTAATCGATGGTCACAGATCAGGCTTTGAGCTCAAACCGTGGCGGAAGCCGCGGATGTCGGCGTCGTCTCGTCGACGAGAACCTGCCGCAGTCGCGTTTCCTGATCGGGCGAAAGCGAGGTGCGCAGCAACCTTGCATGCTCGCCCTTGAATTCGGCAAGCACTTTCTCCGGCTGGACCTTGCGGATCAGCAGGAAGAGCGCGGAACTGTTCGTGGGAATGGCTTCGGCGAGTTTCTTGATGAGATCGTCGTCAATGCCGTAATCGGCCATCGATCCTGCGAGAGCGCCGGAACCGGCACCGATTGCGCCGCCGACCACAAGTCCGGCAAGGGGATTGAGGAACAGCAGGCCCACGAGCGAACCCCACAGCGCGCCGGAAAGCCCGCCGCTTGCGGCACCTGCCGCCGTCAGATTGACGCTCTGCTTGAGACGGACCTTGCCGGCCTCGTCGCGAACGGCAATGACCGCATCTTCGAGGTCGATCAGATATTCCTTCTCGAGCTGGACGAGACGATTAAGAACGGCGTCCGCTTTGTCGGCATTATCGAAACCAAGCACGATGAGTTCTGACATCGAAATCCTCCGGGGTTTTTTGTCGAAGCAGGAACTAGGACCTCAAGCCGATCAGTGAACAGCTGTGCTGATCAACCGGTAAGGATGAGTAGCATTGAACTGCGAGATCATTGCGACAGCCTGCTGCAACAATTCTTCGGCCTGTTCTGGATCATCGCGGGCCAGTTCGTCGGCATTGACCCGGATTGCTTCCGCCATGTTGGTGGAAAGCGCCGCAAACTGCTTGTTGCCCTCGACAAAAGCTTCACGCGCCGTGCCTTCCAGCGTCCGGGCGACATCGATGAGAATTTCCTCGCGCTCTTCAACGCTGAGATCTTCGATAGTTTTGGTTTTATCTTCCATTTTAATTACTCACTCTTCATAGACGTGATGGCAACCGAGCTCATAAAGCCTCGGTTATTGCTCACGTAGGAAGACGCAAATGCGGGTTCAAGGTTCCCTTGTTCGACCCGGTATCGGCGAAATCGTGATCTCGTCGATAGGACGATCGACCTTCGCCACGCGCAAAGAAAGGTATCGCCCTCGCCAATGCGGAACATTGTGGCCGCCGTACGGTTCGATTGATGTGGCCGGACATCTCCTCATCCGGAAAGGTCTTCGGCCGCGCTGCATCCTAGATGAAGCGAGCTCTTGCAAACCAGACGAACTTGCAAACCAGACGAACGGGTAATCGACATGACGGATCCGCGACGAGAAAATAGCAAGACGGCGGCTGAGCGCGATACGGGTTCTCCCAGCCATCGGCCGACGGCAGCCAATCAGACCAAAGGTGAACTCGACGCCGCCTCGGAGCATCTCAAAGAGCGCGGTCCCGACGACCTGCCCAACATCGAGGCGGCAAAGGAAGCAGCGCGTCAGCCCGATGACGCCTTCATCGTGCAAAGCGACCTTGAAGACGCGGACGAGCGCGAGGCTTCACCGGGAACCCGCGAACAGCCGTGAGATTGCGTCGGGCCGACTGTCCCCACACCCACGCCAAAAGTAACTCAAGGAGATCACCATTATGGATACCGATGAGAACGCCCGCGTTTGGGAACTTGTCGAGAAGATCGGCATCTGTATGCTGACCACTCAAACGTCCGGCAGCCTGCGCGCCCGACCGATGGCCGCACATCCAGAACCGATAGAGAATGCAATCTATTTCCTGACCGATGTCGCCGGCCACAAGGATGAGGAGATCGCTCGCTGGCCGAATGTCTGCCTGGCCTTCGCTGACACGAAGGGCCAGAAATATGTCTCGATATCCGGCATGGCGGAAATCAGCAACGACCGCGAGCGCGTGGAAGACCTCTGGACGACGGCTGCCAAGGCCCGGTGGCACAGCGCCGACGATCCATCCATTCGCGTCTTGAAAGTGACGCCATCTTTCGCCGAATACTGGGACAGCCCCGGAACCATCATCAGCTACATCAAGATGGCCGCTGCCGCCGTTTCGAATTCGAGGCCTGACATGGGCGAGAACGTGAAAGTCGAGCTTTAGAAGCGATAGATCGCCCGCGAGCCATGCCGCACCCAGGGCCGGCATGGTTCGCGTAAAGCCCGAACCAGAGGGCATGAAATCCTATTCTTCCCATTCCTCTTCATCGGCCGAAAGCAGATCCACCAAGGCTGCCACGTTGCCGGCAGGCAGATGGCGGCCTTCGCCGATCAAAGCCTCATCGCTGTTGACCCAAGCCCAAGCCTCGGACAATTCCGTCGGCGTTGCGCCTATTGCAACAATTTCGGCGATAAGGGTCTCGTCCACAGGGCCGAGTACGGAGGTGACGTCTTGCGAGGTCAATGTCATGTCCTGCTCCTCTTCCTGTTTGCCAGACCATGAACATCCCTAAAATATAGAAACTCGAGGATAAACTTCCACCCATAGCTGGGCTATGCACGCACGAGATATTCTCGCCAACGACCTGAAATAGCTGAGTAAATACCCGTTCGTCGGCAACGGAAAATCTTATACGGCGTCGCGCAGCGTTTATTCCGCAATTAAGCGACGGCTTCTCAGACGATCAAGAAATCGGTCCAAGACCGCATAAATCGCGTGCTGATCAGAAAGTCGGGCCGGCCGCGCCGCCCTTCAGCGTGAAATAAGCAAAGGCTGCTACGAAAAATGCGATGACGGCCAGGATCGCCAGCAGACGCTTGAGCCAAGGAGGCGTTTGCCTCGGCGGTTTTGGCTTAGGACGACGTTCAAACTTG
This sequence comes from Rhizobium sp. P28RR-XV, assembly GCF_012641385.1. NCBI lineage: Bacteria > Pseudomonadati > Pseudomonadota > Alphaproteobacteria > Hyphomicrobiales > Rhizobiaceae > Rhizobium > Rhizobium sp. P28RR-XV. The sequence goes on from NZ_JABAIG010000008.1 coordinate 310,546, forward strand.
ATGACATTATCGGACATGACAATCGATTAGCGAAGATCAAACAGTTTGCCAATCCGGTATCGACGTCAGGGGTGACGTTTCCAAAAGCGGCCGGACAAAGCGCTCAATTCATCCCAACATTCAATCTTGTCCGCAACGCTTTTGGGGCTGTGGCGGCGGATATCCGATTGAAATCCACTAACTCCGAAGGTGCCTTTTGAATATCCTCAATAAAATTCGTCCCTGGACGGCGCAGCAGCGTGCATTGATTGTCCCATTTCCGGCAGAACAAGATCTGGCCGACCGCAAATCCACGGCAACCACCGCCGACGGCCCGATCGTCGCCTTCTTCACCGAAGGCAGTTTTTACGAACACGAGAAGGACCGCATGGTTCGCTCCGCCAAGCGTATCGGGCTGAGCATTCAGGCGACGCCCGTGCCGAGCGCCGGCAGCTGGGTATTGAATGCCGGGCTGAAACCCGGCTTCCTGCAGCGGGAAAGGGCGAGGCAGCGCGGACCTATGCTTTACGTCGACGTCGACGCGGTCTTCCATCGCAATCCCTGGCCGGAACTTCGCAAGCTCGAGTGCGACCTTGCGGTCTATTACGAAGCCAATGAACGCCTCATCAGCGCGACGATTCTCATCAACGATACCCCTGGGGCGGCGCAACTCATCGAGCGCTGGCGAGAAGGCTGCCTTGCCAAGCCTGACATGTGGGACCAGATCGTTCTGGAGGAAATCATCGCCGAAGATGCCGCCACCGCGAAGCCACAATTCCAGGTGGTTAAATTGCCTGTGTCCTTCTGCTGGATATTCGATCGGCTCGAAAATGAGCCAGTCAGCGAAATCTTCATCGAGCAGCTCCAGGCAAGCCGGGAGGCGACCAAACGCCAACGCTGGTTCGGCCGCATCGGCAAACGCCTGAAGCGCCGCCGCGATCGGGTCGAGGAAATCGAGCGCATCCTTGGCGGTCACGATTGAGGCGCGCTGCCCAGTTTCCTGCTTTGACTTCGCCAATCGACCGCAAGCCGGCGGCGGCATGATCACAGCATGTCGCCGAGCGTCCAATGGTTGTTCCACCTGATATCAATCTCGTCCTCGACATTCTGATACCGAATGTCCGTGGAGAGACGCAGTCGTTGCCGCCTGTCCTGGTTGGTGGTCGAGGCGTGAATCATGAAGGGCGAATGGAGCATGACGTCCCCGGCCTCATAATCGGCGACCAGCCAGCGCGTATCGAAGCGCTCCGCCATATCGGGCAGATCCTTTGAAACCCAGCCCCCCTCCGTCATGTTGCGGTTATACGCACTCACACGCTCCTCGGGGCTGAGATCCTTGTTCTGCTCGCTGAACTCGCGCTCCATCCTGGCGCCGATGGCATGCGATCCCTCTAGATAGGTGAGGCCACCCATTTCGATCGGGATATCGCCGATCGGTATCCATGCCGTCACGATCCGGCTGGTTCCGCCGCGAAGATAGACCAGATCGTAATGAGCCGGCGTCGCCGTCGTGGTCCCCGGCCGGACATGGCGCATGATCTTGCGCTTGTGCAGATAGGAAATGCCCGACAGGAATTCGTCCATAAAGCGGGACATGCGGGGCTGCGCGCAGAAGCCCTCATAAGCGACCGAACGGACGAGCGACATCAGGCAGCGATCGACGTCCCTGCCTTCGGGTGCGGCGGCAGACGCGATCCCATCTTTCGGATCCGTTCCCTTCTCGATCAGTCCCGTAGTCGCCATATGGCCGAAGACCCAGCCGCGAAAGTCGATGACGTCTTTGCGCGGCAGGAAACGCTTGAGCCACACATAGCCATTCTCTTCGTAACTGCGGCGTATGGCTTCGATGCCGATCGCTGGATCGGTCGGCGTCAGATAGCCGAGCCGATCAGGCGCGACGGAAAGAACTTTTCCGTTGGCGACAAGATTGAGCTCGCGCCCGCCGGATTGCATGGCCTGCAGGGAAATCGACATTTCACTCGCCCATGGTTCGATGTAATTGCCCATTGAATCTAACCACTGGTGATGTTTCATTACATGGACGAAAATTATACTGGACTTTTCGCTCATCGTGAGACCGACAGAAGCCGTTTACCGATCACCCCTTGCGGCCGCTGGCGGATTAGCTATCACCGGCAGCGGAAGGCAGCATGCCATGCACGCCGTCAAGGCGCGGAAACTGCCGAGCTATGCGGTGGTTCTCGTCGAGAACGGCCAGGGCTTTCTCGATACCGACGCTTGCGGTCGCCGGAATGTGAAAGGCCCGGCCCTCTTCTGGCTCTTTCCAAACCGGCAGCACTCATACGGCCCGGATGTAGATGGCTGGAGCGAGCGGTGGGCGCTTTTCGAAGGCTCTCTGGTGCGGGACTTTCTGAGGCTGCACATCATCAGCGAGCAGGCTCCGCTCGTCAATCTGCGCAATCTCGATCGCATCCAGCGCCTTTTTGGCGGCATTCACGCCGATCTGCTCGAAGATTCGAACCTTGCGAGAGCCTCAGCGGCCGCTTTGCTCCACCAGATCGTCATCCTGGCGGCGCAACAGGCCAGCCAGACCACGCCTTCCCTTCAGGAAGGAGCGGATATGGGCGAAATCGTCGAGGCGCTTCGGCGCAGGGCGACGCAACCCCTCGATATCGCGGCCTTCGCCGCCGAATATGGAATGTCGCCCGCGACATTCCGCAGAAAGATCGCAAGGGAAGTCGGACTGCCGCCGAAAGGCTTTCAGCTCAGGGTGCGCATGGATCATGCCAAGGAACTCCTGGCAACGACGGACGACAAGATCGAGATCATCGCCGCCAAGGTCGGAATCGACGACGCGTTCTACTTTTCGCGGCTGTTCCACGAGCGGGAAAACTGCACGCCGCGCGAATTTCGCTCACGATTCAGGAGGAGCTGAACGGTCGAGACTCGGCCGCCTCGTCGCAACCATCCGTTCACCGCGCCGCCGCGCCGCCGGATGGAATTCCGTTTCAGGTTTGGCAGCCGGAGTATCCGCTCCCAAATCCTGGTGCGAACATGGTAGCCTGTTTACCGGTGCGGAAGTGGCGAAGCTTCAATAAAGGCACAGCCGATTATCGTTCCTTAAGCGTTACCCTTTGAGAGCGGACGAGGACGCCGCTTTTCATCAACGTTCGAAAGCGCGAGGAGGCAGTCATGAATTTGAAAGACGCAACATTGTTCCGACAGGCGGCATTGGTCGGCGGCGACTGGATCGAGGCCGATCCATCCAACGCGATCAAGGTCGACAATCCGGCGACGGGCGAAATCATCGGCTATGTTCCCAATCTCGGAGCTGCCGAGACCAAGAAGGCGATTGCCGCGGCCGAAGTCGCGCAGAAGGAATGGGCCGCCCGCACCGCCAAGGAACGCTCAGGCATTCTCAGGCACTGGTTCGAGCTGATGATGGAAAACCAGGACGATCTCGGACGCATCCTGACGGCCGAACAGGGCAAGCCGCTGCCCGAGGCCAAGGGCGAGATCGCCTATGGCGCGAGCTTCATCGAATGGTTTGCCGAAGAGGCCCGCCGCGTCTATGGCGACATCATCCCCGGCCACCAGAAGGACAAGCGCATTCTGGTGATGAAGCAGCCGATCGGCGTTGTCGCGGCGATCACCCCCTGGAATTTCCCCAACGCCATGATCACCCGCAAGGCCGGTCCTGCCTTTGCCGCCGGCTGCGCCATGGTGCTGAAGCCGGCCTCGCAGACACCGTTCTCGGCGATCGCCATTGCGATCCTGGCTGAACGCGCCGGCCTGCCCAAGGGGTTGTTCAGCGTGCTGACCGGCTCTGCCCGCGCCATCGGCGCCGAGATGACCGCAAGCCCGATCGTGCACAAGCTTACCTTCACCGGCTCGACCGAAGTCGGCGCCGAGCTCTACAGGCAGAGTGCGCCGACCATCAAGAAACTCGGGCTGGAGCTCGGCGGCAACGCACCTTTCATCGTGTTTGACGATGCCGATCTCGATGCCGCCGTCGAAGGCGCGCTGATCGCCAAGTTCCGCAACAACGGCCAGACCTGCGTCTGCGCCAATCGTCTCTATGTGCAGGACGGCGTCTATGATGCCTTTGCCGACAAGCTCGCAAAAGCCGTCGGCGGGCTTAAGACCGGCAACGGCTTCGATGAAGGCATCAATCTCGGCCCGCTGATCGACGAGGCAGCCCTTGCCAAGGTCGAGGAGCATGTCGCCGATGCGCTCTCCAAAGGCGGCCGCATCGTTGCCGGCGGTCATCGCCACCAGCTCGGCGGACGTTTCTATGAGGCGACCGTACTTGCCAATGTCACACCGGCGATGGCCGTCGCGAGAGAAGAGACCTTCGGACCGGTCGCTCCCCTCTTCCGCTTCAAGGACGAGGCCGATGTCATCGCCCAGGCCAACGACACCGAATTCGGTCTCGCCTCCTATTTCTATGCCAAGGATCTCGCCCGCGTCTTCCGCGTCGCCGAAGCGCTGGAATACGGCATGGTCGGGGTCAATACCGGCCTGATCTCGACGGCCGAAGCGCCGTTTGGCGGCGTCAAGCTCTCCGGCCTCGGCCGCGAGGGATCGCGCTACGGCATCGAGGAATTCACCGAAATCAAATATGTCTGCCTCGGCGGCGTCGTCTGAGACCAGGAAAAGGCCGCCAGGAGCAGGTTTATGGCACCTGCACGAGGCGGCCGCTGCCCCTGATCTCGGAGCGCCGCAGGACCGGATGCCCGTACAGCTCGATATTGCCGCTTCCGCTGATCGATATGTCCGCATCGGCGGCAGCGGCAACCTGGGCGTCGCCGCTGCCCCGAACCCTGATCTTTACCGATTGGGCGGCAAGATCTTTCAACCGTGCGGCACCTGAGCCGGAAATCTCCAGATCGACGGTGCGTGCGCTACCCGTGGCGGCGACGCTGCCACTTCCGGATATGCTTAAACGCAGATCGGATTGATCGAGCTGCGACAGGCAAGATCGCCGCTGCCGCGCACCTTCCAGTCTGTGACGAGCGGACCCGACAGGCTGACTTCGAATTTGGAGCTGGACCAGCCCGGGTTGCAGTCCAGGCTCAGCCTCCCACCTTCCAGCCTCACATGGCTAAGAAGAGCGGGATCGCCGCTGATGACGGCCTCCGCCTTTCCGCCCGGCTGATATTGCACGGAGGCGGGAATATCGATCGCCAGGCTGCCATTGGAGCTGAAAGGCAGGATAACCTGCCGGCTGCCGGATGCTGCAGATCCGCAACTGGACTGTATGCCACTCCACCAATGCCCTGCGTTTGCCCAATCCGGCCCGGAAAGCCCGATACCAAGCGCTAGAAAAACGAATGCACAAATCAATCCGGTCGTCGCGACAGTCGCCAATTTCCCGTTCATTGTCCATTTCCTCCAACGATGTGCAGTCCGGCGATCAAGCTCGACCTTCGTCTACTTGCGCCAAGCGGAAATGCAGTCGGGCATATTGCCCAAGCATGCGTATGCCCAAACTCAATCCCATCAGTAGCAATGCGCCACCGCCCACGAAGCAGCTCACCAGCCCGGCACCGATAAGCAGGTGGGCCAGCATACCGACGGAGGGCAAGCCGATATGAAACAGTACGGTCATAACGATGATCTTCAGGCCGACGGCGCCGACGGCTACCAGTGCGATCGCAAGGCCAAGCGTGACGAAGATCGCGGCAAGGAGCAGAGGTAGCAGGAAGAAGATATCGACGATGGCGAGGCCGGCCAGCGCCATCATCGCGGCCAGAAGGTTCGGCACGCTCCAATGGGCCTCGAAGCGGCGCAGCCCCGCATCCGCACGCAGCTCCCGCGCAATTCTGCCCGGATCGCCAAGCGCGGCTGCAACCTCCTCCTCGCTTCGGCCGGAGGCCTCGGATTCAGCAAAATGGGCTGCGTAATCGGCCACGATATCGTCGATCTCGTCTGGAGGAAGGCCCGCAAGTCCCAGCCTCAGCGTGCGCAAGAATGCGTCCCTGGTCATGGCAAATCCTCAAGTAGCTTGTCGACGGAGCTTGCTAGCGAGCGCCAGTCACGGCGATGGGCTTCAAAAATCGAACGGCCGAGCGGCGTGAGCCGATAATATTTGCGCGGGGGACCATTGCTCGACTCGACGATACGGGTGGCGACGAGGCCGTCATTCTGCATTCGGCGCATCAACGGGTAGATCGTTCCCTCCCCCATTCCGACGGCTGCGACCAGCGTGCTGGCGATCTCATAGCCGTAGCTTTCGCCCCGCGACAGCACGGCCAGGACGCATAGATCGAGAACACCCTTCCGCAATTGAACTTGAATCGAGTCAGTCATGAACGCCTCTGTTTACAAGATGAATATAACAAGCTATCTGTTTATGCAAGGTAGCTAGATGGCGTTCGCGGTCAGCATATGCCGCCTTCGCGTCGTCATGTGGTTTACAGGCCTGCGTACCTTGCTATCGCAGCCCATCGCGCAGCGTATATCTCTGGTTAAATGGAGCAGCTGTAATGATCCGCTTCAGCCTTGTCCTCGCGGCCGCACTCTCTCTTGTCGCGCCATCGGGATATGCGGCAGGTTTGAAGTTCATTCACATTTCAGGTGACGCGGATAACCCGGCGATCGACGCCGCCATGTGGTTTCCTTGCGCAACCCCTCCAACAGAGGTGAGGATCGGAACTCTGGTAGTACCAGCAACGCCGGATTGCCCGATTGCGGGCGAGGCGTTACCGCTCATCATCGTCTCGCATGGCTATGGCGGCTGGTATCTGGGCCATCACGATACGGCAGAAGCACTTGCCGACGCCGGCTTCATTGTCGTTGCCATCAATCATCCGCATGCCAATCATGCCGACATGAGCAAGGCAAGCGGTCTTGGCGTATTGATCGAGCGCCCTGCCGATATCAAACGCACTATCGATTTCATGCTTGACGTTTCCCCCGATGCCGCGAAGATCGACCCTTAGCGGATCGGCTTCTACGGATTTTCCCAGGGTGGATATACGGGTCTCGTCGTTGCGGGAGCTAATCCGGATTTCACCAAGCTGCCACCGCGCTGTGCAGATCCGAAAGCAGCTGGCTGCCCGTCGGCGGGCCAAACTCAGCCTCCCCGGCGGCCATTGCCGCCGCAGTCATTGACCCACGACCCCCGCACTAAGGCGGTCATTGTCGCCGCCCCATTGAGCATCGTATTCCCGACCACCGACAGCGTGAAAGATGTCAAAGTTCCGCTTCAGCTTTGGGGCTCAGAACTTGGAGGAGGCGGTGGAGCATCGCCCGAAAACGTCGCAACGCTTGCACGGCTATTGCCAGAAAGGCCTGACTTTCGGGTCGTCCCCAATGCCGTACATCTGTCGTTTCTGACGCCTTGTCCGGAAATACGGCCATCGTCCGATGCCTGCACCGACGCGCCGGGGTTCGATCGCATCGCGTTTCATAGGCAATTCAACGCCGCAGTCGCGGAATTTTTCCGCCAGCATCTGATGAAGCCGTAGCAGCGAACATGCCCGCGCGCGAAGCGTCCATATGACATCGAACTATGCACGGACATTATGAGCGTTGAAACTCGCCCGCGAATCCGATCAGATCATGGCATGACGAAAACGATACGCATAGCGGCGGCCCTGGTGCTGCGCCCGGATGGCGATACGCTGCTCGTGCGCAAGCGCGGTACCGCCGCCTTTATGCAGCCCGGCGGCAAGGTGGAACCGCAGGAAACGGCGGAAAAGGCGCTCGTCAGAGAACTCTTCGAAGAGCTGGGCCTTGCAGCAGAGACGAAGGACCTGATTTTCATCGGCCGTTTCCAGGCGCCTGCTGCCAACGAACCGGATCATACCGTCATTGCGGATATATTCCGGCTGCATGTGGGCGATGCGGCAATTGCGGCAGCGGCGGAGATCGAAGAGATCCGCTGGGTATCGCCCCACAATCCCGGACATATAGCTATGGCTCCCCTGACCGAGCATCATATCCTTCCCCATTATCGGCAGCAGACTATGTCCGCGGGCAGATGACGTCGAATTGCACCTGGCTCGCAACGGACGGAGGGCGACTTCGCCGATTTCTCGGAAATTCCTGGCCTGGAATATGGCGTAGAACACAACTTCGCCCACCTGTTCACCGATGCGCGGCAGACGCTTTGCCCACGGGCAGGCCAGCCACCAATTGTGCGCCGCTGTACCTGGACCGAGAGTGAAATTTAAATATTGTAACAAAATGAAAATTTAATGGATTTCAACTTTAGCGGTGAGCATATTTACTACGAATATGATAACATACGCAGAATACATAAGGCCTTCGTTATTTTAATTGAAAGTAAAAACAACTTTAGATACATGAGTAAAAAAACACGACGTGAGGCCGGAAATGAAAAGAGAAAATACTGCCAGCCATGAGAGGTTTATTGAGCTGACAAGCAAGATCGTCTCGGCCTACGTTCTCCACAACGCGACCGCACCGGAGGATTTGCCGCGACTCATCTTAGATACATATGCCGCGCTTACGGGTTCCCCGCAAGCTGAGCCGTCGACATTAGAAAAGTCGCTGAAGCCGGCGGTACCGATCAAGAAATCAATTACCGATGAATATCTGATCTGCCTGGAAGACGGCGGGAAGTACAAATCGCTGAAGCGGCATCTCAACACCAAGTACGGCCTGACGCCCGAAGAATATCGAAGGAAATGGGGCTTGCCCGCGGACTATCCGATGGTCTCGGCGACCTATGCAGCCACGCGATCGACGCTGGCGAAGAAAGCGCTCCTAGGCCATGCCAAGAACGCGACCGAAACTACGCCGGCTGCTGAACCGGTTCGACGGCAGCGGAAAGCCGGCTGACTTGAAGCAGTTCCGCTTTCTTCGAATCGCGGAAACGCCCTTTTCCAGCGCCTTCGGGACGGGAAATTGCTGCGTGCGCTCCTGAAAATGCTCTGACGACGTTTCGATCCGCCTTCGCGTGGCCCGTCCCGCCAGCACCTTGGCGATATTGCGCTGCGCGATCAGGACGCTGCGGGATCAGGGCGTTTCAATCGTCTTGGCATTGACGGTGATCGCGCGGCCGGCAAACCAGCCGTTGATTGTGGCACCGAGACCGAGCAGCACGAACAATACGGAGCTCCAGGCGAAGCTTCCCGTCCAGCCGTGGATCATGCCGACGACCAGCGGACCGATCGCGGCGAGCAGGTAGCCGACGAATTGCGCCATCCCTGAGAGATGGGCCGCCACATGCGCGTCGGGCGACCGCAACACGATCACCGTCAGCGCCACGGCAATCAATCCGCCCTGCCCGATGCCTTGCAGCACGGCCCAGAACCAGACCGTCCAAAGTGGTGCGAAGAGCAGGCCCAGCAGTGCTGCAACCGCTATCAGGCAGAGGATGACATTGATAGCGCGCTGGTCCCTGCCCTTGACGGCGATATGAGGTGCGACGAGGCACGCTGCCGCCTGCACCATGACCGAGGCGGAGACAATCGCGCCGGCGGTCACGCCGTCGAGACCGCGTTCGCGCAGGATAGGCACGAGCCAGCCGAAGATGCAGTAAGCCAATGCCGATTGCAGCCCCATGAAAAGCGTCACTTGCCAGGCGATGCGATCCGACCAGAGGCCGGTGACGCGAAATCCATTCCGACGCACTTGGCTGCGCGTTTTGATCACCTGCGGCAACCAGAGGAATCCAACCACGAGGGCGGGCAAGGCCCACGCGGCAAGCGCGCCGCCGAGCGATCCACCGAGAGCATGCTCGATCGGAAGCGTGAGCCCGGCGGCACTTGCCGCGCCGGCGCATAGTGCCATCGTATAGCAGCCCGTCATCAGGGCGGCCTTGTCCGGGAAATCGCGCTTGACGAGCCCAGGCAGCAGCACATTGCCAATGGCGATGCATGCACCGGTCAATGCCGTTCCGAGAAACAGCAGGGAAATGGAGGAAAATCCGCGTAGCATCGTGCCAAGCGCAAGCAGGAAGATGACACCGAGCAAGACACGCTCGGTTCCCATGCGCTGCGCAAGCCTTGGCGCGAACGGCGAAAACAGCCCCATGCAGACCACGGGCAAGGTCGTGAGGATGCTGGTGCCGAGGGCCGAAATGCCAAGTCCGGTCCTGATTTCCGGCAGAAGCGCCGATGCGCTCGAAAAGACCGGCCTGAGATTGAACGCGATGAGCACGAGGCTTGCACCCAGCAGAAACCTGCCGATCGGCGATTTGGCCCGGTGTGGCCGCGGCGCCGGAATCTCATCGGCTTCAGCATCGATCAATTCGACGGAAGCAGCATTTTGCGAAGACATGGTCATGACGTCAGCAACCGATCAAGAGTGGCAACGATGGGAGCCATGAAGCGGCGTACGACGGCATCGGCCGCTTCGGGATTGCCGGCTTCGATGGCATCGACGATCGCGATATGTGCCTGCATATCCGGTTCTGGAATATCCTCGCCAAGCGTCGCCTCGATCGTCTCGGCAATGGAGAGGGAGAAGAATTCGTAGAGTTCGATCATCGCCCTGTTCCGTGAAGCTGCGACGACTGCCTTGTGGAAGGCAAGGTCACGCTCGATGAACGCGGCCTTGTCACCGCCGGCATAGTTTCCGCGCCTCACCAGCAAGGCGCGCAACTGCGGAACAACTTCCGGCGAATGGCGCAAGGCAGCGAGCCGCGCGGCCTCGACCTCAAGCGCAAGCCGGGCCTCGAACTGATCGCGCAATCCGGCGCGGCGGGCCATGTCCAGGGGGCGGCTGACATCCGTCGCCGAACGCACATAGGTGCCGGACCCTTGCCGCGTCTCCAAATAGCCTTGCGAGACCAGCACCCTCACCGCCTCGCGGATCGTGCCGCGGCTGACCGACAGCATGGACGAGAGCGAGGCTTCGTTCGGCAGCCTTTCACCGACGACCCAACGCCGGGCGGTGATTTCACCGCGAATTGCTTCGACGGCATTGTCCGCAAGTGTGGTTTTGGTCAGGGCGCGCATGATCAGTTATCATCAAGTCATCAGATGACTTGATGATTTAGTCGACGGAGGGTTCCTCGTCAATACCGATTGTCGGAGATGATCAGCAGGCTAGTTATGCCGCCTGGCCTTTTCGAAGAAAAGCAGCAAGGCAAGGCCCAACAAGCCGGCGGCAGCACCGATAAGGGCCGTCCCGGAATAGCTGCTGATCGCCGTGCCGATGGCAAAGAGAAAAGCGCTCAAGCCCGCGCTCAGGAAGATATTGACCGATATGAGAGCGCTGCCCAAACCCGGGCGCTCGGCAATCAGCTCCTGCAGGTAGGTGATGGGAATGCTGATAAGCGCCGCAGCGCCGATGCCGCTGACGAGGGTCAGCGCATAGACGTGCCAGGGCGCCGAAGCCAATCCGAGCAGCAGCAGATAGACGACATAGATGACCGTGCCGATCGCAAGCGCCATGACATGGGTCATGATCCGCTGCGCGCGTCCCCACACGATGATGAAGACGACTTCGAGAAGGGCTACGATCCCAACGAGGATACCGATGTCGGCCACGGTTCCGTGCGCCGCGCCGGTGACGATGAGCGGCAGGATGGCGCCATTGACATGCAGCGTGCTGCTGATCAGTGCCACCGCGATCAGGCGCACGAAGACCGGTGGCGAAATAACCTCGCCCAGTGCCGCAAGATAGGAAAGATGGTGTGCGGCCGCCTTGTCGGTGCCGTCCTGGCGCGGAAGAAAAACGGCGATCAATCCGAAGCAGACAACGCAGGCAAGTCCGGCAAACAGATAGGCCGGCAGCATGCTCGCCGAATTTGCAAGCAGGGCGCCGGTTATGCCGGGCACCAACACCCAGGAGAGCGAGATCATCGCCCGCACGCCGGAATTGACCGTGGCGACATCGTTGCGCTCCATTCCGCTTGTCGCAATGCGGACATTGGCAAAGAGCAGCGAGTTGAGCGAGCCATAGACCGGCAGGAAGAACAAGGCGCTGAGAACGAAGGTTGCCTGCGCCGGCACGACATAGACAGCGCCATAACCCAGCACGCCGAAAACGGCGACCGTCAGCATCATCACGCGGTATTGGCCCAGCCGATCCGCCAGATTTCCAAGCAGAATGCTGACGACGACATTCACCGCCGCCGCGCAGAAGATCAGCGTCGAATAGAGCCCATTGCTGAGGCCAAGTTCGCGGATGCCGACGATCGACTGATAGGGTGATGTGGCCGCGCCGGCAAAACCAAAGGCAAAAATGGCAAGCATGCTCACCCGAATGGTCGGGTCGCGGAAAACATCAGGAAGAATGCGGATCATTGGCGGGGTCGAGGATCTGGCAAATCACCCGAAATCCGGGCGAAGCGCTTGTAGCAGGTTTGGCGCCGGCCGGAACCTGACGAAATGAAATAATACCGGTCTTGTGGCATGAAGTCCCTATCTGATGGCACCCGATCGCGCCATGGCCGCCAGGCCGATGGCCGCGGCCAGGGAGAACAGTGCCGGAAGATAGAAAACGTTCGGAAGCCCGAGATAGGCGACACCTGCACCTCCAACGCCGCCGCCAAGCGCGCTGGCAAGCGCAGAGGAGCTCATGAAGATCGCCGAAGCCGTCGCGACCGCATTCGGGAGAAGCCTTTGGGCAACGATCAGCCCGAGCACCATATAGAGCCCCCATACCCCGCCCATCAGAATCTGGCCGGCAAACATGCCCGCGGCCGTCGGCCAGGCCGCAAAGCACAGATTGGCCATCACGCCGCAGATCGCGGCGATGCACATCATCCAGAGAATGCCTATCCGTCGCGCCAAAAGGACGCTGAACGGCATCAGGATGAGTTCGATAAACGGCTGCGTTCCGATCACTGATCCTTGAATGGAGGGGTCGAGCTTGAGCTGGTCCTGCATGTAGAGCAGCAGGAAACCGTATTTGATCGGCTCGCCGGCATAGACGAGAACGTAGAGGCCGGTGAATGCCAGAAGCGGCAGCATTTCGGACCAGCCGACGCGACTGGCGGCATCGGTCTTCTTATCCGCTCGCTGCCGGGGGGCGGCCAGGGTGTATTGGGTTCCGAGCGGAATGATCTGCGCGAAGAAGCAAATCGCCGTTCCCCACAGCATGGGGCGAAGGCCGATTTCAACAGCGCACCAGGCGCCCAGAAACGGCCCGATGACCCAGCCGGCCGTCAGGGCTATTCGGATGATCGCCACCACGCTGTCGTTGGCGGCGGTTCCCCTTGCTTTGAGATCGTCATGAATGCCGGTGAAAAGCTGCGACGTCGCAGATCCGGAGAAACCCAGAACGATGGTGCCGATCGTGAACGGCATCCACGACTTGGTCGAAAGGGCAATCCCCGCCCAACCGACAGCGCCGGCGATGGCGCAAAGCCGGAAGAGACTAAGACGTCGTCCGGTCCTGTCGGAGTAGCTGCCGACGAGGTAGCCGGCGATCGGCGCGGTGAGGCCGGTCAGATAATAGAGCCCCGCCACCGGCAAGGAGGCTCCGAGTTCCTTGACGAGAAAGAGAACGATTTGCGGCAGCGAAGCGGATGTCGCGAGCCCGGACAGAAACAGCGCAAGCGTGGCGCCGCGATAAAGCGGCGACGCCCATACCTGCTGGATCGCCGTGGCCATGCTCGAGGTCGTCAAGGATTGCGCGTCCATAACCTCATCATCCGTCTTGACCCGTTGCAAAATTGATTTTCCGATTGATCGGCGCAGAGCCGCCCTGATCGATTGCAGCAAAAGCCGGCTTTGCTGCCCGATGGACATCACGCCTACATCCGGGGTGCTGCATATCCTTCCGTCAAAGCGGATCCAGACGCAAATGCTTGCATCGAGCCTGGACCCATCCGGCGGGGATTGTCCACATCATTCATCATATCAATGACAGAAACTGGTGTCAGCCGGGCATCGCCCTCGAATAGGCAGCCAGGATGAAGCGCTCGGCCTGGAACAGATATTTCTCCAGCGCGTCGGCGGCACTCGCGGGTGCCCCCTCCTCCAGATGCGCAAGAATGGTCGCGTTCTGGCCGACATAGGGAGCATGCAGATATTCGGGATCGCGGATCAGGCCGAAGACGAGACGCAGCTCCAGTGAGATTTGCGCATAGAAGGCGGAAAGTCTGGGACTGTCGGTAAGCTCGACGATGGCGGCATGAAAGGCGATATCGGCGCTGCCGACCTCCAGCCATTCGCCACGATCGCGATGCTGGACGGCGGCATCGATGGCGGCGCGCATCTTGTCGACGCTCGGGTGACGGTGGTGTGCATTGGCGAGCGCCGAGCATTCGATCAGGCGGCGAATATGGAAGATATCCATGATCGTCGAGATGCTCGGCGTGGAGACGAAGACGCCGCGATTGGCTTCGTGGCGCAGTACGCCCTCTTTCGTCAGCAGCCGGAAAACTTCGCGCAATGTGTTGCGCGAGACCTGCAGCTCCTCGCAAAGAGCGGCCTCTGACAGATGGCTGCCGGGTGAAAGCGTGCCGCTGATCACGCGCTCGCGGATGCGAGCGGCGGTCAGCTCCGCAACCGTCTGCCCGGTCTCCGCCACGGCCGTCGGCTCGATGCTTGCAAGATGTGTCTGCTTCATTTGCTCTCCCGGCGCCTGCGCAAAATCTTTTCCGATGCTTGCCTATATCAAGCATTTGCTGGAAAGCGAGTGGCGATCCCATGCTTGCCTTCAGCTGGCGAATTACCCCAACAGCAAAGTCCGTTGGACGATTTTGTGCAGGTTGTCCCCTTTTTCGATTGCGCGTACAGAAATTGTTGAACAATATAGACCCGATTGTTGTTTGATGCTATCTCATGCCCCAACAAATATAATGGGAACGCGGATACAGATGTTCATGGAACGCCCGTTTTGTAGAAAAACATCACCCCGCCTTGCCAGGCTTGAATTGATATGAGCGCGTACATGCTAGTATCCGATCTCAAAGGCGACCTCGGCGAGGTTTTCAGCGTGTTTGATGAAAAGGGCGACGGCGCTGCCAATTCGTGCGCCATGAATAACCTTCCCAAGGCCGAGGTAAGAGCATGACGAATGCGACGGGCGACAACAAACCGCTTTTGTCTGTGGCGGATCTGACCGTGCGGTTCGGCGAAAACCGCGTGGTCGAGGGGCTTTCCTTTTCAGTCAAACCGGGCCGGACGCTCGCGGTTGTTGGAGAATCCGGTTCCGGCAAATCGGTGACCTCGCTTTCGATCATGCGCCTTGCCGATATGATGGGCGCGCGCTTCGAGACCGGCAGCATCCTCTTCAACGGGAAAGACCTGCTCAAGCTCTCGCAGAAGGACATGCGCTCCGTTCGCGGCAAGGAGATCGCCATGATCTTCCAGGAGCCGATGACCTCGCTCAATCCCGTCTTCACCATCGGAGACCAGATCTGCGAAGTCCTTCTTCTTCATGAAAACATTGGCAAATCCTCCGCCATGGCGGAAGCGCGTCGCCTTCTGGAGATGGTACGCCTGCCGGATGCGGCGGCCCTTTTGAACCGCTATCCGCATCAGCTCTCCGGCGGCATGCGCCAGCGCGTCATGATCGCCATGGCGCTTGCCTGCCGTCCGAAGCTGTTGATCGCAGACGAGCCGACGACGGCGCTCGACGTGACGATCCAGGCGCAGATTCTCAACATCATGCGGGATCTGCAGAAGGAACTCGGCATGGGTATGATCTTCATCACCCATGACATGGGCGTGGTTGCCGAGATGGCTGATGATGTCGTGGTCATGTGGAAGGGCAAGAAGGTCGAGGAAGGCCCGGTTCGCGAGATATTCGCCGATCCGAAGCATCCATATACGAAGGCACTCCTGGCCGCAGTGCCGAAGCTTGGCAGCTTGACCGGTCAGGATTTTCCGAAACGCATGCCGCTGACCGTCCTCGACGGCGGCACGCCGAAAGTCGTCGGCGAGGAGCGGGTGCAGAATACCGCCCGCTACGACCAGCCGCCGCTCCTGAAGGTGCGCGATCTCTTTGTGCGCTTCGATATCAAGAAGAACATATTCGGCCAGGTCACGCATCGCTGCAGTGCCGTCCAGAAGGTCGCTTTCGACATACATCCCGGCGAGACGCTGGCCCTCGTCGGCGAATCCGGCTCCGGCAAGTCGACCATCGGCCGCACCATCCAGCAATTGCAGAAGGCACGCTCCGGCGAAATCACCTTCAGCGGCAAGAGCTTTGCCGCCATGTCGCAACTCGAACGCTTCCGGCTTCGCCGCGACGTGCAGTATATCTTCCAGGATCCCTTCGCCTCGCTCGATCCGCGCAAGACTGTGGGATTCTCGATCGCAGAACCGATCAACACGCACGGCATCATCACTGGATCGAAGGCGGTTCGCCGCCGGGTGGACGAGCTGCTGGAACGCGTCGGGCTGACGTCAGCCCATGTCGATCGCTATCCGCATGAGTTTTCCGGCGGCCAGCGCCAGCGCGTCTGCATCGCCCGCGCTCTCGCCTCCGACCCGAAGCTTATCATCGCCGACGAGGCGCTCTCCGCCCTCGATGTTTCGATCCAGGCCCAGATCATCAATCTCTTAATGGATCTACAGGCGGAACGCGGCCTTGCCTATCTATTCATCAGCCACGACATGGCCGTGGTGGAGAAGATCAGCCACCGCGTTGCCGTGCTCTATCTCGGCCAGATCATGGAGATCGGCAGCCGCCGGCAGGTCTTCGAAACGCCGATGCACGACTACACCCGTCGTTTGCTCTCCGCAGTGCCGGTCGCCGATCCGACAATCGAGCGCAAGACTGCGCCGATCGAGGGCGAAATTCCTAATCCAGTCCGTCGCGTCGGCGACGAGCCAGCTATTCTCGCACGCGAGGAAATTAATTCGGGCCATTTCATCGCGAAAAGCGCCTGAGCAATTCTGAGCTATTGCAACAATCTGAAGAGGAACAGGTTCAATGAAAAGAATGAAATGGGGATTGAAGACCGCTCTGACAGCGCTCGTCCTGTCGAGCGCCGCCATCAACGCCGAGCCCGCTTTTGCGGCAGGTAAGCTCACCGTGTCGTCGTCGCAGGATCCCGGTAGCTGGGACCCGATCGATACGTTCCTTGTGGCATGGGCTGCTGTCTCGACCAATATTTTCGATGGCCTCACCTATCGCGGCCCCGACCTCAAGCTGGTGCCGGGCCTTGCCGAATCCTGGGAAGAACTGGATCAGGGCAAGCGCATCCGTTTCAAGCTCCGCCACGACGTCAAGTTTCATGATGGCGAGCCCTTCAATGCCGCAGCGGTGAAGTTCACCTTCGATCGCCTGCTTGGCGAACAGGGCGCCAAGGGACCGCAGCGTTCGAACTACACCGCGATCGAAAGCGTTGATATCATCGACGACTACACGGTCGACATGAAGCTGAAAACGCCCGATCCGGTGCTGCTGACCAAGCTTGCCGGCTATGGCGCTATGATCGTTCCGCCGAAATACATCAAGGAAAAGGGCGAGGATTATTTCAACCTCAATCCGGTCGGAACCGGCGCATTCAAATTCGTTTCCTATACGCCGAAGGTGAACATCAAGCTCGAAGCCAATCCGGACTATTGGGGCGGCGCGCCGAAGCTTTCCGAGCTCGAATATCGCTTCATCAGCGAGCCGGCGACCGCTGTTGCCGAGCTTCAGGCCGGCCGCGTCGATCTCGTCATCCCGCCGACCATCCCCATCGGCATGCTCCCGGTCGTCCAGGGCGATTCCAAGCTGGAAATCGCCAGCGTTCCCGGCCCGACGGTCGATGCGCTGCGCTTCAACACCCGCGACGGCATCACCGCCGATCCGCGCGTGCGCAAGGCGATCGTCATGGCCGTTGATCGCGACACGATCGTCAAGTCGATCCTCGCAGGCCAGGGGACCGAAATCGTCAGCTTCCAGAACTCCCTGTCCTTCGGCTACGATGCCGACCTGAAGCCACTTCCCTATGATCCGGCAGGCGCCAAGAAGCTGCTCGCCGAAGCCGGCGTGAAGCCCGGCGCTACACTGCAGATCGACATTCGAGGCAACGACGCGACGATGAACGAGGTGGCGCAGGTCGTGGCAAGCTACCTGCAGATGGTCGGCCTGACGGCGACCATCAAGCCATACGAAACCAACGTTCTGCTGAACGACATCATCCCGCAGGGCAAGACCGGCGCGATGTTCCAGCAGAAATGGGGTGGCTGGACCTTCGACTACGACAACACCGCCTATTCGATGTACCACTCCGGCGAAAAGTGGAATCCCTACGAAAAGGATGCCGCTCTCGACAAACTGCTGGAATCGCAGCGTCCTCTCACCGATCGCGCCGAGCGCGAGAAAGTGCTCAAGGACATCGGCAAGTATGTCGCCGACAAGGCGCTCGAACTGCCGCTCTACAACAGCAATGCGATCTATGGCGTCAGCAAGCGGGTCAAGGGCTTCGTGCCCGCACCCGATACCCGCATCAAGTTGAACAAAGTCACCGTCGACTAATCATCAAGCAAGACGCCGCCGGTTCGGACGGCGGCGTCTTGCGAAAGCTCTCGGGGTAAGAACGTGGCCGGTTTTCTCATCAAGCGATTGCTGCAGGCGATTTTCGTCGTGATCGCGATCACCCTTCTCGTCTCATTCGCCATCCGCCTCACCGGCGATCCTGCCGTGATGATGTTCCAGGGCGGCGGCAGCATGACGGAAGAGGATCTTGCGCGCATTCGCGCAGCCCTTGGCACGGATCAACCCTTCCTTGCCCAGTATTTCACCTTCCTGAAGGGGCTGCTGACGCTTGATTTCGGCCGCAGCTTCACCGGCGGCACGCCTGTTTCGCAACTGATCGCCAACGCCCTGCCTGCGACGCTGTTGCTTGCTTTCATCTCCATGGTCGTGTCGATCGCGCTGTCCATTCCGCTCGGGATCAAGGCAGCGACGGCGCGCGGCAGGACGGCAGACCAGATCATCCGTGTTCTCTCGCTGCTTGGCCTTTCCTTCCCGAACTTCTGGCTGGCCCTCATGCTTGTTCTCTTGTTTTCCATCACGCTCGGCTGGTTGCCGCCGAGCGGCATGGTCGGGATTTCGAGCTATGTCATGCCGGCCGTGACCATGGGCGTGATCCTGACGGCGACGAATGTACGCCTGGTGCGCACCGCCATGTTGGAAACACTGCAATCGCAATATATTATGGTTGCGCGCGCCAAGGGTCTTAGCGAAAACAAGGTGCTTTACAAGCATGCACTGCGCAATTGCGCGATACCACTCATCACCTATTTCGGCATCCAGTTCGGCGGACTGCTCGGCGGTATCGTCGTCATCGAGCGCGTTTTCAACTGGCCCGGTCTCGGAACTCTGGCCTTCGATGCGGTAGGTGCCCGCGACTACCCCGTATTGCAGGGCGTGATCACCGTGCTGGCGCTGTTCATCGTCGGCGTCAACCTTCTCGTCGACATCGCCTATGGGCTCGTCGATCCCCGTATCCGCACGGAGTAATGCCGATGGCCGCCACGATCTCACGGCGTTCGCGCTTCCTCAGCTTCGAATTCATATTCGGCGCTTTGTTCACCGTCGTCATTTGCCTCGCCGTTCTTCTCTCCGACGTCCTCTTTCCCGGTTCCGCTGAAAAGATCGACCTGATGGCCAGGCTTGCCAGGCCCTTCGCCAGCCTCGCCCATCCCTTCGGCACCGATCCGCTTGGGCGCGATGTGCTGGCCCGCGTCGTCGCGGGCGGCAAGATATCTCTGCTGGTCGGCCTTACCTCCGTGCTCGGTGGCGTGGTCCTCGGCGTACTGGTGGGGCTTGCAGCGGGTTACTATCGCGGCATCTGGGACATGCTGTTGATGCGCTTCGCCGACATCCAGCTCGCCATGCCCTTCATTCTTCTGGCAATCACCTTCATCGCCATCGTCGGCGGCAGCCTCACCAACACCATCATCCTACTGATCGTCTCACAATGGGTGCAGTATGCGCGCCTCGTGCGCGGCTCGGTGCTAAGCCTGCGCGAGCGCGAGTTCATCCTCTCGGCGCGCGCGATCGGCGTTAAAGACTGGCGCATCATCTTCCAGCATCTGCTGCCGAACCTCATCGGCCCCGTGATCGTGCTGATGACGCTGAACATTGCCACCAACATTCTCCTGGAAAGCAGCTTAACCTTCCTTGGCATGGGTGTCGACCCGACAATTCCGAGCTGGGGCGGCATGCTGGCCGATGGCCGCACTTATCTGCAGACAGCCTGGTGGGTGAGCCTTTTCCCGGGCGTCGCAATCCTTTTGACCGTACTCGGCCTCAATCTCCTCGGCGATTGGCTGCGCGACAGCCTCGATCCGACCGGCAGAACGACAAGGTAAGACATCATGACTCTGATTTTCGAAAGACGCTTCGAGCGGACGCTCTTGCGGCTCGTCGCGGATGCGAAGGCCGGCCGTAATTTCGAGGCGTGGACCTTCGATGACAGGCAGAGCCGTCAACAGGCGGAGCGCGAGCTTGAGGAAAAGGGCGTGAAGGCCCGCATTCGCAGCGCCTACAAGCCACTGGTGAATGCCTTCATCGAAGACATCGATCTGCAGGGTGTGGATACGATCGAAATCCAATACCCTGTGCATCCCAATGCGCCTGACAATCGCTTTCGGCTGGAAGCCTATCCGCTTGCGGCGATGGTCGGAAATCGCAAGATCGCCTTCGTCGCAAGAACCGACAGCGAATTTCATTACGACGTTCTGCTGAAGAGCGATGCCGGCCAAGAGCGCCAATTGAAGGTGCTGGTGCCCAACCACGTCCATATCGATGCGGCGGGTGAAACGAGCGTTTCTCCGACCGGCTGGCTGGCGCACGAGGGCAATGTTACGGGCGAGCGGCTGCTTACGGACTACGAAGAGCTCTTCGAGGAGACCATCGCCGTGATCACTCATTTCGACTGGGGCGTAAGCGAACCCTATTTCGAAGAACTGAATATCCGCGTCACCCTGCCGGCGACCGATGAGGCCTTGCCCGTCGGCGACGAAGTCATGAGCCTGCGGGAAGCGCTGCACGAGGACTTCTATTTCTCGCTGCTCGAATTCTTCCAGAAGAAATCCGGCCGGCCGCTCGGCGACCGCGGCTTGAAGCCCGGGCAGATCGTTCCGCAGATCCTGCCATCATCAGGCGAAGTCTCAGTGAAGGTGGAAACGCAGCCGCTGACTTCCAGCTACTGGGACGGGGTCGAACAGCGGATCGAGACGGCAACGGAACCTTTGGCCGTACAGCAGATCGAAGCCGTGCTCACCGAGATCGGCGGCGAGGCGTTCGAGGCCGTAACCCGCTCCGGCCGGGCCGTCAGGGCACGCTATATCAAGGGCCGCGACGCGGCCGTGATGATCAGCGGTGGACAGCACGCCAATGAGACGACCGGTGGCGCGGGCGCGCTGCGTGCCGCACAACAGCTCGCAGGGATCGAAGGCGCACATTTTACCATCTCGCCACTGGAAAATCCGGACGGTTACGCGCTGCATCAGCGCCTGCGCAAGGATAGCCCGCGCCACATGTATCATGCCGCCCGCTATACGGCGCTCGGCGACGATCTCGAATACCGCACCGAGGAAAACGCCGGCCCCTATCTCTATGAGAAGAAAATCCGCTTCAAGGCGGAGAGGCTGAGCGGCGCGCAGCTGCACGTCAACCTGCATGGCTACCCCGCACATGAATGGACACGTCCGCTTTCAGGCTATGTCCCGCGCAATTTCGCCATGTGGACGCTGCCGAAGGGCTTTTTCCTGATTGCCCGCTATCATGCCGGTTGGGCAGCTCAGGCGGAGCGGCTTCTGGACAAGGTCACCAAGCACCTCGGCTCCATACCGGGATTGCTGGACTACAATAACAGTCAGATCGCACTTTACGAAACGCATGCCGGTGAAACGAGCTTCCGCATCATCAACGGCTTCCCCTGCCTCGCCAACATCGACGATCGCCACACGGTGCCGATGACGCTGATCACGGAATATCCGGATGAGACCATCTACGGCGAGGCATTTATCGCCGGCCATACCGCGCAGATGGAAACCGTGCTTTCGGCCTACAGCGCCTGGCAGGAGATCATGGCTTCGAGCTAAGCGGAATAAATTGAGCGCACCATGTCCAGAAACGCGGTCATGGCACTGGATGTATAGGCATCCGAGCGGCGCACGAAGAGCGTATCCACCAGCGATCGCTCCGGCGAAAGCTCGTTGATCGCAACCCGGCCCTCCCGGGCGGCTACACGCAGCTGATGATCGTGTCGAGGGAGCAGAATTCCAGCGGCTTCGACGTGACGATGCCGATATCGGTAAGAAGGGACGCCAGCCGCTGCCGATAGGAACATCCGATCTGGAAGACGATGGTCTTCAGATCGGCGATACCGGCCAAATCTTGCATCGCACGAATTGCAGGTGAGGTGACGAGAACGAGCTCTTCGCGAAAAACCAGCTCGGGATCGAGATCGGGATGGCTGACAGGCCCCGCCACGAATGCCCCCTCGACCCTGCACGTGGCGCCTGGCGGCAGCTTCCTCATCACGGGGCTCCATCGAGGAGCCCGCGCTGCTTGCTGCCTGTCAGCAGATCATCTTCGGCGCACCGCTGGATCGGCCGGCATAGATTTCGTCGCAAGATTTTAATCGCGCGCGCGGTACCATGCCCACATGGCGCCCAAGTTTCGGGCGAGTTGAGGTTCATGAGGCATTTTCTGCTGTTGCTCGCCAGCCTATCCGTCGTCTGCCTGGGCTCACTTGCGCCACCGGCGCATGCGGAGGGATTCGTCCGCGCCGATCATCGCCAAATCGTCGATGGCAAGGGTCAACCGCTGCTTCTGCGCGGTCTCGGCCTTGGCGGCTGGATGGTGCAGGAAGGCTATATGATGGGCCTTTCCAATCTGAAGGCGCAGCACATCATTCGCGACCGCATTTTCAAGATCATCGGCCAAAAACGGACCGAGCAGTTCTACCAATCCTGGCGCGACAATGGCGTAACGGAAGCCGATATCGACGCAATGGCCGGATGGGGCTTCAACAGCGTGCGCCTGCCGATGCACTGGAAATTGTTCATCAAGGACAGACGCGGCAAGGATGGTTCAAGACATATCGTTTGGAACGAAGAAGGCTTTCGGCGTGTCGATGCGCTGATCGGCTGGCTGAAGGCCAACCACATGTATCTGATCCTCGATTTGCATGCGGCGCCCGGTGGCCAAGGGCATGATATCGCTATCTCGGACCGTGATCCCAACAAGCCATCGCTTTGGGACAGCAGCGAAAACCAGGCGACGATGATCGCCCTCTGGAGCGAAATCGCGCGTCGTTACAAGGACGAACCAACGATCGCGGGTTACGATCTGCTCAACGAACCGAATTGGAACTTTGAGGACAAGAGCAACAAGGGCGGCTGCCGCGAAACCGAGAACCGGCCACTGCGCGACATCTATCAGCGCACCATCCGCGCAATCCGCGCGATCGATAGCAACCACATGCTGATCATCGAAGGCAATTGCTGGGGCAACAATTATGCCGGCGTGCTGCCGATTGAGGATCGCAACACGGCGCTCAGCTTTCACAAATACTGGACGCCGACGACGCAGGAATCGATCGAACCGTTCCTGAAGCTGCGCGCGCAATACGACATGCCGCTGTGGAACGGCGAATCCGGCGAGAATAATAACGACTGGTACGCGCGCGCCGTGGCGCTGCAGGAGAAAAACGGCATCGGCTGGTCGTGGTGGCCCTTGAAGAAAATCGGCGCTGGCAACCCACTCGAAATCAAGACGAATGCAAACTACCGCCGACTGGCCGCCTATCTTCACGGCGAAGGCAAAAGACCTTCGGCCAAGCATGCCTTTGCGGGATTGATGCAGCTGGCAACCGACAGCCGTTTCGACCGGAATATCCAGCACCAAGGCGTGGTCGACGCATTGATGGGGGCTTCACGCAAAGGCGCACCCAATTAGGGCAGTCGCGCAAAAGTGTGCGGCGGTTTTGCGATAACGACATGCACAGGATCAAGAACGTGAAGTGCAAGAAGTGACCTTCAAAGGTCGCAATGCGCTTCAGAACCGCTTGATCAATTCGCGTAGCTGAATTCGTCCTAACCCACCGCGTGCCGGATGGTCTTCGACAGGCGCAAGAGAAACCGAGGCCTCGACGAGGCAACGAGCTTCCATGAGAGAATCGCTTTTGCCATGCGGCGGGGAAGAACGCCGATGGAAAGAAACCAGGCGGCCAGCATCGCACGGCGCCTTCTGGACGCATTCATTTTCAGGCTGGCGACCGCGCCGGCGGCGGCGAGAGAAAGCCGGGAATCGTCGGCAACGGGGTGTCGCTCGCTGTCGATGCAGAGCGATGCCAGGCGCTCCTCCAAATGTACCGGATCACGCAGGCCGGCATCCTGAGGTATTTTCAGGCCGATTTCCGTTGCCTGATCCGACAGGGCCTGCAGCCGGCGAAAATCATGCCGTATGCGCCAGCGCGCGCGCTGGCCGAGCCTTTCTGCAAAGACGGAATGATTGGCGCCATGAATGCGATAGGCGCCGAGGCAATCATCGATGGATGTCACCTCCCCATGCAGAGGCGCAACCGTCGCCAGATAGCCATCAGCTCCCTGGCGAAAATCCCGCTCCGGAACGGGCATCACCCTGTCGAGAACCGCGCGGTTGAATGCCAGGCCACTCGTAACGGTCGTCTGATAGCGCCCCTTTCGCAACAGCTCCGGAGTGACGTCGCCGGAATCGAAGGGTAGCTCCGCAGGTGGAAACACATCCTTCACCTGCATGTATTCATCGACGATATGCAGCCTGAACTGCACCTGAGCCGTCTTCTCTTTCCAGGCTTCGACAACCTCAGACACTGCATTCGGATAGAGATAATCATCCGCATCGAGAAACAGCACGATCTCGCCGCGACTGGATGCGAAGCCTGTGTTGAATGCTGCGGCATGTCCGCCATTCACTTCTCTGATGCATGTCTTAATTCGTGTGTCATAGGAGGCAATGACATCGGCTGTCGCATCCGTCGATGCATCATCGACGACGATGACTTCGGCATTGTCGTAGTCCTGCCCCAATGCGCTGTCGATGCTGCGCCTCAAAAAATGGGCGTAGTTGTAGTTTGCAATAATGATGGAAACGGGAATGCGGTCTTCGATGGAATACATCGCATTGAACCTCGCAGATCTGCTTTGGTCGCGGCGAACCTTCTCATCAGGTTCTGTGATTGAACCCGCTGCCGGCGGGATGGGGATGACGCACGAATGGCGCCGACGAATATATAAAGCGGCGGCTGTCCGGATCATGTCGATCCGTCCTTCATTCCCGAGCCTCTTCAGTTTTATGGCTTTTGAATGACCGTCACTCCCGCTTTGAATGCCGCGCGTTCCATCCGCTACGCTGTCGCTTCAATTTGCCTGGTAACATTGAGCGGCGGAAGAGCGCGACAAATGGGACAACAGGGCTTGCCGCGCATCCTCATAAGTCTTTTGCAATTCGCCATTTTCCCGCGCCGGGATCGACACCGACCCACCTGGGTCAAACCTCGCCAGGGATTCATCGATCATCTCTTCTGCGGACATTACCATCGCGGCAGGCAAATGTTCCCGGATGCGCCGTGACCGCCAGAATTTCGTGGCCGTCGCCGCAGGCAGAACGGCCTGAACGCGAATGTTCCTCTTGGCGAGTGCATGCCTGAGCGATTGGCCGAAAGCTCGACGTTGTCCACCTTGCCGATGGATCGCTATCCATTCCCTTTGAACAGGGACCGATGGGAGCGTTCGGCGATAGCGCAAGTCTCAACGCTTTGGAGACTTCCTGCTTGATCCCGGATCGAACAAGAAGTCTCAAAGCCAATCGATAACTGCAAGATTAAACCCGCTCGCAGCGGGCTTCATCATCTTACTCGGCGGCGCTTGCAGCCTTCGCCTTACGAGCGCGCTTCGGCTTTGCCGCTTCTGCGGCGACCGGTGCGGCAGCTACAGGAGCAGCTTTCGTTCGAGTGGCCTTCGGTGCGGACTTGGCTGCGGCAGGCTTGGCCACCGGCTTTGCCGCTGCAGGCTTGGCCTTTGCCTTGCCCTTCGAAGCAGCTGCCTTGCCACCAGTCTTTGCCGCATTCAGAAGTGCAACGCGACGCTGGCGGTTGTTCTCAAGTGCTTGCTGGAAGCCGACATCATTTTCCGCATGATAAGCAAGATCGTCGAGAAACTCCGAGACGTCCTTGACTGTTTCGACGACAACATAGCTCAGTCCATGACCGGCATTGATGGAATCACGACCGACCGTTACGCCAAAACCGCCGGGCACACGCTGGAACCAAGTGGAGCGCCACTTCTTGAAGCCGGTACCATCGCGCTCGTACTCCTCCAGATATGCCTTCTGTTCCGCTACTCGTGCACGAAACGTATCAACGACATTCCGTGCGCCAGCCTTCGGCTTATCAGCCTTCTTCGAAGACCATTTATCGAGAAAGTTTGCCATTAGTCTGCTCTCTTCAGGTTAGCGTTCCTTGCCAAGCCGCCATTGCTTATGAAGCTATGACGGGAGCTTCTCCACATGGATGCCCGCGCAAATGTAAAGGATAGATGTATAATGGCAACATCATCCGTTATTATTATCGGCAATTGGACCTCGCGACTGCATTATTTGTCGCTTTTTGAACCTCGGGAAGCGCGAATTTTGTGGCGCTCCCCTATTGTGAGAGCAGCCGCATCATCGATGGAGCGGCACGATCCAGCCATTCGAGATCAGGATTTGAGCTTCGGCACGTAAGTGCTGCAGCTGCATGCCCACTGGAAATACTCCGTGACGCTGCCAAAATCCGCGGGAATATCTACGGGTCAAGTGATACCGCCTTTGGTTTTTATCGCTGCTTTGTTGTCCGGCAAACTGATATTGGTTCGTCAAAACGGCACGCGAGAGCGGCGCATGCACTCTCGCTCCCCATCCATATTCATCCCGATCCCAGCCTATCATACTGCGGGCGTCTATTCTTGCTTGTACCTCCTCCGGCATCTGATCGGTGGGATCGAGGGCGAGCGTCGTAGCGCCATCGCGATTGAAGTTTTCACGGCCTTGTACCCACATCTTCGAGCAAGGTGCTCTTGCCTGGCCGGCGCGATCCGCGCCGGCCGAGGCAATGGATTATCAAGCCGCCCGCTTCAGCGCATCGCCGAGCACGGAGACGATCGTCTCGATCTCAGCGCGTTCGATGATGAGCGGCGGAGAGAGGGCGATGATATCGCCCGTGACACGGATCAGCAGGCCCTTCTGGAAGCAATCGACGAAGATGTCATAGGCGCGCGTGCCGGGAGCGCCATCGCGCGGCGCGAGCTCGATGGCGCCAACGAGGCCGAGATTGCGGATATCGACGACATGAGGCAGGCCCTTCAGCGAATGCAGCGCGTTCTGCCAGTCCTCGGCAAGCTCGCTTGCGCGTGTCAGCAGGCCTTCTTCCTTGTAGATTTCCATGGTGGCAAGACCGGCGGCACAAGCGACCGGATGCCCGGAATAAGTATAGCCGTGGAAGAGCTCGATCTGGTTTTCCGGGCCGGTCATGAGGCCATCGTAGACCTTGCGGCTGGCAAAGACCGCGCCCATCGGAATCGTGCCGTTGGTGATGCCTTTCGCCGTCGTGACGAGATCGGGAACGACACCGAAATACTCCGTGGCAAACGGCGTACCCAGACGGCCGAAGCCGGTGATCACTTCATCGAAAATCAGCAGAATGCCATGTTTGTCGGCGATTGCGCGCAACCGGTCCAGATAGCCCTTCGGGGGCAGGATGACGCCGGCAGAGCCGGACATCGGTTCGACGATGACGGCGGCAATCGTTTCAGCGCCATGCAGCGCGACCAGCCGCTCCAGATCTTCGGCAAGCTCGATGCCATGGGCCGGAAGCCCCTTGCTGAAGGCGTTGCGCTCGATGTCGAGCGTGTGGCGCATGTGATCGGCGGGGATCTGCGGGAAGACGCGGCGGTTGTTGACCAGACCGCCGACGGAAATGCCGCCGAAGCCGACACCGTGATAACCCTTTTCCCGGCCGATGATGCGGGTGCGCGTGCCCTGCCCGATCGCGCGCTGATAGGCGATGGCGATCTTGAGCGCGGTGTCGACGGATTCGGAACCCGAACCGGTGAAGAACACACGGTCGAGCCCGGCTTCCGGGCCGCCCGGCGCATGCGCGGCGAGCTTTGCGGCAAAATCGAAGGCGATCGGATGACCCATCTGGAAAGTCGGGGCAAAATCCATGGTGGAAAGCTGGCGTTCGACCGCCTGTGCGATTTTCTTGCGGCCATGGCCGGCATTGACGCACCAGAGGCCGGCCGTCCCATCAAGCACCTTGTTGCCGTCGACATCGGTGTAATACATGCCATCAGCGGCTGCGAGCAGCCGGGGTGCTGCCTTGAACTGCCGGTTCGCCGTGAACGGCATCCAGAAATTGTCGAGAACCGGGGTATTGGGATGGGTGATCTTATCCATTGTCGCCTCCATTGCACTGTTGCTGACATCAGCGATTTTCCTGTTCCGAACAAGTCCTTTTCTCTTCGGCTTTAAACTATTGATTTTGCTTCATCGGCATGAAATATTTTCGATATTTCGAACATCTGAAACCCGAGGCCATGATGTCCGTCGATATCGGCAATCGCCTGCGTCATCTGCGCCTGGCGCGCAACCTTTCCCAGCGCGAGCTTGCCAAGCGCGCCGGCGTGACCAATTCGACAATCTCCTTGATCGAATCCAATTCGGCCAATCCCTCGGTCGGCGCGCTGAAGCGCATTCTCGACGGCCTACCGATCGGGCTTGCCGAATTCTTCGCCTTCGAGCCGGAAACGCCGAAAAAGGCCTTCTATGCGGCCGAGGAATTGGTGGAAATCGGCAAAGGCCCGATTTCCTATCGCCAGATCGGCGAAAACCTCTTCGGCCGCAGCCTGCAGATCCTGAAGGAGTGCTACCAGCCGGGTGCCGATACCGGCAAGGTACCGCTGGTGCATGAAGGAGAGGAAGGCGGCATCATCCTATCCGGCCGCCTGGAAGTTACCGTTGACGACGAGCGGCGCATTCTGGGTCCGGGCGACGCCTATTACTTCGAAAGCCGCCGGCCGCATCGCTTCCGCTGTGTCGGTCCGGTTCCTTGCGAGGTCATCAGTGCCTGTACGCCTCCGAGTTTTTAGATGCGGGAGGCGTCGATTGACGGGACGATATGACGGCGGAAAAGGACCGGACCGCAAAAGGGGGTTCGCCCCTCGTAAACGGAACGCTTTCGCGGCCGGTCCCACATATCCCGCAGGCGATGCCCGCAGGAGGCGGCGCTTTTGCGCACCCAATGCGGCAATATATTGGCCGCCTGCCACGGACGGCTCCCAGCCAGCAAGGCGTGTACGATGATCGCAAGATCGATCCCCCGCTCGCCCATCCAGACCGCCCGTCTCCTGCTTCGTCCCACATCGGCGGCCGACGCCGGACGTGCGCTCGAAATCCAGAGCGATTGGAATGTGACGCGCATGCTGAGCAACGCCACCTATCCCCCAGACCTGCAAGATATCGAAAGCTGGTTTTCCAGCCACGGCCAAGAATGGGTCGACGGTACGGCCTACCGCTTTGCCATCGAGCAGACCGGAAGAATGATTGGTATCGTCGATGTCGACGGCATTGCCGGCGTCGAGGGCAGCCTGGGTTACTGGCTGGAGAGATCCGCCTGGGGCAAGGCCTATGCCTTCGAGGCAGCACAGGCGCTGATCGGGTTCGTCTTCCGCGAAGTCGGCCTGACGAGGCTCGAATCCGGCCATGCATCCGACAACCCCGCGTCGGGACGGGTGCTGACGAAACTTGGCTTCACACCGATCGACGCCAGAGAGCTTTTCTCGCGCTCGCGACGCGAAACCATCATTCAATGCCGCTATATGCTTGAAAAGGAAAGCTTGCATCCCGGACCTTGAAGCTGATTGCCCTGGGACCAACGAAGCCTTGCCTGCCGGCTTCCGAGACATGAGGGAAAGGATCAGGTGACTACGAAGAGTGTCCCTCGGCCGACGTTCCTTCAGGCGATTGTTTGGGCGGAACGTTGCTGTTCTGCTCGGCACGGTCGCGATGCAGCGCCGCGCGGGCAAGCAGCATGAAAGTGACCGGCGTCGTTACCGTTACGAAGACGCCGATCAGCAGCTCATGGATGACTAGCGACCGTGTCGAGATCGAAAAGAAGATCGTCGAGGCGGTCATGATCGCGCCGATGCCGCCGCTCGTTCCCAGTGTCGGCGCATGGACGCGCTCGTAGAACGTTCCAAGCTTCAGGAAGCCGATCGCGCCGACCAGGGTAAGGAAGGCACCGATGAGGAGCAGCCCGCCAACTGGGATTGCAGCCCATAGGGGCAAGTTTTCAAACGGCGGGCTCATTCGATCACCTCCCCGCGCATCAGGAATTTCGCAAGAGCAACGGTTGCGACAAAGCCGAGCACGCCGATGACGAGCGCTGCCTCGAAATAGACGACACGCCCGGTGCCGATGCCGAAGGTCAGAAGCAGCAGCATGGCGTTCACATAAAGTGTATCGAGCGCGATGATGCGATCCTGCGCGCGCGGGCCGCGGAACATGCGAATGGAAGCGATCGCCATCGCCGCCACGATCATCAGCTGCGCGGCCGCGACGGATATCTGGATGATCATTGCGCTCATGCGAATATCTCCATCAGCAGGTTTTCGTATCGATTGGCGACCACGTCGCGCCATTGCGCCTCATTTTCGAGATCGAGGACATGCAGCAGCACGGTATTGTCATTGGAATCATATTCGAGCCATGCGGAGCCCGGCGTGCTGGTCAGGATAACCGCCAGCAGCGCAAGCGAGATCTGATCGCGAACTCTAAGTTCCAGGACAACGAAACCCGGATTTGCCTTGCGCGAACGACCTCTCAAAATGATCCAGGTCACCTGCACATTCGATTTTGCGACGTCGAAGACAACGCGGAAAAACAGCTTGGGCAGCAGATACCACTTCCGCAACTGTGGCTTTTCGGGCCGCAACGAGGCCATGCCCCAGGAAGCGAAAATGGCAACGATGATGCCGAGAACAAGCTGGCCGAGCGTGAAACCGTTCAGCAATAGCCACATCAGGAGCAAGCTCAGCGCCAGCAGCGGATAAGGAAGCATTATAAACCTCCCGCTTTGCTGGCATCAACGGCAGCAGTTGCCGGCGCAACCACCGCGTTGCGAACAGCATCGACATAGACGCTGGGATCGCTGAGCGTGCGGATGGTCGCATCCATATACCGCATGACGGCGCCGGCCCAGATCGTCAAAGCCAGCGTCAAGGCAAGCAGGCCCATGACAGGGACTATCTCGATGACAAGCACGCGCGGAACCGTGCCCTCGAGCGAGCTCCAGAATGTGCGTATACCGGCGCGCGTCATCGCGATCAGGGCAGCAATGCCCGAGAGGATCACGAGCAGGATCAAGGCCCAGACGGCGGTGCTCGGCGGAATGCCGATCGCGCCGGTTCCCATCATGGCGGAGAGCATGGCGAACTTGGCGACGAAGCCGGAAAGCGGCGGCAGGCCGGCAAGCAGGATGCCGCAGGCGGCAAAGCAGATGCCGAGCATCGCCATGGTGCCGGGCATCGTCACGCCATCGCCTTCCGCCGGCTCCTTCTCTTCGGCATCGCCATAGGCCTCCATCGTGACGGCGAGAACGCTGGCACCCGCATCCTGGCCGCGCTCCACGAGCTCGATCAGCATGAAGAAGGCACTGATCGTCAGCGTCGAACTGACAAGGTACATCAAGGCGCCGGCCGATATCGATCCGTCATTGATGCCGATCACCATCAGAAGCGTGCCGGACGAGACCAGCACCGAAAAACCGGCCAGGCGGCCAAGCGCTTGCGATGCCAGCACGCCGACCGTTCCAAAGATCAGCGTTGCCATGCCGCCGTAAAGAAGCACGGTCGCGCCGAAGCCGGCGGACGGGCCACTACTGAACAAGAGCATGGTCAGCCGCAGGATGACATAGATGCCGAGCTTGCTCAGGATGGCGAATATGCCCGCAACCGGCGCCGACGCCGCGCTATAGGCCGTCGGTAGCCAGAAGCAGAGCGGCCACATGCCGGCCTTGATCAGAAATGCGATGCCGAGCACGCCGGCGCCCGCCTGCATCAGCATGCGGCGATCGGCCGACATTTCCGGGATGCGCACGGCAAGATCCGCCATGTTCAGCGTTCCCGCCGTGCCATAGATCAGGCTGACGCCGATGAGGAAGAGCAGCGCGGCCGCGAGGTTGACGGCAATGTAGTGCATGCCTGCCTTGACGCGGAGCGGGCCGGAGCCGTGCAGCAGCAGGCCATAGGACGCCGCCAGCATGATCTCGAAGAAGACGAAGAGGTTGAAGAGATCGCCGGTCAGGAAGGCGCCATTGACGCCCATCAGCAGCAGCTGGAACATAGTGTGAAAATGCGCGCCGACCGCGTGCCAGCGTGCCAGCGAAAATATCAGCGCGGCAACGGCGACGATGGATGTCAGCAGCAGCATGAGTGCCGACAACCCGTCGAGTACGAGCACAATGCCGAAGGGCGCGCTCCAGTTTCCGAGCAAATAGGCACGCTCCTGGCCTGACGATCCGCCTTCCGCGCGGAAGAGCGCAAGCGCGATGCCCACCAGCAAGAGGGTGGCGGCCAGGCTGATGAGCGCCTTCAGCATACGCGAGCGCTCGTCGATGAACACAAGCAGCGCGCCCGCAATAAGCGGAACGAGGATCGGCGCGATGATGAGGTGATGCGACCAGCCCGTCATTTCCGATCGCTCCTTCCATCGACATGGTCCGTGCCGGTCAAGCCACGCGAGGCAAGCAGAACAACGAGGAACAGGGCGGTAGTCGCAAAACCGATGACGATCGCCGTCAATACCAGCGCTTGCGGCACCGGGTCCGCCAGCGCATGCGAAGCCGTGCCGTCACCGAGCAGCGGCGGCACGTTCGTCTTCACGCCGCCGACACCGAAGATGAAGAGGTTGACCGCGTAGGACAGCAGCGACAGCCCAATGATGACCTGATAGGTGCGCGGACGCAGGATCAGCCACACGCCGCAGGCCGTCATCACACCGATCGCAATGGACAAGATGAGTTCCATCAATCCCCCTTTGCCTTGTCGGCATCGAGCGCGCGCAGGCGATTGATGCGCAGCGACTGGTGCGCAAGAGCCACAAGGATCAGGACCGTGGACCCGACGACCAGCAGGAAGACGCCGAGATCGAAGAGAAGCGCGCTTGCCGCCGGCACCTTGCCGATCAGCGGCATGTCCAGATACTGGAAATGCGATGTGAGGAAGGGATAGCCGAAGAACCAGGCGCCGATGCCGGTCGCCGTCGCGACCAGAAGCCCCGCTCCCATCCATCGCAGCGGCAGAATGCGGATGCGATCCTCCGCCCAGCGCGTGCCGCCGGCGAGATACTGCAGCAGGAAGCCGATCGAGAGCGTCAAGCCGGCCGAGAAGCCGCCGCCCGGAGCATCATGCCCGCGCATGAAGATATAGACCGATAGCGCGATCACGAAGGGGAACATCCACTGCATGATCACGGAAGGCACGAGCAGATAGTCGCGCACGGTATCGCCGGCCGAACGCTCCGGCCGTTCTTCGTCGAAACGGTTCTGGATCTGCTGCTGCTCCGGCATCTCCATGCTATCGGGCGCCGGGCGGAAACGGCGCAGCAAGGCGTAGACGGTCAAGGCGACGACACCGAGAACGGCAATTTCGCCCAAAGTATCGAAACCACGGAAATCGACCAGGATCACGTTGACGACGTTGCGGCCGCCGCCCTTCGAATAGGCATTTTCGAGGAAATAATTCGCAATGGCATCCGGCACCGGCATGGTCATGACGGCGTAGGAGACGAACATCATGCCGACACCACAGACCATGGCCAGCGCAAGGTCGCGGAAGCGACGGAAACGGGCTCGCAGATCGACGGTATCGTCGATCCCTTCCGTCCGCTTCGGCAGCCAGCGTAAGCCCAGCAGGATGAGAACAGTCGTGACGATTTCGACGAGAAGCTGGGTGATGGCAAGATCCGGCGCGGAAAGCCAGACGAAAGTCATGCAGACGATCAGTCCAACGCCGCCCAGCATCACGAGCGCCGCGAGCCGGTGATATTTCGCAAAGAAGGCGGTGCCGATCGCAAGGCAGATACCGATCGCCCAAATGGACGCAAAGACCGGGTCAGCGCCCGAAAAGGCAAAATGCCTCGCCTCGAAACCCGACAAATAGAGCGGCAGCAAACCGGCCGCAAAGCCTGTTGCCACCACCCAGCGAAGCTGCGGCTGCAGTTTGCGCGTGCCGATCCGCTTTTCGGCTGTTCGCGCCCAGTGCCAGGAAACCTCCACCAGCACGCGCTCGAAGATGCGCCGCCCCTTCAGGCGGCGGAAGATGGGCGGCCCGTCGTCGCATCGCGACAGATAACCCTTGAAAGCAAAGTAGAAGACCGTTCCGCCGACCAATGCGATGATGCTCATGATGAGCGGCAGATTGAAACCGTGCCAAAGCGAGAGGCTGTATTGCGGCGTATCGGCATTCAAAACGCTGACGACAGCTGCCTGCAGGAAAGGCGCGACCGAAAGGGTCGGAACGATGCCGACGACGAGGCAAACGACGACCAGCAGCTCGATCGGGAAGCGCATCGAGCGCGGCGGCTCATGCGGCTTGGCGATCGGCAGGTCGGTCGGCGCCGGCCCGAAGAAGACGGTCTGAATGAAGCGCAACGAATAGGCGACGCTGAAGGCGCTTGCAAGCGTCGCCACATAGGGAAGCATGCGGTCGAGAATGGAGTCGGCATGGGTCTCGATGGCTTCGGCGAAGAACATTTCCTTGGACAGGAAGCCGTTGAGCAGCGGCACGCCGGCCATGGCGGCGCTCGCGACGATCGCGAGCGATCCGGTGAACGGCAGATAGCGGAACAAGCCGCTGAGCCGGCGCATATCGCGCGTGCCGGTCTCGTGATCGATGATGCCGGCGGCCATGAACAGCGACGCCTTGAACGTGGCATGGTTCAGCATGTGGAAGATGGCGGCGACCGTCGCAAGCGGGCTGCCGAGGCTGAGCAAGGTGGTGATGAGGCCGAGATGGCTGATCGTCGAATAGGCGAGCAACCCTTTCAGGTCCTGCTGGAACATCGCGAAATAGGCGCCCAGCAGCAGCGTGGTGATGCCGGCGGCCCCGACGATATAGAACCACTCGTTGGTGCCGGCGAGAACCGGCCAGAAGCGCGCCAGCAGGAAGACGCCTGCCTTCACCAGCGTGGCGGAATGCAGATAGGCAGAGACCGGCGTCGGCGCCGCCATCGCATTCGGAAGCCAGAAATGGAAGGGGAACTGCGCGCTCTTCGTCAGTGCTCCCAGCAGGATAAGTATCAGCGCAGGCAGATAGAGCGGATGATTGCGGATGATATCCCCCGATGCCAGGATCTTATCCAGATCGTAGCTGCCGACGATATGGCCGATCAGGATCAGCCCGATCAGCAGGCAGAAGCCGCCGATGCCGGTGATGGTCAGCGCCATGCGCGCGCCGTCGCGGGCGGCGGCGCTATTGTGCCAATAGCTGATCAGCAGGAAGGAAAAGATGCTTGTCAGCTCCCAGAATATCGAGAGCAGAATGACATTGCCCGAAAGCACGATGCCGAGCATCGCCCCCATGAAGGCGAGCAGGAAGGAGAAGAAACGGGGAACCGGATCCTCTTCCGACATGTAGTAGCGGGCATAGACGATGACGAGAAAGCCGATAGCGGTGATGACGACCGAAAAGAGCCAGGCGAAACCATCCAGTCTGAGGCTGAAATCAAGCCCCAGCTGCGGCAGCCACTCGATGCTGTACCGGACCACACCGCCATCTCTAATGGCGGGATAGAAGCTCGCGGAAATCAGCAGCGCCAGAAATGTGACCGCGCCGGCGATCGAGGCCGGACCGCGCCGCGACTGCGTGCGCAACAGGCAGACGGAAAGAAGACTACCGATAAACGGCAGGACCAAAAGTGCTAGAATGAAAACTGGCCCGCTGGCTATCCCAAAACGTCGTTCCTTCGCGTGGCCGGATAACGTCAGACTGCTACGGCAGCAAAACCCCTGGAAATCCGGCGGATTATGTCCTATATGATAGATATTGCCCAATATGGGCAGCTTTGAACCCTGCGTCAAGGTTAAGATGGCGATGATTTTGACACCAGCGCTTTGCCGGGCGGCTCGCGGCTTTCTCGATTGGACGCAGATGGACCTTGCCGACCGCTCTGGCGTATCGCGCAGCACGATCCGCGACTATGAAGGCAATCGCCACAGCCTGCATCGGGCGACGGAAGCGCAGCTGCGATTGGCGCTGGAA
Organism: Rhizobium sp. P28RR-XV; assembly: GCF_012641385.1. NCBI lineage: Bacteria > Pseudomonadati > Pseudomonadota > Alphaproteobacteria > Hyphomicrobiales > Rhizobiaceae > Rhizobium > Rhizobium sp. P28RR-XV. The sequence continues at coordinate 346,650 of NZ_JABAIG010000008.1, forward strand.
ACGGGAGGCATCGCCTTCTTCCGGATCGAAGGGCACGAGATCGGCATCTGCAGCAAGGCTCTTGCCGCGGAGGCACCCGCGCAGACGCATACCGAAAACTGTGAGATCCTGTCCCCCTCCGGCGAACGGGCCCAGGCGACCACTCCGAAAACAGGACAATAGCGCCGCCACAGGCGCCTAAAACCGGCACACGTCAGACCGCAAGACTACGCTTTGAGCCGGAAAATCCGTTCGGCTGCGTCGGATAGCATCGTGCCGGGCAGCGAACCCGTTTCCGCTGATCAGAAGGTGAGCGACCAGGTTCTCAAATCAGCCACATGCCCGCGATCACCGCATCCGCGCCGTATCCCATACGACGGGAGAAGCCGACGTCCACCGCCACCGAAGCTTCAACGGGCGGATAGACGACGATAGCCTGCCTTTTGGAGAGCTCAGCCTTCGGTCTCAATGCAATAACGGAAGGGTGTACCAATCCTTGTCAATCGGCAGCGGTGCGTGTCAGGGAGCAATCTTCAGCGCCTGTGTGGGGTCAGATTGCGCTCCGCAACCCAATCAGAACGTTGCGACAGCTCCCAGTACTGGCGACACCGCCTAAGTTGGCGCGGCGTCTTGCCCGCCGGCGGCTCTTTGAATTAGGCGGGCAACCACTTCAGTGCGGTTCTGTGCCTGCAACTTACGCATTATGTGTTGCAAATGCATCTTCACCGTATGCCCGGACAAATTGAGTTTTCCTGCAATGACCTTATTTGAGCAGCCGCATTGCAGCTCCGCGAGAACATCCGCCTCCCGGGGAGTGAAATCGGCAATCGCCAGATACTGCGTTCTATCATCCAAGCTTTTTTCGGCCTCATTTCTGGCCGGAGCATGCTCGTTTGAGCCGTTGGTAACCGTTCCCAATAGCTGCGGGCAGAATGTGCCTCCCGCCAGAACGAGACGAAGACCGGCAAGGGCAATGTCAATGGGAAGCGACGTCGAAAAAAAGCCGCGAATGCCCATCTTGAGCGCCTGACAAGCTATGTTGACGTCATCCGTACCTAAGAGCAACGTGATAGGCGCCTCAGGAAAACGCGCAGCAATTGCCGCGAGATCATCACGCAGGCTTGCGCTCTCAACACCTCTGCCGGCCAGATCTAGTGCAATCAAACGCACCTCGGCTCCAAGAGCTCTATCGAGACTCTCGGTCGAGATCATATCGATAAAATTCCACCCGGCGAGTTCATGCTCAAGAAGCTTCACAACGGTCGTCCGCGCCAGTGTAGAATGCTGAATAACGACAATAGTTGGTACATTGCGCCGCATCTGGCGCTTAGCTTTAACACTGTTGGACAACTGCTCGCTCCCCGGAATATTTGCAGACCAACAGTAATACATATTATTCCTGTTCTCGTTTCAGGTCACGACAGAAAAAAGGGGTACTCTCGATATCAATAGTCTTATCTCTCATGATAATTCTCATGATCTACAAGACCCTAGCGAGAGACAACCCATGCCTGAAAAATACGTTGAAAAGCCTGATTATGAGGACATGCAGAATCGACTTATCGCTGTAGGTATTACATGTTTTCGCGGAATTCGCGTACTGTAAGCAAGTCAACAAAGCTTGCAAACATACTGAAAAGACAATCGATCTGTCGCAGATGCATACGAGGAGGGTCGTTGGATATAACAAGCTCGCGATCAAATTGGGTTTGATGCCATATCTCAACTCAAAGCGGAGAAAATCGACGACAATGCGGATGAGATCATGGTCGAGTGTTCGGTATCGCAGTGAAAGGCGTTCCGCGCCATAGGCTCAAGAGGCGAAAGCCCGAGCGGAGGAAGCGATCCAGCATATGGCTTGAAAAATGGCACGAGGAGCGGTTTCGTGCGGTTGAGCCTCGGCAATACGCAAGTGGAGGCTATCTGCTAGATATGCATGAAGCTCAGAATGTCATCCACTAGAGCCGAGTGGGCGTCGGTGAGGTTGCCGCCTCCGCCGTGGCCGCCGATACCGGCCAGCTGAAGCGCATGCTGATCATAGAGAACATGATCGATCTGTTGGGCGTCCGCGGTCCCACCGGCGGGAACGGCAATGTTGATGGGGTGGAAATAGGCGAAATTGACGTCTACCATGCTGCCGGTTGCCGATCCGATCCCGCCACCGCCGCCCTCATGATTGCCGGTAAAGATAGTCCCTGACGACATGTTGAAGCCACCGCCGTCGCCGCCCATGCCTGCAATCTGCATGGTGCCCTGATCGAAAATTGCATTGTTTGTCTGATGGGCCTCCGCCGAGCCGCCTGCGGCGCCCACGGCGATGTTGATCGGTGAGAAGATGGCCACGCTCACGTCGACCATGCTGCCGACGAAAAAACCGCCACCGCCGTGACCCGCATAATTGTCGCCGGTAAATGTAACTGCAGTTCCCGGGCTCATCGACGCATCATGGCTCGCGACGTTATGATCTCCGCCCGAGCCGCCGACGCCGCCAATCTGGGTTGCGCCCTGCAGGAATAGTGCGTTGTTCGATTGCTCAGAATGCGCCAAGCCGCCAGGGCCTGCCGCCACGGCGGTATTCACGGGGGCAAACAGCGCGACTTCCGAGCTTACGAGTCCGCCGTAGAAGAGACCAGTCCCCCCCGTGCCGGCATGATTGGCATCACCGCCGCCGATGGCAGCATTGCCGCTTCCGCCATTCCCGCCGATCCCAGCCATTTCGGTCGGATGCTGATTGATGAGCGCATCGTTGCCCTGGAAGGCGTCGGCACCTGAATGAGGGCCTGCAATAGCGGCATTGGAGGGCATGAAGACGGCCAATGCGTTGCTGTCAATCACACCTTCGCTTATCCCGTCGCCACCGCTGCCAGCCGAATTGTAGCTCGGACCAGAAGCAACATCCAATGGGAGCCAAGTCGGCACCAATGCCAGATGCCCCGCAGCCGAATTGGAAACGGGGGTCTGATCGGTGCCGGCTTTCGGCAAGTCTTCCAATAAGGTACGAATTTCCGTCATTACCGTCTCCAATCCGCGATCAACCGCCCGTCCCACCGGGCGTGCGGCGTATGCAGCCAGAAGTGTTCGGTCATTGTGCATCTGAACGCACGAAAAACGGAGCCCGCAATTCGTCTACATCCTGTCGGCTAGTTCTGTAGCCATTTGGCTATCATCGCTGCAGCGTCCCCGTTGTGCGAGTTTGAGGTCACTAAATCCACCTCTGGATGAGAGATCCGACATCGTGCATCCCCTCCTCGCGACGGAACATGATAGTTTTTCGGCCTCCGAACAGGATCTCCTCCGCCAATCGCGGCCTGATCAGAACCCCGGAATTCAGCCGGTTCGCTTGGGGCCGTTGCTTCGAAAAATGGCGCCGCTTCGACGGGGCCGCAGACATAATCATGCCGATGTCATCCGCCGACAAACCATTAGGTACCAAGCCAAAACAACGCTCCGTCGCCTCCAACTATACGTCCGAAGGAACGTCGCCGAATAGCTAGATAGCTCGAAGATCAAATCGCGGGTAATATTTACCTGCGGTTGTATTGGCTAGCGAGGAGATGCTGGATACTCACACCGTAAATAGAACTCGGACGAAACGAAGTAGAAGGAGGGACATCAATGCCTATTCCACAAATATCAGACACGATTCATCTCAATAACCCGGATGCGGGCGACGCCAATGCCGGTAACGGTGGCGATGGCTACAGCCATGGGAACATTGACTACAACCCGGTTGCCTATGTTGCCAATGTGCAAACGGTCGACGGGGCATCTACCGATCTGCACAACGGCGATCACGTTTGGCAGACGGCGGATTGGACTGCCGGCGGTGGCGGAAGTGGTGGCTTTACTCAAGCGCAGAACGGCTTCCTGGCATCTATCTCGAACAGCGGCGCCGGCGGCGCGGGGGGAGATTCTCACTCCGACGGCAGTCAAGGAAGCTCGAGCGGCGGCGACGTGGCTGCAGTGAGTGCGGCCACGACCGGGACACAATATACGCAGCTTCTGGCTGATCAGCATGCCACCATTCTCGCAGGCGTCGGCGGTAACGGCGGTAACGGAAACATGGCCCGGGGCGGCGATATCTCGTCAGCATTGGTTCACACGGATCCCGAAACGACAACGGTGAACAATGCGCTCGATCATTTCGTAAACGACTTCGGTCATATCGATCTCAGCCATCTTGGCTCATGAAACTCCGATCCTGAAGGTCGCCGGCTTCGGCTGGCGACCCTCATAGGTTGCGAGACCAGCCAACAACCTCTTCTTGTCAGTATCAAGTGCAGCGAGATCTGATAATGGCAACGCTTTCTGCAAAGCTATCGCGCCCACAGACACAGCTCGTTGTTGCGCTCCGGGCCTGTGCCGGAGCCTTCGGGTTGGTTTTCCTCTATAGCTGCGGCTACAATCTCTTTCTTCTGGCGCCTTCCATCTATCTCCTGCAGATCTATGACAGAGTCCTGTCGAGCCGAAGTGCTGACACGCTGCTGATGCTGACGATGATCATCGCCATCGCGGTGGTGGTCGGGTCCACGCTGGATATCGTGCGCAGGGCAGCTCTTTCGCGCATCGGCAGCTGGCTGGATCACAGGCTACGGCCCATGGTGCTCACCGCGTCATTCGAATATGCCGCTCGCGCCGATCCGGGAGCCGCTACGGAGTGCTACAGGGACCTCGCCATATTACGCCAGTTTCTCGATTCACCGGCCAGCTCCCTTTTTTTTGACGTTCCTTGGGCGCCGGTCTTCCTTCTCTTGCTCTTTCTTGTTCATCCGCTGCTCGGGACCATCGGTCTTCTGAGCGCAGTTGCACTTCTGCTGTTCGCGTTCCTGACGGAGCTTGCGACGCAAGAGCCGCTTGCCCGCGCCAATATCGCCCTTTCGCGGAGCTATCTGCGATTTGCGAGCGCCCTCAAAAACATCGAGGTGATCCGGGCCATGGGCATGCAGTATGGCGCAGCGCTGGTCGTCTATCGCGATGCGGAAATGGCAAGAAGGGCGCAGGACGTCGCGATGCATCGCACGGAGATCATTCTCGGTTTCTCCAAAGCAATCCGCACGCTCGCGCAGATCCTCATGATGGGATCCGCTACATGGCTGGTGCTCGCGAGCAGCAGCAGTCCCGGCATCATCTTCGTTGCGAGCTTGCTGCTCGGGCGCGGGCTCGCACCAATCGAGGGCGCAATAGGCGCATGGCGCTCCTTTACATTTGCGCGGAATGCCTTCAATCGCTTGAACAGAATGCTGATCGCGGTCGCATCGGAACCCGATGCCCGAACGGTGCCGCAACCGGAACCCAATGGCCTCATTCTCGATAACGTCAGCTATATTCAGCCATTCGCCAACAGGAAGATATTGACTGATATCACGTTGCGTCTCGCGCCAGGCGATTGCGTAGCGCTCATCGGCCCGTCGGGATCTGGAAAATCGACGCTCGGTCGCGTCATAGCCGGCGTTGTGCAAGCAACGAGCGGATGTGCTCTTCTTGGCGGGGTAGATATCTCAGCTCTGCGCCTTTGCGGGGGGACCCGCCACGTCGGATACCTGCCGCAGGACATCGAACTCTTCGGCGGCGCGATCAAGGATGTGATAGGCCGGCTGGACGGAGGAGATCCCGTCAAAGCGATCGACGCCGCAAAGCTGGTTGGATTGCACGAAGCGATCATGCGGCTGCCCCAGGGCTACGAGACCGATATCGGCGAAGGCGGAAACCTGCTCCTTCGAGCTCAGCGCCAACAGCTCGGGCTGGCACGGGCGGCCTATGGAAATCCGTCTCTTATCGTTCTCGACGATCCGAACTCGAGCCTGGATTATGATGGCGAACGCATGCTGTTCAAGGCGATTGAGCGCATGAAATCCAGGGGGATGACCGTCGTTATCATAACGCACCGGATGGGTATCCTGCCGGTCACCAACAAGATTGCCATTATGCGTAACGGGACGGTGGCTGCCTTTGGCGACAGCGAGCGGATTTATGAAACCTATCTTCAACCGCCATCTCGAACGGGAACGTAGGGAGGGACGCCACCATGACCCTTGTTCACCTGGACGCAATGCTGACGAGACTTTCGAACTCGTCAAGGACTGGCCGGCGGTTCGCTCAACGATCGACAGCGACAGGAAAGCAACAGGCCTATTCGCCAGTGACCGACGCGAAACATTGCGGACCCGCCCCCCCTTCGCCCATGCCGAGGCTCAGAGGCGTTGTTTGGACAGGGAACCTGTTGATCGGTGTCTTTATTGTCGGATTGGGAATCTGGTCGGTTCTGGCGCCGCTGAAGAGCGCTGCGATTGCACCGGGCGTTGTCGAACCAGAGTCCAGCCGTAAGACCATTCAGCATCTGGAAGGCGGAATTGTGCGGCGGATACTCGTCAAAAACGGCGATGCCGTCACGGCCGGGCAAATCATCATAGAACTCGACGACACGAAGTCCCGCTCGGAGCGCGACAGTATTCAAGGGCAACTTTGGGACGCAGAAGCAAGCCGCGCCCGCCTGCTTGTGGAGCAGACGGGCGGCGACCATGTCGACTATCCGCAAGGCCTCAGGGCGGCAACGGACAGAGATCCTGCGGTCAGCGCAATTCTGACTGGGCAACAGAAAATCTTCGAAGCGCGGCGCCAGGTCATGCAGGCGGAAGTCGGGATCACCAATGAAAAAATCGCGCAGGTACGGCAGGAAATCGTCGGACTTGGCGCGCAGAAGGCAGCACTGACCGACAGAGGCACAATTTCGCGGGAAGAACTGGATCAGGTTACGCTCCTCAACGCCAAAGGACTGGAAAGAAAGAGCAGACTTCTCAACCTCCAGCGGGAAAAAGCAGACCTGGATGGCCAGCAAGGTCAAGTAGAGGCGCAGATCTCTCGCGCCTACCAGGTGATCAGCGAGTCGCAGGCCGATCTCGCAAAGCTTGAGAGCGATCGGCTGAGCGAAGTCGCACAAGGCATGCGCGATACGGAAAGCCAGATCATGCAACTACGCGAGCGCTTGCGGGCGATCGACGACCAACTTTCAAGGACCGATATCCGTGCTCCCGACGATGGAATAATCATGAACCTGCGCATCCACACAGCCGGTGGCGTGATCGGCGCGGGCGAACCGCTCGTCGATCTTCTCCCACGTGCCGATCGCCTTGTCGTGTCTGCCCACGTCAGACCGGAAGACATCAATCTCGTCCATGCGGGGCTTGAGGCACAGGTTCACCTCCTTCCATACAATCAGCGACGTGTTCCACTCCTGAAAGGTCGGGTCGAGTATGTGTCGGCGGACCGTCTCACCGATACGCAGAGTGGTCAGCCGTACTTTGCCGCAACAATCCGTGTAACGGACGAGCGGTTGGCGAAAATGAGCGATGTCGAACTGGTCGCCGGCATGCCCGCACAGGCACTGATCGAAACGGGCAAAAGCAGCGTGGCGTTCTATGCTGTCAGACCACTTCTCGACAGCTTCAACAGAGCATTTCGTGAGGAATGAAGCGGTGATGGGCAAGAGAAGATTCGATGACGACCAGATCACGGGCATTCTGAAGGAGCACCAAGCTGGAGTGAAGGTGGCAGATGTTTGCCATAAGCATGGCATCAGCGAGCCGACCTTCTATCGGTGGCAATCCATGCAGTTCGGAAACGCCGGTCTCGATGTCAAAAGGGTGAGAGCGCTGGAGGAAGAGAACCTGAAGCTCAAGAAGCTTTTGGCTGAAGCCATGCTCTCGGCGGCAACGCTGAGCGAGATGCTGGCAAAGACACCGAAAGGGTGAAACCGGCCTGGCTCAGAGGCTCGAAAGCAGAGCGCACCGACCCGGGCAGCAGAATGTCCATGCAACATCAATGCTAGGAGAAGCAGCGATCTTCTCTTCGTTTAGTAAATCGCCATCGCGATCCGCCCGCACGTTACCTTCCGCATAGTGAGTCCGAAATCGTCCATCGCTAAAGTATATCCGTGAACCGGATTTTCTGGCCGTCAAGGTAGCCATGCTCGTAGGCTTTGGCCAGTTCGCTGTTTTCGGGATAGGGGTTCTTTTTGTTTTCCGCCTCATCCTTTGCAGCCTTGGCTCCGCGTTCATACGCCTCTTTCTCGCTCTCCGAAGGGGCAAGAGGGGGTAACTGATGGGGATAATATTGTATGGGGTTCGGCAGACCAAGCTCAGGTGCCGGGACAGATGTTGTCGTTGGCTTTTGCGGGCACATAGTGAATTCCTCCTAATAGCGAAACGTCATTTGCGATGGACGGTTCCCTGAGGCCTCAGAACAGTCGCACTATGATTTTGCGCGATAGCCTACTGGCGAAACCGCCGTGCCAGGTCCGACGCCATGTCCAACACCGGCGCTATGAAACTTTTTGATTTTTAAGCCGTTGTCGTGTTTATGACCGACGCTAAATCCAAACCGAAATCGGTCGACGGCACCAAATTACATGGTGCCAAGAGGTCGCGCCAGCGCAAGGCATCGACTATCGAGGTCGAGCCGCCACCAGATGTCATTGAACCCGATCCAGCGTTGACACCTGAAGAGGCAGAGCAGGTGCGCAAGAGGTATTTGCTGAGGCGCTTCTGGATCAGCGCGCGAGGTTATTGGGGCCGCGGCGGTGATGGGCTCGCTTGGCCGTGCTCAATCGGCCTATTGATCTTGATCTGCACCAATGTCTGCTTCCAGTATGGGATCAACATTTGGAATCGCGCAATTTTTGATGCCATAGAGCAACGCAATGCCCACATCGTATATTTTCTGAGCGCTATATTCCTGCCCCTCGCCCTCGGAACCGTTGCTCTTGTCGTTTTACAAGTCTCGCTGCGGATGGCAATTCAGCGCCGCTGGCGTTCCTGGCTTACCACTGCGGTCATCGCGCGCTGGCTGGCAAACGGCCGCTACTATCAGCTGAACCTCATCGGTGGCGATCATAAGAATCCGGAAGCGCGCATCGCGGAAGATTTACGGATTGCCACGGAGGCGCCGGTCGATTTCATCGCCGGTGTCATTTCCGCCTTTCTCTCGGCCTCGACCTTCATCGTGGTGCTCTGGACGATCGGCGGAGCCCTAACCCTGGCAATCGCAGGTTTAACCGTGACTATTCCCGGCTTCCTCGTCATCACCGCGGTGCTTTACGCCGCGATTACCTCCAGCTCGATGGCGGTCATCGGCCGCCATTTCGTCCATGTCTCCGAAATCAAAAATCAGGTGGAAGCCGAATTTCGCTACACGCTGACGCATGTGCGGGAAAACGGCGAGAGTATCGCATTGCTCGGCGGCGAAGAGGAGGAGCGTAACGATCTCGACAAGACGTTCGGCAACGTGCTCCGGCAATGGGCGCTCCTGGCGCACCAACACATGCGCACGACGCTTGTATCGCAGGGGTCTAGCCTGTTTGCGCCAGTCGTGCCGATTTTGCTTTGCGCGCCTAAATTTCTCGAAGGCAGCATGACGCTCGGACAGGTGATGCAGGCAGCTTCCGCCTTTGCAATCGTCCAGAGCGCATTCGGATGGCTGGTCGACAACTACCCCCGGCTCGCTGATTGGAACGCCTGTGCACGGCGCGCTGCTTCGCTGATGATGTCGCTTGACGGGCTCGAGCGCGCGGAAAAGAGCGACACGCTGGGCCGCATCAAGCACGGTGAAACTGAAGGCGATGCAATGCTCAGCCTAAACGATCTTTCCGTGTCACTGGATGACGGCACCGCCGTGGTCAAGGAAACCCAGGTCGTGATCGAACCCGGCGAGCGGGTGCTCGTGGCCGGAGAATCCGGCACAGGAAAAAGCACGCTGGTGCGGGCCATTGCAGGTCTTTGGCCGTGGGGTGGCGGCAGTGTCAACTTCCATGCCGACAGACGATTGTTCATGTTGCCGCAACGGCCTTACATTCCTTCCGGGACGCTTCGCCGGGCCGTTGCCTATCCCCGCGCCGCCGACGGCTGGACGCTGGATGAGATCAAGGCGGCCCTTGATAAGGTGGCACTCGATTATCTGAACGACAAGATCGAGGAGGACGCCCCATGGGACCAGACTTTATCGGGCGGTGAAAAGCAGCGGCTCGCATTTGCGCGTCTCCTGCTGCACGATCCCGATATCATTGTGCTGGATGAAGCAACGTCAGCGCTCGATGAGAAGAGCCAGGACAAGATGATGGAGATGGTGATCCATGAAATGCCGAAGATCACCATCATAAGCGTAGCGCATCGCGCCGAGCTGGAAGCCTTCCATAGCCGCAAGATCACCCTGGAGCGGCGCGCAGATGGCGCAAAGCTTGTCAGCGACATTGATCTCGTCCAGCGCGGAAGAAAACGGAACCTGCTTTTGCACCTCTTGAAAGATAGTCGTTCTCTACCGAAACACAGCATGAGTCAGAATAAGGCAACGCAGCGTCAGAAAAGAAATTGAATTAGCTCGGCCGCCAAACGGGTCCTCCATCCGACGCAGCGGGGCAAATTTCCCCGTGCATCCAGTCGTCCCAATGATTTACTCTTGGTTTCTCCGGATCCGTCTTGCTCCGGCCAGCGGAGCAAGACCATTGTCAATAAGTGTCTGCAGCCTACCTGCGGGTCAGGCTACCTCGTCCGATAGCCGTTCAAAGATCGGTTTCAGCCGAGGGTGGCGTCCCGCCGGTGGATGCTGGATTTCGACAAGGCGCCCTGATTTCTTCTGGCGCTTCAGCCATTCGCGCAGGGTTTCGGCACTCGTATGGTCGAGGTAATGCAGACGAGCACCCGCAATCCTGATCTTACGCCCCTCGGGAAGCGTTTCCAGCATATTGAGCAGTGTGGGAACGTCCCGGCATGTCGCCACGCCGACGAGGTCGAGGTGAATGGTTTCCTCATCCTCCAACCTGCCGATCGCAAGTTTGCGACGGAGATATGGAAAGATCTCCAGTATGGACAGCGCAAGGCCAAGCGCCACACCGGCGAGCAGGTCCTGAAGCACCACCATTGCCACCGTCGCAGTCCAGATCCCCACGGGGACCCAGCCGTGATGCTCGAAGAGATGGCGAACATGATGAAGGCTGATCAGCCGCCATCCCGTCACGAGCAGGACAGCGGCAAGCGCCGTCAGTGGCACCATCGCAAGCAGCTGCGGCAGAAACGCCACGAGCCCCAGGATCCAAACTCCGTGCAGAACGGCCGACGCCCGCGTATGTGCGCCTGCTTGAATGTTGGCGGACGATCTGACGATGACACCCGTAATCGGCAAGGCACCGAGCAGACCGCAAAGTCCGTTGCCGATGCCCTGTGCAAACAGTTCCTTGTTGAAACGGGTTCGCACGCCATCATGCATGCGATCGACGGCGGCGGATGACAGCAGCGTTTCGGCGCTGGCGATGACCGCGATGACCAGCGTCGTCATGATGATGCCAGGCTCTACCATCCTGGCAAAGCCATCAAGCGTCGGCAATGAGATGCTTTCGGCCAGAGAGGACGGAACCTCCACCCTGGCGATCGGCAATTGCATTGCGACGGTTAGCAGGGTGCCAGCCGCAACCCCCACCAGGGCACCGGGCACCAGCATCAGCGATTTCGGCCTGAACTTTTCCCAAGCAATCATGGCAAGCAACGAGATCAACCCTATGAGGAGAGCAACCGCTTCACGCGTCGGTCCTGCACCCCATACGCGGCTGAAGGTCTGCTCCATCGCCGCGACGTTTTCGATGCCGCCGGCAGCTGGTCTTGCTCCCATCAAAACATGGATCTGACCAAGAATAATGAGGATGCCGATCCCGGCGAGCATGCCATGAACGACGGCGGGCGAGATTGCCCGGAACCACGAACCAATCCGCAGGAATCCGGCAAGCATCTGTAGAAGTCCTGCGACAATCAGGACCGGGCCGAGCATGGCGACCCCATATTGTTCGACAAAGCCGAATACAATCACGGCCAGGCCGGCGGCCGGACCTGACACCTGAAGCGGAGATCCGGCTAAAAAGCCGACGACGATGCCGCCGACAATGCCTGAAATGAGGCCCATGGCCACCGGAACTCCTGAAGCCACCGCAATCCCAAGGCACAAGGGTATGGCGACCAGAAAGACGACGAGCGACGATGCGAAATCGCGCGAAAGAGCAGGGCTGGAAATCATCGGCCTACTCCGCGGCTTGCGGGATCACATGCGGACGGCCACGACCCGTGACCGCGACAGGCAAGGGCCTGTCCTCAAGGATTTCCGTGAAGCGAGCGGCCGCACCGTCATAGACGAGCACCTCCCCCGTTTCGATATCGAAGAACCAGCCATGCAGGGCGATGTCGTTGGTCGCCAGCTTGGCCGCGACGGAAGGATGCGTGCGCAAGTGGTCGAGCTGGACAACAACGTTTTCCATCGCGACGGCTCTGACCTTTTGGCGCTCGGACAGGTCGACGGGATAGGCCTCGCAAACAATCGAATGGGCGGCGTGACTATGCTTCAGCCAGGCAGCGACATTCGGCATGGGTTTCAGAAGATCAGGATGGCAAAGCCCTTTCATGGCGCCGCAATCGGAATGGCCGCAGACAATGATATCGCGAACGCCGAGGGCTACGACCGCATATTCGATCGCCGACGATACACCGCCATTTGCCGTGGAAAATGGAGGAACGATATTTCCGGCATTGCGGCAGACGAACAGTTCACCGGGACCGGACTGCGTAATCGTTTCAGGCATCACACGGCTGTCGGCGCAGGAAATCATCAGCGCCTGCGGCTGCTGTCCCTCCTCCGCAAGCTTGCGATAAAGTGCCTGATGGTCGGGAAAGACGGCCCCACGAAAACTGGAGATACCCTTTAGCAAATCACCCATTGTCGAGTCCTTGTGATGGGCCGGACGGCAGGCAGGGGGCGTACCCATGCCCGGCGGGTTGGAATGCGCGATCATTTCGCACTTGCGAGATAGGTAGGGGCGCCGGGAAGAAAATAGCGAGATTGAATTTAGGTGAATCTAATTTATAAAAATCTTGTGTGTGGATTGTGAGTTAGTTTGAGTTGCCCCTTGAGGCATAAGCGCGTGCCGCTACCGACCGAAATAGAGTGGCGGCTCCGATCGTCCCCGGTCGAGGGCGGGCTTGAATATATAGTGGCAAGCCCAGGTCGGCGGTGGGACGCACCGGCAGGTCTTGAACAACCAATCTCAGCATGATTCAATAGAGATATGGCTGAAGCGGATTGATCAGGTGGCGCGCATGGGCTTGTTCAGCAAAGTCAAGCAAAGCAGGATCATCAACCCGGTGAGCGGGCAGTTAGAAGTCGTGGCCTGCTCGCCGTCTCCCGACCTCGCTGGTGTGGTGACATTCTTTTCGCGATGCGACATCGACGGAATCATCATCGCCGAGCGCGTTACACCGACCGCGGTCCATTTCAGCGGTTACAATGTACCAAAGTCGAAATGGCCCCGCACGGGGATGCTACTTCCGATTACTGTGGATCTCGCCGATCCCAGCCACTATAGGATCGAATGGGAAAAGGTTCCGACGTGGCGGCAGGCCACCGAGAACCTCGCGGCGAGGTTAGGCGCCACGGAACAGGTCGACAGGACCGGCCCTTCCCCCTTCCCCCATGTTTGGCGCGAACCAAACCACGACGTGATCTCGCCGGAACTCGTCAACGGCCTCTCCGCGCAGCAAACGGAACTAGCACTTGCTGGCGCCGGCGCTGCGGTCGGGCTGGAGCCGGCTATGGCAAAAGTGTTGGGTGCCACTGAAGTAAAGCCAAGTTCCGCGCCGGGCGGCACATGGGACATTACCGTCCTGGTGACCGACCCGAATGGCGGCCCGAATTGGGACGCAATCACGCGCATGTCGTTCAGCAGTCCCGAACGCCGTCTAAAGCGCACCGCGACGGGAACTAGGCTGCCCGTCCTGGTCGACCCCGAAAATCACACACGGATAATCGTAGACGTATCCCGTCTTTAGCTGCCGATCTCTTGCGACGGAACCGAGCCGTCCCGGCCGAGACGGACCCGTAACTGACGTTAGTCGGATCGCAACTCGTCGGGCCATATCTGCCCACCACGCAGAATACACAGCATCCTTATTCGATCGGCCACTCCCACATAAGTCGGGGTCGGCAACAAAAGCGTCTATCAAAAGAAACGTTGAAATGTGCTTCACAGGGCATAACGCGTAGCAACAACTGGCGGCGTTGGACGCCTGTGGTTGCGGCCGCGGAGTCGAACCGCCTAGCCCGGCTTTCTTGGACCGGTGAGCGCACCGGCGCTCTTAACCGCATTTCCCTCCACGTGTCGAAGGAGCGACTAGAAATCTACTACCAGCGCGACAGTTTTCCAGCTGTCTAAAAGTGTAACCAGCCTGCACCTTGCGTACAAACCCCTCCTTCTTCCGCATTTCAGGAAGCGTGACATCACTACTCCACATCACCTCGTAGGTAACTGTGGCCCCTGCTTTCTGGCATTGTGGTCACGTCAACTCAGCAAAGACTGCGACGCCACGTCATGTTGATCGGCTTCGGGCATCCGCAACGGCTGGGCAACTCCGCATAAGCCGCTCGGGCCTGGCTAGCTTGCATGGAATTCAGACAGCGCTCGATCGATTTTCGCCATCACATCTGCTTGCAATGGACCCTTCGCCAGGGCACCAGCGTTTTCCTCGACTTGAGCAACCGTGCGAAAACCGGGAATTGGCAGCGTGCGCGGCGAGCGCGCCCAGAGCCATGCAAGCGCACCCTGCGCAAGCGTGCGGCCGTCTTCGGTCAGTAGATTGCGAACCGCCTCCAGGCGCGCAGCAAATTCTGGAGCTATCTTGCCATCCTTGAAGTAGACCATCCAATCGAGACTTGCACCACGCACGTCCTTCTCGCCGACGGTCTTGTCCGGGGTGAACTTGCCGCTGAGCAGCCCCATGGCGAGCGGGCCGCGATTGATAGAAATCAAATCGTTGCGCTCAATGACGTCGATCATCGCCGGAACCGGCTCGAAGACATTCATCGTGTGCTGGATCGACACGAAGCCTGCTCGATGCACATGACGCGCGGCGCGATCCGGATAGTCCGTGCTCCAGCCGAAAGCATCGATCTTACCCTCGCCCCTGAGCGTCTCGAGTGTCCCAAATACCTCGTCCGAGGCTTCGAGCGAAAAATCGTTGAGATGAAATTGCAGCAAATCCAAACGCTTGCGGCGCAGACGACGTAAAGACGTCTCGACAGACTGACGGATAAAAGCGGGATCGGCGAAGGCGCCTGTCGCTTGTTTGGTCTTCTCGTCCGTCGCGAAGCCGAATTTGGTGGCGATGATGATATCGTCTCGATCACCGATCGCCCTGCCCACCACCTCTTCGGAATGCCCGGCCCCATAGTTCGAGGCGGTGTCGAAGAAGCGAATGCCGAGATCCACCGCCCGCTCGATAGCGCGGACCGATTCATTGTCGTCGACTTCGCCCCAGCCAAGCGGCACGTCGCCGGCATAAAACGGACCGCCGATCGCCCAGCATCCCATGCCCAGGCGTGGAATTTCTCGGCCGTTCCAGAGAGTCATTGTGGTCGCGCTATCGGCCTTAGTCAGCATGTCATCCTCCGCAATCGTCTGCCGTTGCAGGTAGAAATAGGAAGAGATGCCCGACTGATAAACAGCCAAATCCGCAGGATATTTTTCATCGATGAAAAACGGCCGTTAGTGGCTGCGCCAAGACGTCATCGATATGCCTGACCTGAAGCCCGTTGCCTGAAAAGCCTACTTGCAGCCGTCACGCAAGCGGAAAATGGCAGGCGACGTCGTGACGGCCCGCCTCGCCGGTCAGCAGCGGCCTGACCTCGTAGCAAAGCGAATTGGCGTAGGGACAGCGGGTCGAGAATTTGCATCCCCTGGGCGGATTAAGCGGGCTCGGGATCTCGCCGTTGAGCAAGATGCGCTTCTGTTTGCCACGGTTATGCGGTTGGGGAACGGCCGAGAGCAGTGCCTGCGTATACGGATGACGCGGTGTGCTGAAGAGCGCATCCGTCTCGCCGATTTCGACAATCGATCCGAGATACATGACCGCAACCCGGCTCGACACCTGCCGAACCACCGCCAGGTCATGGGCGATGAACACATAGGTCAGATTGAGCCGCTGGCGCAGGTCGGCGAACAGGTTGACGATCTGCGCCTGCACCGAAACGTCCAGCGCCGACACTGGCTCATCCGCTACGATCAGCGCCGGTTCGACGGCGAGCGCTCGCGCTATACCGATACGCTGACGCTGACCGCCGGAGAATTCATGCGGGTAACGATCGAGATATTCGCGACGCAGGCCGACGATTTCCATCAGTTCCGCGAGCCGGTCATCGATTGCCATTCCTTTGCGGATGCCATGCACCTTCAGCACTTCCCCCAGCATGTCGCGCACCTTGCGGCGTGGATTGAGCGAGGCCGAGGGATCCTGGAAGATCATTTGCATCTTACGCCGCACAGGCATGAGGGCGCGCTTCTCAGCTTTTGAAATGTCCTGGCCATCGAAGGTCAGCCGGCCGGCTGTGACATCGTAGAGCCGTGTCAGACAGCGGCCGAGCGTGGATTTGCCGCTGCCGGATTCGCCCACGAGACCCAAGGTTTCGCCGGGATAGACGTCGAGGCTGATCTCGTCGACCGCATGCAAGGTCCGGCCCGAACCCGGCCAGATGGTCTCGCCGACGACGAAGTTCTTGCTCAGCGCCTCGGCGGAAAGCAGGGGCTTTGCGCTCTCGGTCGCACTCATACGGGCTCCTCCGATGTCAGGACGGTATTGCGCAGGGCCTCGCGTTCCTCTCCGTCGAGCACGCAAAGCACGGATTGATGGCCGATGCGGCGGGTTGGCGGGCGGCCGGCGCATTCAGCCCGAGCGAACCGGCAACGCGGCTGAAACCCGCAGCCCTCTGGAATGCTGCCCGGCGTCGGCGGCATGCCGCCGATCGAAATCAGCCGCTCCGGGCGCGCGCCCGTCAGTGGTGGGATCGAGGCCATCAGACCCCAGGTATAGGGATGAATGGGATTAGAGAAGATCTCCCGCGTGGTTCCACGCTCGACGATGCGCCCGGCATACATGACTGCCACCCTGTCGGCGATCTCGGAGACGACGCCCATGTCGTGGGTAATGAAGACGATCGCCAGGCCGAGCTCCTTGCGCAGCCTGAGCAACAGGTCGAGCACTTGTGCCTGCACGGTCACATCCAGCGCCGTCGTCGGTTCATCGGCGACCAGGAGCGCCGGCTGGCAGGAAAGCGCCATGGCGATCACCGCCCGCTGGCGCATGCCGCCCGACAGTTGGTGCGGATAGCGTTCGAGCGCTTCGGCGGGATTGGAAAAGCCGACTTCGCCTAAAAGCTCGATCGCCCGCAAACGGGCGGAACGGGCCGAGATCGCTTCATGGGCGCGGATCTGCTCGGCGATCTGCCAGCCGATCTTATAAACGGGGGTCAGCGCCGTCATCGGATCCTGCGAGATCAGCCCGATTTCCTTGCCTCGAATACGACGCATGGCAGTTGCCGACAGTTCCAGAATCCGCTCCCCACGAAAGGCGACCGCGCCGTCGACCTTTGTGGTCTTTTGATCGTGGAGGCCGAGCAGCGATAGCAGCGTTACCGACTTGCCCGAGCCGGATTCGCCGACGATCGACAGGATTTCTCCTTCGCGCACGGAAAAGGACACGTCATCCACGGCCTTGACAGATCCATAATCGGTGGCGAACGAAACCGTGAGACCTTGGACATCGAGAAGAAGGGGTTTTTCGGCGGTCTGCATCATCAGTTCTTCCTCACGCGCGGATCGATCAGCACGTAGACGATGTCGACGGACGCATTGGCGAGCACCACGAAGAATGAGGCATACATGACCGTGCCGAGTATCATCGGAAGATCGAGGTTGAGCAGCGCCTGATAGGTGAGACGCCCGACGCCGTTCAGACCGAACACGACTTCCGTCAGGAGGGCCGCACCGCCGACGAGGGCGCCGAAATCAAGGCCGAACATGGTCACGAACGGGATCAGCGAGGTCCGGAGCGCATGCCTGAGCATGACCCGCGCCGGGCTCAGCCCCTTGGCACGGGCGGTGCGGATATAGTCCTCCTGATAGGCTTCCACCAAGTTGGCGCGAAGCACCCGGCCATAGATGCCGACGTAGAGTGCAGCCAGCGTTGCCCAGGGAATGATCAGCGTCAGAAACCAGCCGACCGGATCGGTAAGCAGGGGCTTGTAACCGAGCGGAGGAACCCAGGAAAACGCCCAGGTATCATGGAAGCGGCTTTGCGAGACCAGGTTCATCACCTCGCCCAGCCAGTAGACCGGCATGGAGACGCCGATCAGCGCGAGCGCCATGAGCCCTCGATCCAGTAAGGTGTCGCGGGCCATCGCGGCGATCACGCCGAAGACGATACCACCGACCACCCAGAGCACCGCCGCGCCGAACACCAGCGACAGCGTCACCGGCGCGGCGTCCGCAACCTGCGGCACGACGCGCATGCCGCGATTGACGTAGGAAGAAAGATCCTGGGTTACGAACAGCCGCTTCATCATCAGCACATATTGGACCGGCAGCGGCCGATCGAAGCCGAATTCGGTGCGGATCTGCGCGATCGTCTCTTGCGAAGCGTTGCGCCCGGCAAGGCGGGCGGCCGGGTCGGAGCCGGGCGTGGCGAAGAAGATCAGAAATACCAGCGTCGAGATGCCGAACATGACGAACACCATCTGGCCGAGACGCTGAAGAATTGCAAAAACCATCTCCGCCTCCTCAGACGATCTTTGTGCGCGGGTCGAGCACATCGCGGATGCTGTCGCCGAGCACGTTCAGCGACAGGACGGTGAGCGCGATGGCGATGCCGGGCGCCAGCGCCACGGCCGGGCGTGTATAAAGCAAGGTCTGCCCGTCCTGGATGATCGTGCCCCAGCTCGCATCCGGCGCCTGCACGCCGATCGACAGGAAGGACAAGGACGATTCCGTGACGATGTTGAGCGCCATCATCAGCGGTATGAACACGATAAGCATCGTGGCAACATTGGGCAGAATGTCCTTCCAGAGGATGCGCCATTCGGGAACACCAAGCCCGATCGCGGCCAGCACGAATTCGCTGTTCTTCAGCTCCAGTACGCGGCCGCGCACGGGGCGCGCCACATAGGGTATGTAGATGATACCGATAATTCCTATCGGCAGCAGCAGGCTATCCGCGGTGATCTCGATCGGGCCGAGCACGATGCCCTTGGAGATCAGCACGATCGACAGCGAAATCGCCAGAAGATAGACCGGAAAGGCCCAGAGAATATCGAGTAGTCGCGACAGGATCACATCGATAACGCCACCGAAAAAGCCCGCGCAGATGCCGATCAGCGCGGCCAGAATCAGACAGATGATGGTGGCGCAGGAGGCGATCAGCAGCGAATTGCGACCGCCAAAGAGAAGCCGGGCAGCGACATCGCGCCCCTGCGTATCGGCGCCGAGGAAATACTGCGCAGCCCAAGTCGGACCGATCGGCGTGACGCCAAGACCCAGGCCCTCCGTCGAAGGCTGCATGATCTTGATCTTCTTTCCCTCGACATTGATCTTGCCGCTCAGATTGGAGCGGAACGGATCCGTCACCGAAACGTAGTTCGCATAGAGCGGCGCGGCGAGGCTGGACAGGACGATCAACAACAACACCAGGGCTGCGGCGATCGTCGGCTTGTCGCGCTTGAGAAGCCGCCAGGCCCGTTGCCAATGCCCTGCGCTTTTTCGCACGCCCTGGCTTTGCGAACTCTCCACCGGACTTGCAATGCTATCGGGTACGAGGGTCATTTCCGTTTCCTGCCATCACACAGTCGAGCGGCCGCATCTAGCCCTCTGCTATTGCGAGTTCGGGCTGTTCAAGAAGAAGAGCGAACGGGTAATGGCGTGCGCTGCACGCCATTACCCTTGGCCCATTTACTTCACCCAGGACTGGGAAACGATCCAACGATTCTGCTTGTTGAACAAATAATTGCCAAGACGGGCGGAGGTGAAATTCACACTCTTGGGCGTGAACAGCGGCACCAGCGGCGCCTCGGCCATATATGCCTTGTCGATCTTGGCCCATTCGGCATTGGCGGCATTCTCATCGGTCAGCGAAAGAACCATGGCCGCCTTCATCTTGGCGTCGAGATCCTTGTTGCAATAGCCAGCGATATTGATCGAGGAATCGCTTCCCTTGTGGAAGCTGTCGCAGGAAAGCAGCACATTCAGAAAGTCCGACGCAGCCGGATAGTCCATGTACCACTGGGTAACGCTGATCTGAACGTTGTTGTTGGTATTCTGGATGTAAGCGAACTGGATATTGGGAGAGATCGCCTTCATCGAGGCATCATAGCCAAGCTCGCTGAGCAGGCTCTGCAAATAAGTGCCGATGCCGCGCGCAACCGCGTTGTCTTCAGCGATGACGGTCACCTTCTGGCCCTTCGTGCCGGATTCCTCGACCAGTTGCTTGGCCTTGTCCATGTCAGCCTCGGACCATTGCGAACCGGGATCCTTGGTATAGAGGCAGTCATCGACATGGCCTGGGAAATCAGGCGGCAGGATCTGGCAGGTCGGCTGCGCCAGCACGTCACCGCCGAAAAGACCGACGAGCGCGTCGCGGTCGACCGCATAGTTCAGGGCCTGTCGCGCCTTGACGTTGTTAAAGGGCGGCAGATTGACATTCATTGGCGCATACCAGAAGGCCGCAAGCGGATCGAGATGAACCTGCTTGGCATATTTCGAGCCTAGCTCCGGCAGGCGGTCGGCTGGCGGCGTGTCGAACATCCAGTCCAGCTGGCCGTTGATCACGGCATTGATGCCGGCCTCTTCCGTCATGCCGAACTTGTAGTCGATTTCGTCGGCATAGCCGTCCGGCTGTGCGTCGATACTCCATTCCTTGAAATAGGGATTGCGCTTCAGCACCATCTGTTCATTCGGGTTGTAGCTTGCGATCACATAGGCGCCAGTTCCAGGAATGGGGCTCGTGCCGGCATCCTTGGCGGGCGTATCGGCGGGAACGATGCTTGCATGCGGCACCGCGAGCTTGGCGAAAAACTCCGAATCCGCCGCGACCAGGTTGATGATGACGGTGCCGGCCTTCTCGTCGGCAATCACACCCCCGTCAAGCGTGCAGGTGTCGCCATTTTCCATGCATTTATCAGCGCCGACGATGCCATTGTAGAAACTGCCCATGGTCGGGCCTTTGACCTTGAAAATCCGCTGGAACGAGGCCAGCACATCAGCCGGCGTGACATCCTTGCCGTTCGAGAACTTGATGCCCTTACGGATCTTGAACACATAGGTTTTGCCATCATTCGTGACTTCGGGCATCGCCTCGGCAATGGCTGGCACGATCTTGAAGCCTTCCGTTCCCCCGGCCTGCTTGAACTTGACGAGGCCGTCATAGCTCAACTGGTAGATCTGCCAGTACTGCGCGGTGTAATTGATCATCGGATCGATGGTGCCGGCAGCCGAAACGGCCGAGAGCGTCATCGTGCCGCCGCGATGCTGGGTCATGAGCGCGGCCCGGTCCTCGGCATGGGCTGGTCCTGAAAGCATGGTCTGTGCAAGCAGAAGGCCTGCGAAAGCCGCCCCGGCGCGACGGATGGCTATTGATCGTGTCGTCATGATTGTCTGTTCCCTTTTTTGTAGCTGGTTCTATACGGCAGGCATTCGCGGGCGGCGCTCAAAGAGCGATCCCATGCTTTCAAGGCGCTTTCCCATTCAGAAAGGCACCGACCTCGGCCATGCAGGCGGCGCGCTCCTCGACGTGCGGCATGTGGCTGGACTGCTCAAAGATGCGCCAGCGCACATCCGGAATTTCATCGGCATAGGGTTGCACGCAGGCCTGAGTCGCCTCGTCGTAATGACCGGAGATCAACAGCGTCGGAACGTCGATGGCCGAGAGGCGGCCGACGATCGACCAGTCCTTCATGGTGCCGATGACATGGAATTCGTTGGGACCGTTCATCGTGTGGTAGACGGTCGGATCCTCGGCGATGGCATCGAAGGTCCGCTTCACCTCCGGCGGCATCGGGACGATGCGACAGACGTGACGTTCGTTGAAAACGTCGGTCGCCTTGACGTATTCGGGGCTATCCGTCGTGCCGGCCAGCTCGTGCTCGAGCAGCGTGGCCTGCACCTCGGCCGGCAAGGCTTCCCGAAGGCGGTTGGCCTCCGAAATCCAGGTCTTCATCGCAGCCGGCGAATTGGCAATCACCAGCGCCTTGAGACCGGCCGGTCGATCGACGGAGAATTCAGCCGACAGCATTCCACCCCAGGATTGCCCGAGCAGGCAATAGGAATCGCGGATGCCGAGATGGTCGATCAGGTTGTGAAGTTCCGCCTTGAAGAAACCGACCGTCCAGAAATCACCGCCCTTGTCCGGCAGGTGCGTGGACTTGCCGTTGCCGACCTGATCATAATGGATAACTGCGCGGCCCGTGGCGGCGATATCCTTGAAACTGTCGACATAATCATGCGTGCAGCCCGGCCCGCCATGCGCGACGATCAACGGTGGCTTGCCGGACGCAAGATCACCGGTGATCCGATACCAGGTCTGATATGCGCCATAGAGTGCATAGCCTTCGGTTACCTCCATATTTCGTCTCCTTTCTTCATCATCTTCCTAGAGTCCGCCGCGAGTACGCCTGTCATCCTTGCAGATGGCGTCCGCGGCTTCCTCGATCGTCATGCCCCAATCCATCGCTATGCTTCTCAAGCGCTTGAACGCGGCGGTTTCGCCGGCATATCCCTGCTGCATCAACTGCAATACGGCACGCACGACGATCGGCCGCTGGCGCAATCGGTCCTCAAGCACACGGATATCGTCGGCATGGCTGCGTGCCTTCTGATAGGCATGCGACGCAATCAGCAGCGCGCTATAGGCCCCCGTGGAGCCGATCGGTTTCAGCATATGAGCGTTCGAACCCTGGGCCAGCACCCATTCGATCCGTCCCGGCGCTTCCGAGCCGATCAGCGCCACCAGCGGCATGGGCGAAAAACCGGATGGCCAGGGAAATTGCTGATCATGTCCCATGTCGGCATCGAAGAAGACGACGTCGGCCCGCGCATCCTGCTCATCGAGCTGCGGCCAGACGGCCTTGACCTGAATATGCAGCGACTCCAGCTGGCGCGTCAGCGCCTCGACCGTCGAATGCGGCCGATGCAGCATCACCGCGCGCCAGCCGGAAAACCTCGGTCGTTCGAAGCGGCTCATTTCACCACCTTCAGTCCCCTTCCCGGCGCATGAGCGCCCGGCTTGCCCGGAAGAACCGATCGCACCAGGTAGGGGTCTGCCTCGACGACGGCGGTTTCGGTGTCGAAGATCTCGAAGCCACCCTCTCTGTCGGACCTGCCGATAAACGGGCGCAACCCGGCATAATGGGTGCGCGGATCAAACGAGACAGATCCAATCGGCATATCGAACCGCCGTTGTGTCACAACCCTGCGGATCAGGTCCGGATCGTCCGTGCCGGCGTCGGCAATCGCTTGAGCCAGGACGGAAACCGCCATATAGGCGAAGGCAAATGGCCCGGTAACCGGTCGGCCATCGCCGCGACGGGCCGCCAATCGCGCCTTGAAACTCCTGTTTTCCTGAGTGTCGAGCCTGTCCAAGTAAATGTTGGTGACGATATGCCCGGCCTTGGCTTGTGGACTGAGATCCGCGAGATCGATTTCCGAAAGATTGCAGGCGACGAGCGGCCGATGCTCTGCGCTGAAATCGACATCTTCTTCCCGTAGCTCCGCATAGGTACGGATGAACGCATGAGCGGAACGGCCAACGAGATTGGAGAGGATGAAATCCGGCCGCTTGAGGCGGATTTCGGCGATCAGGTGGTCGACCTCTTCCGAACCCAGCGGCACAAAGCGCTCGGCCAGCACCTCGCCTCCCGCTGCCCCGGTTATCTCGCGGGCGATCCGGCCGATTTCCCAGCCCCAAATATAGTTCGAGCCGACGATGAACGGCCGCCGACCGTAGCGGGGCAGGACATAGTCGAACAAGGGCAACAGATGCTGATTGGGACAAGCGCCTAGATAGATGACGCTGTCGCTCGTCTCATAACCTTCGTGCGGAAAGGCGTACCAGAGCAGCGCGCCATGCCGCTCGACGACCGGAAGCACTTCCTTCCGGCTCCAGGACGTGATCGCACCGACGATATGCCGACATCCCCGCTGCCGGATGGCGGACCCGGCGAGTTCGGCATAACGTTCCGCATTGCCAGCCGGATCATCGACACGCGGTTCGAATTGAAAGAAGCAGCCGGGATCGCTGTTGACTTCAGCGATTGCCGCCAAGGCGCCATCCACCGCATCGCGGCCAAGCGCCGCATAAGTGCCCGTTGTCGAATAGAGAATTGAAATTGGGATGGGCTTCCGGATCACCGCATACCCCTCGCCCCACTGCCTAGGCGGCAACCGCTTGTCGGCCATCCTAAGGACAATGGATCATTCTGATCGGGGGTAGCCTTCATCACGCCAAAGTCTCGATTTGAGCACATGACCGGCATGATCGGCCAAACGGAATAAAAAAAGCCCCGTTCCGCAGGATATGCGGAAATCGGGGCTCATTTGCCGTCGGCAATCAATGCCATTTGTTATCTCGACGCTATGGCAAGCTCACTTTATAGTCAATCGGCAATCATGCTCATTTTTCAATCATTCGCACGGACTCGATCAGCGATGGCGCGTCGCGAGAACGCAACACAACCGGAGATACGAGGCGTCATCTTCCTGAACAATCCACGAAGCAACGCCAGGAGAATAAAGGCAATTTGACTTGCCGCCTCGCATAGACCAGTCCGGAACTTTACGAGGGACATCCCCGTGTATTGATGGACGAGCTCATGCCATCCGGAGCGCCATGCCAGGCTATGACGGAAGGTGAGACGATGCCCTACTCGTCCTTTTTCCGAGTTTGCCGCATGTCTTCCACTATCGCCCCGGTGTCCTCGTGATGCTTCTGCATTTCCTTTCTGCGGCGACCGGGATCCGCCAATTGCCACAGGACAATGCCGGCAGCACCGAGGCTGCCAATAACGGCCACAATGACTTCGAAATTCCAAATCATTGCCTTCCCCGTTTATTCGAGCGTATTTCCCTCGATCCGCGCATCGTGGTTCGCAGCGTAAAGCGGATGACTATCAAGCTCATCCAGCTTCGGTTCGCCCGCCGTCATCAGCCTCCGGCTTTTTCCGCAAAAGTGTGGTAGCGGCCATTCCAAAAGGCCACCATGTGAGCGGCACCAAGAAGGCCCACCGTGCCGACGATCTGCGCAATTGGTCCTGCGGCGCCGGTCTCTCGACAGAAGAACTGAAAAACGGAAAGCAACGGATAGTGTACGATATAGAGTGGATAAGAAATGTCCCCGAGCCAGCGCGACAACGCTCGCAACTTCGCAGGCACTTCGAGCGCGATAGACCAGACGAGCAACATGGGCAGCGTCAACAGCGCGATGTCCGTGTCGGCTCTCGAGTGATAGAAAATCACCATAAGCCAAACGGGCGGCAATAACGCGAGCCACGTCCGCCAACAAGGCCTGACACCAAGCCGCGCCAGCAACACGCCAAAGGGAAAGGCAAAGCCAAGCCGCGCAATGCCGATATGGATGGTGTCCCACGTGCTGCCGACATTCAAATCATCGCCCCACGCCAGCAGCGCGGCACCCGAAACCGCCGTCATTGTCAGCAGCACCGGTGGCGTCAGGTGACGCCGACACGCCCCATAAAGAAAGTAAGCAGTGAATTCCAGAAAGAGCGTCCAGCACGGAACATTTACTGGAAAATAGTCCCCGGCGACGGGCGCGGGCAGAACCGCCAGATTGAGCGGAACGACCCACGCCGGCGGGCGGTCGATACCCGCAAACACCTTTGCCAGTATTACGAACGCACCAAGGAGAATGCCGACGAGGAAAACTGGGTAGAGACGCTTGAGTCGAATGGCAAAGAAGCCCGGCGTCGTCATGCCGGCTATAAACCTTGGACCATAAACCGTTTCGGTGACAAAGCCGGACAGCGCAAAGAAGAAATCCACCGCCAGATAACCAAGCGGTGCGACATGCCAGATCAATCCCATATGGAAATGCACAACAGCGATGGCAGCAAGGCCGCGTATCGCGTCCAGCGAATAGTAGCGCATCTTGGAAAACCTCCCCGAATTTTCCGCAGCTATTTTTTTACGAGGCAAGCATCCTTCGATAAGATGCAGCCGAAAGTCGGCGTGCCGCTCAAGCGAGCGAACCCACGCGCTTCCACTCTGGTGCAAGACTTTCAGACTTCTATCGAGGATGAAATTGCGTTTTATGGCGCATCGCTATCGACGATGCCACGACCATGAAATGATCTCGAGGAGAGCAACCGATCGTTTAAAGCGCCCTCCGCTCGCTCGCTCCGCCTCCTTCGATTGAGCACGAGGAAGATAATATAGCGCAGCGGTTTTGCCAATATGTTAAGTAATATTTTAATCTAAATGTGATCACATGCGAGAGACACTTCTTTTTCTTATGTATCATATAGTTTATTCACTGATAGATTTAAATATATACCGGCACAATCTTGTTTTTCAATTATTGGTTCAATTTGTTATTAATTTCACTTCTGGCGCGAGCGTGATCGTCACCTATCATGCCCTCAGATTCCTGCCGCGAATAAATGACATCTACTTAGTTTCATAAGAATCTCTCTCTTCTTCGTATGATC
This sequence comes from Rhizobium sp. P28RR-XV, assembly GCF_012641385.1. Lineage (NCBI taxonomy): Bacteria > Pseudomonadati > Pseudomonadota > Alphaproteobacteria > Hyphomicrobiales > Rhizobiaceae > Rhizobium > Rhizobium sp. P28RR-XV. The sequence continues at coordinate 373,188 of NZ_JABAIG010000008.1, forward strand.
AGGGGCCAGCGTTTCCCACTTGGCGAAGCACGGGCGCAAGGGCTTGCCGGAGCAGAATAAAGCGAGGGCACGATATTTAGGCGCTGGCTGCCATACCCTTCATCGTCAACTGAATGAACTCTGGAATACGGTGTGCGATTGCTGGCTGTCATGGCCGCAATTCGGCGCACCCTGGTCACCAATTTCCCACTGAAATCATCACTCAAACCGTGTGATTTTATTTTCGCTTCCCTCTTAACCTGTGAGTACCAATGGCCCGTTAGCCGCCCCAGGATTGTCTCACCTCTGAGCAATACGTCTTCTGGTAGTGAAATTGGGAGGTGCCTTTGCAGCGGCATCCCACCGTCGCTCGTCCTCCCTGAATGGCGACCGAAGGCAGTCGCCATACACACGCTGTGTTCCATCGCGAAAAAGCTCGCTTCAATCCGTCTGTGGCCGGCTTTAGCGGTGGAAGATCCGTGCGACGCATAGGACGCGGCACTTAATCACAACCGATATCCCTTCATGGGAATATCACATTGCAATCCCAATAATCTGCCCGCGGTGGCCCTCAATCACCACCTTGTCCTGATCCTTGGTCCGGCAGTGCGAGAAGGACAGACGACGTTCCGACCAGGACGCAAGTTTCAGAAGTCGCGTTTTTCATTAACATAAGTCAAAGATCACCCCTTGCCTGCTAAATTTCGCCACGCTAAATTACGCAAGATTTGGTTGTATTTTGCCGACACCGACTCAGCCGCCTCGACCCTGCTAACCCGGTTCTCTCGTATGCTGACATGATTTGGAATCATCGCATTACCCGTGTCACCGTCGGTCTGCTGCTGTTGCTGCTCGCAATCGTCGTCTCCTTGCCGGCAATTACCGGCTATACAAGCCGCGACGGCACAGTCAACGCCCGGCTGGCTCTCGTCAATGCTCCCATAGATGGCGTGATTTCAGGCGAGCCCGTTAAAGCCGGCGCTCCCGTCAAAGCCGGCCAAAGTCTCGTAGAAATCGGCAATTCGCGCGTGAACCGCGCAGTTCTGGCTTCACTCGAAGCAGAGCGCAACACCGCCCGCGATCGTGTTATTGCCCTGAAGAAGGAACGCGACGACCTTTCGCAGCTTCGCGAACAGCTGAGCAATCGCTTGGAAATCTTCAAGCAGGCCACAATTTCGAACCTCGAACGCGAAGTCGAGATTCTTCGAAAGAGAGTAGAGGTTTCACAGGCGCAGGATCTTGCTGCACAGGTGGATCTCGACCGCCGCAGAGAGCTTGCATCCAGGGGTATTCTCACACAAAGGATGGTCGATGCCGCACGCGCCGCCGGCGCAGCAACCGTCGGTGAGGTCGAAGTGAGCAATATGACCGTCGATCAATTGCAACAGCGGCTGAGCGCAGTTCGACAGGGTATCTTTGTGTTCGGAGATGGTCAAAATGACGTCCCCTACTCCCGGCAGCGCCAGGACGAGGTCATTGTCCACATCAGCGACTTGAACTCACGCATAGCCGAAAATGAAACGCGAGCCGCAGAGGTCGAAAAGCAGCTGACCGAAGAAGGCATTCGCGTTAGCAGCCTCGAGTCCGCGACGGCGACGGCGCCGTTCGACGGCGTCGTTTGGAGCAGAGGCGTCGTCAACGGCTCCAATGTCGCCCTCAACAATGAGCTGATGCGGATACTCGATTGTCGGGAACTGTTTGTCGACATCCTCGTCCCTGAAGTGGATTATGATGAAATCTATCCGGGGCTGGCCGCGCAGGTTCGGCTACTTGGGCGCAGCGACGTTTTCAAGGGCTCGGTCGTTTCCGTGAAAGGCAGTTCGGCAGCTCTGGAAACCGATTCATTTGCAGCCAGTCTGCCGATTTCATCGCAACGCAATGCTCGCATTCGGGTCCGCCTCGAACCATCCATCATGAACAACGATTTCGAAAATTTCTGCCAAGTAGGACGGACAGTCCAGGTCCGGTTTCCCAGGCACGGGATCGGCTTTTCGAACTGGGTCAAGAACCTGTGGTTCAGTATCTTCTAGCTCTTGCTCCAACCTTTCTCGTAATGGCCTTCTTTCTCCTGGGGCCATTCAATTGGTCGCGCCATCATAGCTGGACCAGAACGCTCACCTGCGGGTTCGTCGCAGCTATTGCATTCCGCTACATGCTTTGGCGGCTTACGCAAACCGTTCTTCCCTATCCCTATGACGGGATTAATTTCTTTTGGGTCTGGCTCGTTTTCATCGTCGAGATGTTAGCCTTCACCGACGTCGTGCTTTTCCTTGTGCTGATGAGCCGTTACGTCAACCGCAGCGCCGAAATGGATGGGCTAGGCACCGTCTTTTTTGCCCGTGAAGGACGCGAACTACCGACTGTTGACGTCTTCATTCCCACCTACAATGAGCCGCTCGACGTTCTGGAAAGAACAATCGTAGGCGCTCTATCGCTCGATTATCCCGCGGACAAACTCAAAGTCTATGTCCTCGACGACCAGCGCCGCGATTGGCTCAAAACCTTTTGCGAACAGAAAAACGCCATTCACGTTACGCGCAGCAACAACGCGCACGCCAAGGCCGGCAACATGAACAACGGCCTGCAAGTCAGCTCGGGTGAATTCGTTGCCGTGTTCGATGCCGATTTCGTACCCTACCGGCACTTTCTTCGTCGGACATTACCCTTCTTTTCCGATGAAACCATTGGCATTGTCCAGACACCCCAGCATTTTTTCAATGCTGATCCGGTGCAGATGAATCTGGGGCTTGAGAATATCTGGCCGGACGAACAGCGTCTGTTCTTTGACGAAATCGCGCCCAGCCGGGATGGATGGGATGTCAGTTTCTGCTGTGGCTCATGTTCGATCGCCCGACGTACGGCAATCGACGCGATCGGCGGCTTTCCGACAGAGTCCATCACCGAGGATCTGCTGACCACGCTTTCCATGCTCAACAAGGGCTACAAGACGCGCTATTTGAACGAACGTCTGTCGATGGGACTCGCGGCGGAAAATCTGACCGGCTATTTCGTTCAGCGCGAGCGCTGGTGCCAAGGGGGCATTCAAACGCTTTACCTGCACAATGGCCCGCTGCGTGGCCCGGGACTATCGCTTTTCCAGCGCATCATGTTCCTGCCGGCTTCGTGGTTGGTGCAGTATCTGGTCCGCTTGATGATTCTGGTCATCCCGATTGCTTATCTCTGGTTCGGACTGCTGCCACTCTATTTTACAGATGTGGCCGACTATATCTCCTATCAAGTTCCGCTGCTGACAGCTTATTTCCTTCTCATGCTTTGGATAACGCCAACACGATATTTGCCCATAATCTCAAGTGCCGTCGGAACGTTCGCGACGTTCCGAATGCTGCCGACGGTCGCGTCGAGCCTGATCAGGCCATTCGGCAAGCCCTTCAGGGTGACGCCGAAGGGAAGCAGCAACCAGGCAAACCAATTTGACCGGTATACGTTTTCCTGGATCGCAACCTTAATTACGATCACCGCCCTTGGACTACTGATCGATATTGTCCCCGAGACCACGCAAACTCAGGCTGAATTTTCGCCGATCGCGGCCTTTTGGGCAGGCATCAATATCGTCGTTTTGCTCATCGCCTCTCTAATTTGCTTTGAGAAGCCCCAGCGACTGTTTCACGCCTTCAAATTGGACGAGCCGGCCGCAGTGGACGACATCTCCGGCCGGCTGGTTAGCCTGGCGCTGGACAAGGCAGTCGTCGCAGTCCCCCCCGATTCACAATTCGAGTCGAAATCGGTGGTCTTGCACCTTGAAGGCTTTGCGCCTTTCAATGCGGAATTGAGGCAGGTCACGCAGCGACGCAGGAGCATGAGCCGCGGCGGAGACAGGCAAGCATACTATCTCCACCTTCACTTCGATCTCCACGGTGCTATTCGAGACAAAATGATCGTGAAGCTCTACACTGGAGAATATTCGCAGGACATTCGCGACATCGACAAGGTCGCCGTGTCGGTCAATCTTCTGCTACGCTCTTTCGGCCGGGTACGCACACTTTAGGAGGTGTGGACTCTTGGGTTTCCAAGGCTGAGCGAATCAGATTCAAGACTGTCTTTTGGAGGCAGTCATGGGTGTTTTGGATCGTCTGATCCTTCGGGACGAACAGTGGGCGCGGATAGCGCAT
>NZ_JABAIG010000009.1:0-369999 GCF_012641385.1 Rhizobium sp. P28RR-XV
CGCATCGGTCTCGACGCTCTCAGGGAGTGGATCATCCACAATCCGGAAAAAGCCTTCTCTGCATGGACGCAAAATGCCCCCAGAAGACCCCTGAGAAGTCCGAGTAAAGTTTGAGTCGTGTACTGTGTTCCGTGAAGAGCTGAACCGTTCTAGCCTGCCTTCGCCACCATTGTCTGGAAGAAGCGCTCAAGGTGATTGATCACATAACCATTGAAGTCAGCGATCTGCAGAAGAGCAAGTCGTTCTATGAGAAGGCCCTGGAGCCGCTAGGGTATCGCCTTTCCTTCGGAAAGGAGGGCGTATTCTGGGCATTCGATGTGGGCGACGAGAGCTTGTTCGAGATCCAGCACACCGGCAGCAAACCGCCTTTGACGCGTTTGCATGTTGCTTTTCGCGTTCAAACCAGGGCGGAGGTCGACGCCTTTTATTCCGCCGCTCTTGAGGCGGGTGCCAAGGACAACGGCGCTCCCGGTCCGCGTCCCGAATATACGGCGAATTACTACGCCTGCTCGTTCTCGATCCTGATGGCTACAATATCGAAGCCATGATCAACAAGCCGGGGTCTTGAGGCCGGATCAAGGTCAAAAACGGCCCCTCGTCTTCAGCGTCTCCGCCAGCGTTTCGCCGAAGATCGAAATCGGCCGCGCCAGCCGTCCCGCCGGCGGGCGATGCACCAGCCAGTTGACGACTTTCGGGCTGAAATCGGGCGGCTCGATGATCTCGACCGCATTGCGCCAGCGGCTGTCGGCCAGTGCGGCAGGTGTCAGCACGCCGATGCCGAGGCCGCGCGCCACCAGTGACATGCGCAGATCGGCGCTCATCGCCTCGACGGCGACCTCGAAGGGCAGGCGCTCGGCTTCGAAGCGGTGATGAATGAAGGCGCGGAAGCCGCAGCCGCTCTGGTTCATGATCCAGGGGAAGCGGGAGAGTTCTTCAAGCTGCGGTGCCTTGGGGACGCCAAGCGACGGCGCGGCGACGAGGATGACGCTGTGGACCCCGAGCACATCGCCGACGACATTATCAGGCGGCTCGACGCCCTCCGCTAGGCAGACGGTGGCCGCATCCAGTTGGCTATGCGCGACTTGCTCGATGAGTTGTGGCGACCAGCCCGAGACGATGCGCAGCGTCAATTGTGGAAACTGGCCGCGCAGCTGGTCGAGCGGAGCCGAGAGCGCCGCCTCCGAGAGATAGGGCATGATGCCGAGGCGGAATTCGCCACCGATCGCACCGCCGGGCGAAACGCCAGCCTTGAGGTCGTCGAGCGAGCGCAGGACGCGGCGTCCATGCTCATAGGCCTCGCGCCCCGCCGCCGTCGGCTTGAGGGGCTTCGATTGCCGGTCGAGCAGGGCAATGCCAAGGCTGTCTTCCAGATTCTGGATACGCCGGGTGATGCCGGGCTGCGTCAGATTGATGCGCGCTGAGGCGGCAACGATCGAGCCCGTTTCGACCACCGCGACGAAAGCTTCCAGATCGTGAATGTTCATGATGAACGAACTCGCATAATCATTATCATTTTATTTCAATTGCCGCATTATGCAGCAAGGCGATAAACATGACAATCAATATTATCAGAAATCATTGGAGAGGTCATGTCCCAGGTGCCCGAATGCATTGCGAGTGAAGACGAAGACGATGCGCTAGAGGCCGTTGCCGCTCCCTCGACATTGCTGTTTGCCGTCGCCACCGGTGTCATTGTCATCAATCTTTTCGCGCCGCAGACGCTGGTCGGCATCATCGGCCCGTCGCTGGGCTTTTCGGAAAGCGGCGCCGGTCTGGTGGCCATGGCGTCGCTGCTCGGTTATGCCACCGGCCTCTTTTTCCTCGTGCCGTTGGCGGATCTGATGGAAAACCGGCAGCTGGTGTTGCGCATGCTTCTGTCGGCCTTGGTCATGGCCGTTGCCGCCACCCTCGCGCCGACGGGTTGGAGCCTTCTGATCTTCCTCTTTCTGCTGGGCGCGGCCTGTTCGGCAATCCAGATCCTCGTGCCGATCGCAGCAGCCATGGCGCCGCCAGAACATCGCGGCCGGGTGATCGGCAATGTCATGAGCGGCCTGATGGTCGGCATATTGGTGTCCCGACCACTGGCGAGCCTGATTGCCGATTTCTGGGGCTGGAGGAACTTCTATGCCATGAGTGCCGCAACGCTCGCGCTTTTGGCGGCTATGCTGGCCTTACGCCTGCCCGAACGGCGGCCTTTGGTCAGTACCAGCTATAGAGCCCTAATCGGCTCGCTCTTCCAGCTGCTGCGGGAAGAGCCGGTGCTGCGGCTGCGCGCCTTCACCGCCGCCATGATGATGGCGAGCTTCAGCCTCTTCTGGACTTCCGTTGCCCTGCGTCTGGCGCAGCCGCCATTTTCCCTTGGCCAGTCCGGCATCGCTCTGTTCGCGCTGGTCGGGGCGGGCGGCGCCGCCGCCACCTCCGCTTTTGGCCGGATGGGCGACCGCGGCTGGACGCGGACGGCGACGCTTGCCGCGCATCTGATCGTGCTCGCCGCCATGGCGCTGGCCACCTGGGCCGGCGAGATAAGCACCGGTGACTCAGTTGTATTGCTAATCTTTCTGGGTCTGAGCGCCGTGATGCTCGATGTCGGTGTGACCGGCGACCAGACGCTCGGACGTCGCGCCGTCAATCTTTTGAAGCCGGAAGCAAGAGGGCGCATTAATGGCCTCTTCGTTGGCATCTTCTTCCTCGGCGGCGCCCTGGGCTCGGCGCTTGCCGGTACGGCGTGGGATTTCGGCGGTTGGATTGCCGTCTGTGCGGCGGCGGCTGGCTTCGGGCTGATTGCCTTGATCGCCGGCCTTGCGGCGCGTGCATGAACTATGCGGAGAGGGGACAAGCATTTGCAGCCTCGCCTCCGCATCGCCATCGTCATGCCCTAACCCTTCAGGTGGGCGTCAGACGGGTATGACAGAAGGCGCCCTTGTCAGGAGCGTCTGAATGCGCGGCATTGCATGGTTTTACAGGTTGAGAGCAATCTTTCGGAGCGGTGTGCTCAAGATCGCTCGTAGTACGAAAGTTCCGTTCGGCACCAGGATCATCTGGAAGCGCGGCGATGTTCGTATTGGCGAGCGGGGGAGTTTCCGCAAGGGTGTTGTCATCGACGCGCAAGAAGGCAGCATCGAAATCGGCAATCACGTTTCCTTCAACGATTACAGCATTTTGCTGGGCCGCGGCGGCATCTCCATCGGCAACGACGTGCGCATCGCAGCACATGCGATGGTCGTCTCTTTCGATCATAATTTCGATGATGTTTCGCAGCCTATCCGCCTTCAGGGCGTGACGAAGAAACCGATCGTCATCGAAGATGACGTCTGGATCGGGGCGGGAGCCAAGATCCTCGGCGGCGCCCATGTCGCCAAGGGATGCGTCATCGGCGCCAATGCCGTCATCAAGGGAAAAACCGAGCCCTACGGCATTTATGTCGGAGCTCCGGCAAGACTTGTGAAGCGGCGCGGAGAAACCGGCGATCGCGGATCGGGAAGGGTCGAACAATTCGCCCGCGCAAAAAAGTAGTCGCGGGCGCTGCCGCCATCCCTGCCAAGCGCGATATTCCCCCTGCGGCATGACTCTGCTAAATCATATCGGTGAATCAGAAATGTGCATCCACGACAGGAGGCCGATCAAGACCATGCGTGTTTGCCTTTCGTGGCCGATCTCCATGGCCCGTCTTATGATGCATGCGGCATTGATCGCCGCCTCCTGCGCCTGGCCGGTTGCCGCCCAGGAGGCGAAACCACCGAACCTGCCGATCCTCTTCGATGCGCGCGAACGCCTGCCGAAACCCGATCTGTCGACGCTGGTCAGGCTGCGTTTCCTGACCTCGATCGATTTTCCGCCCTTCAACTTTCTCGATCAGAACGGCAAGCTCACGGGCTTCCATGTCGAGCTTGCCCGCAAGATCTGCGACGAACTCGATATATCGGACAAGTGCCAGATCCAGGCCTTGCCCTTCGATGAATTGCAGGGCGCACTTGCGGCCTCGCAGGGCGATGCGGTGATCGCGGGCGTCGCGGTCAAGCCCGAGCTGCGCAAGAGCTTCGCCTTCTCGCGCCCCTTCCTGATGCTGCCGGCCCGCTTCATGCGCAATCTCAAGGCATCGATCAGCGGCACCACGGCTGCGTCGCTTTCGGGCCATTCGGTCGGTGTCGTCAGGGCTACGATGCATGAAGCCATGCTGGCCGCCTTCTTCCCCGCAATCAAGCCGGTGCCGTTCGACGACAAGGATACACTGCTCGCGGCCGTCAAGGATGGCAAGATCGATGCCGCCTTTGCCGACGGTCTGCAGCTTTCCTTCTGGGTCTCGTCGCCGGAGGCGGAAAAATGCTGCGCCTTGTTTGATGGCCCCTACCTGTCGCAGCAGTTCCTCGGCGAAGGCATGACCATCATGCTGCGCCAGCAGGATGCCGATCTGACGGCCGCGATCAACCACGCCCTCGCCACGCTTTCGCGCGACGGCAGGCTGCAGGAAATCTATCTGCGCTATTTCCCTTACGGGCTCTACTGATCAGAGCAATTCCAGGAAAGTAACCAGCTGTTTTCTGTCCGGAATGCGTAAAGCAGGAAAATGCTTCAGGCCTTGCGATAGCGGGCAATGGCGCTGCGTTCTATGGCGGCGCAGGTGAGCTTGTCCAGGCCAAAACGGTCGCGAAGCAGGCTGAGCAGGCGCAATTCCTCGGCCTTGACCGACAGGTCGGCCGAAGCGACTTCGACGGCAAGCGCATAGGCGGTGTCGTAAAGGCGCGCCGGCAGTGTATCGCGCACGGTTTCGAGCACGATATCCAGGCCCTCATTGTTGGAAAGCAGCTTGGCGCAATCGCGGGAGACGGAAATCAGCTTCTCGTCGTCGAACCCCTTGAAAACAGGCAGGGCGTGAATGAGCTCTCCAATGCGGCTGAGTTCCCGGTCGTTCATCGTGCGGTCGACGGCCGAGGCCAGTACCATGACGTAGATCAGGGCCTCGTGAGCGGAAAGCGGCTTGTTCATGACAGGCGAAGTCCTTTGAATTTGGCAGACTGAAAAGTCGCGCGTCTCATGGCAAAAGTTACTGCATAATTCCTTAAATCGAAATCGATTTAAGGAATTATGCAGCAGGTTTAAAGTGCTACGGCGACCTTTGCTCGTCACATATGACGCGCGGCGCTGTAGTGGCGGAAGCAAGCGTCAGATCGGATTGAGCGGATTTTCCTTGGCCGGCGGCGGCGCAAGCGTCGATTTCCCGTTCTTGCGTGGATCGTCTCCGTACATGCCGCGCTTCTTCTGCTTGGCCTCGTCGACAAGGGACGCAAGCGGCGAGCCGGGTTCCGGATCAGCCCAGCCGAAGCGGACGAGCCAGGCGCTGAGATCGACGCGGACATAGCGGCACTCGCCCTTGACCATGCCCTTCCAGGCGGGGTCCGGCACATCGCAATCGATGGAGCGGCCGCGCAGATACATGCGGAAGGCCGTGCGCGCGGCCTGGCCGCAGGGCCAGCTGTCGCCGCTCGGGCCGGTGCACATCCGGTCGACGTCGGTCGGAATGATCCCGCTCAGCTGCACGCTCCTGCCGGCAAGGGTCAATATGCCCGCCTGGTCGGCGAAGGGGCGGACAAGCTCGATCGTCGTCTGCCCCTGCGGCTTGGATGCCGGATCGAGTGAAGTCTGTTGCGACTCGGGCTTGGGTTGGGCCTGCTGCGGCAACTGTGGGGGAAGGGTCCGATGTTCGGCTGCCGACATTTCCCTATCGATCTGGTCGGCCGGTATCCGGTTGTCCGAGACGGGGTCGGCTTCCGCCTGCTCGGCAGTGGCCGCTTTGTTCGAGGCGGCCTCCGTTGGTTGAGGCGTCTGGGCGGCCGCCACCGCAATAACGGATAATTCCGGATTGCTGTCGGTGGCCGTTGCTGGCTGGGTCGTCTTTTCGTTCGTGGCTTCTTGCGTGGAATTGGCCACCTGCGCTGCCGACTGATTCTTTGGTTGCGATTTGTTCGATGCCGTATCGCCCCGCTTGGCCGTTTCGGCGGGCTTCACTGCCTCGGCAACCTCTGCGGGCATTGCGTCGGTCCCGGCAGTCTCCGTTGGCGCGGTCGTGATGGACTTGTTCTCAGCCGTCGTCGCGCTGCCGCCTCGACCAGGCAGGGCGAAGCCATGCTCACCGATTTGAACCGCGACGAGGGTCAACCAAGAACCGGCGATCGCGCTTACCACGCCTGCAAGCCAAATATTACGACGCATAACGAGAAAACTTTCCTATTGGCTGGCCCATATGATCCGGGCAATCCATTCCACATCCGCAAGATCGAAGCTGCGGTTGGGGTGTTCGGAGTTGAGCGACAGGAGTTCTATCGACTTCGCGCTCTGCCGCAGCAGGACCTTGGCCATAACCTCACCCTCGCGGGTCTTCACAACGACACGGTCATTTTTCCTGATCTGAGCGCCTGGCTCGACGATCAGAATATCCCCGTCGCGATAGAGCGGCAACATGCTTTCGCCCTGGACCTCGAGCGCATAGACACCAGCCCTCTGCCCGGCCGCAACGGGAAATTCCACCATGTCCCAGCCCTGACCGGCCGGAAAGCCGCCGTCGTCGAAGAAGCCGCCGGCGCCCGCCTGGGCAAAGCCGATCAGCGGTATGGCATTTCCAGCCGGCGAAATCCCGTGCATTGTCTTGGTGCCCGACGGTTCGCCTGGTCGGATGAAGCTCAGGAACTGATCTAAGCTGGCTCCGGTCGCATCCAGCACCTTGGCGATCGATTCCGTCGACGGCCAGCGCAGGCGCCCGTCCTGGCTCAATCGCTTCGACTTGTTGAAGGAAGTGGCGTCAAGTCCGGCGCGGCGTGCGAGGCCTGAAGGGGTCAAGGCATGCCGCTCGGCAAGCCGGTCGATCGCACCCCATATCTGCTCGTGTGACAGCATTGCCGCTCAGGATCCGTGCGCCGGCTCGCCCGGCGCTCAACTCTTCAAAAGGTTAACCGAGGCATGTTGGCGAGTAAAGGCCGGCATAGGAATAGGATCCTTTATCCCGTGCTTTCACCATGCGGCCTTTTGCCGGCTTCAGGTCTTCTGCGGCTGCGGCTTGGTGTCCGGCTGCTCGTTTTGGAATTCCTTCGCCATGCCCATGAAGCCGCGCATGAATTTCTGCATGATGCCGAGCGTGCGGTCGACCTCGGCGTCACTGGGCAGGCTCGATCCCTTGTCCGAAGCGACCGTCTTTTCCAGCTTCGTCACGCGATCGGCGAGGCGGTCGAGTTCGTCGTCATAGGCGGCGCGCTCGTCGGCGGCCATGCGGCAGACGAGATTGCCGCCCTGGTCCTGGCAAATGGACATGGCGCCCGTCTGCTTGTCGAGGCGGATGAAATGATCGCCGCTGCGCTCAAGCTGAAAGCGCGCCGCGTCAGGTTCGGCTGAAAGAGCCGGCGTGGACAGAAGAAAAGCAGCGGGCATCAGCATGGCCGCTAGACCGATTTTCAGTTCCTTCGTCATGTCATCCTCCGGATTTTCTGCGTTAAATCCTAAATCCATTACGGAAACCGTGGACATGGGCTGCCGTTTTCGTGCAAAGCCCTATCAGGACAGCTTTACATGGGGATGATGACTGCCATGCCAGTGGTTTACAAGATCGTGCCGGACACGCTCTGGCAGCAAGCCAGACAAACCGGCGTTTTTCATGGCGCGGCGATCGATCTGACCGACGGCTTCATTCATTTCTCTACCGCGAAGCAGGCAAAGAAAACCGCGGAGCTTTATTTCACGGGGCAGACCGGCCTATTGCTGGTGGCGATCGACGGCGACGCGCTCGGCGACAAGCTGGTGTTCGAACCCTCGCGCGGCGGCGATCTCTTCCCGCATCTCTATGCGCCGCTGCCGCTTTCGGCCGTGCTCTGGGAAAAGCCGCTGCCAATTGGCGACGATGGCGCGCACGTCTTTCCGGAGATGGCGGAATGATCGGCGCCTTTCGTGATCTCGGCCGGCGCGGCCTGTTCCTGTTCGATCCGGAAACGGCGCACGGCATGTCGATAGCGGCGCTGAAATCCGGCCTCGTACCGGCCTGCCGCGTCAGCACCGATCCCCGCCTGCGCCTGACCGTGGCCGGCCTCGATTTTGCCAATCCCATCGGCATGGCGGCCGGCTATGACAAGAATGCAGAGGTGCCGGAGGCATTGCTGAAGCTCGGTTTCGGTTTCACCGAGATCGGTACGGTGACGCCGAAGCCGCAGTCAGGCAATTCGCGCCCGCGCATCTTCCGCCTGGTCGAGGACGAGGGCGTCATCAACCGCCTCGGCTTCAACAATGAGGGTCATGAAGCAGCGTTTCAGCGCCTAAAGACGATTCGCGGCAACGGCATCATCGGCGTCAATATCGGCGCCAACAAGGATAGCGCCGACCGTATCGCCGATTACGTCGCCGGCATCCGCCGCTTCTATTCCGTGGCGCGTTATTTTACGGCCAATATTTCCTCGCCGAATACGCCGGGCCTGCGCGATCTGCAGGCGCGCGAAAGCCTGTCGGCCCTCTTGTCGGCCGTACTTGCGGCCCGCGACGAGGAAGCGGTAAAGGCCGGTAAACGTATCCCCGTCTTCCTTAAGATCGCGCCGGATCTGACCGAGGAGGGCATGGACGATATCGCCGCCGAAGCCTTGTCTCACGGGCTCGACGGTCTGATTGTCTCCAACACCACGCTTTCGCGCGACGGGTTGAAGGACCAGCGACAGGCCAAGGAGGCCGGCGGTCTTTCCGGGAAGCCGGTCTTTGAAAAATCGACCGCGGTGCTGGCCAAGATGCGCCGCCGCGTGGGCGCGGCGCTGCCGATCATCGGCGTTGGCGGCGTGTCGTCGGCGGAGACCGCGCTGGAAAAGATCAAGGCCGGCGCCGATCTCGTGCAGCTCTATTCCTGCATGGTCTACGAGGGGCCGGGATTGCCGGGCCGGATCGTTACGGATCTCTCGAAGCTGCTCGATCGCGAGCGTGCCGGTTCGATCCGCGACCTGCGCGATACCAGATTGGATTACTGGGCGAACCGGAACGTCTGATCGGCCCGCTTCTTCAAGCCCATGGCCAGGAAGATGCCGCGAAACAGCAGGAAGGCGTTCATGGCCATCCAGAGGCCATGATTGCCGAGCGTCGGCACGAAGACGGCCAGCGCCATCAGATAGCCGCCGAAGGAGAGCAGCATCTTGTTGCGCATCTCGCGCGACCATGTGGCGCCGATGAAGACCCCATCCATCAGGAAGGCGAGCGCGCCGGTCAAGCCTGTGATCGCCGCCCAGGGAAGGTAGGTTCCGGCCGCAACGCGGACCTCTTCAGAGGTGGTCAGCAGGCGGATCAGGGTAGGGCCGACGGTGAAGAAGAAGATGGCGGCGGCAAGCGCCAGCCCGAAGGACCAAAGCCCGGTCAGCTTCAGCCCGCGCTCGAAGGCCGGCCGATAATTGGCGCCGATCGCGCGGCCGGTGATCTGCTCTGCGGCATTCGCCAGCCCATCGAGATAATAGCCCGACAGCAGAAAGAAGTTCATCAGCACCGCATTGGCGGCCAGCATCACGGCGCCGAAGCTGTTGCCGATGCGCGTCATCAGCGTGAAGGCGCCGATAAGCACGAAGGTCCGGATCAGGATATCGCGGTTGAGCGCGAACAGTTGCGTGAGCTTGGCGCGTGAGAACAATTCCGCCCGCGGTGGGCGATCCTCGCCGGCAAAGCCGCGCAATACGATTCCAAGCCCCAGCAGCATGCCGCTCGCTTCGCCGATCAGCGTGCCCCAGGCAACGCCGGCCACACCCCAGCCGAGCCAGAGGCCAAGCAGCACGGCGAGCACGATATTGACGCCATTAATGACCGTCTGCAGCAGTAGCCCGATGCGGCCCTGGCCGCGGCCAAGCACGAAGCCGAGCAGCGCGTAATTGGCAAGGGCTGCCGGCCCCGAAAGCATGCGGATGGAGAAATAGGTCCGCGTTGCCTCGGCGATGCCGCCTTGCGGCCCCATCAGCGTGATGCCGAGCCAGAGCAGGAGGGGCGACAGAAGGACGATCAGGAGGCCGCAGCCGAGCGCCGAGATCAGGGCGCGCCAGAAGACGGCCTGCTGTTCGTGCTTATCGTGGCGGCCATAGGCCTGGGCGGTCAGTCCCGTCGTCGAGGCGCGCAGAAAATTGAAGCTTGCGAAAATGAGATCGAAGAGCACCGCACCGATCGCAAGCCCCGCCAAGGCGTCTGCCTGACCCATGTGGCCGACGACGGCCGTGTCGACCAGACCGAGCAGGGGTGTCGTCATGAAGCCGAGCGTCATCGGAAGCGCGATTGACAGCACAAGCCGATGCGTCACGTCGAAGGGCAGGACCCTTACGCTCCTCTGCTGGACATCCATGTTACCTTACGCCTCCTCAGTTCGAGGAAAGCACCATGGACCAATAGGGCCTGTCACCGGAAGAGGGGGTATAGGCAAGAGCGACGCCGAGGCCGTCATATTTGCCGAGCATGTTGTGCAAATGCTTCGGCGAATTGATCCAGGCCGTCACCGCGGCGCTCACGTCGTGCTGGCCTTCGGCGATGTTCTCCGCTGCCGGCAGCTTGACGCCGCTTGCCTTGACGCGCTTGCCGAAATCGTCGCCGATACCGATCAGGTGTTCCATCTTGCCGGCATTGGCCATGCGCCGCGCCTGATAGACGGCGGCGGTGCTGGCGGCGCTATCGATCCTCAATGGCGGCAGGCCGTTCTTGGCGCGAAGCGCATTGACAAGTGGCAGGGCCGAAGCGGTTTGGTCGCTGGCCGGGATATTGGAAACCCGGGCAGGCGGCGTGGCGCAGCTGGCGACGGATGCGGTGAGCGCAAGGGCGGCGAGGCGCAGCGCATCGCGGCGCGTGTAGGTCAGTGTCTGGGAGGTCATGTCAGCGGCGATAATTGAACAGACGAAGGATGATAAAGATGGGAATGACGATGGATGCGCCGAGCAGCACATAATCGCCGAACTCGCCGAGCGCAGCGAAACCGCTGTGCCAGAGGTCGAGGAAGAAGCGGCGGACGCCATAGAGGAAATCGAGCGGCCGCCAGCCGAAGAACTTCATCACGAAGCCGACGACGAGCGACACGATGATGAGCTTCACCAGCGTGCGGCCGGGCGAGTCGCCAAGGAATCTGTTCACCTGATCGGACATGCAGACGTCTCCATGATGGCAGTCGGTGGTGCTTGAGATAGGGTCGGGGCCTGCGACTCGCAAGCACTTTTGCCAGGCGCGCATCTCAAACAAGCGTCTGCCTGAAATAGGACTTGAGTTTTTTTGTGGCCGCGTTCAAAGGCGAGCGTCAAACAGGATGAAACACATGCTGCCGAGCCAGCTTTCCTCCGGCGATGTCATTGCCGACCGCCGTGCCGATTATGCGAAGATGCTTGCCGAAAGCGGCGAGCCGGCGAGTGCTTCCGAGCTGATGGAGCAGGCGCTGGAGCTGGCGCCGCGCTGGGCAGCGGGCTGGTTCACGCTTGCAACCTATCGCGAGAAGGCCGGCGATGCGCCGGGCGCGATCGCCGCGCTGAACGAAGTGCTGGCGCTGGATGCGGGTGACGTCTTCGGCGCCCGCCTGAAGCTTGCGGTTCTCGGCGGCGCCGATGTACCCGACCAGCCGCCGAGCCTCTATGTCGAGCGGTTGTTCGATGATTATGCCGACCGTTTCGAAACCTCGCTTGTCGGGAAGCTCGGCTATAGCGTGCCCGGCAAGCTTGCGGCGTTGATTGCCGAGACCGCCGGTCTTCCGAAACATTTCCGCCTCGCCGTCGATCTCGGCTGTGGTACCGGCCTTCTCGGTCCGGAAATTCGCGCCCATGTCGATTTGCTTGAGGGTTACGATTTGTCGAAGGGCATGCTGGCCAAGGCGGCTGAAAAGGGCGTCTACGACCATCTCGGCCAGGCCGACCTGTCGCAGGAGCCGGAGCTGTCAGGCGTTTTCGATGCCGGGCTGGCGCCCGGCCGCGCCGATCTGATCACCGCCGCCGACGTGCTGATGTATCTGGGCAATCTGCATGGCGTGATGGCGATTGTGCGCAAGCTTTCCGCCGATGACGCCGTCTTCGCTTTCTCGGTCGAGGATGCGCAGCAGCCGGACGGCTATGTGCTGCGCGACTCGCTGAGGTTTGCGCATTCGGAAGCCTATATAAGGGAAATGCTGGCCGATCACGGCTTCGTCGTGCGGGATCTTACCCGCAGCGTCATTCGCATGGATGGCGGCAAACCGGTCCATGGCATTCTGTTCATTACCAGTAAATCGGCTTGATTATTCGAATCTTGCGAATTTCAAATAGGTCAGCATTACTTACGTATTTTCGCTTGCTTATCGCCTGAGTTTTCAGCAAAAAGCCTTGAAACACAGGGGAAAGCACATGGCGAACGCGAAGAGCGCTTTTGGCGTCTGGAATACATCCGCGACCCGGCATTCGTGGGTCGAGGACATTCAGGGTATCATTTGCGGCAGCCTGATTTCGTCGCTCGGGCTGTTCTGCCTTTCCAGCGCCGGTCTTTTGACCGGCAGCACCGCCGGCATCGCTTTTCTGCTGCATTACGCGATCGGCGTGAATTTCGGCCTGGCCTTCTTCGTCGTCAACTTGCCCTTCTTCTATCTGTCGCTGAAACAGCTTGGCCCGGCCTTCACCATCAAGACCTTCGTCGCGATCGCCCTGACCTCGCTGCTGACCAACCTGCAGCCGCTCCTCTTCGATGTCGCGCATATCAATGCGCTGTGGTCGGCGGTCCTCGGCGGCATTCTGCTCGGCTTCGGGCTGCTTGCGCTCTATCGCCATCGCGCCAGCCTCGGCGGCGTCGGTATTCTCGGGATTTATCTGCAGGAGCGGTTCGGCATCAGGGCAGGGCTGGTGCAGCTTGCGATCGATCTATGCGTGCTCGCGGTCGCTTTGGCGGTGACCACGCCCTTTGTGGTCATCTGCTCGGTGATCGGGGCAATCGCGCTCAACCTCTTCGTCGCGATCAATCATCGTTCGGATCGCTACATCGCCCTGTGACTGGGCTTGTAATGGACGGGTGCCTTACTGCTTGCGGCCGGGATCGGTCTCGGTGATCGCCTCTTCGTGATACCAGCTGTCGAATGCAGCCGTCGCAATGGTCGGGCCGATATCCGGGGTAAGGTTCACCTTCGGGCGCTGGCTCGCCGCCGTGGCGCGGGCCTTGACGGGAAATTGATAGATCTTTGCCGTTTCGCTTTGAGCACTGATTGCCATTCGATGTCTCTCCCTTTTGGTGTCTAAGCGGGCGCGCTTAAAGAGACAGCTCATATATAACAAAGTCGAATGCGGATTTCAGCATTTTGCTCAAAAAAAATGCTGAACGTTGAAATTATAGGCAATTTCATCGCCATTACATTGCGTTACTCTAGTATGCGCTGCCGATTTTCCGGGCCAGGCCGAATCGGCGGGCCTGCGACAAGTTGGCAGCTTTCGGCAGTTCCCCGGTTTTCGACTCGAAAGGAAATCCGGCGTTTAGCTCGCTGAAACCGGTAGGAGAGCGGCAGACGTGCAAAATCTTTAACGGTCGCGTCGGCATTTCCCGGCGATCTGGCACGGCAAATGCATCTCCCCTAGCAGCCGTTCGTAGCGAGGAATTTTCCGGCGGGCGCGCCGGGCCAAGTTTTTCCTACTTCGCTTGATTAACTGTTATGAGGTGCGTAATGACGAAATTTAAGCTCGAGTATATCTGGCTCGACGGGTACACCCCGGTACCGAACCTGCGCGGTAAAACGCAGATCAAGGAATTCGACGCATTTCCGACGCTCGAGCAGCTTCCGCTTTGGGGCTTCGACGGTTCGTCGACGATGCAGGCGGAAGGCCGCAGTTCCGATTGCGTGCTGAAGCCCGTCGCGATCTATCCGGACCCGGCCCGTACCAACGGCGCGCTCGTCATGTGCGAAGTCATGATGCCGGATGGCGTTACCCCGCATTCGTCCAACAGCCGCGCCACCATCCTCGACGACGAAGACGCTTGGTTCGGCTTCGAGCAGGAATACTTCTTCTACCAGGACGGCCGTCCTCTCGGCTTCCCGGAATCCGGCTACCCGGCTCCGCAGGGTCCGTACTACACCGGCGTCGGCTACAAGAACGTCGGCGATGTCGCCCGCGAGATCGTTGAAGAGCATCTCGACCTTTGCCTCGAAGCAGGCATCAACCACGAAGGCATCAATGCCGAAGTGGCCAAGGGTCAGTGGGAATTCCAGATTTTCGGCAAGGGCTCCAAGAAGGCCGCCGACCAGATCTGGATGGCACGCTACCTGCTGCTGCGTCTGTGCGAAAAATACGGCATCGACATCGAGTTCCATTGCAAGCCGCTCGGCGACACCGACTGGAACGGCTCGGGCATGCACTGCAACTTCTCGACCAAGTTCATGCGCGAAGTCGGCGGCAAGGCCTATTTCGAAGCCCTCATGGCTCAGTTCGACAAGAACCTGGATGCCCACATCTCCGTCTACGGCCCGGACAACCATCTGCGTCTGACCGGCAAGCATGAAACGGCTCCGTGGAACAAGTTCAGCTATGGCGTTGCCGACCGTGGTGCTTCGATCCGCGTTCCCCACTCCTTCGTCAAGAACGATTACAAGGGCTACCTCGAAGATCGTCGTCCGAACTCGCAAGGCGACCCCTACCAGATCGCTTCGCAGGTTCTGAAGACCATCTCGGAAGTTCCGACAGCTGGCTTCGGCTCGGTTGCTGCCTAATAGCTTTCATGCTTGCCTGCCAAGCACGAGAGAGCCAATAAATGACGCGGGGCCTTCGCCCCGCGTTTTTCGTTTTGGAATTTTATCAGGCGCGGCTGTCGCTCAGTCCCTCTTGGACCTCCGCTGCTAACCCCCCACGGTCCGTCATTCTCGGGCTTGACCCGACGGATCCACGCCCAAGCTACCGACCATGTGAGAGGGTTTTTGGTGTGTATCGCATCAAGGATGCGCTCTCGCCGGCGGCGTTTTTGCCGCGCTGACCTCCCTGTGCCTGGATCCTCGGGTCAAGCCCGAGGATCACGGCGTTCAAGGGAGGGCTCTGGGCATAACATGCTCAGAGAAGTAGGCTCAAGCAGCCTTGCTGGCCGCATCCAACGGATGCTGCGAGCGGAAGCCGACGGCAAGGCGGTTCCAGATATTGATCGTGCCGATCGCTACCGTGATCTTGACGATCTCCTCTTCGCTGAAATGCTGCTTCAGCGGCTCGAAATCGGCGTCCGGTATGCCGGTCTGGGCAATCTTGGTGACGGAGTCGACCCAGCGCAGCAAAGCGCGCTCGCGGTCGTCATAGACGGGCGATTCCCACCAGACGCACATCAGGTTGATCCACTGTTCGCTCAAGCCATCGTGCCGGGCTTCCTTCACATGCATGTCGACGCAGTAGGCGCAGCCGTTGATCTGCGAGGCGCGAAGCTTGATCAGGTGGATGAAGCGGCGCTCGAGTCCACAGGACTGGACGAAATTTTCCAGCGCGACGACGGCCTTGTAGGATTCGGGCGAGGCTTTTCCGAAATTGAAACGAGGATGCATGGTCTTCTCCTTGGGTTCAAGTTTTTGAAGGTTCAGCTTTTGTCTTGCGCTCATGAAGCGCGAGAAAGGCGCAGCCTCTCGCGGCTATGCCGCCGTCCGTATCCGTCTCTGTCAGATCGATCAGCACGTCGGCGATGCTCGTTTTGGCCAGTTCAGCCCGATAGACGCGCTCGGCCGCCAGCATGGCGGCATTGATGCCGCAGGGCTTGGTAAAGTAACGTCCCGGCAGCGGATTTGGTCCGCGTTGCCGGATTTCGGCGCAGCGAAAGGCAGGCGCCGGACCTTCCGCTGCCAGCACGATGTCAAGCAGGCTGATCGCCGCCGGCTTGCGCGCCAGCCGGTAGCCGCCCTTCGGGCCCGGCACGGTGTCGAGAATGCCGGCGCCCGAAAGACCCTGCAGATGCTTCAGAAGATAGCTGACCGAAACGCCGTGAAATTCCGCAAGGGCAGCTGCCGAAAGCACGCCGCCATCGGACAATCCCGCCAGCATGCCAACGCAATGAATGGATTGTTCGACACCGTCTCCGAGCTTCATTTTCAGCCTCTCTAATCGTGGATAATTTTTATCCGTGATTATGATGGGAGTCAAGTTGGAAATGCGAACGTCCCGACACGCCGTCATCCTCGGCCTTGGCAAAGGAACGTCTAACTCGTACTCGTGCTTCTCCAATCCCCCGCTTCCTATCCTCCACATTTCAACTACATTCAGCCCGTGGACCAGATCGACGCCGACCGACCCCTTGCCCTGCCTGCCCCCTTCACCCGCTGGTTCGCGGAAAAGGGCTGGCAGCCGCGCGCTCATCAGCTGGAATTGCTAGCCCGCGCCGAAGCGGGTGAAAGCACGCTGCTGATTGCGCCGACCGGAGCGGGCAAGACGCTCGCCGGCTTCCTTCCGTCGCTGACGGATATCACCCGGCGCGGCAAGATCCCGCCGGGCTCGGCTTTCACCGGCATCCACACGCTTTACATTTCGCCTTTGAAGGCGCTCGCCGTCGATATCGAGCGCAACCTGATGAAGCCCGTCTCGGAAATGGGCCTGCCGGTGTCGGTCGAAAACCGCACGGGCGATACGCCAAGCGGCAAGCGGCAGCGCCAGAAGCTCAATCCGCCCGATATCCTGCTGACGACGCCCGAGCAGGTGGCGCTGCTGCTCGCCAATCGCGAAGCCGAGCGCTTCTTCAAGGATCTGAAATACATCGTCTTCGACGAGTTGCATTCGCTCGTCACCTCAAAGCGCGGTCATATGCTGTCGCTGGGCCTTGCTCGCATCCGCAGGCTGGCGCCCCGCGTCCAGACCATCGGCCTTTCGGCGACGGTTGCCGACCCCATGGACCTGCAGAAATGGCTGGCGGCGCAGCAGCCGGGGGAGGAGCGCCATGCCGGCCTCGTCATCGTCGAAGGCGGTGCCAAGCCGGATATCTCGATCTTGTCGACGGAAGAGCGCATCCCCTGGTCCGGCCACTCCGCCAAATATGCGATCCCCGATATCTATCGCGAGCTGAAGGCGCATCGCACGACGCTGCTCTTCGTCAACACGCGCTCGCAGGCCGAAATGCTCTTTCAGGAGCTATGGTCGGCCAATGACGACAATCTGCCGATTGCGCTTCATCATGGCTCGCTCGATGTCGGCCAGCGCCGCAAGGTGGAAGCGGCCATGGCGGAGAACCGGCTGCGTGCCGTCGTCGCCACCTCGACGCTCGATCTCGGCATAGACTGGGGCGATGTCGATCTCGTCATCCATGTCGGTGCGCCGAAGGGTGCAAGCCGCCTTGCCCAGCGCATCGGCCGCGCCAACCACCGCATGGACGAGCCGTCGAAGGCGATTCTGGTGCCGGCCAATCGCTTCGAGGTGATGGAATGCCAGGCAGCGCTCGACGCCAACTATATCGGCGCGCAGGATACGCCGGCGATCGGCGTCGGCGCGCTCGACGTTCTCGCCCAGCATGTGCTCGGCATGGCCTGCGCCGAGCCCTTCGATATGCTCGAACTTTATGATGAGGTGCAGAGCGCCGCCCCCTATGCCGAGCTCTCCTGGGAAACCTTCGAACGCATCGTCGATTTCGTCGCCACCGGCGGCTATGCGCTCCGGACCTATGAGCGCTATGCCCGCATCCGCAAGATGGCGGACGGGCGCTGGCGTGTCTCCAATCCGCAGGTCGCCCAGCAATATCGCCTGAACCTCGGCACGATAGTCGAAGAAGCGATGCTGAACATCCGTATGGTGAAGCGCAATGCGCTTGGTTCGCTCGGAAGAGGCGGTGCGCCGCTCGGCAAAGTCGAGGAATATTTCGTCGAGCAGCTCTCGCCCGGCGATACCTTTCTCTTTTCCGGCAAGGTGCTTCGCTTCGAAGGCATCCGCGAGAGCGAATGCCTGGCCTCGCAGGCCTTCTCGCTGGATCCGAAAATCCCTTCTTATGCCGGCGGCAAGTTTCCGCTGTCGACCTATCTCGCCGATCAGGTGCGGGCGATGATCGCCGACCCCGACCGCCGGCACCGCCTTCCGGATCAGGTGCGCGACTGGCTGGAGATTCAGAAGGACAAGTCGCTGCTGCCAAAGCGCGACGAGTTTCTCATCGAGACCTTTCCGCGCGGCAGCCGCGCCTACATGGTTGCCTATCCTTTCGAGGGGAGGCTGGCGCACCAGACGCTCGGCATGCTCCTGACCCGGAGGCTGGAGCGGGCGGGCGCCAAGCCCATGGGGTTCGTCGCGACCGATTATTCGCTCGGCATATGGGGGCTGGAGGATATGGGGCTGATGATCGCCAACAGGCGGCTCAGTCTTTCCGACCTCTTCGACGAGGATATGCTCGGAGACGATCTCGAGGCCTGGCTCGACGAATCCTTCCTTTTGAAACGCACCTTCCGCAATTGCGCCGTGATAGCCGGCTTGATCGAGCGCCGGCATCCGGGGAAGGAAAAGACGGGCCGCCAGGTGACCGTCTCGGCCGATCTGATCTACGACGTGCTGCGCAGCCACGAGCCAGACCATATTCTGCTGCAGGCGACGAGGCAGGATGCGGCAACCGGACTTTTGGATATTGGCCGTCTTGCGGATATGCTGAAGCGAATCAAGGGCCATATCACCCATCGCGCGCTGGACCATATTTCCCCGCTCGCCGTGCCGGTGATGCTGGAAATCGGCAAGGTGCCGGTGCCGGGCGAGGCTCACGATGTCCT
Organism: Rhizobium sp. P28RR-XV; assembly: GCF_012641385.1. NCBI lineage: Bacteria > Pseudomonadati > Pseudomonadota > Alphaproteobacteria > Hyphomicrobiales > Rhizobiaceae > Rhizobium > Rhizobium sp. P28RR-XV. The sequence goes on from NZ_JABAIG010000009.1 coordinate 18,659, forward strand.
GCTTGCCGAAGCGGCTGACGATCTGATCCGCGAGGCGATGGAATAGAGTATGATGCCGAGCCGATGGGCGGCGCGGCACCGTGCGAACGGACGAATGAGGATAGACCGACGTGATCAACAGGCTGGCGCTGGCGCGGGACTTGAATGGCCAAGACGCCGGTGGACGTGCGTTCGCCGCGGGCGTCGAAACCGTCGTTCAAGGCGTGGCCGCCGTCTGCGATCCGATGGGTGCACTCCATCTGCCGGATAGCGGCATTCTCGTCGCCTCCGATCTGCATCTGGAAAAGGGCGCGGCCTTCGCCCGTCGCGGCATGCTGCTGCCGCCCTACGATACGCTGGCGACGCTGACCGTGCTTGCCGCCGTCATCTCCCGCTACGATCCGAAGCTCGTCGTCTCGCTCGGTGACAATTTCCACGACCGGGTCGGTTCGCGGCATCTGCCGGAAGAGTTTCGCAGCCTCATCGTCAATATGGCGCGTGGCCGCGAATGGATCTGGATCAACGGCAATCACGATCCGGACGGCACGGTCGATCTGCCTGGGCACTCGGTCGACGAAATGCATTATAGCGGATTGACCTTCCGCCATGAACCGAGGGTGGGGCGGCAGGCCGGCGAGATCGCCGGCCATCTGCACCCCTCCGCCACCGTTCGGAGGCGGGAGAAATCGGTGCGCCGCCCGTGCTTCGCAACGGATGGCGCCCGCCTGCTGATGCCAGCCTTTGGCGTGATGACCGGCGGCCTCGATCTTCGTCATAAGGCCATGGCCGGCCTCTTCGAGCGGGAAAGCCTGATCGCCCACCTGCTCGGCCGCGACCGCATTTATTCCGTAAGGTTCGGCAACCTCTCGGCCTAAGCTACTTCGCGGGTTCGTAACGCAGGATGACGGCCCCCGTCTTGAGGGGCGTGGAGTCGATGAGCTTCATCGGCCGTTGTTCGGCTGCCAGCTTGAAGTGCGGATTGCCCGATCCCAGCACGACGGGAACGAGGCAGATCCGCAGCTCGTCCACCAGCCCCGCCTTGAGGAGCACATCCGTCACCTCGGCGCTGCCGAAGACGAACATGGTCTTGCTAGGCTCTTCCTTTAGCTTCTTCACTTCAGTGACAATGTCACCGACGACGCGGGTATTGTTCCAATCCGCCTTGTCGAGCGTCCGCGAGGCGGCAATCTTGGCGATGCCGTTCATGTAGGCGGCGATATCGGATGTTTCCGTCGCGGTCGGCCAATAGGCGGCCATGCCTTCATAGGTCTTGCGGCCGAAGATCAGCAGATCGCCTTCCTTGCCGAGCTCTTTCGCATAGTGTTCCAGCTCATCGCCCCAGGCGAGCATGTGAAAATCGAGGTCCCAGGGCTTGTTTCCTTCGAAATAGCCGTCGAGCGTCATGAGATTCCAGATAACAAGCTTCCTCATCACTTTTCCTCCGTTTTGATAACCATGTCATAATTAAAACTGGTTGCTAAAAGCAAGTAGTTGCAAGCTAGTCAAACTGATGGCAAAATGCAAGTGGTTTTTGGAGATCATTATGGACGCGCTGCATCGTTCCGGCTGCCCGATCAATCTGACGCTGGAAATCCTCGGCGATCGCTGGAGCCTGATCGTCATCAGGGACATCATGTTCGGCAATCGCCGGCATTTTCGCGAGCTGCTGCAGAAGTCGCAGGAGGGGATCGCCTCCAATATCCTCGCCGACCGCCTGAAGCGGCTGGTGGAGCGCGGCCTGCTGACCCGTGGGGATGATCCGACCCACAAGCAGAAGGCCATCTACAGCCTGACGGAAATGGCGATCGATCTCGTGCCGCTCTTTGCCCATATGGGCGCCTGGGGGCGCAAGCATCTTCCGGTGTCGGAGGAACTGTCGATCCGGGCGGAGCTTCTGGAGAATGGCGGTTCGACGCTCTGGGAGGATTTCATGGACGAGCTGCGCGTCAAGCATCTCGGCAAGGAGCTGCCGCCAGGCACCCCTTCGGTGCTCGGCCGGCTGACCGAGGCCTATCTCGAAGTCGTCAATCGCAGGAAAAGCGGCTGATCAGTTCTTCCGGAACATGAAGCTCGCACCCCATCCGGTGACGAGGGCCAGCAACACGGAGAACACGCCATAGGCGATCGGTTGCTGGTGCGCGGCATCGGTAATGGTCTGTTCTATGCCTGTTTTGATGACGCGCAGCGGTAAGGATTTCTCGCTCAGGAACTTGCCGCTCTTGAAGAGGTAGGCGCGCACCGTGTGCACGCCATTCGGCACATCGGCGGGAATTCTGAGCGTCGCCTTGAACAGCGAGGAGCTGACGAAGCGCACGCCTGCCGGGTCGCTTTCATAAAGGCCGCCTGTCTTCTGCAGCCGCCGGAAGGCGTTGCGGAATTCCGGTACATCCCCGACATTGCCGACGAAGCCGAGCGGCGTCAGCGGAATATGCTCGACGCCGATACCGCGATCGCTGAGTTCGAGCGGTGTGGTGATATTATCGACGGCGCGCGTGCTCGACAGCGAGTAGGCTTCCGGCACATGCTCGAACGTCATCGAACGGGTATTGACCCAGATGCCGAAGACCCGTTCCTTCCGGCGCACCGTGGCGTTTTCGCGCGGGCCTTCCAGCACGACGACGATGTCATACTGGCCGATCGCCAGAAGCAGCTGGTCGGTATTGGACAGGGCGCCGAAAATCGTCAGATCGGCGCCGGTGAAATCGGAAGTGATGGCGATCTCGCTCGTCGAGGTGCCGATCTCCATCGTCTCTCGCGCCGTGGTCGAGGTCGTCGGCTGGTCGAGCATCACCTGCGCTCGGGCCATAAGCGGCGCAAGCAGCAGTGTCACGGCGATGAGCAGCCCGAAACCTCTCATCGGCTCACGCCCTCCATGACGACCGAATAGAAATCGGCCGGCGTTACCACCAAGGCGATCGCCAGGCGAAGGCCGACGGCCAGGACGAGCAGGCCGAGTAGGGCACGCAATTGCTCGCCGCGCAGCCTCTGGCCGACGCGCACGCCGTATTGTGCGCCGATCACCCCCGCCACCATCAGCAGGAAGGCCAGGACGACGTCGACGGAATAATTGGTGGCCGCCTGCACGATGGTGGTAAAGGCAGTCACGAAGATGACCTGGAACAGCGAGGTGCCAACGACGACATTGGTCGGTACGCGCAGCAGATAGATCATTGCCGGGACGAGGATGAAGCCGCCGCCGATACCCATCGGCGTCAGCATGCCGACGAAGAATCCGAGGCCGATCACCGGGATGGCGCTGAGATAGAGCTTGGATTTCTTGAACCGCAGCTTCAGCGGCAGCCGCTGCACCCAGTTGTGGTGGCGCGGCTTGCCGGTCGAAGGCGGCAGTTTGCCGGCCGCCCGGCGCATGGCCCTGACGCTCTCCCACAGCATCAGCGTTCCCACCGTGCCGAGCAGCAGCACGTAGATCAGGGAAATGATCAGGTCGATCTGGCCGAGCCGGCGCAGCAGGACGAATAGCCAGAGGCCGAATGTCGCGCCCACCAGGCCGCCGGCAAGCAGGATCGCGCCCAGCTTCAGGTCGAGCGAACCGCGGCGGAAATGCGTGAGCGCGCCCGAAACCGAGGAGGCGACGACCTGGTTGGAGCCGGTGGCGACCGCGACAACAGGTGGGATATTGTAGAAGATCAGGAGAGGCGTGATGAGGAAGCCGCCGCCGACGCCGAACATGCCGGAAAGAAACCCGACGGCGGCGCCCATGCCGAGAATAAGGAGGATATTCACCGACAGTTCTGCAATCGGCAGATAGATCGTCACGCGCTGTTCCCACCTACAGGCGGCCGATGGCCGAGCCTGAACCATTTTCCCCTTTTAAACGGCGGATTCTAATCTGAAATCCTTGCCAGAGCCTTAGGAAAAGCCGTGCCGTTTCAGTTTTCGAATAGCCGGGCTCACTCTAGCGCGGCTTTTTTCGCATTTCTGTGACGTTGCGCTCGGAGGGGAAGAATGACGTGGAGTGAGGCTGCGCGAGCCCTGCCAAATGAAACATGCCGGTGTGGTCGCACCGGCATGTTCGATAAGCTGCTTTTCGTAAAGGATCTCGGGCCTACTTGTTGCGGGCCAGAAGCTCCTTGACCACCTGATCGGTCACCCGTCCGTCCGCCGGCAAGCCCACGGATTTCTGGAAGCTCTTCAGGGCGGCCACCGTCTTGTCACCCATGGCGCCATCCGGCGCACCGGCGTCGAAGCCGCTTTTGTTGAGGATGGCCTGGATGTTGCGGATGGCCTTCTTCATGTCGATGGAGGCCGTGTTCACGCCCTTGCCCGTAGCCCATTCGTCGGGAATGTCGGTGCCGTTGGCCTTGGCATCGGCCGGCTGAACCTTCCAAAGGTCGACCTTGGCGCGGGCGCTTTCGAGGTCGGCCGGCTTCATCGCATTGGCAACTTCATCGCGCTTCTGGGCGGCGTCCTTGTCGCCGCTCTTTGCGGCGATCGCAAACCACTTGTAGGATTCCTGCAGGTCCTGTTTCACGCCGTTGCCGCGTGCATAGAGGATCGCGAGGTTGAACTGGCTGTCGGAGACGCCGAGATCGGCGGCGCGGGTAAACCAGCTTGCGGCGGAATCATAGTCCTGCGGTCCGGCCGTGCCCGAAGCAAAAAGGACGGCAAGATTGTGCATGGCGCTGGCATTGCCCTGATTGGCCGCCTGCCCGTAATATTGCTTGGCCTTGACGAGATCGCGATCGACGCCGTTGCCCTTCTCATACATGCTGGCAAGGCGGTACTGCGCGGGCGCATAGCCCTTTTCGGCCGAAAGCTGATACCAGCTTGCCGCCTGCTTCATGTCGGCCGCGACGCCGCGTCCATCCGTGTAGCGTGCGCCAATTTCGAAGAGCGCCACAGGGTCGGCCGATTTGGCGGCTGCGACGAGCGATGGCGGCTGGATGCCGTCGGGCACCGCGATCTCCGGCGCCGCCGGGGCAGCAACGGGAGCTGCGGCCGCCTTGTCCGGCTGGACGAAAGCAGCCGTCTGCTGCGCGGGTGCGGCGGTGCCGGCAGGGGATAAGGTCTCGCTTGCCGCCTGGTTGCCGTCGAGCGGCGCTGCTGCCGTCAGGTGATGGCTTGCGGGTGCAGGCGCCGGATTGGCGGGCGCGCTTGCAGCTTGAGTGTCCGTTGTCTCGGTCGAGCCTGCGGGTGCTGCAGCCTGGTTGACTGCGGGCTGCAGCTTGTTATCGGCCGGGTTCACCGTCGCCACGACGTTGCTGCCCGCGGCATTGGCCGGCGGCGCGATCATCGAGGAGACTTCGGCAGGCGGAGGCGCCTTGTGACCGCGCGTCAGCGTGTTGACCAGTGGGAAGGCCATGATGGCGAGAAGTGCCGCGCCGACGGCCAGCAGGATCGGCCGGCGGAAGCGCGAGAATGCCCCGCCTTTTTTCGCGTCCTTCTTGGAGACGGGAGCCGAGCGCTGCGTCTGGTCGACTTCCATGGCCGCCGCCTGTGCAGCGCGCCGGGCAGCCGCGATATAATCAGCCCGCTCGTTTTCCGTCGGTTGACGCGCATTTCCGCTGCGCGACGCATTCTGGCTGGCGCGTACGCGCTCGAGAATCTTCTTGATATCGGGTGCGCCGGAGCCCGGCTCCAGCAATTCGTTGGCCTCTTCGCCGGGCATCAGGTCGGCCGGATCGATCGATGGGGCCTGCTCGATCACGGGACGGTCCGGCGGGAAGATCGGCTCGGCCTTTTCCGGCGTGAAGAAGCGCTTGCCGAGGCTGGCGAAGAGGCTGGTCTTGCCGCTCTTGGCGGCAGCCTTGATTTCAGCCTTCGTATTGGCGTCGGTCGCCTGTGCGACGGCGGCTTCGGAGGAGATGGTGGCTTCGGCAGACGCGACCGTGCGGATGATCGGCCCAGCCTTCTGCTGTTGCGCGGCCATCGGCGGCTTTATCGCCGGAGCAGCCTCTTGGGCGAAAACGTCGCTTTCGAATGCCGCGGCCGGCATCAGAGGCGCCGGCCTGCGATGTTCCATGTGGTCGAGCCGGTCGGCGATCTGCAGCAGCGTATCGTGCAGCGCTTCGAAGGTGCGGTGCGTGCGCTCGTCGCTGGCGCGGCTGATGTCCTCGAGATGGCGAAGGTCCTCGGCAAGTGCCGCCAGCGCGGACATGTCGGCGGCCTGCACGCCATTGCCCGTCATGCCTCCGCGCGAATAGGCCTCGACGACGGCTTCCGCCGCATGGCGTGCCGCCTCGATGACATATTCGTCATTGGTCGCCATATAGTCTTCGATCGCGCTCATCCGGTGGTCGAAATCCGAGGTCATGCGATCGGCCATGGCCCGTGGCTCGTTCGTCAACAATGTCGAGAGGTTGGCGATCTGCTCTTCGAGACTGCGTAGCGCCTGCATATCCGTGGGCGGTGCGGCCGTGCTGGCCTCCAGCCGTGCCGCAATGTCGGAGAGGCGTCCCTCCAGCCGGCGAACCAGGCCGTCATCGATGCCGGCAGCCGGAAGCGGCGGATGGAAATCCATCTCGTCGATGCGGCGGGCAAGGTAGTCCAGCCGGTCCGCCAGCGCATTGTCGACGGACCCATGTTCCAGTGCATCGATCTTGTGGGAGATATCGGCGAGGTAGCTGACGAGTTCGGGCTGCGGCGCCGCCTTCTGCGAGTGCTCCATCAGATACGAGAGCTGGTCGAGGCGTTCCTCGAGGCGGGCGACGGCCTTGGCGCTGCCCAGCTCGTCGATGCGCATGGCGAGCGCCTCGAGACGGCCGGAAAGGTCGTCAGCCGGCTGGCGCCGCGCCGCATCGCGGCCCATCAGGTCGATTTGGTCGGCAAGGCCGCTCAGGCGGCCTTCCAGCCGCTGCATGGCCTGATCCTGCGGCTGCATCATGGAGCCGAGGCTCTCCATCGCGGTCGCGATCGTCAGCAGCTTGTTTTCCAGCGCATGCACGGCCGGGCTGTCGTTCATGCCGCCGAGCTGCTGCTTGATGTCGTCAAGGCGATAGGCAAGCGAAACGAGCTCGTCCTGCAGGCCCGTCGTATCGATCGCCTTCACCTGGCGCCCGACATGATGCAGGGATTCCTCGCGGGCGAGGCCGTCCATCAGCGAGCGCAGCTCGTCGAATTCGGCTTTCAGGCCCGCCGTTTCCGGCTGACCGGCGAGCTGGTTGATGCTGTCGGCGAGCCGGGCCATGTCCTCGCGGACATCGGCGACGAAATGCTTGTCCTCGGCATTTTCGCGAATATCGCGGATTTCGGCGCGCAAGGCGCCGACCTCGCGGGTCACGCTCTCGGCGATGTCGCGCTTCAAATCCTGGCGAAGGTTGACGAGTGCCTGTGCGATGTCGACGGAGTTTTCAGCCGAAGGACGCATCGGCTGGCGCTGGGCATAGGCATCGGGCAGACGCCGCGCCGGCTGCGGCTCGGCATGCGCAACGTCCTCGCGGCGCGCCTGCAGCCGTTCGCGGTTTGCTTCCAGCGCGCGTTGACGCTGGCGGATCTCGGCAAGCGGATCGGAGCGAGGATCGCTCTCGGGACGTTCGTTGCGCACGGGGCGTTCATAGGGTCGGCTGGCGAGCTGCTCGCGTTCGGCGCGCGGCGGCATCCGCTCCGCTGCTGCTGCGCGTTCCGGCGCGGGTGCATAGCCGGCGACGGCATGCTGGCGCGTGTCGCGGGAGGCGGCCGTACCCATCAGCCCCTCGATGCGCGCTTCCAGCCCTTCGATCGTGCGGCTCAGAGCATCCAGGGACGCCCAGTCGCCCGTGCCGGTAGGATTTGATCGCGATCCGCTCATATCTTTGCTCGCTTCGAACTATGGACCACCCGGGCCAATATACTGACGGAAAGAAGACGTCGTGGCTTTGCCGCACCGCCTGCATCCCACCGTTCGGAAAGGGATAAATGTATTGGCTTTCCTCAAACCGAGCTGCAAAACGGCGCGCCTTCAAAGGATAAGTTGAAGAAGCGCGAAGCACTGCCGCTCAACTCGTACAATTTACAAAACGTGGTAAACAACTCGTTAAGTTTGTGGGAAGTCTTAACCTTTTATTTCGGTTCTGCTGTCTCGCGGCCCGATATTCTTGTGAGCAGGCAGTACATGTAGGCTGCCGGATAGGGTTCGCGGCGCGTGGGTATCAGCCATCCCCTCGATCGCCTTCACCAAAATTTCAACATCCTTTCGAAATTTGACGTTTACGCAAACGTCAATATTTTGTAAGGATAGCCAGTGGCCGGAATCTGAGGTCCGGCGGCGAATTGGAGGAATTCGAGAAATGCCAGTCTATAAGGCCCCGGTGAACGATACACTCTTCGTCCTGAACGATGTGCTCGGGCTGGAGCGCTATAACAATCTCCCGGGCTATGCCGATGCCACGCCCGACATGATCGAGGCGATCGTCGGCGAGGCGGCCAAGATGTCGGAGGAAGTGCTCTTCCCGCTCAACTATTCCGGCGATCAGGAAGGCTGCGTGCGCCATGACGATGGCACGGTCTCGACGCCGAAGGGATTCAAGGAGGCCTATCGCGCCTATCGCGAAGGTGGCTGGCTCGGCCTGGCGGTGCCGGAGGTGTTCGGCGGGCAGGGGCTTCCCTATGTGCTGCACTGCGCCGTCGGCGAATATACCTCCGCCGCCAACATGTCGCTGATGATGTATCCGGGCCTGACACAGGGCGCGATCGCCGCCATCCTCGTCCACGGTTCGGACGCGCAGAAGCAGACCTATCTGCCGAAGATGGTCGAGGGCACCTGGTCCGGCACCATGAACCTCACGGAACCGCATTGCGGAACCGATCTCGGCCTGCTGCGCACCAAGGCGGTGCCGCAGGCAGACGGCAGCTACAAGATTTCCGGGCAGAAGATCTTCATCTCCGCCGGCGAGCACGACATGACTGACAATATCGTCCATCTCGTCCTCGCCCGCATCGAAGGCGCGCCTGAAGGCACCAAGGGTATCTCGCTGTTCATCGTGCCGAAATTCCTCGTCAAGCAAGACGGTTCGCTCGGCGCGCGCAATCCGGTCTCCTGCGGCGCGATCGAGCACAAGATGGGTATCCACGGCAACGCCACATGCGTCATGAATTATGACGAGGCCACGGGCTTCCTGATCGGCGCCGAAAACAAGGGCCTCAACGCCATGTTCGTCATGATGAACGAGGCGCGTCTCGGCGTTGGCCTGCAGGGTCTCTCCGTCGCTGAAATCGCCTATCAGAATGCCGCCAACTATGCCCGCGAGCGCATCCAGGGCCGTTCGCTTTCCGGCCCGAAAGCACCGGACAAGAAGGCCGATCCGATCATCGTCCATCCCGATATCCGCCGCTCGCTGATGACGATCCGCGCCTTCAACGAAGCCGGCCGCGCCTTTCTGCTTTGGACGGCGCTGAAGTCCGATATCGCCCATCGCTCTCCTGATGAGAAGGAGCGTCAGTCGGCCGACGATATCCTTGGCCTTGCGACGCCGATCCTCAAGGGTGTCATGACCGACAAGGGCTTCGAACACGCCGTCATGGCGCAGCAGGTCTTCGGCGGCCATGGCTATATCGAAGAGCATGGCATGAGCCAGTATGTCCGCGATGCCCGCATCGCCATGATCTACGAAGGTGCCAACGGCATCCAGGCTCTCGATCTCGTCGGCCGCAAGCTGGCGCTGAACGGCGGCCGGGCGGTTATGGCGCTCTTCAAGGAGATTGGCGATTTCTGCGAGGAAAACCGCAACGACGAGCAGATGGCTTTCTACACCAAGCATCTGAAGAAGGGCTTGAACGACGTTCAGGCCGCGACCATGTGGTTCATGCAGAACGCTATGGCCAAGCCCGACAATGCCGGCGCCGGCTCGACCGACTACATGCATCTCTTCGGCCTCGTCGTCCTCGGCTACATGTGGGCGAAGATGGCAAAGGCGGCGCAGACGGGCCTTGCGAACGGCGACAGCGCGCGCGAGGATTATCTGAAGAACAAGCTTGTCACGGCGCGGTTCTACATGGAGCGCATCATGCCGGAAACGGCATTGCGTAAGACCCGCATCGAAACCGGCGCCGACACGATGATGGAAATGGCGGCGGAAGCTTTTTGAGTTCTACCGTCTCCCCGAGGGGAGAAGGGGAATTCGCGGCTTTGGTCGCTATATACTGAGTTCGAAGGCGGCTTGCCGCCGCAGGGAGATGAGACATGACCGAGGTTTTCATTTACGACCATGTGCGCACGCCGCGCGGGCGGGGCAAGAAGGATGGGGCGCTGCACGAAGTGCCGTCCGTCCGCCTCGCCGCCAAGACGCTGGAGGCGATCCGCGACCGCAACGGCCTCGATACCGAGACGGTGGACGACATCATCATGGGCTGCGTCGATCCGGTCATGGAAGCCGGCGCCGTCATTCCGAGGGGCGCCGCCTTCGAGGCAGGCTATTCCACAAAGGCCCCCGGCATGCAGATCTCGCGCTTCTGCGCCTCCGGCCTCGATGCCGTGAATTTCGGCGCAGCCAAGATCGCGCAAGGGGCTGACGATATAGTCATTGCCGGCGGTGTCGAAAGCATGTCGCGCGTTGGTTTGGGCATGTCCGGCGGTGCCTGGTTCATGGATCCTTCGGTCAACTTCCCGGCCTATTTCATGCCGCAGGGCGTATCGGCCGATCTCATCGCCACCAAATACGGCTTCTCCCGCGACGACGTCGATGCCTATGCCGTCGAGAGCCAGAAGCGCGCCGCCAATGCCTGGGAGAAGGGTTATTTCAACAATTCCGTCATTGCGGTCAAGGATATCAACGGCCTGACCATTCTTGACCGCGACGAGCACATGCGCCCCGGCACGGACATGCAGGCGCTCGCCTCGCTCAATCCGTCTTTCCAGATGCCGGGCGAAATGGGCGGCTTCGAAGCCGTCGGCATCCAGGCGCATCCGGAAGTGGAGCGCATCAACTACGTCCATCACGCTGGCAATTCCTCGGGCATCGTCGATGGCGCCGCCGCCGTGCTGCTCGGCTCCAAGGCAGGCGGTCAGAGCATGGGGCTGAAGCCGCGCGGCCGTATCAAGGCCTTTGCCAATGTCGGCTCCGACCCGGCGCTGATGCTGACCGGCCCGGTGGACGTCACCGAAAAGCTCCTGAAGCGCAGCGGCATGTCGCTTGCCGACATTGATCTCTTCGAGCTCAACGAAGCCTTCGCCGCCGTCGTGCTGCGCTACATGCAGGCTTTCGAGATTCCGCATGACAAGATCAACGTCAACGGCGGCGCCATCGCCATGGGCCATCCGCTCGGTGCTACCGGCGCGATGATCCTCGGCACCGTGCTGGACGAGCTGGAGCGCCGCGATCTCAACACGGCGCTCGTTACACTCTGCATCGGCGCCGGCATGGGCACCGCCACGATCGTCGAACGCGTCTGAGGAGGGGAAACCAATGACTTACACGAATTTCACCGTCGAGACCGACGCGGACGGCATCGCACTCGTTACCTGGGACATGCCCGGCAAGTCCATGAACGTCTTTACCGCCGAAATTCTCGAAGAGCTGAACGCCATCATCGACGCGACCGTCGCCGATGCCGCCGTCAAGGGTGTGGTCTTCACCTCGGGCAAATCCTCCTTCTCCGGCGGCGCCGATCTGTCGATGATCAAGTCCATGTTCTCCTTCTATCGGGAGGAGAAAGCCAAGGATCCGGCCGCGGCAACCCAGAAGCTCTTCGATCTAGTCGGGCGCATGACCGGCCTGTTCCGCAAGCTCGAAACCTGCGGCAAGCCCTGGGTTTCGGCCATCAACGGCACCTGCATGGGCGGCGCCTTCGAGCTATCGCTCGCCTGCCACGGCCGTGTCGCTTCCAGCGCCAAGAGCGTCAAGATCGCCCTGCCAGAGGTCAAGGTCGGCATTTTCCCCGGCGCTGGCGGCACGCAGCGCATCGCGCGGCTGACGGATGCGCAATCTGCCCTGCAGATGATGACGACCGGCCAGTCGCTGACGGCGGCGCGCGCCAAGGCGATGAACCTGGTGCATCAGGTGGTCGAGCCGGATCAACTGATCCCGGCCGCCAAGCAGATGATCAAGGACGGTTTGAAGCCTGTCGCTCCCTGGGACGAGAAGGGCTTCAAGGCGCCGGGTGGCGGCATCTGGACGCCAGCGGCGGCTCAGCTCTGGCCGGCGGCGCCGGCGATCCTGCGCCGCGAGACCTCAGGCAATTATCCGGCCGCACTCGCCATCCTCAAATGCGTCTACGAAGGCCTCCAGGTTCCGTTCGATACCGGCCTGAAGATCGAGCAGCGCTACTTCACCCATGTTCTGCAGACCACCGAAGCCTATTCGATGATCCGCTCGCTGTTCATCTCCATGCAGGAACTCGGCAAGGGCGCCCGCCGCCCGGCCGGGCAACCGAAGACGGAGCTGAAGAAGGTCGGCGTCGTCGGCGCCGGCTTCATGGGTGCTTCCATCGCCTATGTCACCGCGGCCGCGGGCATTTCGGTCACGCTCATCGATCGCGATATCGATGCCGCGACCAAGGGCAAGGGTGTCGGCGAGGGTCTGGTCAAGGATTCGATCGGTAAGGGAAGGCTGACGCAAGACGAGGGCGCAGCCCTGCTTTCCCGCATCACGCCATCGGCCGATTATTCCGATCTGAAGGATTCCGACCTTGTCATCGAAGCGGTGTTCGAGGATCGCGAGGTCAAGAAGGCCGTTGTCGAGGCCGTCGAAGCCGTGCTGCCGGCCGGCGCCGTCTTCGCGTCCAACACCTCGACGCTGCCGATCACAGGTCTTGCCAAGAATTGCAAGCGCCCCTCCGATTTCATCGGCATCCATTTCTTCTCGCCGGTCGAGAAGATGATGCTGACGGAAGTCATCTTGGGCAAGGAAACCGGCGATCATGCGCTCGCTGTCGCACTCGATTACGTCGCCGCCATCAAAAAGACCCCGATCGTCGTCAACGACACACGCGGCTTCTTCGTCAATCGCTGCGTCTTCCGTTATATCCATGAAGCCTACGACATGCTGATTGAAGGCGTGCCCGCGGCGATGATCGAGAATGCCGCCAAGATGGCCGGCATGCCTGTGGGACCTCTGGCGCTGAACGACGAGGTCGCCATCGATCTTTCCTACAAGATCCTGAAGGCGACTGTCGCCGATCTCGGCGAGAAGGCGGTCGATCCGCGTCACATGCAGCTGATCAGCCGTCTTGTGGAAGGCGAGGGCCGTCTCGGCCGCAAGAATTCCAAGGGCTTCTACGACTATCCGCCGAAGCCGGCCAAGAAGTCCCTCTGGCCGGGCCTGAAGGATCTCTATCCGCAGAAGAAGGCCGATGAGGTCGATGTCGGCGTGCTGAAGCAGCGCTTCCTCGCCACCATCGCGCTCGAGGCGGCTCGCACCATCGAAGAGGGTATCGTCACCGATCCGCGCGAGGCCGATGTCGGCTCCATCCTCGGCTTCGGCTTCGCCCCCTATACCGGCGGCGCGCTGTCCTACATCGACGGCATGGGCGTCAAGGCTTTCGTAGAGCTTTGCGAAAAGCTGGCAGCTACCTACGGCCCACATTTCCAGCCGACCGCGCTGCTGAAGGATATGGCCGCGAAGGGCGAGACCTTCTACGGGCGCTTCGATCCCTACGGCGCCAAGAAGGCGGCTTGAACCAACAAGCCATAATGGCAACAAATAATGGGTCGCTCCTGTCGGGAGCGGCCCTTTTCGTTCGTCCTCTGCCTGGGTCTAATCAAACCGAGGAGAATGACATGATCGAGATTATCGGCAATCACGACGAGGCAGAAGCCATCAACGCAATGCTTGCAAGCTGGGCGTCCGCGCTTGGCAACAAGGACGCCGCCGGCGTCGTCAGGCATTTGAGCGACGATACTGTCAGCTTCACCTTGGCCGCACCTCTGGTGCACAAAGGTAAGGGCGAAAAGGGCCTGGAAGCCTGGTTTTCGACCTGGGAAGGACCGATCGGCGGCGATGCCGTCGATGTGAGACTGACCGTCGGCGGGGATGCCGCCTTCTGGACCGGCCTTGTACATATGACCGGCAGGAAGACGGACGGCGTCGAAGGCGATCTATGGTTTCGCCAGACACTCGGCCTCAGAAAGGAGGCAGGCATCTGGAAGATCGTTCACGAGCATACGTCGGTGCCGTTTGCGATGGACGGCAGCGGCCTTGCCGAACTTGAGCTTAAACCGTAAGCATAATCTTACCATACACTTAGTGGTTTCTCTCGATCGGTGCGTAATGCCAGCACACCCCAGCCGACGAGCAGAAGGATCGCCGCCGCGTAGATATCTGCGGCTTCAGCAAATCCGAGTGCCCTCGACAGGAAGCCGGCCAGGATGGCGGGCAGGCTGAAGGCAAGATAGCTCTGGATGTAGAAGGCAGAGAGCAGCCCGGCGCGCTCGTCCGGCTTTGCCAGCGGCATGATGCTGCGAACCGTGCCGAGGAAGGCCGCGCCGAAGCCCGAGCCGGCGATCAGCGTTCCCGCGGCGAGGATTGAGACCTCGGCTGCATGCATGCCGGCGATAACGGTCAGTATGCCGAGCGTCATGGTCGGTATGCCGAATCTCATGATCGTGGTGGCGGATTTCTTGCGTAGCAGGAAGACGGCGGCAGCACCGCTGATCGTCAAGGCCGCGACCACGGAGCCGCCGACCAGCGGCGCCGTGCTGCCGGTCGTCGTGCTGACAAGCGAAGGCACCAGCGACAGATAGAAGCCGGCAAGCGCCCAGACGGCGATGTTGATCGGCGTCAGTGCCAGCAGCGTCCGGCGCGCCTGCTCGGGAACGGCAACTTTCGGCTTCAGTGATGCGACTAAGCCGGCTCGTCGGTTCGTTGTCTCAGGCACCAGCCATAGAAGCACGGCTTGCAGGATGAGAAGGACGAGTGTGACGATATAGACGAGCAGGGTCGGCGCCGGCGCAAACTGAACCAGGAAGCCCGTGGCGAGCGCACCGATCGCCATGCCGACAAGCGGGGCAAGGCTGTTGGTGATCGATCCCTTGATCGGATCGAGATCGACAAGGGCGGCACCGATGGAACTGACCGCGGTGCCTGTCGCAAAGCCCTGCACGATGCGGGCGGCAATCAGCCAATCCGGACCCCTGGCCATTAAAAATAGCGCTATCGCCACCATATTGAGGAGGATCGAAGCGAAGATAACCGGGCGACGGCCGAGATGGTCGGAAATCGAGCCGACGATGAGCAGCGCGGCGAGAAGGGAGAAGGCGTAGACGGCGAAGATCACCGTGAGCAGCACCGGCGAGAAGGCGAAGGCTTGCTGGTAAAGGCGGTAGAGAGGTGTCGGTGCGGACGAGGCGGCCAAAAACAGGGCGCTGGTCGCGGCATAGTAGGACGGCGCCAGGCGTCTGGCTGGCGAAATCGGTGCGCTGGCGGTGGAATGGGGCGAGGTCATCGACTATATCCTAGCCTAAAGCTAAAAGATTGCGTTAGGCGCATATAGGATGCCCAACGTACAAAAGCAAATAATTTGCCTTAGTGAATGGCGCCTGGTCATTCACCAGCGGCAAAAGGGAAAGATTGGCAAAGGCTTATGGGCTACAGAGAAAATCCCCGCCCCGGCGGGCGCAGTGCCAGAGTGCAGGCGGCCGTGCATCAATCCGTCCGCGACATGCTGGCGACGATGGATCGCGCCGACATCACCATCCCTTTGATCGCGCAGCGCGCCAATGTCACGCCTTCTACGATCTATCGCCGCTGGGGCGATCTTCAAGAGCTTCTGGCCGACGTTGCCGCCTCGCGCCTGCGGCCGGAAGGCGATCCGGCGAAAATAGGCAGCCCCCGCGAGGATCTGGAAGCCTGGGCAGAGCAATATGCCGATGAAATGGCCTCCGGTGTCGGGCGGCAAATGCTGCGCGACATTCTTTCGGCCGCCGACGTGGCGAATGCTGAGAAGTGCAGCGGTTATACGCAGCAGCAGCTTGCTGTTTTCATTACACGCGCCAAGGAGCGAGGCGAGCCGTTTCCGGCTCTGACGGAACTGATGGACCACGTCATTTCGCCGATCATATATCGCATCCTTTTCGACCAGGCTCCCGGTCCGGATTATGTCCGTAAGTTGATCGCGAAGGTGATGTCGAAGGAACGTTAAGGATCTGAAGGATGGCCGTGAACGCGAAGCGACTCATCGAAGGTGCTTTGAAATCCATATCCGACTGCCCGTATTGCGTTGCTCGCAACTGACGAACACGTGCCTCGCGATATGCGCGGTAAAATTGCCGAGCCTATGGAATTATCGTGGGATATGCGCGTCTGGATAGGCTTCTGTGCCACTTTGCTGTTGAAAAATAAGGAAAAAGATGGTGCTAATCACCGACAGTGAATTCAACGGCAACGCGAAGGGGACTGCTCAATGCTTAATGAATTCAAGGCATTTATCGCCCGCGGCAATGTCATGGATCTCGCGGTCGGCGTGATCATCGGCGGCGCTTTCGGAGGTATCGTGAAATCGTTGGTTGACGATATCATCATGCCGATCGTCGGCGCGATCTTTGGCGGCTTCGACTTCTCGAACTATTTTATCGGCCTGTCCTCGGCGGTCAATGCGCCGACGCTCACCGCCGCCCGCGCGCAGGGCGCGGTTTTCGCCTATGGCAATTTCATCACCGTCCTCATCAACTTCCTCATCCTCGCCTGGATCATCTTTCTGATGGTCAAGGGCGTAAACACGCTGCGCACCCAGGTCGAGCGCAAGGAAGACAAGATTGCGGAGGCAGCACCGCCGCCGGCCGACGTTCAGCTGCTGACGGAAATCCGTGATCTTCTCGCGAAACGCTGAGGCTTGGCTCCGCCTCTTTTAAAAGCCTCGGTCCCGCAAGGGCTGGGGCTTTATTCATCACCAAAATCGATCATTCGCTAAGGCAAAGTCATGGGATTTGTCCGCCACTCTGCTTTATGAAAGCGGAAACCGGAGACTTTGCATGTCGATACTAGATAGCCTCAGCCCGCGCGCCCTCGCAGCCCCCGAAAGCGGGATCGTCGAAGTCGTCAATTATGCCCGCGGCCGCGAGGGCCTGCTGCCGCTCTGGGTCGGCGAGGGCGATCTTCCAACGCCGGATTTCATCAATCGCGCCGCCATGGCCTCGCTCAATGCCGGCGAAACCTTTTACACCTGGCAGCGCGGCATTCCGGAGCTGCGTCAGGCGCTCGCCGATTATTATGGCCGGCATTTCGGCACCTCGCTGCCGATGGAGCATTTCTATGTCGTTGGTTCCGGCATGCAGGCGATCCAGCTTTCCGTGCAGGCGATCACCTCTCCCGGCGACGAGATGATCTATCTCTCGCCGGCCTGGCCGAATATCGCTGCTGCTTTGGAGATATCAGGCGCCCGCTCCGTTCCCGTGCCGCTGGAATTCGAGCACGGCAAATGGTCGCTCGATCTCGGCCGGCTGGAGGCGGCGATCACGCCGAGGACCAAGGGCCTGTTCATCAATACGCCGTCCAACCCGACAGGCTGGACGGCGACCCATCAGGATCTCCGGGATATTCTGGCTCTGGCGCGCAAGCATGATCTGTGGATCATGGCCGACGAAATCTATGCGCTCTACTATTATGCCGGCGGTCGCGCGCCGAGTTTCCTGGACGTCAAGGAAGCCGACGACAAGATCCTCTTCGTCAATTCCTTCTCGAAAAACTGGTCGATGACCGGCTGGCGCGTCGGCTGGATCGTCGCGCCTGCCGAACTCGGGCAAGTGATCGAAAACCTCGTGCAATATTCGACCTCGGGCGTGGCGCAATTCATGCAGAAGGGTGCCGTGGCAGCGCTGAACGAGGGCGATGATTTCGTCCGCTCCAACATCGCCAAGGCGACCCGCTCGCGCGATATCCTCTGCGATGCGCTGATCGCCACCAATCGCGTGCAGACGCTGAAGCCGGATGGCGCGCTCTATTCCTTCCTGAAGATCGACGGCGTCACCGACAGCCGCAAGGCCGCCATCGATATCGTCGACAAGACCGGTGTCGGCCTTGCGCCCGGAACTGCCTTCGGAAAGGGCGGCGAGCTGTTCATGCGCGCCTGCTTCCTGCGTGATCCCGTGCAGGTGGCGGATGCGGCGGAAAGGCTGAGCCGGTATATTCAGGGGTTGTAGGAGCGGCCTGCGCGCTGCAACTAGCAGCGTTCGCTTTGGCCGGTCCTGATACCCCCCTCTGTCGCTTTCGCGACATCTCCCCCACAAGGGGGGAGATCGGAAACTCGTGGCGGCTTCTCGAACCCAACCAACATCGCATCTGTTGACTCCGAGGCTCATCGCTTTTGTGGGGTGTGCGACAAACTCCCAATGATCTCCCCCCTTGTGGGGGAGATGTCCCGATAGGGACAGAGGGGGTACTCTTCAAATCCCTCATAATAGTCAGCGCGCACCCAATCCATAAAATGCAATCGATCCGCGAAAGCCCAGCCTAACCATTCCCGCAATCTTTCCCGCCAGGCCTCCCGCTTTTAATCGATTTCGCAGGGGAAGCGGCCTCATATGGGGCCGGTAAGACTTGGCGGGGACGCGAAGAATGACGGTCTTGGTGACGGGCGGAGCCGGTTATATCGGCAGCCACATGGTCTGGAGATTGCTGGACGCGGGCGAGGACGTGGTGGTTCTCGATCGCCTGTCGACGGGTTTCCGTTGGGCTGTTCCACCGGCTGCCCGCTTCTATCTCGGCGATATCGCCGATGAAGCGCTCCTGCAGACGATTTTCGCTGAAAACCATATAGAGGCCATCATTCATTTCGCCGGCTCGGCCGTTGTTCCGGTGTCGATCGAGGACCCTCTTGCCTATTATGAGAACAATACCGGCAAGACCCGCATCCTCATGAGCGCCGCCGTCAGGGCTGGCATCCGCCATTTCGTCTTCTCTTCCACTGCCGCGGTCTACGGTCAGCAGCCGGCGGACAGGCCGGTCAGCGAAAACGCGCCGTTGCGGCCGGAATCGCCCTATGGCCAATCCAAGCTGATGTCTGAACTGATGCTGCGTGATGCCGCCGCAGCCTATGATTTCCGCTATGTGGCGCTGCGCTATTTCAATGTGGCCGGCGCCGATCCCGAGGGGCGGGCGGGCCAATCGACCAACGGTGCCACCCACCTGATCAAGGTCGCCTGCGAGGCGGCGCTCGACCGTCTCCCTCAGGTGGAAATATACGGTACGGACTATCCGACGCATGACGGTACCGGCGTTCGCGACTATATTCACGTGAGCGATCTCGTCGAGGCGCATCTGATGGCGTTGCAGCATCTGCGCGACGGCGGCCGTTCATTGGTCGCCAATTGCGGCTACGGTCAGGGTTATTCGGTTCTGGATGTGCTCAATATGGTGATGCGCGTCCATGGCCGCGCCTTTCGTATCCATATCGCGCCGCGCCGTCCCGGCGACATGGCCAGCATCGTCGCGGATGCGGCGCTTGCCCATCGCGAACTGGGCTGGACGCCGAAATACAATTGCCTGGAAACGATCGTGCGCTCGTCGCTGGATTGGGAGCTTCGTCTTGCCGAACGCTCCGATTTCGATGCTGCCGAGCTACTGCATAGCTCCTTAAATCGGAATCGATTTAAGGAAAAAATTATGCAGCAGATTTAAAGCGCTACAGCGCCGCTGCAAGCATCCTGTAGCAGGGCGAGCAGCGTCAGCCTTCGGTATTTCTCCAGGGGCCTAGAAAGGCCGGCGCGTTCTTGCGCACGGCTTCCGCCAGAAAATCGATGACGGTGCGCACGCGTGGCGACTGGCGCAGGTCGCGGTGGCATGTGATCCAGTAGTGGCGTCTGAGATCCACCTCATGCGGCAGGACGACCTGCAGGTCCGGATGCTTGCCGGCGATGAAAAACGGCAGCACGCACAGCCCCTGGCCGTTCTTCGTCGCCGTCAACTGCGCAAAGATGCTCGAGCTCTGGAATTGCGGCCTGATGCGGGGATGGACATCGTCGAGATAATCGAGGCCCGGCGCGAAGATCATATCCTCGATATAGCCGATGAAGGCGAAGTCAGGCAGGTCGTCGCGGCTTTCGATCGGTGGATGGCGGGCGAGGTAATCGCGCGATCCGTAGACCTGCAGGTGATAGTCAGTCAGCTTTTCGGTGAAGTAGGGTCCAGCCTTCGGCGGGTCGAGCACCACGACGATATCGGCTTCCTTGCGCGAGAGCGACATGATCTGCTGGATGGTGATCAGCTCCAGCGAGATATTCGGATGCCGGGCGGTGAATTCGGGCAGCACGCCGGTGAAGAAGAAGTTTGAAAAGCCCTCCGGCGCACTGATGCGCACGACACCCCTTTGTGCCGCTGGTCCTGCGGAAAGATCGGCGCGAAGGCGTTCGGTCTCCTGCTCCATGTGCTCGGCAGTATCGACGAAGCGCTGCCCCATGCTGGTCAGCATGTAGCCGCGTGGATTGCGTTCGAAGAGCTTGACCTTCAAGGCAAATTCCAGCCGGTCGATCCGGCGCGAGACCGTGGCGTGGCTGCTGCGCAATTGCCGCGCCGCGGTCGAAAGCTGCCCGGTTCGCGCAACGGCGAGGAAAAACTGCAAATCGTCCCAGGTAAAGTGCGGCGTGCGCTTCATGCATCCTCCTCTGTTCAAAAATGAACAGACATTGTTTGGAATTAATTGCAATCGCGACTTGCGTCAACGCGCGAATTCCGTGATCTTGCCCGTCGGGAAAAGTCGTTTTGAGGAAAGCGGCTGGCCAATTTTGAACAGATTCGTTTTTGCCAAATCTCTGGGAGGAGAGGATATGCGAAAGAGTCTTATTACGTCCGTTGCATTTCTGCTTGCAGCCAGCACCGCGGCCTTCGCCGCCGGTCCATCCGATGGTGTCGTCAAGATCGGCATTCTCAACGACCAGTCCGGCGTCTATGCGGATTTCGGCGGCAAATCGTCGGTAGAGGCCGCCAAGATGGCCGCCGAGGATTTTGGCGGCAAGATTCTCGGCGTGCCGATCGAGATCGTCGACGCCGACCACCAGAACAAGCCCGACATCGCCTCCAACATCGCCCGCCAATGGTATGACCAGGACAAGGTCGACGCCATCATGGAGCTGACGACCTCTTCGGTCGCGCTCGCCGTGCAGGCGGTCGGCAAGGAAAAGAAGAAGATCGATATCGTCACGGGTGCGGCGACGACGGATCTCACCGGCAAGCAGTGCTCGCCCTACGGCTTCCATTGGGCCTATGACACGCATGCCCTGGCCGTCGGCACCGGCGGCGCGCTCGTCAAGCAGGGCGGCGACACCTGGTTCTTCCTGACCGCCGACTACGCCTTCGGCTATTCGCTCGAGCAGCAGACCGGCGATTACGTCAAGGCGAGCGGCGGCAAGATCCTGGGCTCCGTCCGCCATCCGCTGTCGACGAATGATTTCTCGTCCTTCCTGCTGCAGGCCCAATCGTCGGGCGCCAAGGTCATCGGTCTTGCCAATGCCGGCCTCGATACCTCCAACGCCATCAAGCAGGCCTCGGAATTCGGCATCACCCAGGGCGGCCAGCATCTGGCGGCGCTGCTCTTCACGCTGGCCGAAGTCCATGGCCTCGGCCTGCAGGCGGCTCAAGGCCTGACGCTGACGGAAGGCTATTACTGGAACCTTGATGACAAGAGCCGTGAATTCGGCAAGCGCTTCTTTGCCCGCACCGGCAAGATGCCGAACATGATCCATGCCGGCACTTATTCCGCCGTGATGCAATATCTGAAGGCGGTGCAGAAGGCAGGCACCGACGATACCGAGGCCGTCGCCAAGGAACTGCATGAAATGCCCGTCGACGATTTCTTCGGTCGCGGCGGCACGGTCGGCGCCAACGGCCGCATGATCCACGATATGTATCTGCTTCAGGTCAAGAAGCCTGAAGAGAGCAAGGAGCCGTGGGATTATTTCAATGTGCTGGCAACGATTCCCGGCAAGGAAGCCTATATCGATCCGGCCAAGAGCGGCTGCAACCTCGTCAAGCAATAGGGCTTAGACCAGCTTATGGCGATGTCCGCGACACATCAGCAGGAAGAGCCCCGGGTGGTCCTATCCGCCCGGGGACTGCGCCGCGATTTCGGCGGCTTCACCGCCGTCAAGAATGTCGATCTCGACGTGCATCACGCCCGCGTCCACGCGTTGATCGGCCCGAACGGCGCCGGTAAGACGACGGTGTTCAATCTGCTCACCAAGTTCCTGCAGCCGACGCATGGCACGATCACGCTGCTTGGCACCGATATCACCCGGACGAGACCCGACAAGGTCGCACGCATGGGTCTCGTGCGTTCCTTCCAGATTTCGGCCGTCTTTCCGCATCTGACGGTTCTGGACAATGTTCGTGTTGCATTGCAGCGGCCAAGCAATCTCGCCCATCAGTTCTGGCGCCCGCTTTCGGCCCTTGACAGCCTCAACGCCCGTGCCGAGCAGCTCCTAGTGTCGGTAGGCCTCTCGAAGGAGCGCGATGCCATCGCCGCCGACCTTTCCTATGGCCGCAAGCGCGTGCTGGAGATCGCGACCACGCTTGCGCTCGATCCGAAAGTGCTGCTGCTCGACGAGCCGATGGCCGGCATGGGGCTGGAGGATGTGAATACCGTCTCCGCCATCATTCGCGATGTCGCGCGCGACAGGGCAGTCCTCATGGTGGAGCACAATCTCTCCGTCGTTGCCGATATCTGCCACCATGTCACAGTTCTGCAGCGCGGCGAGATCCTGGCCCAGGGCGATTATGGCACCGTCAGCCGGGATCCGCGCGTCCGCGAAGCCTATATGGGCACGGAGGAGGCTTGACGATGGCCCCACTTCTGGAAGTTCAGGGCCTCAATGCCTGGTATGGCGAAAGCCATATCCTGCACGGCGTCGACATGCGTGTGGGCGAGGGGGAAACCATCACCATCCTCGGCCGCAACGGCGTCGGCAAGACGACGACGCTGCGCACCATTGTCGGCATCGTCCGCGCCCGCAAGGGCAGGATCACCTTCGCGGGCAGGGACATGATGCAGGTGCCGCTGCACAAGACGGCGCATCAGGGCATTGGCTTCGTGCCAGAGGAGCGCGGCATCTTCTCGACGCTCAGCGTCTATGAAAACCTGATGCTGCCGCCCGTCGTCGCCGCTGGCGGCATGACGCTCGATGAGATCTTCGAGCTGTTTCCCAATCTGCATGAACGGCGCAACAGTGTCGGCACCAGGCTTTCGGGCGGCGAGCAGCAGATGCTCGCCATGGCCCGCATTCTGCGCACCGGCGTTCGCATGCTATTGCTCGACGAGCCTACGGAGGGTCTTGCTCCCGTTATCGTCCAGCGCATCGGTGAGGTCCTGCAGAAGCTAAAGGGCCGTGGCATGACCATATTGCTCGTCGAGCAGAATTTCCGCTTCGCCAGCCGCATCGCCGATCGCTTCTACGTGATGGATCACGGCCAGATGATCTCGGAATTTCCGGTCGGCGAACTCACAGAGCGCATGGATATGCTGCATAAGGTTCTGGGGGTCTGAGCCATGACGACGATATTCGGCATTCCCGCCCAGGCGCTTCTCGGTCAGTTGCTGATCGGTCTCATCAACGGCTCCTTCTATGCGCTCCTAAGCCTCGGCTTGGCGATCATCTTCGGCATGCTGCGGGTGATCAATTTCGCCCATGGCGCGCTCTATATGCTCGGCGCCTTCACGGCGTATCTGCTGCTTGCCTATGCCGGCATCGGCTATTGGCCAGCCCTCGTTCTGGCACCGCTGATCGTCGGCCTGTTCGGCGCGCTGGTCGAGCGTTTCTGCCTGCGCCGGCTCTACGGGATCGATCCGCTCTACGGATTGCTCTTCACCTTCGGCATGGCGCTGACCATCGAGGGAACCTTCCGTTATCTCTATGGCTCCTCCGGCCAGCCCTATGCCGTCCCGACGGAATTGGCGGGCGCGAGGAATATCGGCTTCATGTTCCTGCCCGTCTATCGCGGCTGGGTTGTCATCGCCTCGCTGGTCGTCTGCATCGGCACCTGGCTGCTGATCGAGAAGACGAAGCTCGGCGCCTATCTGCGTGCCGCGACCGAGAACTCCACGCTCGTCCAGGTTTTCGGCGTCAACGTGCCGGTGTTGCTGACGCTCACCTACGGCTTCGGCGTCGCGCTCGCCGCCTTTGCCGGTGTGCTGGCCGCGCCGATCTACCAGGTCTCGCCGCTGATGGGATCGAACATGATCATCATCGTCTTTGCCGTTGTGGTCGTCGGCGGCATGGGCTCGATCATGGGCGCGATCGTCACAGGGTATATGCTTGGGATTGCCGAGGGCCTCACCAAGGTTTTCTATCCTGAAGCCTCGAATATCGTCATCTTCGTGATCATGGCAATTGTGCTGCTGCTGAGGCCTGCAGGTCTCTTCGGTCGGGAGGCGTGATATGGCTGGATTAATCAGCTTGAGTTCCAAGGAGCGTCCGAAGCTTTCCGTGCAGAAGCTGCTTTTGGTCGTCGGCCTCGTCGGCTTGATCTGGGCGCCGTTCTTCATCTACCCGATCTTCGTCATGAAGGTGCTCTGCTTCGCGCTGTTTGCCTGTGCCTTCAATCTGCTGCTCGGCTATGCCGGCCTGCTCTCCTTTGGTCATGCCACCTTCTTCGGCGGCGCGGCCTATTTCACGGCCCACGCGGTGAAGGAATGGGGCCTCCCGCCCGAACTGGGCATCCTGATCGGCGTTGCCGGCGCGTCGCTGCTCGGTTTCGTCATGGGCTTCGTCGCCATCCGCCGGCAGGGCATCTATTTCGCCATGATCACGCTGGCGCTGTCCTACATGTTCTATTTCTTCTGCCTGCAGGCGGAATTCACCCATGGCGAGGATGGCATTCAGTCGGTGCCGCGCGGCTACCTCTTCGGCGTCCTCGATCTCAACAACTCCTTCAACATGTATTACTTCGTCCTTGCCGTTTTCCTGATCGGCGTGCTGATCATCTGGCGCTTCATCAATTCGCCCTTCGGCATGATCCTGAAGTCGATCCGCGAGAACGAGCAGAGGGCGATCTCGCTCGGCTATTCCGTCGCCCGTTACAAGCTCGGCGCCTTCGTCATGTCGGCCGCACTGGCCGGCCTTGCGGGTGCCGTCAAGGCGCTGGTCTTCCAGTTCGCGACACTCACCGATGTCGCCTGGCAGATGTCCGGCGAGGTCATCCTCATGACGCTTCTCGGCGGCATCGGGACGCTGATCGGCCCGCTTTTCGGCGCGGGTTTCGTGGCGACGCTGGAAAACTACCTCGCGACCTCTGAGTTCCCGGTCACCATCATCACCGGCATCGTCTTCATGGTTTGCGTCCTGCTCTTCCGCCGCGGCATCGTCGGCGAATTCTATGCCTCGCGGCTGGGACGGAAATTGGGGTTTGAATATCGGCGGTGACTGCTTGATTTTCCTTCTCCCCGTAAGCGGGGAGAAGGTGCCCGGAGGGCGGATGAGGGGCCGCACGGACTTCCAGCGAATACGGAATTTGCAGGGTCTTCCTGCCCCTCACCCTAACCCTCTCTTTGCGCGCAGGGAGAGGGGACGACAGAGTTTTTGGAATGGATCGTTTCGACTACATCATCATCGGCGCCGGCAGTGCCGGCTGCGTGCTGGCCAACCGGCTTTCGGCCGACCGCAACAATAGGGTGCTGCTCCTGGAAGCCGGCGGCAACGATAATTACCACTGGATCCACATTCCGGTCGGCTATCTCTATTGCATCAACAATCCCCGCACCGACTGGTGTTTTACCACGGCGCCGGAAGCGGGCCTCAACGGCAGGTCGCTCAGCTATCCACGCGGCAAGGTGCTTGGCGGCTGCTCCTCCATCAACGGCATGATCTACATGCGCGGCCAGGCCCGCGACTACGATCTCTGGCGCCAGCTCGGCTGCGCCGGCTGGGGCTGGGACGACGTGCTGCCCTATTTCATCAAGTCCGAGGATCACTATCGCGGCAAGGACGAGATGCATGGTGCCGGCGGCGAGTGGAGGGTCGAGAAAGCGCGCGTGCGCTGGGCGGTGCTCGATGCCTTCCAGGCCGCAGCCAGGGAAGCCGGCATCCCCGAGACGCCGGATTTCAACCGCGGCAACAATGAAGGTTCGGGCTATTTCGACGTCAACCAGCGCTCCGGCATTCGCTGGAACACCACGAAAGCCTTCCTGCGCCCGGCGATGAAGCGCGGCAATCTCACCGTCTATACCAAGGCACAGGTCCGCCGCCTGATCGTCGAGGGTGATGCCGTGACCGGCGTCGAATTCCAGCATGACGGCGTGGCCAAATGCGCTTACGCGAACAAGGAGACGGTACTATCGGCCGGCTCGATCGGCTCACCGCATATTCTCGAGCTCTCGGGCATCGGCCATGGCGATGTGCTTAGCAAAGCCGGCATCGAGGTCGTGCGCGAGGTTCGGTCCGTCGGCGAAAACCTGCAGGATCATCTGCAGCTTCGCCTCGCCTACAAGGTGACCGGCGTGCCCACTTTGAACGAGAAAGCGACGAAGCTGATCGGCAAGGCGGCGATCGGTCTCGAATATCTGGTTCGCCGCTCAGGCCCGATGGCGATGGCGCCGAGCCAGCTCGGCATCTTCACTCGCTCCGGGCCTGACAAGGAAACGCCGGATCTGCAATATCACGTTCAGCCGGTCTCGCTCGACAAGTTCGGCGATCCCGTCCATCCCTTCCCGGCGATCACCGCCAGCGTCTGCAATCTCCGCCCCGAAAGCCGCGGCTCCGTGCATCTGCGCAGCCCGGATTTCGCCATGCAGCCGGCCATCAGCCCGAATTATCTCTCCGCTGCACGAGACCGGGAGATCGCCGTGCGCTCCATTCGCCTGACACGGCGGATCGTGGCGCAGCCCTCCTTCGCCCGGTTCCGGCCGGAGGAATTCAAGCCTGGACCGGCCTATGAGACGGATGCTGATCTGGAGCGCGCCGCCGGCGATATCGGCACGACGATCTTCCACCCGGTCGGCACTTGCCGCATGGGGAGCGACGTCCAAAGTGTTGTGGACCCCCGCCTGCGGTTGCGGGCATTGGCAAGGCTGCGCATCGCCGACGCCTCCGTCATGCCGTCGATCACATCGGGCAACACCAACTCGCCAACCATCATGATCGCCGAAAAGGCAGCCGAGATGATCCTTGCCGATAACCGCTGAGCGCCTATTGATAGAGCAAGGCGAGGACAGGAGATTTGCATGGACAGCACCGAAGAGGTCATCATCGAGCGTCGCGGGTCGGCTGGGATCATCCGGCTCAACCGACCGAAGGCGCTGAACAGCCTGACGCTGCCGATGGTGCGGGTCATCGCTTCGGCTTTGGAAGATTTCGCCGCCGATCCCCTGGTCGCAAGCGTCATCGTCATGGGCGAGGGGGAGCGCGGCTTTTGTGCCGGCGGCGATATCCGCCTGCTGCACCAGAGCGGCAAGGAGGGTTCCGGCGGAGCGGAAACCTTTTGGCGCGAGGAATTCCGGCTCAATCATGCCATTTCGCGCTATTCTAAGCCTTATGTCGTGCTGATGGACGGCATCACCATGGGCGGCGGCGTCGGCCTTTCGGCGCATGGCAGCCATCGCGTCGTCACCGAGCGCACACGCCTTGCCATGCCGGAGACTGGTATCGGCTACTTCCCGGATGTCGGCGCCACATGGCTGCTGCCGCGCGCGCCGGGCGAAGCCGGCACCTGGATGGGACTGACCGGCCTTGCCATCGGGGCCGCCGATGTCATCCACGCCGGCTTTGCCGATCACTATGTGATGTCGTCGGCGCTGCCGGCGCTGATCAATGCAGTTGCGTCACTTCCCCTCTCGGCCTCTCCGGAAGAGGTGCACGTAGCGATCAGGGCAATGGCGACGGATATCGGCGAGAGCCGGCTTGCGGCAAATCGCGATGTGATCGACCCCGCCTTTGCAGGCGATACAGTCGAAGAGATCCTGCGGACATTGGCGGGCGAACAAGGAGAGTTCGCCACTGAAGCCGCCGGCGTGATCGCCGGCCGGTCGCCGACGAGCCTGAAGCTGACCTTGCGGCTGCTGCGGGCAGGGAGGGCAAGTGCCGATCTCGCCGAATGCCTCAATCGCGAACTCGGCGCCTGCATGGGCATATTGTATAATCACGATTTCTATGAAGGCGTGCGCGCCGCGGTCATCGACAAGGATCGCAATCCGAAATGGTCGCCGGCCAGCCTTTCGGAGGTGACCGTTGCCGATATCGACCGCTTCTTCGTCGCAGCTGAACCGCCGCTTTTCGAAAACTAGGATGGTTCGGCTCATCGCGGAATTTCCGAACCGCTCGGCACCCTTTCTGGAATTGCTTCAACGGATCATGGGAGGAAAACATCATGACACGGATCGCATTCATCGGCCTCGGCAATATGGGAGGCCCGATGGCCGCCAATCTCGTCAAGGCCGGCCATGCCGTCACCGGGTTCGACCTCTCGCATGATGTGCTGAAGGCAGCGGAAGCGTCGGGTGTGAAGGCCGCCAACGTGCTGACGGAGGCCTTGGCCGATGCCGAAGTGGTCGTCACCATGCTGCCGAAGGGCCAGCATGTCCTCACCGTCTGGACCGACGTGCTGCGGTCCGTGCCGAAGGGAATCCTGCTGATCGACAGCTCCACCATCGACGTCGACAGCGCCCGCAAGGCACATGCGATGGCCGGCGAAGTTGGCTGCCTTTCGCTCGATGCGCCGGTCTCCGGCGGCACGGGCGGAGCGGCCGCCGGCACGCTGACTTTCATGGCCGGCGGCTCCAGAGAGAGCTTCGCCGCCGCCAAGCCGTTGCTCGAGGTGATGGGCAAGAAGATCGTCCATTGCGGCGATGCCGGAGCCGGCCAGGCCGCGAAGATCTGCAACAACATGATCCTCGGCATTTCCATGATCGGCGTCTGCGAAGCCTTCGTGCTCGGCGAGAAACTCGGCCTTTCGCATCAAGCGTTGTTCGATGTCGCCTCGACGTCGTCGGGCCAGTGCTGGTCGATCAATACCTATTGCCCCGTGCCCGGCCCGGTGCCGACCTCGCCTGCCAACAACGACTACAAGCCCGGCTTTGCGGCAGCCTTGATGCTTAAGGACCTGCGCCTGTCTCAGGAAGCGGCTCTATCGAGCGGTGCATCGACACCTCTGGGCGCGGAAGCGGCGCAGCTCTACGCGCTCTTTGAAAAGCTCGGCAACGGCGGCCGCGATTTTTCGGCGATCATCGAGATGTTTCGCGAGGCGAATTAAGGATTGGTGGATAGCTGGCCGGGGTGAGGGGCCAGGCATTAAGAGGCGAGATCGACGAACATGCCTGACCTGCCGATCTCAATCGCTACCACTTACCGCCACATGCCACGCATGCGCGCCCCAACATCGACCCTTACCTGCCGCGCCCGAATGGCGGCGGGGCTTTCGGCGCGCGCCTGCGGCCAGCCGCAGACCTCGAAAAACTGCAGCAACGTCGCCGGGATGAAGCGCGTGCGCGAAGCGAAGACATGTTTGTCCCCCTGCGCATGCTGGCCATGCACGAAGAAGCGCTGCGGAATGACGAGATCGAGATTGTCCTTAGCCCGCGTCATCGCGACATAGAGCAGCCGTCGTTCCTCCTCGATTTCGGCGGATGAGCCGACGGCGAGATCGGCGGGAATGCAGCCGTCGACGGCGTTGAGGATGAAAACCTTTGTCCATTCCTGTCCCTTGGCGGAATGGATGGTCGAGAGGATCAGATAGTCCTCGTCGAGCAGCGGCACGCCGGCCTGATCACTGGTGGCGTCAGGCGGATCGAGCGTCAATTCGGTAAGGAAGCGCTCGCGCGAGCCGTAGCCCGCGGCAATCTGTTCGAGCTGGACAAGATCCGCCTGGCGCGTCGCGGCATCTTCATGCGCGCGTTCCAGATGCGGCTCGTACCATTGGCGGACCAGGCTGATTTCCGCCGGCCATCCGGCCTTGCCGCTTTTGACCTCCCGCATCGTCTCGACGAAAGCGGTCCAATCGTCCCCGGTGCGTGGAGGTGGCGGTAGCTCCGTGAGTGCCGTGATCGGGCTCGCCTCTTCGCCGATCTGGTCGAGCACGCGCTGTGCCGTCGATGGGCCGACGCCGGGCAGAAGCTGCATCAGGCGGAAGCCCGCCACGCGGTCGCGCGGGTTTTGCGCGAAGCGCAAAGCCGCCAGCATGTCCTTGACATGGGCGCTGTCGAGAAATTTCAGGCCGCCGAACTTGACGAAGGGAATGTTGCGCCGGGTGAGCTCCACCTCCAGCGGGCCGCTATGGCTCGAGGTGCGGAAGAGCACGGCCTGCTGCTTCAGCCTTGCGCCGCCCTCGCGATTTTCCAGCACTTGGTCGGCGATGTAGCGCGCCTGATCGGCCTCGTCGCGCACCGTCACCAGCCGCGGGCGCTCCGTGCTCTGCCGCTCGGTGCGCAGGTTCTTGGTGAAGCGCTCCGAGGCGAGATCGATCACGGCATTGGCGGCGGCAAGGATCGGCTGCGTCGAGCGATAGTTGCGGTCGAGCGTCACGATATCGGCCGATGGCGTGAAAGCCTTGGGGAAGTCGAGAATGTTGCGCACGGTCGCGGCACGGAAGGAGTAGATCGACTGCGCGTCGTCGCCGACGACGGTCAATCCGCGGCCATCCGGCTTCAGGGCGAGCAGGATGGAGGACTGCAGCCGGTTGGTGTCCTGATATTCATCAACCAGCACATGATCGAAACGGCTGCCGATATCCTCGGCGATCAGCGGCTCCTGCAGCATGTGCGCCCAATAGAGCAGCAGGTCGTCGTAATCGAGCACGTTCTGCACCTGCTTCGCTTCGACATAACAGGCGAAGAGATCGCGCAGCTGCTGTTCCCACATGGCGCACCAGGGGAAGAAGTCGCGCAGCACGCCGTCGAGCGACGCTTCCGCGTTGACGGAGCGCGAATAGATGGCAAGACACGTTGCCTTGGTCGGGAAGCGGTTCTCCGTCTTGGAAAAACCAAGGTCGTGGCGCGCAAGGTTCATCAGGTCGGCGCTGTCTTCCCGGTCGTGGATCGTAAAGGCCGGATCGATGCCGATCTGCTCGGCATAGTCACGCAGCAGGCGCGCGCCGATGCCATGGAACGTGCCGGTCCAGGCAAGCGCATCGGCGGTGATGCCGGCATTCGCGCCCAGCACCTCGCGACAGATCCGCTCGACACGGCGGCCCATCTCGGCGGCGGCGCGGCGCGAGAATGTCATCAGCAGGGTCCGGCGCGGATCGGCGCCCTTGACGATCAGATGCGCCACGCGATGGGCAAGCGTATTCGTCTTGCCGGAGCCGGCCCCGGCGATGACGAGCAGCGGTCCGGCGACGTGGCCATTACCCGCGGTCGTGCCGTGTTCCACCGCCAGCCGCTGCTCCGGGTTCAATTTTTCCAGATAGGCGGCAGTCATCAATTCTCCTGGATGGACGAGGAAGCCGGGCACGATCCGCGACGAATCGCAGGCGTGAAAATATCTGAGCGTTCTATGGATGTTCCGAATCGACCGAACCTGTCAAGTTTGGGGAAATTCCCTCGTCGATGCGAAGTTTTGCGCAAGAATTTCATTCGGATTTGGCCGATGTGGCTCGAAAAGGACTTTCTTCGTTCTTATGTATTATTGTAGTGCGGTATTCTTGAGTATGGGTTTTCGCAGTGCGTTGAGTGAAGGTTCCCGAAGATGAACGAGACGATCGCCACTGGGTTGCGCCTGCCTGGCGGACTGGTGGCTCTGCCGGATGGGCGCATTGCACTTGTCGAGACGGACCCAAGTCGCCGTTATCTGAAGCTTTTCGACGCGAGCGGCGCCTACGAGGAGCTGTGTCGGATCGGCGGCAGCCCGACCGGAATTGCGATCGATGGGGATGGCTGTTTCTGGGTGGCCGGCGGCCCGGAGAATTCGCTCATCAAGCTCTCGCCGCAGGGGCGGGTTCGTCAGCTGGTAGAGGGGAGTGCCGACGGCCCGTTTCTCCATCCGAACTCGCTTGCTTTCGGGCCTGACGGCCTGCTTTACATGACCGATTCCGGCATCCGCCTGGCCGATCTGCTGGAAAGAGGGCACATCCATCCTGATTTTTTCAAGGCCGCCTATAATGGCTGCGTCTATCAGATCGATCCCGCCGAAGGCCGGGTGATTCGCGTCCTGGCCGCCGGCCTGCTGCTTGCCAGCGGCGTCGCCTTCGGACCTGACGGGCTGCTTTATTACAGTGAGATGTTGACTGGAAAAATCCATCGGCAGATCGTCGGCGGGCGCCAGGAGATGTTCGCGGAATCGATGACATCGCCCGCGGTAAACGTGCTGCGCGGGCCATCGGGCCTGGCCTTCGATCGCAGCGGCACGCTCTATTGTGCCATGTCCGGCCTTGGCGAAATTTGTCTGATCGATACCGAGGGGACGATGGCCGGCCATATCCGCACCAATGGCCCGCGACCGGGCGGCATCGCCTTCACTGTCGATGGCAAGCACCTGCTGGTCAGCGAACAGGAAAAAGGTGTCATAGAGAAGATAACGGCGCCCCGTCCGGGCCTGCCGTTGCATATGCCGTTTATTTCCTGAAGCGTCTGCGATCTTCGGGCGGCACTCGGCATGCTTTCATCGGGCTGACGGACATGCCCGGCGCCCCGGGCATGTCCTATTCTCATATATTGACTGTTTATTCAGCTGCGGGGATCTGCTTGTTGTCCTTGCCGGACTTATCATCCGGCTTGGCGTCGTTGGCGACCACCTTGGCATGGCGGCGGCGCCAATCGCCGAGGAATAGCAAGATCGGCGCCGCGATGAAGACCGACGAGGCGCCAGCGACAAGTATGCCGAACACCATCGGGATTGCGAAGCTGGAGACGGCGCTGCCGCCCCAGATCGCCATCGGCACCAGCGCCAGGAAGGCGGTGGCGTTGGTATAGAGGCTTCGCGCCAGGGTTTCGTTGATCGACTTGTCGATGATGTCGCGCAGCGGCATCGACTTGTAGAGCCGCATGTTTTCACGCATGCGGTCATAGACCACGACCTTGTCGTTCACCGAATATCCCACAAGCGTCAGGATCGCGGCGATGGCTGTCAGGTTGAAATCGAGGCCGGTGATCGCGAAGAAGCCGATCGCCTTGGTGACGTCGAGTACCAGCGTGACGATGGCGCCGACCGCGAACGGCCATTCGAAGCGATACCAGATGTAGAACAGCATCGCCAGGCTTGCGATCACGACCGACAGGATGCCGGCCCAGGCAAGCTCGCCCGAGACCTTCGGACCGATGACATCGGTGCCTTCGATCGTCGCGCTTGGATCGATCTTGACGATTTCCGCCTTGAGCTTGGTCACCGCGGCTGTCTGCGCCTCTTCGCCGCCGTCCTGGCGCTGGGCGCGGACAAGGAGGCTGCTGTTGTCGCCGAAGGACTGCAGTGCGATTTCGCCGAGGCCGAGCGTGTTCAAGCCCTCGCGGAACGTAGACAGATCGGCTGCGTCCTTGGTCTTGACCGACATCTGGATGCCGCCGCGGAAATCGACGCCGTAGTTGAGGCCCGGATGGACGAACAGTACCACCGAGGCGATCGACAGGATCGCCGAGACGGTGACGCCAAAGAAGCGGGCCTTCATGAACTGGATGTGCTTGTCATAGGGGCTGAAGGGGATCAGCGGCCTGATGTTGAGCACCTTCAGCTTGCGGCGACGGGTGATGGCGATCATCACGACGCGCACGAAGGCGACGGAGGTGAACATCGAGATAATGAGGCCGAGACCCATGGTCACGGCAAAGCCGCGAACAGGGCCGGAGCCGAAGTAGAACAGGATGGCGGCGGCGATCAGGGCCGTCATGTTGCCGTCGATAATCGTCGAATAAGCCTTCTTGAAGCCGTTATCGATGGCGGCGAAGGCGCCACGGCCCTTGCGGGTTTCTTCGCGGATGCGCTCGTTGATGAGAACGTTGGCATCAACCGCAAGGCCGATACCGAGGACGACGCCGGCGATGCCGGGCAGCGTCAGCGTGGCGCCGACCAGCGTCAGGGCCGAGAAGGTCAGGATCGTGTGGATGAGCAGCGCAACATTCGCGAGAATTCCCCAGGCGCCGTAGAGCACGAAGATGAAGGCGGCAACCAGGACGAAGCCGATCAGGCCGCTATAGATGCCCTTTTGGATCGCGTCGCTGCCAAGGTCGGCGCCGACCGTGCGCTCTTCGATGACGGTGAGCTTCGCCGGAAGGGCGCCGGCGCGCAGCAGGGCTGCGAGCGTGGTGGCACTGTCTGCGGTGAAGTTGCCGGAGATCTGGCCCGAACCGCCGGTGATCGGCTCGCGGATGTTCGGCGCGCTTAGAACCTTGTTGTCGAGGACAATAGCAAAGGGCTTGCCGACATTTTCGCGGGTGATTTCTGCAAAGCGGTTGGCCCCGGCGCTATCGAAGCGGAAGGTGACGAGCGGCTCATGCGTGTTCGGATCGAAGCTGACGCGGGCATCCGTCAAACGGTCACCGGAGAGCTCGATGCGGTCGAGAACCGGATAGCTGTTGCCCTTGTCGTCCTTGAGAATGGTGACGCCGGGGCCGGGATTGTTCGGGTCGACATTGTCGGCAAGCAGGTGGAAGGACATCTTCGCGGTCGAGCCGAGGAGCTCGCGCAGGTGCGACGGATCCTGTGCACCGGGAAGCTGGACGAGAACGCGGTTTGGACCGACGCGCTGAATGGTCGGCTCGGCAACGCCCACCTGGTCGACGCGCTTGCGGATGACTTCAAGGCTCTGCTGAACGGCGGAATCGACGTTGGCGGAGATGCCTGCCGGCGAGAAGGACATGGCGATCGTTGCGCCGTTTGGCTTGATGTTGAGATCGGACTGGCCGGCCGAGAGGCCCGAGGTGATCGTATTGGCCAGCGTCTGCAACTGCGTCACCGCGTCACCGCTCTGCGAGGCATCGTTGAGCGTCACGACAATCTGGTCGCCGTTGCGCACGACCGAACGGACCTGGATGTTCTTGTCGCGCAGCACGCGGCGTGCGTCCTGCTGCAGCGACTGCAGCCGGCCATTCGTCAGATCCTTCTCGTCGACTTCGAGCACGAGATAGGAGCCGCCGCGAAGGTCGAGGCCGAGGGATACCTGGCTATGCGGCAGCCAGGACGGGATTTTGCTGAGAACCGCCGGCGGCAGCGCATTCGGGAGGGCGATAAGAAGGCCAAGCAGGATGACGACTGTATAAAGTGCCACGAGCCATGGTGAGGTGCGCATGGGTATTATCCTTGAAAATACGCTGATGCCGGCGGTCGACCGCTGGCGGACTTAAGGTCATGTCGGAGATGCGGCGCGTCGGCGCCGATCGCTTACGCGAAATCGCTCGGAGGGCCGCGTGCGAAATAGGCGCTAAATGCCAGGGATTCGAGCCGGGCAGCATCGCCTGGATGGCCTGGCTGCCAGGGCATGGCCGGATAGCCGAGAGAGGGAAGGGAGGCGAGTATCGCCGGTCCAATATCGTGCCAGGTAGCTTTCGGCGCTGCCAGGCGGTCGGCAACGACGATGCCGCGCACCGGATCCCGCAGGGAAAGGTAGAGCGGCTGGCTGTCCTTGCCGGAAGAAAGAGCATCCGCATCGGCTCGCGCGGCCAGATTGCCGCCACCGAGCGCCAATCCGACATAGGCGAAAAACGCGACGAACAGCGAGGCGATCACGCGCGCTCCGGCGCGGTGCGTCCTGTCGTCTCTATCTTCGCTGTCGGCAATGCCGAATTCGAGCGGGCTCAACAGTCAGAAATGCCTTTGTTCCTTTGCCGGCGCGAACGCCGACGGTGCGGTCATGATATCAGGACGCCTCGCGTCTTCCCACTGCATAATTCCTTAAATCGATATCGATTTAAGGAATTATGCAGCAGATCAAAAGTGCTTTAGCGACCTTTGCGCGTCACATGTGACGCGCGGCGCTATAGTGCGGCATGTCATGATGCACTTGCGCGAATGGGTCAACAGTCCCGGCTCGGTTTCTTAATTTTCCGTCGCTCCCGTTCCGGCGGCGGCTGACGGTTTGGGTGCCAGGCAGGATGCCTGAACGCGATAGGCATGAAGCGTTTTGCCTTTCATCTCGCCATAGGGCGGCGACCAACTCTTGATGAGGTCTACCTGGCTTTCCGGGCATTCGAACGGGCCGTTGTCGATATACAGCACCCGCCCGGTCACGTCGCCCGGCATGGAGAAGTTCTGCTCGTAATAGTTGTTGGGAAAGCCGCCGAAATTGCGAGCATAGATCCGGAAAGGCTTGCCCTTCAGCGTATAGAAAAGATCGGCGAGGGTATCGCGATCCTCGGCCACGATAACTGGTGTCTTCGCGTCCGTCGCTATGTCGGCGATTTCCTGGCTGATGATGGTGCGGCCGACATAGCGCTTCATGACGAGATCGCCGTTCGGCAGCTTGATGTCATAGGCAAAGACCGTCATCACCGGGATCACGAAGGCGACGACGGCGCCGATGATCAGCGAGGTGCTCAATCCCTTCTTCGTCAGGCGATAGAGTATCCAGACGGCGAGTATGGTGCCGGCGGCATAGGCGCAGACGGCCCAGTTGGCGTAGGCCTTGGCGAACAAGGCCTGCAGCGTGATGAGAGCCACGACGGGTACCGACAGCCAGAACAGCAGCTTTTCCCGGTCGTCGCTCTGTCCGCGGATCAGCCGCCAGGTCGCCCACAGCAGGGCATAGAAGACGACCGGACCGACCACGCCGAATTGCGCGCCGAAGAAGCCGAGCCCGCTGAGCATATGCTTCAAAAGGCCGCTGTTGCCACCATCCTTGCTCCATTGGGCAATATTCTCGGTGTGCTTTATGGTCGCCGCATCATGGGCGAAATTCCACCAGAGATTGGGCGAAACGACGATGGCGCCGACGATGGCGGCAATGGCGACGTCCCGCCAGGCGATGCGCGCCGAGCGCATTGTCAGCATGGCGATGCCGACCCCCGGCAAAAGGAAGAGCACCGAATATTTTGTCAGGAAGGCGATGCCAAGGCTGGCGCCGAGGATGAAAGCCTCAAGCGCCGAAGACCGCCTGGTCAGGCCGAGAAAGGTCCAGATCGCGATCGTCACGAACAGGATCTGGATCGTGTCGGTCGAGACCAGCACGGCCGAAAGTGAAGCGGCCGGAAGGGTGGTGAAGATGACGCCGACCCACGGCGCAATCTCGCGTCCCTCCTCGCCCTCGATCAGCCGCCGCGTGGTGCACATGAGCATCAGGGCGGTGGCGAGATGGAAGAGCGGCGCCGAAATGCGGATCCAGAATGTTGAGTCCGACCCGGAAATCGCGTTGAAGAAGCGGATGACCCAGGCGATCATCGGCGGCTTGGAGTAGTAGCCGAAATCGAGGTTCTGGCCCCAGAACCAATATTGCGCCTCGTCGACAAAGAGGTCCGTCCTGTTGACCAGCAACATGAGGATACGCCAGAGCGTTATTCCGAAGATGATTGCGAGGGCCACGCGCAGAGAAAGTTTCTGGGCAGTCGTTCGAGAATGGGTCGTGTCGAGCATTAATGGATGGGTCTCGGTGCCTGATCGTGAGGCTTAATACGGAACTATTGAGACCAAAGCTAGCTCCTGGTCATCCAGAAGACAGCGATGCTGGTCGGCATGGCCGCGAAGCGCCATGCATCCGATTTTGAAATCCGAGATGTGTTGCAGCGCGCCTAAAGGACGCGTGAAGCGGCTTTCCCGCGCGTCTCCTCGATGCGGCACAGAAGCATGAACGCCGCGAGCGTCAGGCCGGCCATCAGCGAGGCGGTCAAACCAAGAACAATCATTGCTCTCTCCGTATCGACATCGAAGCTGTCTATCCCCTGAGCAGTAAGATATGAAGCTTGCTCGTGACTTGCGATCCGCGTTTCTACCGGTCGAAAATATATATCTGAAAGTAATGCCTAATTTAGGGCGAAGTACTGCAGAGCACGCCTTCTTCCGTCATTAACCTTCGGGCAAGGAATTAACCATAAACATTGAAGTTGAACGTCGGAATGGGAAAATTGTGACTCGTTCTCACCAGGCATGAAGCCGCCCCGTCGTACCGGGTCTGATCCGGTATCCACTTCATCAAACAGGTCCGCAGCAGACTTTGATGAACGAGCGAGCTTCAGCGCCGCGATCGATCGATCGAAGGCGATGACAGCCTTTCCTCGCCTCCTCATTGCGCCTGGCGCGGATCATCAGCGGTTTCGCCGGCGCTTGGGCGCGCGGCAGTTCGGCGGGGACGGTATTGGCGCAGGATTCGCCATCAGATCAGGCAGGCAGGGCGCAGGCTGGCAGCCTTCGCGACCGCTTGCGTTTTGCTGGTCTCGATGCCGGGCAATGCGACAGCTTGCGCCGCAACCGGCCGATGCTCGAGACACATCTGAAAGCCGGCCTGCGTGATCTTTTCCATCGGTTCCAGGCCTATCCGGACGCCGCGCGCAATTTTTCCAGCGAAAACCAGCTCGAACGCCTTCAGGATCTGCAGTCCTCACACTGGGATGTGCTGACGGACGCCCGTTTCGACAGTCTTTATGCCGAGCGCGTCAAGGTTCTTTCCGACAGCGAAAGCAAGATGGGTCTCGACCCCCGCTGGCACGTCGCGGGCCATGGGGTGATGCTCGAGCATTTGCTTACCGGCCTTCTCGACGACATGGGGGGCCGTGCCATCCTCCCCGGAGCCAAGCGCCGCGCCCGCGAGCTCAGCGAGCTCGTCACATCAGTCGTGCGCCTCGTGATGGTCGATGTCGAGATCGCGGTATCGCTGCGCTTCAACGAATTGCGGGTCGGCCATCAGCGGGCGCTGGCCGAACAGCGGGCCGCCGATCGCGGCGAGGCGGCGGCATTCATCGCTGAGCTCGCCAACGGCCTTGCCGATCGCGACCTTACAACCCGGATGACGAGTGATTGTCCGGAAGCCTATACCGAGGTCGCCGAGGCCTTGAATGCGGCGCTGGCGGACATCCAGCAGCAGTTTTCGGCTCTGTCCGCTGGCGTGCAGGCGGCGGAAGCGGCAAGCGACGCCATTTCCCGTGCCTCAAAATCCCTGGCGGAAACATCGTCCGAACAATCGCGTGCGCTCGCGGTCTCGGCGCGACAGCTCGCGGAGCTTGCCGAGCAGGTGCGCGGCAATGCGGCCAATACGCGCTCGGCCGAGCGCGTCACGGCATCGACCCGCGTGGCCGCGGAAGACAGCGGCCGCATCGTCGGCCAGGCGATATCGGCCATGGCCGATATCGAGACATCAGCCGAAAAGATCGGCCAGATCATCGGTGTCATCGATGAAATCGCGTTCCAGACCAATCTTCTCGCCTTGAATGCCGGCATCGAGGCGGCTCGCGCCGGCGACAGCGGCCGCGGCTTTGCCGTCGTCGCGCAGGAAGTTCGCGCACTCGCCCAGCGTTCCGCCGATGCCGCGCGCGAGATCAAGGTTCTGGTCACGGGTACCAAGGCGCAGGTGGATGCCGGCGTGCAGATGGTCGGCCGCACCCAGGATGCGATCGGCGGCATCGTCCGTCAGGTGACCGATATCAACCAGGCGATCTCGGGGATTGCCGCGGCGAGCGACGAGCAGGTCGCCGGCCTCAACGCACTCACGACCGACATCGGCGGCTACGGCGAGCGCGCGGCGGTTGCCGGAAGCGAGGCAAGCCGCTCCGAGGAAGGCGCCGATCATCTGCATAGCGTCGTCGTCGAGCTCGGCCGGACCATTCGCGAGTTCCGCATCGAGCGCGAGCGGCGCCATGCGGCATTTTCGGCGCCGGCGAGAGCCTCTCAGCAACGACAGCTCCCCACCCGCGACGAGCCCAGCAACGGGCGGGACGAAGATGAGATGGCGGATTTCGGCTTCCCGCTTCGCAGGGCCGCATCGGGAGGTGATCGCAATGCCTATTGATCTTTCAGTTTCATGCACATGCGGGCCGAGCGGCCTGATTTCAGACAACGAGGAATGAAGCGATGCCGAGCAAGAAAGGCGAAAAGACAATCAGTCTGGCCGCGGTGCTGGACCTCAACGAGGCCTCAGCCCTTCGCGGCACGCTGATGGGGATGCGCGGCAGCAATGTCGCGATCGATGCGTCCGGCGTCGAGAGGATCGGAGCCTTGTGCGTTCAGGTCATCATGGCCGCCGCCAAGACGTGGGATGAGGACAAGCTCCCCTTCACCTTCTCCAAGGTGTCGGACGCATTTCAAAAAACAATGCAGGTGATCGGGGTGGATATCTCCCATCTGCTTGCCAAGGAGATCCGGCAATGAAGAAAAAAGTACTGACGGTGGATGATTCACGAACCATCCGAAACATGCTTCTCGTGACCCTCAACAATGCGGGTTTCGAGACCATTCAGGCCGAAGATGGCGTCGAGGGCCTGGAAATTCTGGAAGAGGCCAATCCTGACGTCATCGTCACGGACATCAACATGCCGCGCCTCGATGGCTTCGGCTTCATCGAGGGCGTGCGCCGCAACGACAAATACCGTGCCGTTCCGATCCTCGTGCTGACGACCGAAAGCGATGCGGAGAAGAAGAACCGTGCCCGCCAGGCCGGTGCGACCGGCTGGATCGTCAAGCCGTTCGACCCCGCCAAGCTGATCGATGCCATCGAGCGCGTAACCGCCTAAACAGGATCCACCCCTCATGGATATGAACGAAATCAAAGAGATTTTCTTCCAGGAGTGCGAAGAGCAGCTCGCCGAACTGGAATCCGGTCTCCTGAAAATGAATGACGGCGACCGTGATCCGGAAA
Source organism: Rhizobium sp. P28RR-XV (assembly GCF_012641385.1). NCBI lineage: Bacteria > Pseudomonadati > Pseudomonadota > Alphaproteobacteria > Hyphomicrobiales > Rhizobiaceae > Rhizobium > Rhizobium sp. P28RR-XV. The sequence continues at coordinate 59,119 of NZ_JABAIG010000009.1, forward strand.
CCGTCAATGCCGTGTTCCGCGCCGTTCATTCCATCAAGGGTGGGGCAGGTGCCTTCGGTCTGGACGACCTGGTCGCATTCGCCCACGTCTTCGAGACCACGCTTGATTGCGTTCGATCCAACAAGCTGGAGCCGACCCAGGATGTCCTGAAGGTCATGCTCAAGGCCGCCGACGTTCTGGCGGATCTTACCAATGCCGCCCGCGATGGCGGCAGTGTCGATCAGGCCCGCAGCCGCGGCCTGGTCAAGGAACTGGAGGCGTTGGCCCATGGCGAATTGCCCGCGTCGTCGGCCGCGGCAGTCGTCGTCGAGGCCGCTCCCAAGTCCGCCATACCGGCTCCGACTGATGATAGCGGTTTCCAGCCGATCCCCTTCAGCTTCGATGACGATTTCGGCGGCAACGAGCCGGCCGGCGACGGCGTGCCGGAGTATGAAGTCGACTTCAGGCCGCGCTCGGATCTCTATGCCAAGGGCAACGACGCAACGCTGCTGCTGCGAGACCTCGCGCGGCTGGGCGAGATGAACATCTTTTGCGACATGGATATGTTGCCGGGTCTTCCTGATCTCGATCCCGAAAGCGCCTATTTCAAATGGACGATCTCGATCAAGACGGACAAGGGCGAAGACGCCATTCGCACCGTCTTCGAATTTGCCGAATGGGACTGCGATCTCGATATCAGGCAGGCCGAAAGCGCCGGCTCCTCGAGCGGCGACGAATTGCCGATGGTGCCTGTACCCTTCGATCTCTCCGCCCTCGATGATGACGGCGCGGCACCGGCCGCCGAAGGCGTGGAGCAGGCGGCGTCTCCGAAGAATGATGCCGCCGCTGCCGTTGCCGCAGCTGAAACCGCCAGCAACGTCACGCAGCTTGCCTCAGTTGCCGCTCGCGTCGAGAAGAAGGAGGCTGCCCTTGCCGCCGCCGCTGCCGCCAACGCGGCCGCCGCGCAGAACAGCGCCGCCGCAGCGGGCGTCGGCCAGACCATCCGCGTCGACCTCGACCGCGTCGATCGCCTGATCAACCTTGTCGGCGAGCTCGTCATCAACCAGGCGATGCTGTCGCAGAGCGTCATCGAGAACGACAACAACGGTGCATCCTCGATCAACATGGGTCTCGAAGAGCTGCAGCAGCTCACCCGCGAGATCCAGGACAGCGTCATGGCGATCCGCGCCCAGCCTGTGAAGCCGGTCTTCCAGCGCATGTCGCGCATCGTCCGCGAAATCGCCGACATGACCGGCAAGTCGATCCGCCTGATCACCGAGGGCGAAAACACCGAAGTCGACAAGACTGTTATCGACAAGCTGGCCGAACCGTTGACGCATATGATCCGCAATGCCGTCGACCACGGCATCGAAACGCCGGAAAAGCGCGCGACGCTCGGCAAGAATCCGGAAGGCACGGTTCGCCTGACTGCAAAGCACCGCTCCGGCCGCATCCTGATCGAACTTGCCGACGACGGCGCCGGTATCAATCGCGAGAAGGTGCGTCAGAAGGCCATCGACAACGATCTGATCCCGGCCGATGCTAATCTGTCGGATGAGGAAATCGACAATCTGATCTTCCTGCCGGGCTTCTCGACCGCCGACAAGATCTCCGACATTTCCGGCCGGGGCGTCGGTATGGATGTGGTCAAGCGCTCGATCCAGGCGCTCGGCGGCCGTATCAACATCAGCTCCAGGCCGGGGCAGGGCTCGGTTTTCACCATGAGCCTGCCGCTGACGCTCGCCGTCCTTGACGGCATGGTGGTGACGGTTGCCGGCCAGACGCTTGTCGTGCCGCTGACCGCGATCGTCGAGACGCTGCAGCCGGAGGCTTCCGCCATCCATTCCTTCGGCGCGAACCATCGCCTGATTTCGATCCGCAACAGCTTTTGCCCGCTGGTCGATGTCGGCCGTATCCTGAACTTCCGCGCCACGCAGGCCAATCCCGTCGAAGGTGTCGCGCTGCTGGTGGAATCGGAAGGCGGCGGTCAGCGCGCCCTCATGGTCGATGCCATCCAGGGCCAGCGTCAGGTGGTCATCAAGAGCCTCGAGGCCAACTACACGCATGTGCCGGGCATTGCGGCCGCGACCATTCTCGGCGATGGCCGCGTGGCGCTGATCCTTGACGTCGATGCCGTGGTCGGTGCTTCGCGCGGCCAGTCGCTGAAGCCTGAAATGTCTTACGCAGCGGTGGGGTGAGTTCATGTCCTATGCCGTCAAGAACCTGACACAGGGCATCCGCGAGCTGATCGCCTTCCGCATCGGCGACCAGGAATTCTGTGTCAACATCATGTCGGTTCGCGAAATTCGCGGCTGGACGCCCGCAACGGCCATGCCGCATGCGCCTGGCTATATGCTGGGTGTCATCAATCTGCGCGGCGCGGTCTTGCCGATCATCGATCTCTCCTCCCGGCTCGGCATGAAGCGCGCGGAGCCGACGGCGCGGCATGTCATCATCGTGGCCCAGGTCAAGCGGAAGGCGGTCGGCCTTCTCGTCGATGCGGTGTCGGACATCCTGACCATCACCGACGACAGCATCCAGCCGACGCCGGAAGTCTCCTTCGATCAAGAGCGGCAGTTTGCGCGCGGCATCGTGGCGATCGACCGCCGCATGATCTGCCTGATCGAGCTGGAAGCCCTGTTCCCTGAAAGCGAAAGCGAAGCAGCATGAGCGTGATGGGAGCTATGGATTTCAAGGCGTCTCCGGACGAGGTGCTGGCGAGCGGCGAATATCCGCTGACGCGGCGCGACCTCATGGAAATCGCCGCCATGATCTATGCGGATGCGGGCATTTCGCTCAATGAGAGCAAGGCGTCGCTCGTCTATTCCAGGCTGTCGAAGCATATTCGCGCGCTGGGTCTTGCCGGTTTCCGCGACTACTGCCAGCTGGTTTCCTCGCCGGCGGGAAGTGCGGCGCGTCGTGAGATGCTCTCGCATCTGACGACCAATTTCACGCGCTTCTTCCGCGAAAACCATCATTTCGATCATCTGCGCGACGAGGTTCTGCCGGGTCTCCTGGCGCGCGCCAAGGCCGGTGGCCGGGTACGCATCTGGTCGGCCGCCTGTTCCGACGGGCAGGAGCCCTATTCGATTGCGCTGACCGTACTCGCCTTGATGCCGAATGCCGCGGAATTCGATTTCAAGATTCTGGCGACGGACATCGATCCCAAGATCCTCGGCCTGGCCCGCGCGGGCGCCTATGATGAGACGGCGCTCGAAACGGTCTCGCCCGCCATGCGCAAGCAATGGTTCCAGGAGGTCAATGTCCAGGGCAGGCGCAAATTCCAGATCGACGACCGTGTCAAGCGGCTGATCACCTTCAACGAGCTGAACCTGCTGGCGCAATGGCCCTTCAAGGGCATGTTCGACGTCATCTTCTGCCGCAACGTCGTCATCTATTTCGACGAGCCGACGCAGACGAAGATCTGGACGCGCTTTGCCGGCCAGCTGCATGACAGCGGCCACCTTTATATCGGCCACTCCGAACGGGTCTCCGGCGAGGCGAAGCACGTCTTCGACAATATCGGCATCACCACCTATCGCTATCTCGGCAAGAGCGCGGGGAGGAAACCATGAACGCAGCTGCCCGTGTTCTCGTGGTCGACGACTCCCCGACCATGCGCGGCCTGATCACGGCCGTATTGCGCTCCGACCCGGAAGTCGACGTCGTTGGCCAGGCCGGCGACGCGCTCGAAGCGCGCGCCGCCATCAAGGCCCTTAATCCGGATGTCGTCACGCTCGACATCGAGATGCCGAACATGAACGGCCTCGAATTCCTCGAAAAGATCATGACGCTCAGGCCCATGCCCGTCATCATGGTATCCACGATGACGCATCGCGGCGCCGACGCGACGCTCGCAGCCCTCGAGATCGGCGCGTTCGACTGCGTCGGAAAGCCGGCGCCGGGCGAGCCGCACCCCTTCGGCGACCTGGCGGACAAGGTAAAGGCGGCAGCCCGCTCTCAGCGGCAATATGTCAAGCCGGCCGCGCAGCGCGTGCCGCCGCCCGCCGTTTCAGATTTCCGCGTGGGACGCAAGATCGTCGCCATCGGTTCCTCCACCGGTGGTGTCGAGGCACTGATCAATGTGCTGCAGAAATTCCCGGCCAATTGCCCGCCGACCGTCATCACGCAGCATATGCCGCCGACCTTCACTCGCAGTTTCGCTGAACGGCTGAACCGCCTCTGCGCGCCTGTTGTCCAGGAGGCGACCGACGGCGCGCGGCTGGAGATCGGCAAGATCTATCTGGCGCCGGGCGGCGAAAGGCATTTGCGGGTCGCCAATGCCGCAGCACCCCATTGCCGTCTGGTAGACGGCGGGCCCGTCAACGGCCATCGCCCCTCGGTCGACGTGCTCTTTGATTCGGTTGCCGAGCTGGCAGGCCGCAATGCCGTCGGCGTAATCCTGACCGGTATGGGCCGCGATGGCGCCGCCGGTCTCCTCAAGATGCGCCACGCCGGTGCGCGCACCATCGGCCAGAACGAAAAGACCTGCGTGGTCTACGGCATGCCGAGGGTCGCCCATGAGCTTGGCGCCGTCGAACAACAGTTTCCGCTGAACGTCATTGGCGAGGAAATTTTGAAGATAACAGCCGCCCGAAAGGAAGGGAGCGAATAATGTCTCTAGCGGAGAAAATCAAAGTTCTGATCGTCGACGATCAGGTTACCAGCCGCCTGTTGCTGAGCGATGCTCTGACGCAGCTCGGTTTCAAGCAGATCACCGCCGCCGGCGACGGTGAGCAGGGGATGAAGATCATGGAGCAGCAGCCCCATCATCTGGTCATCTCCGATTTCAACATGCCGAAAATGGACGGGCTCGGTCTGCTGCAGGCAGTCCGGACCAATCCGACGACGAAGAAGGCGGCCTTCATCATCCTGACGGCGCAGGGCGACCGCGCACTGGTCCAGAAGGCGGCGCAGCTCGGGGCCAACAACGTGCTCGCCAAGCCCTTCACCATCGAGAAGATGAAAGCTGCCATCGAGGCTGTCTTCGGAGCGTTGAAATGATCGTCGAGGGTGCTGCCCGTCGCGTGCATATTATTCAGGGCGAGTACAAGGTCATCAGCGATCCAGAAGTGGTACTGACGACCATTCTCGGCTCTTGCGTAGCGGCGTGCCTGCGCGATCCCATCGCCGGCGTCGGCGGGATGAACCATTTCCTCCTCCCGGGAATGGCCACTTCGCCGATGAGCGGTGGCGACGCGACGCGTTACGGCGTGCACCTGATGGAACTTCTGATCAACGGCCTCTTGAAAAAGGGGGCGCGGCGCGACCGGCTGGAAGCAAAAGTCTTCGGCGGTGCCAAGACGATCGCGACCTTCTCCAATGTCGGCGAGCAGAATGCTGTCTTCGCCATGCAGTTTCTGAAAGACGAAGGCATACCGGTCGTCAGCTCCAGCACGGGCGGCGAGCATGGACGCAAAATCGAATATTGGCCGATCTCCGGAAGGGCCAGGCAATACCCGCTGACCGGCGCGGAGACGCAGAAGACCGTTGCGCTGGAACAGCGTCCGGTCGTGGCTCCCAAGCCGGTCGACAATACGATCGAATTTTTCTGATCAGCGAGGCTACCGCATGACCCCCTTCCAGCGTATTGAAACGGCCGCCATCGAGGAGACGCTTCCCGCCATCCTCCTGCGGGTCGTTTCCGAATTGCATGACGTCGCCTATCTGATCGAGCGGATCGAGCCGCAGCTGCTCGATCTCAGCGGCACCGATATAATGGCCTCGCCGGAGGCGATGAAGGTTGTTCAGGGCATCGACCTTGCCGTGCAGAAGACCCGCGGCATCGCCGAATTCATCGACACCATCGCCGGGACCATGCCCGAGGGCTGGACGGTCGATCTGGCAACGGCATTGAGCCTGGTCAAGCTGACGGAGATGCAAAAGGCGCTTGGCGGCGGTGGTTTCCATGCGCATTCTCAGCCCATGGCGAAGGCCGCCGGCGACTTTGATTTCTTCTGATCTGGTTGCCGGTTATAAATACTGTTTTTCTTATATAATCTTCATCATTTCCTCCCGACTTTTTCCCGTTTTTCAGCCGGACGAAACGTTCGCACAAGTTTCGATTTCTATTTTCTCCGCAGGGTACAAAGCCATCAGGTCTTTGACGAATCGTGCGAGAACAGAATGAATCTGTTAAATCAATTAGTTCCCCTGTTTCGGAATATTCAGAATCTCGGGAGAACGCGGCTGATGATCCTGGGGGGTGTCGGCGCCGTCTCCATGCTGCTGATCCTTTTTGCCGCCCTTTACGTCAATAAGCCCTCCCAAGAGACGCTTTATGTCGGCCTGGATGCGACCGATCTCAATCAGATCAGCATCGCTCTCGCAGAGGCAAAGATCAATTTCCAGGTCGGCTCCGACGGCACCAGCCTGACCGTTCCAGCCGGCATGACCGGCAAGGCTCGCGCACTGCTTGCCGAGCGCGGCCTCCCCAATAGCGGCAATGCCGGCTATGAATTGTTCGACAATGTCGGTTCGCTCGGCCTGACTTCCTTTATGCAGGAAGTCACCCGCGTGCGCGCACTTGAAGGTGAAATCGGCCGCACCATTACCTCGATCGCCGGCATCAGTGCCGCGCGCGTCCATATCGTCATGCAGGACGTCGGCAATTTCCGGAAGGCGGATCAGAAGCCGACGGCGTCCGTCATGATCCGCGCCAGCGCGGAAGCAGCCCGCAAATCCGCGTCGGCTATCCGCCACCTTGTCGCCTCCGCTGTTCCGGGCCTGGAGGTCGATGACGTCACGATCCTCGACTCGACGGGCCAGCTGCTCGCATCGGGCGATGACCCGAGCAATGGCGCTCTGAACCGCAATCTCGGCATCGTGCAGAATGTACAGAGCGAAGTCGAATCCAACATCAACAAGGCGCTCGCGCCGTTCCTCGGCGCGGATAACTTCCGCTCGAGCGTCACGGCGCAGCTCAACACCGACAGTCAGCAGGTGCAGGAAACCACCTACGATCCGGACTCGAAGGTCGAACGCTCCGTCCGTACGGTGAAGGAAGCGCAGAAATCGCAGCAGAGCCAGCCCGACAGCGCCGCAACCGTGGAACAGAATATTCCGCAGGCGGCCCCGCAGTCCGGCGGCAACACGCCGACGTCGAACGACCAGTCGGACAAGCGCGAAGAGCAGACCAATTACGAAATCAACAGCAAGACGACAGCCACGACGCGCAACAGCTACAAGATCGAAAAGCTGTCCGTCGCGGTGGTGGTCAACAAGGGCCGCATCGCGCAGATGGTCGGCGAAGGCGCGGATCAGGCCAAGATCGATGCCTATACCGCCGAGATGCAGAAGATCGTCGCGACGGCCGCTGGCGTCGATACGACGCGCGGCGACATGGTCACCGTCAATGCGATGGACTTCGTCGACAACCAGCTGCTTGAGGATACGTCTTCCAGCTTCAGCATCACGGACACGCTGAGCCGTAATATGGCCGGCATCATCAACTCGCTGGCCTTCGTCGCCGTCGCCTTCCTGATCGTCTGGATGGGCTTCCGTCCGCTGATCCGCTCGCTCGGCGGCTCCGCAAGCAGCACGGCACTGCCGGAGGCGGCCGGGCTGGAGCTGCCGGACTTCGCGCCCGCCGCCGGCGGTCCCGGCGCGGCGCTGATGGACGGCTTCGGTTCGGACTTCGGCTTCGACAGCACCGACGATCTGCTGACGATGGGCGACGATGGCGGCACCTTCAACCGTCGCGTCAAGGAAGGGCCGGAGCGTCGCCTGTCTCGGATGGTGGAAATCAGCGAAGAGCGCGCCGCAAAGATCCTCAGAAAATGGGCTGTCGACCAGGCGGCATGAACAAAGGACCGGGAGATATCCCGGTCCTTTTTCGTTGCGAGAACGCCGGCGCGTTGATCTTGCCGATATCTGCCATTTCAACTGTGATCAATTAGCCGCTGCCAAGTAAATTGACGTGCTCGTAAGATGGAATTCCCCGGATATCCAGTTGCTGGGTAGAAAGAATCGACTTACAAATAGTATGCTTATTGGGTAACGGCCCTGTATCCGGAGCCAATTGGCCCTCGTTTTCCGCGTTTCGCATGTTTAAAGCGTTTGCAGATTCCGGAGCGCGGAAAAATCGGTTCATGGTTCGTAGATCGTGCCCGCGGCGGTATATGCGGGCTCGATTGCCGACGTGGAATTCAGGGATGGGTACGCTCATCCGCCCGTTTCCGCCGGGTTGTGTTCGTGTCGCGGTAGAGAAGATCCGGTTTTGATGCCTCATGGAAAATCCCTGTCGATTTTCCAGGGCGATGTGCCGGGTTCCGGCGAAACAATGCTCTCGTTGACGGCCGATCGCCCAACAGCGGCAGGAAATGCAAGTATGGACATGCAGATATCGCAGGTGAGCAGAAGCGATAGGGATGCGCGATCAGTCGTGCATGCCGGAGCCATGTCACGCGAGCAGCTCATTCTGCAGCTGAATGCCGTTGCAGGCCCGGCCTATCTGCAAGCCGGCCTGCATGCGCTGACCAGCTACGCCGGCGCCTCCTACTACCTCCTCGTGCGCTCCGATCTTATCCAGGAAAGTGGTCTCGACTTCGTCATTTCCTCCGATTGGCCCTTTGATCTCGTCAGGCGCCTGGCGGCGGAACTGACCAGCGGTTATGGCCGCATCGGCGAGCTCGAAAAATGCATGTCGGTGTTTCAGCCGAGCGCGGCGCTCTTGCCGGACGACGTCACCCTGCCTGACGGCATCGGCCGCCAATATCACGCCCTGAGCTTCAATGTCGGGCGTACACGCTTCTCTTTGCTGCTGCTGGTGCGTGAATCGGTAACGCCGTCATCGGAGCGGTTGCGCGATGTCGGTCTTCTGTCTAGCTATCTCGCGAGCTCCACCCGGTGCGCCGGAGGCAAGCTGGAGCGCGATTTCGATCTGACCGATCGCGAGCTGGAATGCCTGTTTTGGATTGCCGAGGGCAAGACGAGCGACGAGATCGCCATGATTCTCGGGATCTCGCGTAATACCATCAACAATTACATCACCAGCGTCATGCGCAAGACCGCCACCAAGACCCGCTCGGAGGCCATCGCCTTCGCGGTGCGAAACAATCTCGTTTAAGGGCTTACCGGATGCGCTATCAGCCAGACAGGACAACGGACAGGCCCGGCGAATCGCGGCTTACCCGTTCCGGCAGGATTTCTGGCCGCTCCGATCTCTTTCCGAAGCTGGTGTCGATGCAGAAGCTGATCGATGCGCAGCATTTCGCCGTCTATCGCCTTCATGGCTCCGGCCTGCCGCACAAGCAGCGGCTGGTCTGCGAGCTCGACAACTGGGGCTCGGCCAATTCCGTCGTCGGTAAATCCTTCCTGGAAGCCTACGGCGAGGCGATGATCGAGCATATCGACAAATCGCTGCTGCCGCTCATGTGGAATGGGCGCGATAGCGACAGCACGGCCGAGACACCGGACTTTGCCGTTTTCACGCAGCGGCTGAAGCCGCATCTTCTGCCCTTTGCCGGCGTGGCTTTTCCGGTGCGGCTGGGCGCGGTCGGCAACGGCTATATCGTCTTCACGGCCAAGTTCATGGATCTTGCGAGTGACATGATCGTCGAGCTGCATGGCCGCAGCTGCCAGATCATGATGGAGCTCCTGTCGCTGGATGAGCGCCGCTCACAGGCCGCCGAAGCGTTGAGCGAGCGTGAGATTGCCTGCCTGCAGCTTGCCGGTGACGGGCGCATCAGCGACGAAATCGCCGAAAAGCTGGGATTGTCGGTCCACACCGTCAATGCCTATCTCGGATCGGCGACGATCAAGCTCGACAGCGTCAACCGTATCCAGGCAATCGCAAAGGCGATCCGCTTCGGCTACATAAGCTGACGTTGCAGCGCCTCGGCAAATCGCCTTTGCAAATTCGAAATGATGAATCTTTTCAGATTGCGTGCGCCGCTTCGCCGCGGACGACGTAGCGCGCTTCTCTCAGGCTGTGTGCGAGCAGCGCCGTGTTTTCATCCGGGTCGGACGATGCCCTATCGAAGGCGATGTGATTGATCTCGATGCCGGCAAGGTGCTCCGTCAGCGCCAGCTTGGCATAGATGGTGACGCCCTGCGGCTTGATTTCCAGGTCGAGCGTGACCTCCGCCGGACCGCCCCAATCGAGCTTGTAGTCGCCGCCAAGACCGAAATTGACAATGCCTGGAAGAAAATAGAGCTCGGCGGCCGAGGCCACGAGGTCACCAAGATTGCCGTATCGTTCGAAGCGCAGCAGCGAGATCAGGTCGGCTGCATCAAGGAGGCGCAGCTCGCTGGCGACGGGGCTGATGGCTTCGGCTAGTATTTGTTCACGTTGGGCAGAGTAGGGGCATTTTTTCATTTGGTTTATCGTACCCGTTTTCTATTCGACTGCGCGGCGTAGATCCGATGGATGAGCTCGGCGACAGCTTTGTAAAATACTGACGGTATGACGCTATCAACCGAGACTTGCGCAAACATGGAGCGCGCGAGCGGTGGATCTTCGAAAACGGGAATATTGTTTGCCTCGGCTATCTCTCTGATTTTCAAGGCAATCAGATCCTGGCCCTTGGCGACGACGACAGGCGCATCGTTTTCCGCCTGCACATAGCGCAGCGCAACGGCGAAATGAGTCGGGTTGGCGATGATGAGCGTGGCGCGCGGCACTTGCTTCATCATGCGGCGGCGGGCGCGGTCGCGTGCGACCGAGCGCTGGCGCGACTTGACGATGGGGTCGCCCTGGGACTGCTTATGTTCGTCCTTGACTTCCTGCTTGGTCATTTTCAGCTGGTCGAACCAGTGATGGCGGCTCCACAGCAGGTCGGCGATGCCGACGATCGCGGTCGCCATCAGCACGATGATGAGAATCCGCTGAACCACCGTCGACAGGCGCACGAAGATGGTCTGCGGATCGGAAACCATCGAATCGATCGCGTGGAAGAACTGGCCGCGCAACACGAAAAACATGACGATGCTGACGAGCACGATCTTTGCGAGCGATTTGCCGAATTCCACCAGGCCGGTCGTGCTGAAGATGCGCTTGAAACCCGACGCGGGCGATATGCGCGAAAACTGCGGCTGGATCCGCTCCAGGACAGGCGTGGGCAGGTTCTGGAATATCGAGGCGCCGATGCCGAAGACGAAGAACAGCACCACGGCAGGCAACACCATGTTTCCGGCCTCCCAGCCTATGCGGGTAAACAGGGAGATGGCGTCGGGACCCGTATCGAGCCGCCATTGATCCGGCTTTTCGAAGAGATCCCGCAATATCTCGCCCAAGCGGCCCATGCGCGTCGGCAGAAAGAAGGTGACGTAGATGACCGTTGCCAGCATGGAGGCAAAGAGCGTCGCCTCCCTGGAGTGGGGCACATTGCCCTTCTCGACGGTATCGCGGAGTTTTTTCTCCGTCGGTCGTTCTGTTTTACTGTCCTTGTCTTCGTCAGCCAAAGCAGCCGCCCTTTGCGAAACGGAAAGAGGCCGCGCATCATACGCGGCCCGGTACTGAACAGTTTAAGACGATTTAGGTGAGTCGCGCCGAGGTCACGCCGCTTCTTCCACAGGCGTATTTTCTCGGGGCTTGAGTTCGATCTGGCCGGAATTGGCAAGCCTGATGGCTTCCTGGGCGATGGCGCGCCGGGCGATGGCGATTTCGCGCGGATTGATGCCGGTATTGCCCATCTGCAGGTCCGATTCGATCATTCGGCGCTGGCGCGGGCTGATCGAGGACAGAACGATCTCGCGAATCTCGTTGCCGGATCCCCGCAGCGCCATCGTCAGAATGTCGGAGGCGATGTCGTTGAGCAGCAGCACGCGGCTCGGCTGCGGCATGCGCGTGAGGTCGTCGAAGAGGAAGATCTTCGGACGGACCTTCTCGACCGATTCCTTGTTGATCGTTTCCAGCGAGCTCAGCAGGGTATCGACCTGCGGCTTGTCGAGCTCGTTCATCAGGTCGGCGACCTTCGTGGAGCCGGAAGTGTTGCGTTCGGCATCGATCTCGGCCATCAGTCCGAGCACGCGGTTATCAATGATCTGGGCGGCCTTGGGGCTGACGTCCTTGATGTTGACGGTGCGGTTCATGACATCGGCGCGCTGGGCTTCGGGAAGCTGCAGCAGGATCTTTGCGCCGAAGGCCGAAGGCATCATGGACAGCACATAGGCGATGGTCTGCGGATGTTCCCGCAGGAAGAACTTGGCGACGAAGACCGGATCGGCTTCGCCCAGGCGATCCCATATCGATGTCTCATAGGCCTGAAACGCGGTGCGGCGGCCGAGCAGGCTGTCCACCTCGTCTGGCGTCAGGCCCTCCTCGAGAATGCTTTCGATGGCCTTGGCGTTGTCCATGAGGCCGGCGCCCTCGGTGAAGAGGTCTTCGAATTCCGCCACGAGCTGGGCGAGCTCATCCGGCGGAATGAGCCTCAGCGATTGCGCCGAGGCGATGATCATTTGCAACTCGTTCTGCGTGAAATATTTGAGCAGCCGTCCTGCTACCTGCTTTCCCATTGCGAGAAGGACGGCGGCTGCTTTTTCAGTCTGAGTCAACGGTTTCTCGGCAAGCGCGCCGCTGAAATCGTCAAAGTCCATCATGGTCTTCGTCTCCATCCCGCAGGGGGAGTGGGCTCATCCTGAGCCGGTTCAGCTTTTCTTCGTGTTGTAGATTTCTGTGAGCTTGATACCGAACCTGGTGTCATCATGTTCCAGAACGGTAATTTCGCCCCGGCCGATCTTGCGGCCGTTCACTGTGATCTCGACGGGTTCGCCGATCTTCTTGTCGAGCGCGATGATTGCGCCCTCTGTCAGATTCATCAGGCCCGACACCTGCATGCGGCTGCTGCCGAGCACGATCTGGACGTCGATCGGAATATCCATGATCAGATCGAGATTGGCCGTCAGTGCGCTGCCCGGGGCTGAAGGTTCCGCGGAAACGCCGCCGAAGTCACCGTCGTCGAAGGCGGGACCGGAAGTGTCGTCGCCGAAATCGCCGAAGGTAGAAAGGTCGGTGCTTGTCTCTGCGCCGAACGTATCGGCGTCGAAGTCAGGCAGATCGCCGTCGCTATCCTTCTTCAGAACGCCGCGCAGACCGTCGATGGCCTCGTCCAAGGCGGCGTCGCTGTTTGAAATTTCCAGCGATTCCTCGCTGCTTTGCTTTGTCGTCTTCGTAGCCATGAAATCACTATTCCAGTTGAAACTTGCCTCAAGCTGCCGTGGGTGGGCGACCGACCACCTCCGGCTGGTCAATTCATAAGGTGTCGAAGAAGCTCGTCGTCGGAATTGACGTTATCCTTGACGCGCACCGTATAATTTTCGCCAGAGCGGCCGAATTCGCAGATGTAAAGGTCTTTGCTGTTGGCGCTGACTTCGACCCGGACGTCGCCGGCATCCATGAAGGGGATGACGTCGCCGACCGCGAGCTTGGAAATGGTGTCGAGCGTCAGCGACTGCAGCCGGATGCGCGCCTCCAATGTCACCTGCGAGCGGCGCACCTGCTCGCTGAGCTGATCGGACCATGTCTGGGAGGCGGCCGTCGGGTTCTTGGCGCGGGGGGCGCTGACGACGGTGCGCAGCAGATCGCGTTGCGGCACGATGATGACGATATGGGAAGTCGATTTGCCGAGCGAGATTGCCATGGTGATCGCTGCCGCAAAATCATTGCCCTCGTCGCCGACGGCCTTCAGGCGATCCTCGATGTTGTAGGGCGGGTCGAGATAGGGTTCGAAGCCTCCGGGCGCGCTGACCGCCGAGCGCAGCACATTGGCGATCTTGTCGAACACCATGACGGAAAGGTCGAGCTCGATCGCGGAAAGCGGCCGGGCGACCGCGGCTTCCATGTCTTCCGGGCGGGCGCCCAGCATATGTTCCGTCAGCGTCATGATGAAGCCGGCGCCGCAGCCGAGGATGAATTTCTGCGCCCAGTTGCGCAGCGAGCCGTTGACGAGGGCATGGTTGCCGCCCAGTCCGGCGATCAGGTCGCTCATCGGGCCGGACTGACAGCCGCCATAGGCGATGTTGATATCCAGGCCGGTCTCGTTCTTGATGATGTCGGGCAGGAATTCGGCATAGACCTGAGTGAAGGCGGCGCCAAGCTTGGCAAGCGCTGCCTGATCGCCGAGATTGCCGGTAAGTCTGGCAAAGAGGGTGCGGTCCATCGTCTGTGTCTTATACGCGGGTTGCTGGCTCATGATCGTCAAGCTGCCTTGCTTTCACCGCCGGGGTTCATCATCTCCTGCTCAACGGCGTCGATCGAGGGACGCTCGTAGGACGAGATGGTCTTGCGGCCATATTCGAGCGCGACCTGCGGCACCGATCCGTTCATGTAGGCGAGCAGCGTCTGCTTCACGATCACGTAGAGGCGATGCTGCTTGTTGCGCACCACCTTGATCTGCGAGACCAGCGGCGCGCAGACCGAATAGGACAGGATGATACCGAGGAAGGTGCCGACCAGCGCCGAGCCGATGAGATGGCCGAGCACTTCGGGCGATTCGTTGATGTGGCTCATCGCCTTGATGACGCCGAGAACGGCCGCGACGATACCGATCGCCGGGAAGGAATCACCCATGATCGTGATCGAGTGATAGGGCTTCATCTTGTCGTGCATCATGGTTTCGAGTTCTTCGTCCATCAGCGCCTCGATCTCGTGCGAGCGGGCGTTGCCGATGATGATGAGGCGGACATAGTCGCAGATGAAGGCGGTGAGGTCCTTGTTCTTCAGGACCGTCGGCGCGGCCTTGAAGATCGTCGATTCATCGGGATTGTCGATATGGGCCTCGATCTCGTTGCGCGACTTGGTGCGCAGGTCGCGCATCAGGGAATAGAGCACGCCGAGCGTGTCGAGATAATCGCGTTCCTTGGGAACCGCATGCCGGAAGGCTTCTCCGAGCGCTCTGCCCGAATCCTTCACCACTTTCATCGGATTGGCCATGATGAAGCCGCCGAGACCGGCGCCTGCGATAATGACAAATTCGAAGGGCTGGAACAGCGCCCCTACGTCTCCGCCCATGGCCATGAAGCTGCCTATGATGCAGCCGCAGGTTACTACAAATCCGATAATAATATTCATCGTCGGTCCACACCTGAACGTTGCTTCATATGATGAACTAGGGGAGCTGCCTTGCGTGAGGCTGTTCGATGTGTCCGCGGAAGCGCTTTTTGCCTTGTCAGCTTCGCACAAGCCAAGCCCTGCAGGATGATGGGTAAGGGCATCCATGCCCCGCTAACGAAATGTAGGAGCGCCGGTAGCGTTTCCTTTCCCGTTATTCTCCAATGTCCGGAGGGCGTTGAAAATGCAGTCTGGTATTTATGTCGCGCTATCGTCCCAGATGGCGCTCGAGCGGCGGCTGACCACCATCGCCGATAATTTGGCCAATGTGAACACCACGGGCTTCCGCGGTACCGAGGTCAAGTTCAATCAGGTTCTCAGCAATACCGAAAACAAGCTCAACGCCAAGGTCGCCTTCGTATCCCAAGGCAACGACTATCTCTCGACCGACAACGGCGAATTGCAAAATACCGGCAATCTTTTCGATTTCGCCGTCAAGGGTGACGCCTATTTCGGTCTCAACACGCCGGCGGGGCTGGTTGTCACGCGTGACGGCCGCTTCACCATGAGCGAGAGCGGTGCGCTGGTTTCCACGCGCGGCTTTCCCGTGCTCGATCCCGGCGGCGCGCCGATACAGCTTGACCCGACCGGCGGCGCACCGAGCGTCTCGTCGGACGGAACCATCTCGCAAAACGGCAAGCGCATGGGCCAGATCGGTCTCTACAGTTCAGACGTCACCAAGGGTTTCCTGCGCTACGAGAACAGCGGCATTCTGCCGACCGATACCCCGCAGCCGGTTGTTGATCGCTCCAACGTGGGCATCGCCCAGGGCTACCTCGAAAATTCCAATGTCAACGGCATGCGGGAAATGACCAACCTGATCGAGGTCAGCCGCGCCTTCGACAATATCAGCACGCTCACCAGCAGCAGTGAGGGCACCCTCACCGACGCGATCAAGACCCTCGGCGGCAGCCAGTAAAGAGACGGATGATGGTCGAGGATCGGTTGCCGGAGGGCGTGATGTCGCCGAAGCTTTCGCATATGGCCGTTCTGGCGGGCCAATATGCGATGGCGGAGAATGCCGTGGCCCATGGCGGCCATGTGCGCACCATCGCCGCCGGGCACTACACCGTCGCGGGCCTCTCCAGGCAGGTACGTCTCGGCGATTTCGTCGCGCATCGTTCCCAGACCGGCATTCATCTCGGCGAGGTCGTCCGCGTCGAGCCGGAGCTCACCTATGTCTGCCCGATCGAGCCGGGCGAACCGATCGGTATCCAGGACACCATCATCCGCAAGGGAGCCTTCCGCATCGCGCCCGACGAGAGCTGGTGCGGCCGCACGATCAATTCGCTGGGCGAGCCGATCGACGGGCTCGGGCCGCTGACGGTGGGCCTGGAATCGCGCTCGATCTCCAACACCGCTCCGCCATCCATGACGCGCAAGCGCGTCGAAACCGGGTTCAAGACCGGCGTGCGCGCCATCGATATCTTCTCGCCGCTGTGCCTCGGCCAGCGCCTCGGCATCTTTGCCGGCTCCGGCGTCGGCAAATCGACGCTGCTGTCGATGCTGGCAAGAGCCGATGCCTTCGACAAGGTGGTTATCGCGCTCGTCGGCGAGCGCGGCCGCGAAGTGCGCGAATTCATCGAGGATACGCTGGGTTCGCACATGCAGAAATCGGTGGCGGTCGTCGCGACGAGCGATGAAAGCCCGATGCTGCGCAAGATGGCGCCGCTTTCGGCCGTCACCATCGCCGAGCATTTCCGCGACCAGGGCGACAATGTGCTGCTGATCGTCGACAGCGTCACCCGCTTCGCCCATGCCATCCGCGAGGTGGCGACCGCATCCGGCGAGCCGCCGATCGCGCGCGGATATCCCGCGTCGGTGTTCACCGAGCTGCCGCGCCTTCTCGAGCGCGCCGGCCCGGGACCGGAGGGTACCGGCACGATCACCGCCATCATCTCGATCCTCGTCGATGGCGACAATCACAACGATCCGATCGCCGATTCCACCCGCGGCATTCTTGATGGCCATATCGTTCTCCAGCGCAGCCTTGCCGAGGAAGGCCGCTACCCGCCGATCGATCCGTTGGCGTCCGTATCGCGTCTCGCCCGCAAGGCCTGGTCATCCGATCAGGAAAAACTGGTTTCGCGGCTGAAGGCGCTTGTGCACCGCTACGAGGAAACGCGCGATCTGCGCCTGATCGGCGGCTATCGCCAGGGCAGCGATGCCGATCTCGATATCGCGGTGCGCCAGGTGCCGATCATCTACGACATCCTGAAGCAGACCCCGGGCGAAGAGCCGTCGGCGGATGCCTTCACCGATCTTGCCACCGCTCTCAGGAACGCCTCGAGCGGCGTCCCGGTCAGGGGCAAGTGATGATCGCCAGGAAGCTTAGCTCGATTTTTCCTTGTCCGCATGCAGCAGGGTATCGCCGAATTTCGTGCCGAAAGAGGGGCCAGAAGTGAGAGAATCCGACGCAGATGAGCCGGTCGCCCCGCCGAAGCAGGCGAGAAGGCGAACCGTTGCGGATAGGGCGCTGGCCTTCACGGGGCTGGTGCTTGCCGGCGCCTCGGCCTTCTTTCCCTGGTATGTCTTTCTCAATCCGGACAAGTTCGGCATCCACGTGGCCGAAGGCGACCGCACGCGCGATCTGCCGAATTGGCCAGGCCGCGAGATCGTCAGCGTGTCGCCGCTTGCCATGGTCAACAGGAATCCCGGCGAGCCGAAGGATATCATTCCCGATCCGCTGACGACCGCGACGGTCAGCAACGCCGGCCGCGAGGATGACCAGGGGGAACCGGCCGACCAGCAGCCTTTTCCTGGCAAGTCCCCGTTCCATCTGCTGCATATCGCAAATGGCCGCGCGCTCATCGAGGACGACACCGGCATGTATGTCGTGCGGGTCGGCTCGGTTCTGCCCGACAGCAGCCGGCTGGCTTCGATCGAACAACGGGACGGAAAGTGGGTCATCGTCACGTCGGCGGGCGATGTCTACGGCAATAATTGAAAAACCCGCAAACGCCGGGATTTCAAGTATTTCAAAGACTTCTCAGGAACGTATTTCCCGCAAGTCCCACGCAAGATTATCCCGCTAGGTTCCTAGTGTAAGAACGGAGAGAAGGCCATGCAACCCATACAGCTCTTTGACCTGGCCTCGCGGCAAGCCGAGTGGCTCCAGGTGCGCCAGGAGGTTGTTGCCGGCAATATCGCCAATGCCAATACACCGAAATATCGCGCGAAGGATGTGACGCCGTTCCAGGCCGTTCTGGATAATCAGAACGTCAACATGGTCCGCACCAATCCCGCGCATCTTTCGGGCAATGAATTCAGCACGAGCGGCAACATCAACGTCGAGGAAGCGTCGCTCAATCAGGAAATTGGCGTCCAGGAATCGGGTAACACCGTCGGCCTGGAAGACGAGCTCGCCAAGGCCGGGGACATCAAGCGCCAGTACAGCTTGAACACCGCGCTCATAGGCTCCTTTCATCGCATGATGTTGATGGCCGTAAAACAATAGATGAAGTGAAGATGCCATGGACCCCTTATCAGCCGCATTGAAAATTGCAGGCTCCGGCCTGGAGGCTCAATCGACTCGTCTGCGAATCGTCTCTGAAAATATCGCCAACGCCCGCTCGACGGGCGATACGCCCGGCGCCGATCCCTACCGGCGCAAGACGGTGACCTTCGGCGCGGAAATGGATCGCGCCAACGGCCTTACCACGGTCGGTGTCAAGAAGCTCGGTGAAGACACAGGCAAGTTCGTCGAAGAATACGACCCCGACAACCCGGCGGCGAACCAGAAGGGCTACGTCAAGATGCCTAACGTCAATGTCCTCGTCGAGATGGCCGATATGCGGGAAGCCAATCGCTCCTACGAGGCCAATCTGCAGACGGTCCGGCAGGCCCGTGATCTCATCTCCTCCACTATTGATCTGCTGAAGAACCAATGATCGACACGATTAAGAATGTAGCCTCCCTCTCGGCGACCCGCGGCCTCGGCAGCATCGCCACGGATCTGACCTCTGCCGCCTCCAGCGCGATGAATGCCTCACCGGCCGTCGCCATGGGAGCGGACGCCGGAATGAGTTTCGCGTCGGTCATGTCGAACGTCGCGAAGGATTCCGTCAATTCGCTGAAGGAAGCGGAAAACGCCTCCTTTGCCGGTATCAAGGGCACGATGAGCACCCGCGAGGTGGTCGACAAGGTCATGCAGGCCGACCAGACCCTGCAGACCGCGATCGCCTTGCGTGACAAGGTCGTCTCAGCGTTTCTCGATATCACGAAGATGCAGATATAGAGCGGATCTCTCCGTTCTAATTACCTGATTTGGCGAGAGTCTTTCGAAAGCCCTTCCACGGCTTCGAAGGTTCCGCCCTAGATCCAAGGACGAAAGCATGAGAGCGCTCGCAATCGCCGCGACGGGCATGGATGCCCAGCAGACCAATCTCGAAGTAATCGCGAACAACATCGCGAACATCAATACGACGGGTTACAAGCGCTCGCGCGCCGAGTTCTCCGACCTTCTCTACCAGACGGAGCGTGCCAAGGGCATTGCCAACAGGCCGAACCAGGCGGTGGTACCGGAGGGCGCCAATATCGGCCTCGGCGTACAGACCGTGGCTGTCCGCAACATCCAGGTCCAGGGCGAACTGTCGCAGACGCAGAACGATCTCGACGTCGCGCTCGTCGGCCGCGGCTGGTTCCAGATCCAGATGCCGGACCGCACGACCGCCTACACCCGCGCCGGCTCCTTCAACAAGAGCGACACAGGCCAGATCGTCACACCGGATGGCAACGTGCTCGAGCCGGGCATCACCGTCCCGAACAATGCCAGCAGCCTCACCATCAGCCAGTCCGGCCAGGTGTCCGCGATCATCGGCACTGCGACGACGCCGACCGTGCTCGGCCAGTTGCAGATCGCGAATTTCGTCAACGAAGCCGGCCTGCAGCCGATGGGAAGCAACCTCTTCATTCAGACGCCGGCTTCCGGCGATCCGGTCGTTTCTGATCCGAACGAGAACGGCTTCGCCTACATGAAGCAGCACTACCTGGAATCGTCGAACGTCGATCCGGTCAAGGAAATCACCGATCTGATCACGGCGCAGCGCGCCTATGAGATGAATTCCAAGGTCATCACGACGGCCGACGAAATGGCGCAGATCGTCAGCAAGAACCTGAAGTAGCAAGAGGGACGGGCCGAACATGAGGTTTCGCCGGATGAAAAGCTTAGCAATGGCATGGTTCGCCGCGGCGAGCCTTTCCGTCGTGGTTGTTTCGGCTATGCCCGCCTGGGCTGTGAGCGCCGATGGTTCCGCGCTCGGTACCGCCGTGGTGCCGACCGAGACGATCTATCCGGGCGATATCATCGGCAGCGGTCAGCTTGAGGAGGTTGAGGTCACCAATCCCAATCTGAGCGGCGACTATGCCAAGCGGCTTCGCGACGTCACGGGGTTGGTATCGAAGCGGACGCTTCTTCCCGGCCGTACGATTTCCATTTCCGCCCTGCGCCAGCCCTATGCGGTGATGCGCGGTTCGAATGTTCGCCTGGTGATGAGCATGGGCAGCATGATGATCACGGCGGCAGGTACGCCGCTGGATGATGGCGCCGTCGGCGACAATGTGCGCGCCCGCAACATGGATTCGGGCATCATCGTCAACGGCACTGTTCTTGAAAACGGTACGATCCGAGTGGTCGCGAAATGAAACGGCTTCGTCAATTTCTCGCAGTCCTGTTCGCGTTGCCGAGCCTGATCGTCGCCGATCCGGCCGCGGCGATGCAATCGCGCATCAAGGATATCGCGTCGCTGCAATCCGGCCGCGACAACCAGCTTATCGGCTACGGCCTGATCGTCGGCCTCCAGGGGACCGGCGACGGCCTGCGTTCCTCGCCGTTTACCGAGCAATCCATGCGCGCGATGCTGCAGAACCTCGGCATCTCGACCCAGGGCGGTCAATCCGCCGCGAAGAATACGGCCGCCGTCATGGTGACCGCGAACCTGCCACCCTTTGCAAGCCCCGGCAGCCGTATCGATGTGACGGTGAGCTCGCTCGGCGATGCCTCGTCGCTGCGCGGCGGCACGCTGATCATGACTTCGCTGAGCGGTGCGGACGGGCAGATCTATGCCGTGGCGCAGGGCTCCGTCATCGTCTCCGGCTTCCAGGCGCAGGGCGCCGCCGCAACGGTGACCGAGGGCGTTACGACGGCCGGCCGCGTGCCCGGCGGCGCGATCATCGAGCGCGAGCTGCCGTCACGCTTCAAGGATTCGGTCAACCTGGTTCTGCAGCTGCGCAATCCGGACTTCTCCACCTCGATCCGCATCGCCGACACGGTCAATACCTGGGCGACCTCGCGTTTCGGCGCACCGATCGCTGAGGCCAAGGACTCGCAGGAAGTGACGGTCGCCAAGCCGAAGATGGCGGATCTGACACGGCTGATGGCCGACATCGAAAACCTCAACGTCCAGACCGATACGCCGGCCAAGGTCGTCATCAACGAGCGCACCGGAACGATCGTCATCGGCGCCGACGTCCGCGTCTCCCCCGTCGCCGTCAGCTACGGAACGCTGACCGTGCAGGTGAGCGAGAACCCGCAGGTGATCCAGCCCGAACCCTTCTCGGATGGCGAGACCGCCATCCAGGACCAGACCGACATCACCGCCACCAAGAGCGGTGGCCGCGTTGCGGTGCTGGAAGGGCCTGATCTGAAGACGCTGGTCTCCGGCCTCAACAATATCGGCGTCAAGCCGGACGGCATCATCGCCATCCTGCAAGGCATCAAGTCGGCTGGCGCCCTGCAAGCGGAGCTCGTGCTGCAATGATCTTGACCGCCATCGCCAGAAAAATGCTGATTGCCTGCAGTCTCGCAACGGTCGCCATGCTGTTACCGCTCGACATGGCGGCGGCGCAGGAGGCGCCGAAGCCGGTTGCCGCCGATCCGGCCTCCAGCCAGGACGAGATCCGGCAGTTCTGCACCAATATTGCCGATCCGGCCCGCGATCAGCGCTACCTGCTGCAGAAGCAGGAGCTGGAAAAGCTCCAGGCCGATGTCGATCAGCGCATCGCCATCATGGACAAGCGCAAGGCCGAATACGAGGACTGGCTGAAACGCCGCGACGACTTCCTCAAGACAGCCGATCTCGGCCTCGTCGATATCTACAAGAACATGAAGCCGGATGCGGCGGCGGCGAGCCTCAACGACGTCAGAACCACGATTGCTGCTGCGATCATCATGAAGCTTTCGTCGCGTCAATCGAGCCTGATCCTTGCGGAAATGGATGCGAAGAAGGCGGCCGTCATCACCAATATCATCGCCAGCGCATCCGACCCGAATACATCGAAGTCGAAGGACCCCTCATGAACACGCGTCTTACGGCCGCCTGCGCAATCGTCGTCTTTCTCGCCGGTTGCCAGTCGCAGGCCCTCAGGGAAATCGGCAGGGCGCCTGCCATGAGTCCGATCGGCAGCGGCCTGCAATATGCGCAGACGCCGCAGATGCTGCAATATCCAAAGCGGCCGCACCAGGTTGCGCAGGGCTATTCGCTCTGGAACGATTCGCAGGCGGCGCTCTTCAAGGACTCGCGCGCGCTCAATGTCGGCGACATCCTGACCGTCACGATCCAGATCAACGACAAGGCGAACTGGGACAACGAGACCAACCGCAATCGCACGAACAAGAGCGACATGAACTGGGATATTTCGGCCAAGATCTTCGGCTGGAGACCCGCCACCAACGCCGACGCCACCTCAGGCTCCGACACCAGCACCGACAGCAAGGGCAAGATGCAGCGCTCCGAGCAGATCAACCTTCTGGTCGCTGCCGTCGTCACAGGCATTCTCGAAAACGGCAACCTGATGATCAGCGGCTCGCAGGAAGTCCGCATGAACCAGGAAATCCGCATCCTCAATGTCGCCGGCATCGTGCGGCCGCAGGACGTCACCGCGGATAATACGATTTCCTACGACAAGATCGCCGAGGCGCGCATCTCCTATGGCGGACGCGGTCGTCTGACGGAAATACAGCAGCCGCCGCGGGGCCAGCAGGCCGTGGACCTGCTGTCGCCGCTCTGACGGCTGACGGTATCGGCTAGTAGACAACGGACGGACGGAGAACATGGCAGCAGCGACAGACGAACCGGCAAAGGGCAAGGGATCGCCGCTGATCATGACGATCGTCGGACTGCTGGTGCTGACCGTTCTTGGCGGCGGCGGCGGCTGGGTGCTGGGAACCGTCGTCGCGCCGAGGATCAAGGCGGCGACCGCTGCCGTGCAGATGACGATCCAGGCCGCCGGCGACAGCAAGCAAGCGGCCGCCGCGGCACAGGCGAACGGCATCATAGCGCTCGATCCGATCACCACCAATCTTGCCTATCCCTCGCAGAGCTGGGTAAGGCTGGAACTCGCCCTGGTCTTCAAGGGACCTACGGATGCTCAGCTCGCCCAGGCGATCCATCAGGATATTCTTGCTTATATCCGCACGGTTTCCCTGCAGCAGATCGAGGGTGCGCGGGGCCTGCAATATCTTCGGGATGACATTCAGGAGCGTGTTGACCTACGCTCTGAAGGACGAGTATCGAAAGTTATGTTCAGAACTTTCGTGATCGAATGATTCGATTAATACTTGCCCTGTCTATATTAGTGATTTCTGTATTGTCGCCTGAACTGGCGATGGCGCAGCAATTGTCGCAACAGCTTCCCACCGATCTTCTGAACGCTCCGGTCAACGGCTCGGTCGCCGCCTGGATCATCCGCACGTTCGGGCTCCTGACGATCCTGTCGATCGCGCCGGGCATCCTGATCATGGTGACGAGCTTTCCGCGCTTCATCATTGCGTTTTCGATCCTGCGCACCGGCATGGGCCTTTCGTCGACGCCGTCGAACATGATCCTGCTGAGCCTCGCCCTGTTCATGACCTTCTATGTCATGTCGCCGACATTCGATCAGGCTTGGAAGGATGGCGTGCAGCCGCTGCTTGCCAATCAGATTTCGGAAGCCGATGCCGTGCAGCGCATCGCCGAGCCGTTCCGCACCTTCATGTCGAACAATACGCGCGACAAGGATCTGAAGCTTTTCGTCGATCTGGCGCAGGAGCGCGGTCAGACGACCGTGGTCGACAACAAGATCGATTATCGTGTCCTGATTCCGGCCTTCATGATCTCGGAGATTCGCCGCGGCTTCGAAATCGGTTTCCTTGTCGTACTGCCGTTTCTGGTCATCGACCTGATCGTGTCGACCATCGTGATGGCCATGGGCATGATGATGCTGCCGCCGACCTCGATTTCGCTGCCGTTCAAGATTCTCTTCTTCGTGCTGATCGACGGCTGGAACCTGCTGGTCGGCAGCCTGGTCCGCTCTTTCCACTGACAGAGCCAGTTTGAAACGATTGCCGGAAGTATCCTCCCGGCAATCGCGACAGCTTACTCGGCCGCGATCGCCGCCGAGTTCTGGTCTTCTTCCATAAAGGCTTCCGTGCGCACCGGCAGCGCCGGCACATCCATGTGATCGGGTGCGAGGCCCTGCTTGGCGCGGGCCGCCATCATCTCGAATGCGGTTTCCAGATGGTGCGTGAAGCGTTCCGCGTCGAAGAGCGGCTTGATGTGGCGATTGGCGGCAAGGGTTTGCTTGAACTGCGCAATGCGCTCCGGCTGGCCGGCAAGTTCTACCGCCATGTCCTCATAGGCCTTGATGTCATCGGCAACCAGTTCCGGCAGGCCGATGGTGTTCAACAGGCTCTCGCTGACGCGCGAGGCGAAATTGGTGCCCTTCACGGTGAGAACAGGCAGACCGCCCCAGAGCTGCTCGGACGTAGTCGTGTGGCCGTTGACCGGGAAGGTGTCGAGGCCGAGATCGGCCAGCTGCTGGCGATCGATGTGATCCTCGTAGCGAATGCGGGTGGTGAAGACGACGCGCTTGCGGTTGATGCCATGCGCTTCCAGACGTGCCCAGAGATTGGCTTCTGCACGGGCGCCGTTACAGAGCAGCCAAAGCACGCTGTTCTTGCTGCGCTTGAGGATATTGCACCACACGTCGACCATCTGCGGGGTGATCTTGCGGTTGCCGTTGAAGGAGGCGAAGACGAAGGCGTCTTCGGGCAGCCCGTGCTGCGCGCGCGTCGTCGGCCGTGGCTTCGGGCGGTTGAGCGGATCGTTCGGCTGGTAGCATTCGGGCAGGCGGCAGAACTTCTCGTGGAAATGCGGCTTCGAATGATCTGGAAGCACATAATGATCGCCGATGATATAGTCGAGGTCGATATTGACGACAGAGCCCGGAAAACCAAGCCAGGAAACCTGGATCGGAGCCGCCATATGGTTGAGGATGAGCGCGCGACTTCCTTTGGTGTGTCCCTTGAGATCGACGAGAATGTCGATATTCCGGGCGCGGATCGCCTCTGCTGCGCCCTGGTCGGACAGACCGCGAACATCGACCATCGTTCCCCACTTCTGATGGTCGAACGCTTGTTCCTTTTGGGAAGCGAGATCGGAATGGTCGAAGAGGGTGATCTCGAACCGATCCCTGTCGTGCAGCTCCAAGGTCCGCTGCATCAGTTTCATCGTCGCGTGGCCAGGCCAGAAATCCGATGAGAGATAGCCGACGCGGATCTTGTTGCTCCACGCGTGCGGCAACTTGCGACGAGCCTCGGCATGGCCGGCGGACAGGGGTTTCGTGTCGTGGACAGCGTGCTTGTTAATTGCTTCATCGCCACACCAATGCAGGTGGAAGAAGGGGTTGTCCGGGATCACGTAGTCGAGATTGCCCTTCGCCAGTGCCGCTGTGATCGGCGCCATGTGCCTGTCGACAGCCGCGAGATCGGATATTTCTCGCGCGAAGATCAGATGGAGTATGCGAGAGATAATGCTCTCGGGATGTTTCTTGAACAGCGTCGCAACCAGGTGTCGGTTGCTTTCGTCATAGAGATCGTCGGTGAGGAGTTTCGCCGCCATGAGCCGATGCCTGAGCTCCGGTCCCTCGACCAGTACCGTCTTGAAGCCGGTGAGGAGTTCTTTCTGCTGTCGGCTCAGGAAAATGCGAACGAGGATGAAGGCAAGATCCGGATCCTTGAACGCCATTGGAAGGATCAGGTTGCCAACCGCGAGCGCCTGATCATCATTGCCGCAATCGCCGTGCAGCAGGAGGGCTTCGCGCAGAAATTCGTCTCGCTGGGGCTTTTGCCGGCCGGCCAGCTCATAGGCGCTTGCCGCATCCGATCTGAAGCCGAGTTTGAGCAGCGTCTTTGCCAGCAATGCGTAGGTCTTTGGCGACCCGTCGCTATTCAGCAGCTCGTTCAACGTTTCGAGTGCGCGCGTATATTGCCCCTTTTGATAGAAGCCGGACGCTGTCACAAAGGCATTTTTCGTATTCACGAGCGAGAACTCCAAGCGGAATGTTGAACTGGCTCTCGACAAAGGCCGAGCACCGGCATCATGGATTCGCCTGATCATCTCTAACGTAGCTTGCCTGAAACCGAAGCATTGGTCGAAAGTGCCTTTACGCATTGTTAGCCAAGTTCAGGACAGGCGGTTCCCGGTGGTCCCAAGTTTAAGAAATTGGCAAGCAATGGGTGCGACCTTCCTCGCAACATGACGGGTTTGGTCCTCCAGGAAAATTGGATCGAGGGGCATGAAGCTGCTCCGTCATCGCCGGTATTTCCAGTCCGGTATGTCCTCCTTTCGTATCCAGTTTCCAGGGGACACACTCAATGACGAGCATCATCACCAACAATTCCGCAATGGCCGCTCTCCAGACGCTGCGCGGCATCAGCTCCAGCCTGCAGGACACGCAGAGCGCCGTTTCTTCCGGCCTGCGCATCTCCAAGGCTTCCGACAACGCTGCTTATTGGTCGATCGCCACCAGCATGAAGTCCGACAATGGCGCTATCGGCGCTGTATCCGACGCTCTCGGCCTCGGCGCCGCCAAGGTTGACACCGCATCGACGGCCGTCAGCAGCGCCATCGACATCGTGGGTCAGATCAAGAACAAGCTTGCCACCGCCATGGAAGGTTCGGTCGACAAGAAGTCTGTTCAGGAAGAAATCGGCCAGCTGCAGCAGCAGCTGCAGAGCGTTGCCCAGTCGGCTTCGTTCAACGGCGAAAACTGGGTCATGGCTCAGAGCGGCGACTCCGCTTCGGTTGTCTCGTCCTTCATCCGCGGCACCAACGGCACCGTTTCGGTCAGCACGACCTCTTACGCCTTCGACACCAGCGCGACCGGCAACGTTCTGTTCGGCTCGAGCGGCGGCACGATCGACACGACTTCGGGCATCCTGGGTACGTCGGATGGTTCGGTTGGCGCTTCGGTCTTCAGCCTTGACATCTCCAGCATGACGAGCGGTCAGATCTCCAGCGCCCTGAACATGGTTCAGACCGCTCTGAACTCCATGACCAGCCTCGGCTCGAAGCTGGGCTCCGTTTCCAGCCGTATCGATCTGCAGACGAGTTTCGCTTCCTCGCTCTCCGACTCGATCCAGTCGGGCGTTGGCAAGCTGGTTGACGCCAACATGGAACAGGAATCGAGCAAGCTGTCCGCTCTGCAGACGCAGCAGCAGCTGGCTATCCAGTCCCTGTCGATCGCCAACTCTTCGAACCAGTCGATCCTGTCGCTCTTCCGTTAATCGGATAGACGGCCCATTCCTAAACAAGAAGTTAACCGCGCCCGTCTAAGGCGCGGTTTTTTTTATGTTTTCTGGGTAAGGGCGGTTCAGATTTTCTTAACTTTATTGCTGTTTCTTAGGGTCATCGAAACGGCGAGTTAACCTTAACGGATTTGGTTAACAGGCATGATGCTGAATGCCGTTACCGGTTTTAGGTCCGGAATGTCCCTTATTTAACCACTGCCAAAGGGGCAAATATCATGACGAGCATTCTTACCAATAACGCCGCAATGGCCGCTCTCCAGACGCTGCGCACCATCGGCTCCAACCTGCAGGACACCCAGGCTGCCGTTTCTTCCGGCCTGCGCATCTCCAAGGCTTCCGACAACGCTGCTTATTGGTCGATCGCCACCAGCATGAAGTCCGACAATGGCGCTATCGGCGCTGTATCCGACGCTCTCGGCCTCGGCGCCGCCAAGGTTGACACTGCAACCACCGCCGTTACCAGCGCCATCGACATTGTCGGCCAGATCAAGAACAAGCTTGCCACCGCCATGGAAGGTTCGGTTGACAAGAAGTCTATTCAGGAAGAAATCGGCCAGCTGCAGCAGCAGCTGCAGAGCGTTGCCCAGTCGGCTTCGTTCAACGGCGAAAACTGGGTCATGGCTCAGAGCGGCGACTCCGCTTCGGTTGTCTCGTCCTTCATCCGCGGCACCAACGGCACCGTTTCGGTCAGCACGACCTCTTACGCCTTCGACACCAGCGCGACCGGCAACGTTCTGTTCGGCTCGAGCGGCGGCACGATCGACACGACTTCGGGCATCCTGGGTACGTCGGATGGTTCGGTTGGCGCTTCGGTCTTCAGCCTCGACATCTCCAGCATGACCGGCGGTCAGATCTCGAGCGCCCTGAACATGGTTCAGACCGCTCTGAACTCCATGACCAGCCTCGGCTCGAAGCTGGGCTCCGTTTCCAGCCGTATCGATCTGCAGACGAGCTTCGCTTCCTCGCTTTCCGACTCGATCCAGTCGGGCGTTGGCAAGCTGGTTGACGCCAACATGGAACAGGAATCGAGCAAGCTGTCCGCTCTGCAGACGCAGCAGCAGCTGGCCGTTCAGTCCCTGTCGATCGCCAACTCCTCGACCCAGTCGATTCTGTCGCTCTTCCGCTAATAAAAAGCGCCAACGCAACGCGTTGGTCGACGGCAAGAGATAGACCTTCACCGCGCCTTCCCCGGAAGGCGCGGTTTTCAATTTTGGTCCGGCACATCGGCGCCGACCAGCTCAGGACGCCTTTGCCGGGGCCGCCCTTTGCCTGACGGCATCGACGAAGCCATCGAATAGTTTCCGCATGGCCGCCTGCTTGTAGGGATAGACGATCGGGTCATCCATGTCGTGGACCACCATTGCCACATCGAGTTCGAACACCAGCAGGCGTCCGTCGGGAAGTTCCGCGCAATCGATGCCGAAATAGTCGAGCTTGATATGGCGGCAAAGGGCCGCGAAGCTCTCCTTGTGGCGCACGGCGAAGTCGTGATCGAAATTTTCCATCCATGCCTGTTCGACGGCGCGTTTTGCCGCGCTCTCCGCCATGCCGGCGCTCAGATAATGCACGATCCAATGGTCCGAGAGCGCCATGTGGCTTGCGAAAGCCTTGCCGTCGATGAACACGACACGCTGCTTGTTGTAGTAGCCGTCAGCTCCGCGAAACTCGATGAAGGGCGCCACGTAAAGCTCGGAGGCGGGCTGTGTCGTCAAAAAGGCTGCCAGCCCGGCCGGATCGGCGATACGTTCCATCCCGCTGCCTGCATGCGTGCTGATCGGGCGAAGGACGAGCGGAAAGGCCAGGCCCGGAGCGCAATCCCCGAGCGGCTTGGCGCCGGCCGCGACGGCTGCAAGATCGGCGCGCGAAACGCGATGGGTGCTTGGCGACAGGATGGACGGCTCGTTGGCCAACATGCCGCTGACGCCGTCGCGCGTGAGCCTGGCGATTAGCTCTGGATCGCGGTTCATAACCGGACCGTCGAGGCCGGCAAGCAGTTTTTGCATATGGGCGAGCAGAGGGGCGTTTTCGGTCGATTCCCCGATCGCCATGAAGGCGACGTCATGGTCCGGCAGGTCGGCGAGGACAGCGGTTTCCAGGTCGACATAATGCAGCCAGAGCACGCAGTCACTGCCGGCCAGTAGGAAGTCGAGCGGCGTATTGGCCATGAAATCGCCTTCGGTCACGAAAGCGAGCAGCCGCGGACCCGTCCCGTTGCCATGGACCACGCAATAGTCGCGGCGTATTTGCACGGCGCTCTTTAAAATCTGGCGAGCCTCATCGCTGCGGCCGAGCGTCTGCAGGATGATGGCCATGTCCAGAAATGCGGCGGCGGCGGTTGGGTCCGCCGTCACGCGCTGCATGAGTTCGTTCCAGAGCGGGGTCACGTCGTGGCCTGCGTAGACGGACGAGACTATTCTCCGCATGCCGAGAATTCGGGCGCTGGCCGGCATGTTCAGGGGCGCCGGATCGGCGGTGGGGGCTTTGGTCATCAGCATTGCGGAAGATCCTGTTGAGAGCCGATTGTCAAAACGCTCCGAACGAGCGCGTCGATATCCGCCAGTCGGGTACGGTGGTTTACGATCGCGGCGCGAATTGCCGGCTGACCGTTCATATGGGTCAGTGACGGAGCGACGCGGCCTTCGGCGTGGAGACGCTCGACGATGTGGGAATTGACGGATGCCGGCATCGTTCCATCGGCTCCGACATAGGCGAAGCAGACGATGTTGAGGGCGACGGGCGCGAGCAGTTTCAGCGCAGGCTCCCGCTCGATCCGCCGCGCAAGCTCGCGTGCCAGCATGCAGTTGGCGCTCATTGCCTCGCCCAATGCTTTGACGCCATAGGTTTTCAGCGTGAACCAGGTCTTCAGAGCCCTGAAACCGCGCGAAAGATCCGGACCGTAGTCGCAGGGCCACCAGTCTCCGCCCGCAAGCCCGGTCGCCGCGCGGCTGAGATAGGCGGCGTCCGAAGCAAAGGCTTGCCGTTGCCACTCGCTGTCCCGCACCAGGAGGAAGCCGGCATCGTAGGGTACCTGACCCCACTTGTGGAAATCGAAGGCAAGGGAATCGCAGGTTTCTATCCCCGCAAACAAAGGTGCGAGCTCCTCGCTGAGGATGCCAAGAGCGCCGAGCGCGCCGTCGACGTGAAAATGAAGATCATGGGTGTCGGCAATGCCGCGCAGGGCGGCCAGGTCATCGACGGCGCCGGTGTTGACTGTTCCCGCGCTGCCGATGAGGAGGAACGGCACGAAGCCTTCCTGCCTGTCGCGCAGGATCGCCTGCTCCAGCGCATGGAGATCGATCCGGCCGAGGGCGTCGACCGGAACGCGCCGCAGCTGATTGCTGCCGATGCCGGACATTTCAAAGGCGCGCGGGACGCAGCCATGCACCTCGCTTGAGGCATAGGCGACCAGCCGGGATTCGTCGGACAGGCCCGTTGCGCGCACGTCACGGCCGAGCTTGCGGCATCTGGCGATCTGTACCGCCACGAAATTGGCCTGCGATGCGCCGGTCAGGAATATGCCGCCGGCCGTTTCCGGAAAGGAGAAGATCTGGCGCGTCCAGCGGATGATCTGGCGCTCGACCTCGATCGGCATATGGTCGCGGCCGCCGAGATTGGCGTTCAGCCCGCCGGCCAGCATTTCAGCCAGCATGCCGGCGACCGTGCCGCCGCCCTGGACCCAGCCCATGAAGCCGGGATGGATGTTGCCGCTGCCGTAGGGCAGGATGTTTTCCCGAAAGATGGCGTGGACTTCAGCCAGATCGCCGGCCTCCACGGGCAACGGCGCATCGAACAAGGCGCGGGCGGAGGCGGGGGCATGCTGCCAAACCGGCTTCGTGCCGAGTGCCTGGAGATGATCGAGCATGTCGTCGAGCATCTGATGACCCTGTTTGCGCAGGGCCTGCCAGTCGTCCGGATCGAGGCTTGTTCGCGCGTGGCGATCAACCGCCGTTCGTCCGGCGTCCTGCAAACTGAACATCTCAACCTCGTCTATGGCCGGCCGTATCCACGCTGCCGTCGGAATGCCCTATGAAAAGTGACCGGCCGCTTCCCGTCCGACACGGACGGATCGCTGCCATGCTACGACGCCCAAGGTGGCGCGAGGCTGACTTGCGAGCCTGCCAGTCATCAGCCGTATGAATTCGTTAACTTTTGGTGGTGGCGTTAACCTTTTATTAACTCTAATGCTGTCAGTTGCAGCTAACGCAACGGTTGGTTAACCCCTCTTAAAAGGCGGTTAACAAGCATGAGGCTGATTGCCGTTCCCGGCCGCAGACCGGATGTCCCTTCCAAATTCAGCCACAAGGGGCACCATTCGATGACCAGCATTCTCACCAACGACGCGGCAATGTCCGCCCTTCAAACCCTGCGCGGCATCAACACGAACCTGCAGGACACGCAGAGCCGCGTATCCTCCGGCTATCGCGTCGCCAAGGCAGCCGACAATGCTGCCTACTGGTCGATCGCGACCACCATGCGCTCCGACAACAGCGCGCTTTCCGCCGTCTCGGACGCATTAGGCTTAGGTGCCGCCAAGGTCGATACAGCCTATGCGGCGATGGATAATTCCATCACCGTCGTGCAGCAGATCAAGGACAAGCTCGTCGCGGCAACCGAAAGCAGCGTTTCGAAGGCTGATATCCAAGAGGAAATCACCCAGCTTCAGCAGCAACTGGAGAGTATCGCACAGTCCGCTTCCTTCTCCGGGCAGAACTGGATGTATGCGGTCAACGGCGCATCGGCCTCCGTCGTCTCCTCCTTCGTGCGCAACAACAACGGCACTGTTTCCGTCAACAGCACCAGCTACAGTTTCGATACCGGTTCGCAGGGCAATGTGCTGTTCGGCGCAAGCGGCGGTACGATCGATACCAGCTCCGGTATTCTCGGCACTCAGCAGAATATCAGCGGCACATCCTATTCGGTCTTCAGTCTCGATATCACCAACATGACGAGCGGCGACATCGGCAAGGCCATGAATCTCGTTCAGAGCGCCCTCAACGCCATGACGACCACGGCCTCGCAGCTCGGCTCGCTTTCGACCCGCATCGATCTGCAGACGAGCTTCGTTTCCACGCTGCGCGACACGATCGATTCCGGCGTCGGCAAGCTTGTCGATGCGGATATGGAAGAGGAGTCGAGCAGGCTGTCGGCGCTGCAGACGCAGCAGCAACTGGCCATCCAGTCGCTTCAGATCGCCAACACCAGCGCGCAGAACGTCCTCTCCCTCTTCAAGTGAGCCTTGACTGGAGCTTGCGTTAGGATGGCGCGGCGGCATTTCCCTCTTGTCGCCGCACATGAGCTTTTGTTAACGTTGTCGCTGATTGATTTGCAGTCTTTTTGCAGGATCCGGCCTTCGATCGTCTTCAGAACGATAGCCGGGCTTTGCTTTAGCGACGGGCCGCGCTGGGATATCCCCCGCTGGTGGGCATGAGGCCAATCGTTGCTACCGGATCGGCCCGGTTTGCCAGTCCCAATGGAATTACGGATTCTCAGATGAGCAATGTGACGACGAATCATGCTGCGTCCGCGGCGCTGACCGTGTTACGCGGAATCAACAAAGATCTCGGTGTCGTGCAGCAGCAGGTCTCGTCCGGTTATCGCATCGCGACGGCGAGCGACGATCCGACCTACTGGTCGATGGCGACCACCATGCGCTCGGACCGGAGCAGCCTTTCCACGATCACGGATGCGCTCGGCCTCGGCTCCTCCAAGGTCGATACCGCGTCCACCGCCATGGATACGGTCGTCAGCCTTTTGACGCAAATCCAGTCAAAGCTGGTTTCGGCAAAGGAAGCGGGCACAAATAAGGATGCGATCAATTCCGATATTCAGCAGCTTAAGAATCAGCTGCAATCCGTTACCCAATCGGCCTCCTTCTCCGGCGAAAATTGGCTCTACAATACCGACCAGCACCCCAGCACGCAGCAATCCGTGATCAGCAATTTCACGCGCGGCGCTGGCGGCCAGATCAGCCTCACGACGATCGGCTACGACAGTTCCCAAACCCTGATGATCGATACCGCCGATGCGAGCCGGGGATTGCTGACAAAGAATGTCGATGCGAGCACGTTCGACACATCGAGCAGCGGCGGTACCACGGCCCGCAACTACTACCTCCTGGCTGCCGATACTGGTACAGCGCCGGCGGGCGGAACGGAGATCGCGATCTCGAGCAGCACGACCGACGACGAGCTGACCGACATGATCAATGTCACCAACTCGCTTCTGAAGTCCGCGACTTCGGCGGATTCGACGCTCGGTTTGATGAAATCGAACATCGACGATCAGTCGGACTATATTTCCAAGCTCAGCGACGCCATCAAGAGCAGCGTCGGCGATCTCGTCGACACGAATATGGAAGAGGCGTCGGTGCGGCAGAATGCCCTGCAGACAGCCCAGCAGATGGGTATTCAGGCGTTGTCGATCGCCAACGGCATGGCGAGCAAGGTGCTGATCCTCCTTCAATCGAAATGATGGGCGGGCGGCCCGGCTCGATCGGCTCTCGACCAAGGCCGCCGCATTCATCCTCGCACAAGTTTGACTGCCTACGGTCCTTCGCAGTGGCATGGTTGCGCAATGTGCCGGTGACGTCAGTCATGTCCGGAAGCGCAGCCCGAGGACGGAAACCGGAAGCGTGATGATCGACGTTTTGAGAATGGGAATGGAGCTGCCCTCGGCTGGGACGGACGTGCTGCATCTTTCCGATGCGAATGGGGAGATGCGCGCTTGAGCCTGGCACTATCCCGATACCTCAAGGATTTCAGCGCCGAACAGGCCCCGCCGCCGCCTGCGGAGGACGCAGCGTTTGCGCATTTGATGGAGTTTCCCGAAAGTCCGGTCGAGCCGCCTGTCGATATCGAGGCCGAGCGCCGGGCCGCCTATGCAGAGGGACACGAGGCCGCGACGCAGGAACTGTCGCAGAAGCATCAGGCCGAGCTCGATACCATGGCCGTGTCGTTTCAGGCCGAAAAGGAGGCGTTGCGGACGCGTTATGAAGAACAGGCGGCCGAGAACATCGCGGCCGGCGTGACGCGCATGGCCACGATGTTGGGTCAGGCGATCAGCGCGGAAACGGCGGCCATTCTTGCGCCGATCATGACCGAAACGCTGACAGCCAAGGCCGTTGCCGATCTCGCCGATCTGGTCAGGGCCGCAATTCTCGACGGTAGCGCCGGATCGATCTCCGTCAGCGGCCCGCATCGTCTCTTCGAGGCCCTTCATGCGCATCTCGGCGCCGACGGCGCCCTGTTGCGTCACGTCGAGACGCAGGACGTCGATCTCACCGTCACCATTGGCGAGAGCGTTCTCGTGACCCGAATGTCAGCCTGGGCCGCTAGTCTGAAAGAGATATTGAAATGAGCGACGGCGATCAAAATCACGGCAAGCACGAGATCATCATCGTCAAGCGCCATGGCGGCGGCGATCATGACGCCGGCCACGGCGGCGCGTGGAAGATCGCCTATGCCGACTTCATGACGGCCATGATGGCCTTCTTCCTGGTAATGTGGCTCGTCAATGCCGCCAACGAGGAGACGAAGGCCTCCGTTGCCTCCTATTTCAATCCCATCAAACTGGCGGACGAAAAGCCGACGGAGAAGGGTCTCAAGAAGCCCGTCGACCAGGCTCAGGGTGAAAAGAACCAGCAGAAGTCGGATAAGCCGCAGGACAAGCCGAACGAGGGCAAATCCGCCAAGACGGGTGAGGACCTGACATCGACGTCGGGCGATCAGACGAATTATTCCGAGGCCGATTTCTTCGAGAACCCCTATTCGGTTCTGGCGGAAATCGCGCAGGAAGTCGGCCAGCAGGCCAATGTCAGCGCCAAGGGCGAGGGCGGTGCCGCCCAGTCCGGCCCAGCCACGGGTGCGGATGGCGGTCAGGCCTATCGCGATCCCTTCGATCCTGATTTCTGGACCAAGCAGGTTCGGGTTTCCAGCGCCTCCAAGAAGGCGAATGAGGAACAGTCCGCCAAGTCGGATCAAACGGACAAGGGCGAAGTGATCGCCCTGTCGAAGGCAACGGCCTCCGATACCGGCCAGCCGGCGGATCAGCCGCAGACGCCGGAACAGCAGCCGACGGTGAGCGAGCAGGCGACCGGCAAGCAGCAGGAAAAGCAGACGCAAGCTCAGCAAATCGCCAAGGTCTCCGGACAAAGCGACGCGTCGATGCCTGAAGACAATGCCGCCATGCCCCAGGGCAAGGATGTGACGCCGACGAAGGCGCAGCAGCAGGAAGCCAAGGATTTGCAGCAGGCGATCAAGGCCGAGATCAACGGTGTGGCCGGCCAGCTGGCCGAGGGGTTGCAAGTCACCGCGGCCGAAGGCGGTGTGCTGGTGACGATTTCCGATCAGAGCAATGATCCGATGTTCAACATCGGCTCGGCCGTTCCGCGCCGGGAGATGGTGCTGGCCATGGAGAAGATCGGCAAGATCCTGGCCGAGCACAAGGGATCGATCCTGGTCCGGGGCCACACGGACGGGCGTCCCTACATGGTCGGCGGCCGCAACGACAACTGGCGCCTGTCGCTCGACCGTGCCCAAAGCGCCTACTATATGCTGACCAGCGGCGGGTTGGACGAGAAGCGGATCGCGCAGGTCTCCGGCTTCGCGGACCGACGGCTGAAGCTGCCCAGCGATCCCTTCAACGATGCCAATCGCCGTATCGAGATCCTGATTGCCAATCCTTCGGACCAGGCCGTGAAGGAAGGGGCCAGCCCTGATGCGCAGAGCCCGGCCAAGCCCGCTTCGGGGAAGGGCAAGTCAGGCCAAGGCAAGCAGGGCTAGTTCATGGCGCGCAAACAGCATCGTCATCACCTCGCGCTCACCCTCACCCTCGGCATGCTGATGCCGGGGGCCGCGAGCGCCGAGGGGCAGGACAGCCTGCCGCTCTACAAGATGCTGCGCTCGCTTGAATTCGTCCAGGATTCCGTCGCTGCGGGCGACAGCTCCGCCGGAGAGATGCAGCGCTTTCTGCTCGCCACTATCGATGAGCGCCTGCGCAATGCCGATAAATCCGTATTCGAGGACAGCCGCAACGTCGATGCGGCGCTGATCTATGCCATGAGCGGCGGCAACCCGGAAACGCTCGAATATCTGATGTCGCGCGACCTCAACGGCAATTTCGACAATCGCGTCGCGGATGTCTTGAGAAAATATCTGAACGGCAAGGGGCTGCTGGTCGTCAATACGCTTGCCGATATCGCCAGGGAATATCGCGACAAGCCGATCGGTCCTTATCTCTCGCTCGTTGCCGGCAACGTCATGTCCGGCAAGAACGGCAAGGTGGCCCTGCAGCTTTACGATTGGGCGCGGTTGATGGCGCCCGGCACGATCGTCGAGGAATCGGCACTGCGTCGCTCGCTGGCTTTATGTGCCGATGCGGGAATGGTGCCGACCGGGCTCGATTATGCGCGGCGCTATACGAGGCGCTTCCTGCATTCGCCCTATGCCAGTCAGTTTGCCGATCTTTTCGTGCAGCTCGTGGTGGATCACGATTCCGACGTCAAGCAGCAGGATATTGTCGACATTCTGTCCTTCATGGATCCGCCCAGGCAAAGGGAGATCTATCTGCGCATGGCGCGCCGGGCGGCGATCGCCGGCAAGGCTGATCTCGCCGCGCTGGCGGCCGGCCGCGCCCAAGCTATCTCTACCACCGACGGCGGCGACGCCTTCGGTGCGCTGGCGAACTTCTATGGCGGCGTGGCGGGCGTATCCACGCCGGAACTGAAGTCGGCGATCAACGATCTCAATCAGATGCCGGTGGGCGAGCTCAACGCGCGCGATCGTGCCTTGCGCGATGCCGCAAAGGCGGTCGCACAGGAGATACTGCGCGCCCCCGAACCTGCAAGCCTCGGGCAAGCCAACGTTTCTAACCTGCCCAATCAACAGAATACTGAACACGATGCTGCTGTGACGAATCAATCGGGAGGCCAATCTCCCGGCACGGCGGGTGTTGAGCAGGGAGCCTCGGTAAACGCGGCTCCCGCCTCGGAGGGAGGGCGGCAGGAAGCCGGCTCTTCGTTCAACGCATTCGTCACGACGAGCCGTTCGAAGCTGGATGCCATCGACGGCCTGTTGAAGCAGGAAAGTCATTGATCATGAACGACATCGGTGTATCCAGCGCCTCATCCGGGGCGGATATTCTTACTGCCGCCAAGGGCACCCGCTCCGCGAAGCAGGACGACGGCAAGGGCTTTATCGATGCGCTGACCGGTTCGCTCGGCAACGGGCGCAAATCCTCCGGGACGGATGCGTCGGCGAACGCGAACACGACAGCCGATGACGATGCGGATGCCGTAAAGACAGCTGCAAGCGATCCCGCGTCGGTAGCCCTCGCCGTTGTCGAAGACGCCAACGCCGGAGTTGGTATGATCGATACGTCCGGAGCCAATCTCGCCAATCTCGCCGGTCTGACCAAGGGGGCAAAGCCGTCCCAGGGCGCGGGTGCGGCCGCGCTCACGAAATCGCTGATAGAACTGCAGAAGGCGATATCCGCGACGACGCAGGACCACACGCTTCCTGCGGAAGGTGATCAGACGGGGGTGGCCACCGATCCGGCGGCACCGGCTGTCGACCCCAGCAAGGTGGCGGCACAACCGGCCACGCTCGATCAGCTTGCCGAACTCGCGCAGCAATTGGCCGATGTCACCGCGACCGACGGTCAAACCATGCCGGCGAAGGGCGATGGCAAAACGCCTGCCGTGAAAGACGGGAAGGATGCACAGTCCGCGGATGATGGTAAGTCTGTGCCGACGCAAGCCGGCCAGGCCGACAATACGATTTCCGCTGCGCTGTCGCTGCTGAACGTTCCGCAGCCCGTCGTTGCGGCACAAGCGGGCACGGCGCCGGCGGGCAAGACGACCGACGATGCGAAAATCCAGGGAATGCCGCTCGGCAACGCGGCCGTCACGAATGATGCATCGGATGCGGCGGTGACGCTGCCGGATGACGGCAAGGGGGCGGATGCCGCGCAGACCTTCCGCCTGACGCGGTCGGATGGTCGTGGCAGCGCGCTCGACCTGTCGATCAGCAAGAGCGGAGATGATGCGGCAGACGTCAAGGTGGCGGCTTCCGCAGGCGGCGACACCCCGACGATTACGGTCTTGGATTCCCGCCGTTATCTGGGGCTTGCCACCAATTCCAACTCGTCGCTCGTCGCCGGAGCTCTGGCAGGCGATCGCGAATGGTCTGCCGCGATGCAGCCGGGTTCGGCGCTTTCCAATGCCGCGAACCTGTCGAGCACGGGCAAGGTTGTCAACACGCTGAAGATCCAGCTGCGTCCAGACAATCTCGGCGATGTCACGGCCACCATGCGGCTTTCCGGAGATCAGCTGAGCGTCGACCTGAAAGTGCAGACGGGCGAGGCCTACAGGCAGCTTCATGCCGATCAAAGCCATATGGTCGATGCGCTGCGCGCCCAAGGCTACCAGGTGGACAGTATCACCGTCACCCTGGCCTCCAATGCGGATCAGCAGTCGGACAGCGGGCGTAATTCCGGGTCGAACCAGCAACAGTCCCTGTTGAACCAGGGACAAGGGGGCGACGCGCGTCCCAGGGGCCAGAACTATTCGGGACAGCAGTCAGATGAAAACAATGGCAATCGCAGTTCGGGTGAGCGCGGTGTTGAGGACGGCGCTGCTGGTGGCGTTCAGCGTTCTCGTTCTGGCGCCGTTTACCTCTGAGGCGCTCGCGTCGGGTAATCCGACGCCGCCGGACAATGGTGCCGCGGGCCTTTGCGAACGCGAAATTCAGTCTGCTGCCGCGAAGTACGGAATACCGGAAGGGATACTCTATTCTGTCGGCTTAACGGAGACGGGGCGTAAAGGATCGCTTTATCCCTATGCCCTCAATGTCGAGGGGCGGCCGATCTTCCCGCCGTCGGAGGGCGCCGCCCTGCAGGTCTTCGCCGCGGCACGGCAGAGCGGTGCAAAGCTTATCGACGTCGGCTGCATGCAGATCAACCAGTATTTTCACGGCGAAAACTTTACGTCCGTCGATGCAATGTTCGATCCGCGCAGCAACGTCGAGTATGCCGCGAAGTTTCTCCGCAATCTGCATGACAGGCACGAGACTTGGACGATGGCGGTAGCCAGATACCACGCGGGTCCGAACAACGACCCCGCCCAGAAGGTCTATGTCTGCCGTGTGATCGCCAATCTGGTTGCCACCGGCTACGGAAAGTGGACGCCCAATGCGGCGACCTTCTGTCAAAACTAAGCATCTATAGGTTGCAATGCCTTCTGGTTAGCCGGTGCTAACTCAATTGGGGTTGTTGACTGCCGTTGATTTGCCCAAAATGCGCTTGTTAATAATACGCTAACGAACAAGTTTTTTATCGGTGTAAAACGCAGAGCACCTACTACATCTAGTGCAAATCGCCCCTCCAAAGTTAATCAATTATTAATTCCCGTCACTCATTTCCGACAGTTGTTCGTGATTCGCCCGATTCGTACTCATGGTTCATCGAAACACCACACTGATTCGGAGGCGGACGAATGATCGTAGTGGTTGATGAGCGAGAGCTTGTTAAGGACGGATATACATCACTGTTTGGACGCGAGGGCATCCCTTCCACGGGGTTTGATCCACGCGAATTCGGCGAATGGGTAACGACGGCGGCAGAGGGCGATATTGCTGCCGTTGAAGCCTTCCTGATCGGGCAGGGCCAGCATGTGCTCGAGCTTCCCAGGGCGATTCGCGATCGGACGACGGCGCCTGTGATCGCG
The DNA here is from genome assembly GCF_012641385.1 of Rhizobium sp. P28RR-XV. NCBI lineage: Bacteria > Pseudomonadati > Pseudomonadota > Alphaproteobacteria > Hyphomicrobiales > Rhizobiaceae > Rhizobium > Rhizobium sp. P28RR-XV. The sequence goes on from NZ_JABAIG010000009.1 coordinate 99,436, forward strand.
GTCAGCGACCAGCCGTCGTTGGAAGCCACCCTTGCACTCTTCGATTGCGGCGTCGACGATGTCGTGCGCAAGCCGGTGCATCCCCGGGAGATCCTGGCGAGGGCCGCCGCGATCCGCCGTAGGCTGAAGGCGATCAACAACTATACCGATATCGGCCCGATACGCGTTTTCGCTGACGGTCGTGATCCGGAAGTCAACGGTTCCGTATTTGCCTTGCCGCGCCGCGAGCGCCGCATCCTCGAATACTTGATCGCCAATCGCGGTCGCAGGGTGACGAAGACGCAGATCTTTAACGCCATCTACGGCATCTTCGACGAAGAAGTCGAAGAAAACGTGGTTGAAAGCCATATTTCGAAGCTGCGCAAGAAACTGCGCAAGAAGCTCGGTTTCGATCCGGTCGATTCCAAGCGCTTCCTCGGCTACTGCATCGACTGGAGTTGACGTCTTCAATCGGCATCCAGAATGCTAAATTCATGAATAGGCCCGAGAATCACCCCGATTCTCGGGCCTATTCTTTTGCATCCGTGGGGTCGTCATCGTCGCGGTAGGTGCGTCGTTCCTTACGATTTTCGCGAGCGCCGCCGGCGATCAAGCCGCAATACGACGCTTGCGGAGCAGCTTTTCGCGATGGCCGGCTTTTCGTCCTCTCAGACAGCTTCACGCAAGGCCCGCCACCTACTCTCAGTCGTATGAAGGATAACGAGGATTCCAGATGAGGAATTTCGGCAGCATGAAGACCGCATTTGCGGAAGTGGATGCACGGGCAGCTCGCCTGAGCGCTGCTTTTGAAGGCGTTGCCGTGGCGATGTCGTCTCATCATGCCGGTGTAACCGGGGCGGGTGTTTTGCATGTTCCGGCCACCGGTCCCGATCTCCGCCACAGCGGTGTCCGCGTGTTCCAGTATGCTTGCAGATGGTCGTTTCCGGCTCGCCCAGGCGGTCATCCGTCCCGTGCCAACGACAATCTGGTGACCTTCGCCGGCCTCGCTCTGACAGGCTATTCCGTCACTTCCGGCGCGCCATCGGCCATTCTGCGGCGCTAAAACGAATAGGGTATCGAGTCAGTCATGTCGCTCACAACAGCTCTCAATAACGCGCAGGCAATATTCAACAATACCGGCACGCAGAGCAGCGTCGTGTCGAACAATATCGCCAACGCCAGCAACACGAATTATTCGCGTCGTCAGGCGATGCTGACCACCGATATGGCCGGCGCCCAAGTGGTCAAGATCGACCGCAGCAGCGAGCCGGCGCTACAGAAGGCCTATCTCAGCTCGTCGTCATCGGACTCGGCACAGCAACTGCTTCTGAAAGCCTACAGCAACCTTCAGTCGGCTACGCTCGGAGGCAACGACAACGAGATTTCTCCGGCGACCTATCTGTCGGCATTTCAGGATGCGATGCAGACCTATGCCGGGTCGCCATCCAGCACCACGGCGGCTCAATCCGCGATCAATGCCGCGCAAAGCCTTTCGACCGCGCTCAACAATGCCACGACCGCCGTACAGAGCGCCCGCACCGACGCCGACAAGCAGATCAGCTCCGACGTCGATACGCTGAACAGCCTGTTGAAGCAGTTCCAGACCGCGAACGATGCGGTGAAGACGGCCACGACGACCGCCGGGCCGACGTCGAGCGCCCTTGCCGATGCCCTCGACCAGCGCGATTCGATCCTGAACCAGATTTCGAAGATTGTCGGCGTGACGACGGTGACGCGCGGCAACAACGACATGGCGCTCTACACCACGAGCGGAACGACCCTGTTCGAAACCATTCCGCGCACGGTGACGTTTCAACCGACGAATTCCTATACGGCCAGCACGGTCGGCAACAATGTCTATATCGACGGCGTCGCGCTGACGTCTGGGCAAGGCGCGAATACGACGGCGCAGGGCAGTCTTCAGGCGGCGCTGCAGGTTCGGGACGATGTCGCACCGACCTACCAGAAGCAGCTCGATGAGATCGCGCGCGGCCTGGTGACCACGTTTGCGGAAACCAACAGTAATCCCGCAAAGCCGACCCTGCCCGGCCTGTTTACCTGGAGCGGCGGCAGCGTTCCGACCGGTGCTACCGCAGTCACCGGCCTGGCTGGCTTGATAACCGTTAATCCGAAGTTAATCACGTCTCAAGGCGGCGACCCGACATTGCTGCGTGATGGTGGTATTAATAACGATACCGCGACTGGAGTGACGGGTTACACGAAGAATACCAGCGGTGGCACCGGTTATTCCACTCAGCTGGACGCCTTTATCACTGCCATGAATACGAAGATGGATTTCGATGCCACGGCCGGCTCCGATACCAGGGCCAGCCTCATGGACTATGCATCGAGTTCCATCGGCTGGCTCGAAGGTCAGCGCAGCACGGCAACGACTGCGGCCGAGAACACATCCGCGGCACTATCGCGCTCTTCGGGCGCTTATTCGAATGCGACCGGCGTCAATCTCGATGAGGAACTGACGCTGATGATGGATATCGAGCAGTCCTACAAGGCTGGAACGAAGATATTGAACGCTGTCAACGAGATGCTTCAATCGGTACTGGATATTGCGAGCTAAGCCATGAAACTTTCTTTCATTTCGAGCACGGCCATTCAGAACGCCATGCGTCAGACGATCCGTCAGGCGCAGAATGAGATGACCAGTGCTTCTACAGAAGCAACCACGGGCGTTTACGCCGACATCGGGGTTTCGTTGGGCAGCGGCACATCGCTCAGCGTGAACCTGACGCGGGAAGTGTCGAGGATCGACTCTATTCTCAGCAGTAATTCCATCGCAAATCAGCGCATGACCTCCTCGCAGACCGCGTTGAGCGATATGGGTAGCCAGGCGCAGAAGCTGATGGACCAGTTGGTGGCCCTGCGCGGAAACACGGATGGCAGTAGCATAGCGCTGACGCAGTCGACCGCGACGTCCACCCTTTCGAGCGTTGTTGCTTCTGCCAACACCATGGTCAACGGTGAATATCTCTTCGCCGGCACCAATACCGATGTCCAGCCGATGACGGATAAATCCGCCGCGACGAACACGGCAATCCAGACCGCGCTCACCGCCTATATGGCCGCTCAGACCCCGCCGGTAACTTCGACAAGCGATCTGACGGGCGCCCAGATGAAGGACTTCATCACCACCAAGGTCGAGCCGATGTTCACCTCCGATAGCAGCTGGGCAAGCTGGTCGAGCGCGTCGGACCAGAATATGACAAGCCGCATCAGCAATTCGGAAGTGGTAGAGACGTCGACAAACTCGAATTCCTCCGGCATTCGCTATCTGGCACTTGCAACCAGCGTCACCAATGCGCTGATGAAAACGACGCCGGCCCTGAGTTCGGACGCGCTGAATGCGGTGACCGATCAGGCCATCAGCTACTCGCGTCAGGCGGTTGACGGCTTGAACAGCCAGTCAAGCCAGCTCGGCCTGTCGCAGTCGCGCCTCTCGGATGCGAACACGACGCTGAATGCCCAGAAGACCATTCTCAATACCAGCCTGGGCGATCTGACGGGGGTCGATCCCTATGAGGCTTCGACCAAGGTCAATAGCCTCGAGACCCAGCTCGAGACCGCTTACACTATTGTTTCAAAGATCCAGCAGCTCAGCCTTGTAAATTACCTTTGATGATCAAAGGGACGGAATGACCAGGAAGGATGCGTAAATGTATCAGTTCTCATATGCGGAAGTCATGCAGGATGCGGTGGCCGACGCCAAGGAAAGAGAACGGCAAGTTCTGGACCGGTCGATAGCTCTCCTCGCCGCGGCCCGTGATGCGGGGAAATATGGCCGCGAAGCGATCGAAGCGCTCTTCTATACGCGACGCGTATGGGTCAGCTTCGTCGAGGACCTCAAAAGTCCGGAGAACCAGCTCAATGTCGAACTACGTGCCAGCCTCATCTCGATTGCCATCTGGATTTTGAAGGAATGTGATCGAATCCGGCGGCGCCAGTCGGAAAATTATCAAGGCATCATCGATGTCACCACCATCATCAGGGATGGACTTAAATGAAAAGTACGCTTCGCATATCGCTCAAAGCCGGGGAAAAGATCTTTATCAACGGGGCCGTCCTGCGCGTCGATCGCAAGGTTGCCCTGGAATTCCTGAATGATGTGACTTTCCTGCTTGAGAACCACGTGCTCCAGCCCGAAGACGCGACGACGCCTCTGCGCCAGCTATATTTCATCGCGCAGATGATCCTCGTCAATCCGGAGGGGAAGGAGCAGTCGACGACCATGTTCCGCAAGTCGATCGTCATGTTGCTTTCGTGCTTCCACAACGAGGAAGTGCTGGCCGAGCTGAAGCGTATCGACGGCCTCGTCGCCACTGGCCGCGCTTTCGACGCGTTGAAGGCGATCCGCGCTCTCTACCCGATCGAGGACAATATTCTGAACAACCAGGAAATGCCGGCGGCAACGATCGAGCATATCCGTCGGGAGATCGCGCCATGGCAGCGGTAGACGCCGTCAACAGCAGCACGGACACCTCCAGCACTGCCACGAAAAATGCGGCTTCCGCATCGGCGAGCGCCAGCCTGAACTACAACGACTTCCTGCAGCTTCTCATCGCACAGATGAAGAACCAGGATCCGACGGACCCGATGGACGCCAGCCAGCAGATTTCGCAGCTGGCGAGCTTCTCCCAGGTCGAGCAGCAGATCCAGACGAACTCTCATCTGGAAACCGTGTTGCAGAACCAGTGGATCTCGCAGGCGTCGGATTATATCGGCAAGGAAATCATGAGTGCCGACGGCAAGACCACGGGCACGATCAAACAGGTAAGCGTCTATACGGACGGTGTTATCGCCGAAACCGATGCCGGCGACAAGATCCTGATCCAGGCCGGCGTGACGATCGCTCCGGCAGGCACGACCATTGATACCACGGCCACCTCGAGCGATAGTAGCAGCAGCGATTCGTCGACCAGCGGCTCATGAGGAGCCGCTGAACCGGGAGTGAAGATGCCATGAATGAAGCCGATGCGTTGGATATCTTCCAGGCGGCGATCTGGACGGTGCTGGTGGCTTCCGGTCCGGCGGTTCTGGCGGCGATGGTCGTCGGCCTGGTGATCGCCCTGATCCAGGCGCTGACCCAGGTGCAGGAGGCGACGCTGACCTTCGTGCCGAAAATCGTGGCGGTCATGGTCACCATCGGCATCTCGGCTCCGTTCGTCGGCGCCCAGATTTCGATTTTCACCAATCTCGTCTTCTCGCGCATCCAGTCGGGCTTCTAGCCAGAGAAGGTCCAAAGGCCGCGGCGGCCTTCGGATACGGGCATAGATGGCCATAGGCCATGCTCGCGCAAGCTTCGACTTCTAAAGCTCGGTTCCAATAGGGCAGGCGGGTCAGCCGTTTGCCTCCTCTCATGAAGAGACGGAACCGGTCGATGGCACAACCACCCGCAATAGCACTTCCCAAAGCCAATCCCAGTGTACGCGATATCGGGTTCGCACTTGGTATTATGGTTATCCTGTGCGTGCTGTTCCTGCCGATCCCGCCATTCCTGATCGACCTCGGGCTGGCCTTCTCGATCGCTTTCTCGGTGCTGATCCTCATGGTGGCGCTCTGGATCAAGAAGCCGCTGGAATTCTCGTCCTTCCCGACCATCCTGCTGATTGCCACGATGACGCGTCTGTCGCTCAACATCGCGACGACGCGCGTCATCCTCTCGCACGGCTATGAAGGGCATGATGCCGCCGGCGGCGTCATCGCGGGGTTTTCCAGCCTGGTGATGTCGGGTGATTTCGTCATCGGTCTGATCGTCTTCCTGATCCTTATCACCATCAATTTCATCGTCATCACCAAGGGCGCGACGCGTATCGCGGAAGTCGGCGCACGCTTCACCCTGGACGCCATCCCTGGCAAGCAGATGGCAATCGACGCCGATCTGTCGGCCGGCCTGATCGATGAAAAGGAAGCGCAGCGCCGCCGTCGCGAACTGGAAGAGGAAAGCTCCTTCTTCGGCGCGATGGACGGTGCCTCGAAATTCGTGCGCGGCGACGCGGTTGCCGGCCTTTTGATCACCTGCATCAACATCTTCGGCGGCATCATCATCGGCTATTTCCGTCACAGCATGCCGATCGGTCAGGCTGCGGACGTTTTCGTCAAGCTCTCCGTCGGTGACGGTCTGGTGTCGCAGATGCCGGCGCTTATCGTCTCTCTCGCTGCCGGCCTTCTCGTTTCACGCGGCGGTACGTCCGGCTCGACCGACCAGGCCGTCGTTAATCAGCTGAGCGGCTATCCGCGCGCGCTCGCCGTCTCTGCGGTCCTCATGGGCATCCTGGCCATCATGCCCGGTATGCCCTTCCTTCCCTTCGTTTTCCTCGGCGGCCTGATGGCCTCCGGTGCTTGGTTCATTCCGCGCCAGATCGAAGCCGAGAACAAGCTTCGCCGCGACGCCGAAGAGCAGAAGGTGATGCAGACGAAGGAAATGGAAAAGGATTCGGTCAAATCGGTGCTGAAGACCGCGGAGATCGAACTGGCGCTCGGCAAGATCGTCTCCACCCGCCTGCTCGGCGCCCATCAGGAACTGGCTTTCCGCGTCGGCAAGATGCGCAAGAAATTCGCCACGCAATACGGTTTCGTCGTGCCGGAGATCAAGGTGATCGACGACATGGCGATTGCCGACAAGTCTTATCAGATCCGCATCCACGGCACGACCATTGCCTCCAACGTGCTGCGTGTCGGCGAAGTGCTCGTCGTCACAGGCTCGGGCCGCAAGCCGACCGTACCGGGGGACGAGATTCGCGAACCCGCTTTCGGCATGCCCGCCGTTTCCGTTCTCGAGGCCTTCACCGAGGATCTGAAGCGCGAAGGCTTCCAGCCGATCGACAACGTGTCCGTCGTGCTCACCCATATGAGCGAGGTCATCCGCAACAACCTGCCGGCACTTCTCTCTTACAAGGACGTGAAGATCCTGATCGAGCGCCTCGATCCGGAATATAAGAAGCTCGCCGACGAGATCTGCTCGTCGCATATGTCCTATTCCGGCCTGCAGGCGGTGCTGAAGCTGTTGCTCGCCGAGCGCGTCTCTATCCGCAACCTGCACCTCATCCTCGAAGCGGTCGCCGAACTGGCGCCGCATGTCCGCAAGACGGAACAGATCGTCGAACACGTGCGCGTGCGCATGGCGCAGCAGCTCTGCGGCGATCTGGCTGACAATGGCGTGCTGCGCGTCCTGCGTCTTGGCAGCAAATGGGACCTCATCTTCCATCAGGCGCTGAAACGCGACCAGAAGGGCGAAATCGTCGAATTCGACATCGATCCGCGCAGCCTAGAGGAATTCAGCGAGCAAGCCGGCAAAGTTATCCGTGAATACATGGACAGAGGCATGCCCTTCGTTCTTGTCACGTCGCCGGAAACGCGCTCCTATGTGCGCATGATCATCGAACGCCTGTTCGCGACCCTTCCGGTCCTGTCGCATGTGGAACTGGCCAAGGGGATCGAGATCAAGATTCTAGGTTCGATTTCATGATTTCAGACCCCCAGGGGACCATTCTGGCGCTGTTTGTCGCCTTCTGCCGCATCGGCGGCTGCATGATGGTCCTCCCGGGATTTTCATCGGGTCGTATCCCGCCGCAGATCAGGCTGCTTCTTTCCGTGGCCCTGTCGATGGCGATTCTACCGTTGCTCTGGAACACGATCTATCCTCAGGTGTCGAAGGGCGACGCGAGCTTTATCGGCCTCATCTTCACCGAAACGGTCATCGGATTGATGTATGGCATGATGGCGCGAATCTATACGCTGGGCCTGCAATTCGCCGGTGCGAGCATATCGATGCTGATCGGCTTCAACGCGCCGGGCGGTGCGGATATCGTCGAGGAGTCAAGCGAGACGTCGCTCACGAGTCTCATCAGCTTTTGCGGGCTGATGATGCTCTTCATCCTCGATTTTCACCATTATATCCTGCAGGCGCTGGTCGATTCCTATTCCGTGGTTCCTCTGGGCGGTCATATCGAGCCGCGAGCCGCTCTGATCTCGATTACGGATACGCTGGAGACCACCTTCTTCATCATGCTGCGGCTCGCAAGCCCCTTCCTGCTCTATGGCCTGATGTTCCAGATTTCGATCGGTTTCATCAACAAGCTGGCGCCGCAGATCCCGATCTATTTCATCTCCACGCCGTATTTGCTGATGGGAGGGCTGTTCATGCTCTATCTCAGCATCGCGGCATTGGTCAGTCAGTTTTCCAGTGCGTTTCTCACGGTCTTCAATGGGCATTAGAGCAATTCCAGGAAAAGCGCGCAGCGGTTTTCTGTCCGGAATTGCGATGAAATAAAGAGCTAGAGCAATTCAGAGATTCCGTGGAAAGCTGAACCGCTCTATCCCGCAAATGGACAGGCCCGGTTCGGGCAGAGCCGGCAAAAGGCAGCCGGCGGGTAGGTAGACGATGGCGGAGAAAAACCGGTCTGAAAAATTGAAGCGCCTGGTCGCGGTGCAACGCCATCTGGAGCGGATAGCGGAAAACGAGCTTGCCGATACGACCCGCCAGCGCGCGGAGGTCACGGAATCGATGGAGCGGGTCATGGTTGCCATCGGCTCGGTCGATCCCGTGCACATGGCATTCTCGATCCACTACGCCGAGCGCTACGGCCGTCTGATGATTAGGGATCAGCAGCTGGAAAGCATCCAGACGCTCATCCAGATGAAGGTCCAGCAGGAGCGCACCAAGGCCGACCGGCTCGAAGAGCATATGAAGGATGCCCGCGAGCTCGAAACGCGGGAGGCCGACGACAATGCGGTCTACGACATCATCGATCAGCGCTTCGCCGCCGCAACGCCAGCCTCCAGCAAGGTTCAAAAATAATAATCATCGCGATCATGGAGCAGGATTCGCATCGTTGGGTTGCCGATCTGCTCTGACAGTTTGATTCGACATGTCCTGGGATGAGCGCTGAGCCGCGCATTTTCAGGGTGTGCGATAGCAGAAGGAGACGTGACGTGGCTATTTCGCCTCCGAGTGATTTGGTCCTCGATGTCGTCAAGGCGGCCAATCCCGCCGATGTCGAGGCTGCGCAGGCCAAGCTTGCAGCCAACCGGGCCGCCTTTGCCGCCACCAGCCTCGCCGAGAACGGCAACGGCTTCGGCGCGACGGTGGACGCGATGAACAGCGCGGCCACCCAGGCCGGCCTTGCCAATGCCAACACGCATGTGGCCGGGACGAAGGTGCCGCAGGCCTATCGCAAGTTCGAAGCCATGGTGCTGCAGAATTTCGTGAAGAACATGCTGCCGAGCAGCGAGACGCTCTACGGCAAGGGTTCGGCCGGCGAGATCTGGAAAGGCATGATGGCCGAGCAAATGGGCAATACGCTCGCCAAGAATGGCGGCGTTGGCATTGCCGAGAAGATGTACAAGGAACAGGTCGACAAGATGCGCAATACCGGCGCCCTCAACGCTGCGACCGATGAAAACGACAAGAAAATGGCTCTGAGCGCGATTACCGATTTTCAGCGCAAGACGCTCGCCGCCGCGGATGCCGACAATGACGGCAATGCCAGCATCACCAATCAGAATAATTTGACGTCCCAGAAAGCATGAGCGAGGTAGCAAACATGGAAATGATGTCGCAGGACTATCGGATCAAGTCTGTCCTTGGCCGCCTGGAGATGATTATCGATAATGAGAATAACCGGATCGGCACCGACCCGGAATTCGATCTCAAGGTATCGAATGCGCACAAGAGCCGCTGCCTCTACGAATTGTCGATGCTGTTTCGCGATACCGATCCGGCCGATCTTGCCGCCACCCATATCGAGCAGCTGCACGATCTGAAGAAGAAGCTGGTTCTGAACGCCCGCCGGGTCGAAGCCCATCTCGAGGCCGTGCGCGCCGTCGCCGACATTCTGAAAAATGCCGTGCAGAACGCCGACGCGGACGGCACCTATTCGCAGGAGCAATTCCGCGTCCGTGAGGCCGGATGATCAAGCTCGCTCTCACCGGCCTGTGGGTCTGCGCCGTGACATTGGCCTCGGTCTATTTTTCGGTGCAGGTGGCGACGGCGCCCGCAATCAGCCCTGACGACGCCAAGAAGGCGCAGCAGGAACTGATCAAGGGCGAATCGATCAACGTTCCCGTCATCGCCAACGGCCAGGTGACCGGCTACTTCCTGACGCGCATCTCCTTCATGATGGAGAAGGGCAAGGCGAATGCACTTCAGATACCCCTGCCGGAACTGACGACGGATGAACTTTTTTCGCTGCTGATCGGCAACAAGGTGATCGACATTGCGCATACGCAGAACTTTGATGTCGCCGCCTTTCGCAGCGACCTGAAGAAACGGATGAACGAGCGGCTCGGTGGCGACTATGTCGCCGACGTGCTGATCGAACAGCTTGATTATCTCTCCAAGGAAGAAACCCATGGCGGGGAGAGCATCGGCAGGAAAACGGTCAAGCCGGTCAAGATCGTGCAGGACGCGGCGAAGGATAAGGTGCCGCTGGAGTAAGGGTGTCCTGGCGTTGCGGGATGCCGCTCCACTCCAAGGCGGCAAAGCCGGGCTCGGGCCGGTGATACATTAATGAATCCTTGATGGTTTCCGAAAAATCCCACTTTCCATCCTAACGGAACGTTGGATTTATCTCGTTATAAACACCTCCCAGTGACGTCTCGTAGCCGCCGCACCGATGAACGGTGAGCTGCATGAGCCTTGTTATTCCCGGCATCATGCGTGTTTGCGATGTCGGGCAGGAGGTTGTTGGATTGAACCGGGTTGCCGATTTTGCCGTCGTTGCGTCGCGCCGCATGATCTTCGATCTGCCGGTCTGCGATCTCGATTGGGATAATGCCCTGACCTTCGTCAATGAACTTGCATCCCTGCCGGTCGGACAGACCTCGATCTCCTTCGTCAATGCCCACAATATGCTTGTCATGCTGCGCGATGACAGCTATCGCAACGTCCTTGAGCAAAATCTGGTGCTCCCCGATGGCGTCGGCCTCGACATCGCCTCGCGCGTCGCTCATGGCGAGCCATTTCCGGCGAACTTGAACGGTACGGATTTCGTGCCCGCGCTTTTGACTTTCATGGAGCGGACGAAGCGGATCGGCCTGCTGGGCGGCAAGCGCTCGGTTGTCGAAAATGCGGCGGAGAAATTTCGCCGGCATGCGCCGTGGCACGAGTACATTGTCGTTTCCGATGGCTTCTTCGATCCCGCGAGAAGCAGCGCCGTTGCCGCGGAAATCGGCCGGCAGAAGATCGATGTGCTGATCGTCGGCATGGGAACGCCTTTGCAGGAAAAATGGGTCGCCGAGCATGTCGGGCCGCAGCATGCGCGATTGGTGCTGACCGTCGGCGCCCTGTTCGATTTCGTGTCCGGAACCGTGCCGCGGGCTCCCACGCTCGTGCGTGCGATGCGCAGCGAGTGGTTGTTCCGCCTGACTCGTGAGCCGGGCAGGCTGTGGCGGCGCTATATTCTGGGCGTACCGCTCTTCCTCTATCAGGTCATCAGGCATCAGTTCGGCCGCAAGGAGCGTGTCCTTCGCGCGGAGCCGCAACAGCTGTCACAGCGGCGTATCGCCTCTCCGGATAAATTAGCAAGTTAGAGTACTTCCTGGAAAACGCTGGGCGACTTTCCGGTCGAAATTATATAAAAACAATAGGATAGCGCGGTTCAGAGATTCGGCGAAGAGTTCGACCGCATTAGTATTCGCGGGCGCGGCGTTAACTCTTTCTTTGGCATGAAAGTTTAGAGTGGGTTAACCATTGCATTGGTCTCCGACCATGTGCGCGAGATAGCCCGCCATGTTTGAAAGCAAAGCCACGCCCGGATTTTACCCAGAGGATGCGGAAACCTTCGAGGTGTCGCGTGGGTGGAACCGGCACGTTTCTCCCCATCGGGGCGAAGATGGCTTGCGCGGTACAGCCCATCTCCGGGCAGCCAATTCCGACGATCCACGCGATACGGAGCTGCGCGCCATTTTGCGCAGGAGGCTGGATGGCGACCCTTATCCGGTCTCGGGGAGAACGGGGCCGATGGGCGCGGCGCCGTCGGAGTATCGGCCTACTGCGGCGGATATCCAAAGCATTCCGACGTTCCGCCACACGCAGCGCGAACAAATGCGGGAACCGGCACGGGAGCCTGTGCCCGACCTGCTGGAATTCGTGCCCGACCTGCTCGAAGGAGCGGCGGAACTTCCCCCACAGACTGCCATCCCCATTCTTGCCGAACACAGGCCTCGCGCGGGTCGCCGGTCTCTCAGCATCCGCTCTCTCTGTTTCGTCATTGCAGCAGCCTTGGCGGGAGCGACCATCCCGACGATGCTTGCATCGCCGCCGCTCTATATGTCGCAAGCTGTCCTGCATGCGGAAGGTGAGGGCGGTGGACGCCAGACATTGCTCGACGTCGCGGCGAAGCGTGCCGTCGCGCCGTCCGTGCTGTCCGATATTGTCGCCAGGATGAAGCTCGATCACGATCCGGAATTTACCGGCAGTCGGGCGGGCGCCCTTGGTGTCGTCGTTGAGCTCCTGTCCGGCAGCGGCAACGCATCCGATGCGCCTTCGCGCGCCCAGTCGACCCTCCGCAAGGGCATCGCCGTCGGTATCGACGGCCAGACAGGCCTGCTGCGCCTGACCGTGACCAGCGGCGATCCCGCCAGATCGGCCGATATTGCCAATCGTCTGGCGGTCGCCACCCTCTATGATGCTGCGGTTTCAAAAGCGGCTGGCACGTCGCTCGGGGTCGAGACGGCAGCCGATCGCAGCCGCAAGGAATTAGATCGCGCATCGGCGGCTCTGGCCGAGTTCAAGGCGCACTATGGCGAGAACAAGATCGCTGCGGCGCTGGCGCTTCAGCAGCGGCGCCAGCGGTTGGACGGCGACATAAAGGCCGCCGAGCAGGCAGTGCGCGCGGCCAGATCTCGCCTTGCATCGATCAGGTCGGCCACGCCGGCCTCCCTGCTGAGTGGGGCCTCGTCGGGCGATGCCGCTTTCACCGGGCTCGACGACCTGCGCGGCCGCTATAGTGCCGCCAAGGCCCAGCTTTCCCAGCTTTCGACGCAACTCGGCCCGCGCCATCCCCGCTTGCTTGCGCAGCAGGCGACAGTCGATGATCTTGTCGCCAGTATCCGCGGTCAATTACAGAGGCTCGTCGTCAGCAGCGATGCCGATGTGAAGGCGGCTCTCGAAAAGCAGACAGCTCTTTCAGCCGAGATGACGGCCCTCAGCCAGAAGAACATCGATGTCGACGTCATCCGCCTCGCGCAATTGCAGGATGCCGTGGCCGTTGCCCAGAGCCGCTATGAGGCCGATCAACAGAATGCCGCCCTGTCGGTGCCGCAAGCGAGGCAGCCGCTGACGGTGATTTCGCAAGCGGTCGCATCGGCTCTACCGCTGGACGACCATCTCGCGAGCAACCAGGCAGTCGGTTTTCTGGCCGCTCTTGGCGTGGCACTTGGCGCGGTATTCCTGCGCAAGTGGCTGGGCGGTGCCGAAGCTGCGGAAGACCATATGGCTGACGACAACGTCCTGCCGGCCATCCCCTCTTTCCATCAGGATGGCGACATCTCGCTTCAGCCTTTGCCGGCTATCGCGGTCGAGCCGGCGACGGCTGGCTCCGAAATTGGGAGTCGGCTCGACATTGCGGATGAGTGGGTCCGCATTCAACGGGAGCTTGCGTCCCTGCGTGCCAAGGTCGAAATCTACGCGGTGCGCAGGCATCAGGACCGCGGCTGACCGCCCCATCGTTTTCCCTTGCAATTACCGCTTTCAGACACCATAGGGCGTTAGCAGGCAATTATGCCGGGCCGATGGTCTGTAGATTGCCACCGAATTCATGATCGGGAGACGAGCGTGACGACAGTGATCGACGGGAGACAAGCGGCGGCTTCGGTGATCGAGGCTGTGAAGGCTGCGGCGGCGGGACTTGAAGCTGAGGCCGGCGTGAAGACCGGACTTGCGGTCGTCATCGTCGGCGACGATCCGGCCAGCCACGCCTATGTCGGCGCCAAGGGCCGCATGGCCAAGGAATGCGGCTTCAACTCCGTCCAGCACACGCTTCCGGCCGAGACGACGCAGGAGGCGCTCGCAGGCCTGGTCGCCTCGCTGAACGACGATCCCTCCATCCACGGCATTCTCGTGCAGCTGCCGCTGCCGAAGCATCTCAATTCCGATGCGATCATTCAGTCGATCCGGCCGGATAAGGATGTCGACGGCCTGCATGTCGTCAATGCCGGCAAGCTGGCAACCGGCGATCTCGAAACCGGGCTGATCTCCTGCACGCCGGCCGGCGCCATGCTTCTGGTGCGGCGCATCCATGGCGAGGACTTGTCGGGACTGAACGCCGTGGTCATCGGCCGCTCCAACCTGTTCGGCAAGCCGATGGCGCAATTGCTGCTCAATGCCAATGCGACGGTGACGACGGCGCATTCGAGGACGAAGGATCTCGCCTCCGTCGCACGCGGCGCCGATATTCTGGTGGCGGCCGTCGGCCGTCCGGAGATGGTCAAGGCCGACTGGGTGAAGCCGGGCGCGACGGTCATCGATGTCGGCATCAACCGGATCGCGGCCCCTGAGCGCGGCGCGGGCAAGAGCCGGCTGGTGGGCGATGTCGCCTATGCCGAAGCCTTGGATGTCGCCGGTGCGATCACGCCGGTTCCGGGCGGTGTCGGTCCGATGACGATCGCCATGCTGATGGCCAATACCGTCATCGCAGCCCATCGCGCCGCCGGTAAAAAGCCGCCGAAGTTCTGAAGCATTGTCGCGCAAAAGTGTGCAGCGGTTTTGCGATAACGACGCGCTTTAAGCCAAGTGTCAGTCGGCCGGCGCAACGCCGGTCGAGGCGCGAACGATCAATTCGGCCTTCCACAATTCCTGGGTCGGAAACGTCTCGGTATGCTTGATTTCGCCGATCAGCCGCTCGGCGATGCGCACGCCGGCCGCACGCAGCGACGAGCGGGTCGTCGTCAGCGGCACGGTGAAGCTTTCCGGTTTCAAAAGCGTCAGCACGTCGTCATGGGCGATGAGCGAGATATCCTCTCCCAATCTAAGCTTGGCCTGGTTGATGGCGCGAACGGCGCCGAGCGCCAGCACGGTACTGGAACAGAGTACCGCGGTCGGACGCTTCTCCTTCTCCATCTGCAGGATGCGCTCCATGACGAGCAGGCCCTGCTCGTCGGTCATCGGCGTATGGCTGGTGCAGGCCTCGTCGAGCGCAAGGCCGCGCTCAGCAAGGGCGGCTTCCATGCCGTTCTTCCGGCGAATGGCAAAATCAAGATAGATCGGGCCGTTCAAAAGGGCGAAGCGCCGGTGTCCGAGCTGCAGCAGCAGCTTCGTGGCGTCGTAGAAGGCGGCTTCATTATCGAGGTCGAGAAAGGGATAGTCCGGCTCGGAGCCGATCGAGCGCCCATGCACGAGGAAAGGCATGGACAGGGTCTTCAGCATGGCCAGGCGCGGATCGTGGCCACGCATATAGTTGACGAAGAGCGCGTCGACATTGCCGCTGGCCGCCAGGCGTTTTAACGCGCCGACTTCATCGTTCGGATCCGCAGGCGTCAGCACGAAATGGAAATCGTGCCGCAGCGCTTCTTCTCCCAGCCCCGTCAGGAATTCGCTGAAATGCACGTCCGAGGAATTGCCGGGTGATGTCGGCATGACCAACCCGATCGAGCCGGCCTTGCCGGTCGCGAGCCTTTGCGCCGCCTTATTGGGACGATAGCCGGTTTCCCGAACCGCTTTGAGAACGCGCTCGCGGGTCTCGCGATTAACCTCGGGATATCCGTTCAATGCCCGGCTGACTGTCGTCTGCGACAGCCCGAGCATTTGCGATAGCTGTTTCAGGTTCACGAATTTCGGCTCCTCCAATTCCCGACTGCTCTGGTGCCAGCACACCTCCCGAATATCGCTGACATCCAAAGCGCTTTTAATATGTAGCAGGCGATGCGCCCGAGACAAGACAAATAGCAAAATATCGCCGCCTATTTTATGCTGCAACGCGAGATATTCTATGAATATTAGCCAGAATTTGAAAAGCGCTTGACTTTTCCCCGCTCGCAATGGATGAGAGAGGTAGCCAAAGCGCTTTGAGGAATGGGGCGCACTGCACAGCACAAAACTGTGTTTGGGCTCATGGGTTTCGTTATTTGGGAGGACAACCGCATGAAAAAGATGTTTTTGATGACCGTCGCTGCCGCCGCCTTGGTGGCCGGTACGGCGATGGCGGCCGATCTGAAGTTCCAGCCCGGTCAGGACTCCAAGTTCAACTGGAAAAGCTACGATGACTTCAAGTCGGCGCATGCCGACCTGAAGGGCGAGACGCTGACCATCTTCGGCCCCTGGCGCGGCGAGGACGAAGCGCTCTTCACTAGCGTCCTCAAGTACTTCACCGAAGCGACCGGCGTGAACGCCAAATATTCATCCTCGGAAAACTACGAGCAGCAGATCGTCATCGACACGCAGGCCGGTTCGCCGCCGAACGTCGCCATCCTCCCGCAGCCGGGCCTTTTCGCCAATCTTGCCAGCAAGGGTTATCTGACGCCGCTCGGTGACGATCTCGCGAGCTGGGTCAAGACGAACTACGGCGCCGGCGACAGCTGGGTCGGCTACGGCACCTACAAGGGCAAGGACGGCAAGGATGCCTTCTATGCCTTCCCTTACAAGGCCGACTTGAAGTCGCTGGTCTGGTATGTGCCCGAGAATTTCGAGGAAGCGGGCTACAAGGTTCCGACAACGATGGAGGACCTGCTCAAGCTTTCAGACCAGATCGTCAAGGACGGCGGTACGCCCTGGTGCATCGGTCTCGGGTCTGGCGGTGCGACCGGCTGGCCGGCGACCGACTGGGTCGAAGATTTGATGCTGCGCATGAACGCACCGCAGGACTATGATCATTGGGTCGACAACACGTTGAAGTTCAACGATCCGAAGGTCGTCTCGGTTATCGAGGAATTCGGCAAGTTCTCCAAGAACGCGAAATATGTCGCCGGCGGTGTCGCCGCCGTTGCCTCGACGGACTTCCGCGACAGCCCTAAGGGCCTCTTCACGGTCCCGCCGAAGTGCTACATGCACAAGCAGGCATCCTTCATCCCGTCCTTCTTCCCGGAAGGCACCAAGCTCGGCCAGGATGCGGATTTCTTCTACTTCCCGCCCTCTGCCGCGCATCCTGAACTCGGCAAGCCGGTTCTCGGCGCCGGCACGCTGGCGGCCATCACCAAGGACTCGAAGGCTGCCCGCGCCTTCATCCAGTTCCTGCAGACGCCGATCGCCCAGGAAGTCTGGATGGCCCAGTCCGGCTTCCTGACGCCGTACAAGGCCGTCAATACCGCGGCTTATGCCAACGACACGCTGCGCAAGGAAGGCGAGACCCTGACCTCGGCGACCACCTTCCGTTTTGACGGCTCCGACCTGATGCCGGGCAAGATCGGCGCGGGCGCGTTCTGGACAGGCATGGTGGACTTCGTCGGCGGCAAGTCCGCTCAGGATGTTGCCGACGGGGTCCAGAAGTCCTGGGATGCCATCAAGTAAGACATCATAGTCCAGCGCCGCCGGTCAAAGCCGGCGGCGCTAAATAACATATAACGGCGCGCCCCTATGCGCGGCCGATGCCGGACTGATGGACTCAAGCAGGTAAATTCGGGGAGGGAATGGATGTTTTCGCAGATCGTATCGGCGATTGGCGCCATGATATTCGGCGTTGCCATTTGCGCCGCTTATTTCTGGTTCTCCAACAAGCTCTTGGACTTGATCTTCCCGGCAAGGGAGGGGGACGAGGTCCATCGGGCGGCCGTCAACCTTCGACGCCGCGGTCTCATCCGCCCCTGGCTGTTCCTGGGGCCGGCGCTGTTCCTGCTGGCCGTTTATCTCGTCTATCCCGTCGTCGCGACGTTCATCCTGTCCTTCTACGGGCCGGACGGCAATAAATTCGTCGGTGGCGCCAACTACCTCTGGGCGCTCAACGACACCGAATTCCGCCAGTCGATCTTCAACAACATCCTCTGGCTTGCCGTCGTGCCGGCGGCCTGCACCTTCTTCGGCCTCGTCATCGCCGTCATGACCGACCGCATCTGGTGGGGCAATATCGCCAAGGCGGTCATCTTCATGCCGATGGCGATCTCCTTCGTCGGCGCTTCGGTCATTTGGAAGTTCATCTACGAATATCGTGGCGGCACCGACACGCAGATCGGCCTCCTGAACGCGGTCGTCCAGCTTTTCGGCGGTACGCCGGAGGTCTGGATCACCATTCCGTTCTGGAACAATTTCTTCCTGATGGTGATGCTGATCTGGATTCAGACCGGCTTTGCCATGGTCATCCTCTCGGCTGCATTGCGCGGCATTCCGGAAGAAACCATCGAAGCCGCCGTCATCGACGGCGCCAATGGCTGGCAGATTTTCTGGAAGATCATGGTGCCGCAGGTCTGGGGCACGATTGCCACGGTCTGGACCACCATCACCATCCTCGTCCTAAAGGTTTTCGACATCGTTCTCACAATGACCAACGGCCAGTGGAACACGATGGTTCTCGCCAACCTGATGTTCAACTGGATGTTTAGAGGCGGTGGCGACAGCGGCAGAAGCGCCGTCATCGCGCTCGTCATCATGGTCGCGGTCACACCGATCATGATCTGGAACATCCGTCGTGCAAACGCAGAAACGAAGGGGCGCTGACATGATTGGAAATCTCGGCCGTATCGGTCCCGCCCGTATCTTCGTTCATGCCGCGGTGCTGCTCATCGTCCTTCTTTGGCTGCTGCCGACGCTCGGCATCTTCGTCACCGCGCTGCGCGACAGGGATCAGATCGTCGCTTCCGGTTGGTGGACGGCCTTTGCCGGTTCCTCCCGCACGACGGCCGCCCGTCTCGACGGGCCGGACAAGGCAAAGCCGGACGGCGCGAATTTCGTGATATCAGGCGCGCTCACCGTTGAAGGCGACGGCAAGATCCAGTCTTTCGGTCTGCGCGTGCAGGAGCCGGCAGCCTACAAGGCTGGCTCGCCTGCGCAACTCGAGAACGGCGAGACGCTGACCATCAATGCCGACGGCAGCTATCGCTATCAGAAGAACGGCCCGTTCGAGGCCGATGCGCGTGCCAAGCGTGTCTATTTGACCGTCGCCACGCCGCCGCAATTCACGATCGACAACTATCGCAACGTGCTGGGTGGCGAAGGTATCGGCCAATCCTTCATCAACTCGCTGACGGTGACGATCCCGGCAACCATCATTCCGATCCTGATTGCCGCCTTTGCCGCCTATGCGCTGGCCTGGATGGAGTTTCCCGGCCGCGCGATCCTGATCGCGCTCGTCGTTGGCCTCATCGTCGTGCCGCTGCAGATGTCGCTAATCCCGCTCCTGCGCATCTACAACGAGATCGGCCAGATCTTCGGCGTGCCGTCGAAGACCTATCCGGGCATCTGGATGGCGCATACGGCCTTCGGCCTGCCGCTCGCCATCTATCTGCTGCGCAACTACATTGCCGGCCTGCCGAAGGAGATCATCGAATCCGCTCGCGTCGACGGCGCCAGCGATTTCGATATCTTCGTCAAGATCATCCTGCCGCTGTCCTTCCCGGCGCTGGCCTCCTTCGCGATCTTTCAGTTCCTTTGGGTATGGAACGACCTCCTGATCGCGATGGTGTTCCTCGGCACCGACAAGGACCATCTGGTCCTGACGGCCGCTCTCAACGCGCTGCTCGGCTCGCGCGGCGGCAATTGGGAAATCCTGACGGCATCGGCCTTTGTCACCATCCTTATTCCGCTCCTCGTCTTCTTCGGTCTGCAGCGCTATCTCGTGCGCGGTCTGCTTGCCGGGTCGGTGAAGGGGGGCTGATCCAAAAACACATACTCACATAGGACCCATTCAGCATGAGCATTGCTCTTCAATCGGCTTCGGAAGTTGACAAGGACTGGTGGCGCGGCGCCGTGATCTATCAGATCTATCCGCGCTCCTATCAGGACTCCAACGGCGACGGCATCGGCGATCTCAAGGGCATTGCCGTCCGTTTGCCGCATGTCGCGGCTCTCGGTGTCGATGCGATCTGGATTTCGCCGTTCTTCACCTCGCCGATGCGCGATTTCGGCTATGACGTTTCCAACTACGAGGACGTCGACCCGATCTTCGGTTCGCTGGCCGATTTCGATGCGATGGTGACGGAAGCCCATCGTCTCGGCATCAAGGTGATGATCGATCTGGTGCTGTCGCATAGCTCGGATCGTCATCCCTGGTTCGTCGAAAGCCGTTCGAGCAAGAGCAATCCCAAGGCCGATTGGTATGTCTGGGCCGACGCCAAGCCGGATGGCACGCCGCCCAGCAACTGGCTGTCGATCTTCGGCGGCTCTGCCTGGGCGTGGGATCCGACCCGCATGCAATATTACCTGCACAACTTCCTGACCTCGCAGCCGGATATGAACCTGCATAATCCCGAAGTGCAGGAGCGCTTGCTTGACGTCGTGCGCTTCTGGCTCGACCGTGGCGTCGATGGTTTCCGCCTCGATACGATCAATTTCTACTTCCATGACAAGGAGCTGCGCGACAACCCGGCGCTGGAGCCTGCGCGCCGCAACGCGTCCACCGCGCCGGCCGTCAATCCCTATAATTTTCAGGAGCATCTCTACGACAAGAACCGTCCCGAGAACCTGGAATTCCTGAAGCGCTTTCGTGCCGTCCTCGACGAATATCCGGCCATTGCCGCCGTCGGCGAAGTCGGCGACAGCCAACGTGGCCTTGAGATCGTCGGCGAATATACCTCCGGCGGCGACAAGATGCATATGTGCTACGCCTTCGAATTCCTGTCGCCGGACGCGCTGTCGCCGGACCGCGTCGAGGAAGTCATGAAGGATTTTGCCGCCGCGGCTCCGGAGGGCTGGGCCTGCTGGGCGTTCTCCAATCATGACGTCGTGCGCCATGTCAGCCGCTGGGGCAATCTGGTCGCCGATCGCGATGCTTTCGCCAAGCTTTACGCGGCGCTGCTGCTGACGCTACGCGGCTCCGTCTGCCTCTATCAGGGCGAGGAACTGGCGTTGACGGAAGCAGATCTCGCCTATCAGGACCTGCAGGATCCTTACGGCATCCAGTTCTGGCCGGAGTTCAAGGGACGCGACGGCTGCCGCACGCCCATGGTCTGGGACAGCCAGGTTACGCAGGGCGGCTTTTCCACCGTCAAGCCCTGGCTGCCGGTGCCGGTCGAGCACATCCTGCGCGCCGTCAGCGTCCAGCAGGGCGATGAAAATTCCGTGTTGGAGCAGTATCGCCGTTTCCTCGCCTTCCGTAAGCAGCATCCGGCCTTCGCCAAGGGCGAGATCGCCTTCTGGGAGCCACAGGGCGACGTGCTCGTCTACAGCCGCGCTTACGCCGACGAGACCATTCTCTGCGCCTTCAACATGAGCCCCGTCGAAGCAATGGCGATGCTGCCGGAAGGCAATTGGCAGGCGTTGACGGGGCACGGGTTCACCAGCAACAACTACGGCAACAAGATCGATATTCCGGCCTGGGGCGCTTATTTCGCGCGTCTTGCCTGACCTTTGGGAGGAGGGAGCATAATGACGGGACTTGTTCTGAAGGATATCAAGAAATCCTACGGCAGCGTGCATGTGCTGCACGGCATCGATCTGGAGATCAACGAGGGCGAATTCATCGTCTTCGTCGGCCCGTCCGGCTGCGGCAAGTCCACCTTGCTGCGCATGATCGCCGGGCTCGAAAGCATCACCTCAGGCGATATGATGATTGCCGGGCAGAAAGTGAACGAGGTGCCGCCCTCCCGGCGCGGCATCGCCATGGTCTTCCAGTCCTACGCGCTCTATCCGCATATGACCGTCTACGACAACATGGCCTTCGGCATGCGCATCGCCGGCGAGAGCAAGCAGGAGATCGACCGCCGCGTGCGCGAGGCGGCGGCAAGCCTGCAGCTCACCCAATATCTGGAACGCCTGCCGAAGGCGCTTTCGGGTGGCCAGCGCCAGCGCGTCGCCATCGGCCGCGCCATCTGCCGCAATCCCAAGGTCTTCCTGTTCGACGAGCCGCTGTCGAACCTCGACGCCGCCCTGCGCGTCGCGACCCGAATCGAGATCGCCAAACTTAGCGACTCCATGCCCGAGACGACGATGATCTACGTCACGCACGACCAGGTGGAAGCCATGACGCTTGCCGACCGTATCGTCGTATTGTCGGCCGGCCGCGTCGAGCAGGTCGGCGCGCCCCTCGAACTCTATGAGCGCCCGGCCAACCTCTTCGTCGCCAAGTTCATCGGCTCACCGGCCATGAACATCATTACAGCCACGGTGACCGAAACCGGCGCGACGACGACCGTGACGCTGACCGGCGGCAAGTCGGTGACGCTCGACATGCCGACGGCAGCTTCCGAGAAGGGCAAGACGGCGAGCTTCGGCGTGCGTCCCGAAGACCTGCGTATCGCGGCCGGTGACGACTATCTCTTCGAAGGTGAGGTTTCCATCGTCGAGGCGCTCGGCGAAGTGACGCAGCTCTATATCGAAGGCCTGGTCGATGGCGAGCCGATCATCGTCAAGATCCCCGGTATCGCCGATATCCACCGTGGCCAGAAGATGCGGTTTGCTGCCGACCGGCAGAAGTTGCATCTCTTCGATGCCGAGGGACATTCCTATCGCAAGTAGGCGCTCATGGCACGACGCCGGCTCAAGCTGGAGCGTGATGCCGAAAAGTGTAGGCGGTTTTCGGACGACATCACGCTCTACTTATTTGATTCTAGAGCGGATTCAGACTTTAGGTCGAGCAGACCTAAAATCATCCGGCTCTAAGATGAACAAACAAAATTCAACTTGGGCTGGCGCGTTCAAACCTTCTGTTAAATACCCGCTGATAGTCTCCTCTTTGTAATATACCCTAGGGATTTACCAAGATGGCCGCTTTCGGCAGAGCTAATTCAGGTCAGCATTTCCTCAACAAAGAAGAATCCTTCATGTATGACCGCGAAGTGCGGTTCCGCATGGAAGATACGATGAACGCGGCGCGGCTCGAATACACCGAAAAGGGTGTGATGAACCTTGCGTCTCGCCGGTGCGATATTATCCGCATCTCGCAGAGCAGCGCAGTGCTTGCGATCCTGACCCAGTATAATCTGCCGAAGCAATTCTATCTGGATATTCCCGACGCCCGCATCACCAAGATCGGCTGCGTTCTGATGAAGGTATTCCCCAACAATACGGTGGAAGTCCGTTTCCTGCGGCTCCTCACGGAGAAGGAAATGAACAAGATCTTCGTCTACAGCACGCATCCGGCCCACAAAAACCGCGTGCTCGATATCAAGGGCTGATCAAGTCTCGCCGCCAGGAATAGTTGCTGGCAACAATCCATGCGGCCGGCGGATCAGATTTCCGTTCGCCATTTCCGAAGCGCATCCTCAAGATACTCAATCAGCGGCAGCCTGCCATTTTCCTGCAGCCATTTGTCGACCGACAGGCGAAGCGGGCTCACTGCGATCATCGAAACCAGCCGTAGACCGTCCTGATCCCTCGTCGGAAACAATTCGCACAGGGCTTGATAGGCGATTTGCTCGAGCTGCAAAGAGTTACCTCGCGAGCGGGCGTGCAGGGTTTCGCTTTGACGTAAAAGCCTGGCCGTCTCAAGAAGCTGCGGTGCTTTCGCCTCGAGGCGAGCCACAAGTCCCAGGGTGGCTTGATGAACGACCTCGATCGGTCGCCCGGCTGATGCATTCTCCATGATGCTCATCCGAAGCGCGTCCATGTATCCGCGCTGGTGCGCCAGAAGAATCTGGTCCTTGCTTTTGAAGTAATAGAAGAAAGTCCGGCGGGAAATACCGGCGGCCGCCGCAATCTCGTCGATCGTCGTCTCCTCATATCCCTTCGCAAGAAAGGATTTCAGTCCGGCTTCCGCTATGCGTTGAAATGTAAGGCGCCGCTTGCGCTCGCGCAGGCCTTCCGGCTTTGAGGTTGCATTATGCATCCGGCCATTCTGGCATGAGTCGCAGCGCCACTCAAATCATGGGCATGCTCTCGGGCTCCTTTCTCAGAGATCGCAATTCCCGGTAAAATAATTCTTTCGCCTCGCCTCCCGATTGCCGCAAAGTAGCCAACATTAATTTTTACACCAAGTGCGATATTTAATGTTGATGCTGAATGTTCATAACCGGGTGCAGGAGCACAAACATCAATGCCAGCCAATGCAATCCCAAATCACGATGGAAATAAGACCTCTGGTCCAAATGCCGCTGAAAGCCGTCTGAGGCGCGATATTTACTCGATGGCTGTTCTACTGAGCCTGTTGGGGGGCTGCGCCGCCGCGCCGCTGGATCGTGCGGGATCCTTGCGGTCCTACGACGGCCTGACCCGATCGGACGGGCTGGTCGCGCATTCACTTCTTCGGGTGAGCAGGGATGATGTTCTGACGGCGAAGACCGTGAAGATCGTTCCGGCAGCTTTTTCGATGCGGGCTGAAAGCGCCGCCTTCACACCCGAGCAACGCAACCTCGTCACCAATGCCGTCGATAGAGCGCTTTGCTCCGGATTGAGCGAGCGCTTCGTCGTTGTCGGCCTGTCCGAGTCGGCGGATCTGACCATCCGCGCCGTGGTGACACAGGTCAAGGCAACCAATGCTACGGCTGTCGGCGTTTCGAAAGTCGCATCCGTGGGCAAGAGCATATTGCTGCCGGGTGTACCCGTGCCCGTTCCCCGCATTCCGATCGGCATGGGCAGCCTCTCCCTCGAGGCGGAGGCTCTCGATCCCCAGGGCGTGCAGAAGGCGGTCATGATCTGGGGACGCGGCGCAAACGCACTTCTTGATTCGGGAACGGTTGCCAGGGAAGGGGATGCCTATAGCCTTGCCGCCAAATTCGGCGGTGATTTCAGCAAGATGCTGGTCAAGGGAAAAACGCCGTTCGGAGCGACGCCCTCTTTCCCATCCAGAGCAAAACTGGCGTCACTCGTCGGCAGGGCACCCAAGTATGAGGCCTGCAAGGTATTCGGGAAGTCCCCAGGCGTGAAAGGCTTCGTGGGAGCCCGCCTTGGCCTTCCGCCCGCGTGGACGGATAAGGCTCCGGCGGATGCGGAAAAAACGGCGTCGAAGGCTCTTTAAGCAGCCGTCGACGTCGTCTTACGGAATTCCGGCGGAAAACCTTAATGGTGGAACAGGACGCTCGCGCCCTGATCCGCCGGCCCTGCGGCGTGGCGGAAAGGGGCGAAGAGCTCGCGGCCCATGCCGTATTCGTTTTCCGAGAGATCGGCGGTAACAGGCTCGCGCTCGGCCATGTCGGCGGCATCGACCAGCACCTCAAGCGTGCCGGCGATCGCGTCGACGCGGATGATGTCGCCTTCCCGGATGCGGGAGATCGGGCCGCCGTCGATGGCTTCCGGCGTCACGTGGATGGCGGCGGGTACTTTGCCCGATGCGCCGGACATGCGTCCGTCGGTCAAAAGCGCCACGCGAAAACCGCGATCCTGCAGCACGCCGAGCGCCGGCGTCAGCTTGTGCAGCTCCGGCATGCCGTTTGCCTTCGGTCCCTGGAAGCGGACGACAGCGACGAAATCGCGGTTCAGCTTGCCGTCCTTGAAGGCTTGCTGCATCTCCAGCTGATCGTGGAAGATCACGGCCGGCGCTTCGACGATGTGGCGCTCCGGCTTGACCGCGGAAATCTTGATAACCGCCTTGCCGATATTGCCGCGCAGCATCTTCAGGCCGCCACTGGTCTGGAACGGAGTTTCGATGCTTGCCAGCACCTTCGGATCGGCGCTCTTTTCCGGTGCCGGCTCGCGCAGGACGTTGCCGTCGGCGCCGAGCTTGACGTCGATGGAGTAGCCGCTGAGGCCTTGGCCGTAGACGGTGCGCACGTCGTCATGCAGCAGCCCCTTCTTCAGGAGTTCCTTGATGAGGAAGCCCATGCCGCCGGCGGCATGGAAATGGTTCACGTCGGCAAGCCCGTTCGGATAGACGCGGGCAAGCAGCGGGATGATGTCGGACAGCTCGGAAATGTCCTGCCAGGTGAGCACGATGCCGGCCGCGCGCGCCATGGCGACGATGTGCATCGTGTGGTTCGTCGAGCCGCCGGTCGCATGCAGGCCGACAACGCCATTGACGATCGAGCGCTCGTCGATCATCTCGCCGGCTGGCGTGAACTCGTTGCCCATGGCGGTGATGGCGAGCGCGCGCTTGGTCGCCTCGCGCGTCAGGGCTTCGCGCAGCGGCGTGCCGGGATTGACGAAGGAGGCGCCCGGCATATGGAAGCCCATGATTTCCATCAGCATCTGGTTGGAATTGGCCGTGCCGTAGAAGGTGCAGGTGCCGGGGCCGTGATAGGACTTCGACTCCGCTTCCAACAGTTCGGCGCGGCCGACCTTGCCCTCGGCATAGAGTTGACGTACGCGCGACTTTTCGTCGTTCGCCAGGCCAGACGTCATCGGCCCGGCCGGAATGAAGACGGCGGGCAGATGGCCGAAGGAAAGGGCTGCGATGACGAGGCCCGGCACGATCTTGTCGCAGACGCCGAGGAAGACGGCCGCATCGAACATATTGTGCGACAGGCCGACGGCCGCCGACATGGCGATCAGATCGCGCGAGAAGAGCGAGAGCTCCATGCCCGGTTGTCCTTGCGTGACGCCGTCGCACATGGCGGGCACGCCGCCGGCAACCTGCGCGATGCCGCCGGCTTCTGCGGCTGCCTGGCGGATGATCGCCGGATAGGTCTCGAAGGGCTGATGCGCCGAGAGCATGTCGTTGTAGGAGGTGATGATCCCGAGATTGGGCACCTGTTCTCCCGCCAGTGCCTCTTTCTCGGAGGGGGAACAGATGGCGAAGCCATGCGCAAGATTGGCGCAGCCGAGCACGGAGCGTTGCGCTCCCTTCGTTGCGGCATTGCGCAGGCGGTCCAGATAGCGCTCGCGCGTCGGCTTCGAGCGCTCGACGATACGTGCGGTAATCGCTGAAATGCGGGCGTCAGCGGCCATGGTCGATCTGCCTCCGTCTGTTCTGCGCTGTGCCCGTAAGATCTGCTTCGATCTATCGTGGTAGAGGGCCTGGCGCGGGGTTTATAAGTCAATGCACTGCCGGCGCACCCTTGCGGGCGCATGGCGCAGCACATGTTGCTGTGTCTTCAGGGTTCGATGACGAAGCCTGCCGGCCGTATCACGGAGCCCAATAAATCTCGACCGGAGAAGCGGCCCGGCGCAGCATGGCGCGGATCGGCATCTCGGTTTCCTCGCCTGCTGCCTCCGCCTTGGCGAGGACATCCTTCTTGCCTTCTCCTTCGACATGGAGCACCAACAATCGGGCATCCTGAAGACTGGAGAAGGTAAATGTCAGGCGCGGCTCGCCGGCACCTTCCGCTTCCATCGTGATGATGCCGCGCGGAGTGTTCGGATCAAGTGCGGTTGCGAGATTGCTGCCGCCCGGAAAGAAGGAAGCCGTGTGGCCGTCATTGCCCATGCCGAGAATGGCGACATCGAAAGGACGGCCGACAGCCTTGGTCTTTTCGGTGGCGATGGCGGCGGCCTCTTCGACGGAAGCCGCAGCCTGGTAGAGTGGAAGGAAGTTGGCGGCTGCCGCCTTATCCTTCAGCAGGTTTTCCTGAACGAGCAGGTGGTTCGAGCGCGGATTGTCCGCCGGCACGAACCGTTCGTCGACCAGGGTGATCGTCACCTTGCCCCAGTCGATCGAGCGCGACGACAGCGTCTGGAAAAAGGCCTTCGGCGTCGAGCCGCCGGAGACCGCTATGCTTGCGGAGCCGCGCGCGTCGATGGCAGCCGAGAGGGTCTCGGCCACCTTGTCCGCGAGCTTGCCGGCGAGTTCGGCGCCATTGGCGAAAGCATGCATATTTGCTGTCATCGTTATCGTCCCGGATTAGATATCGTCGTGCCAAGTGCGGCCGTCACGCTCGATGAGCGCGATAGCCTGGCTCGGACCCCAGGTACCGGCGGTATAGCCCTGCACCTGCTGGCCTGCTTCTTCCCAACCCTTGAGGATCGGATCGACCCACTCCCACGCCGCCTCGACTTCGTCGCGGCGCATGAAGAGCGTCTGGTTGGAGCGGATGACGTCCATCAGCAGGCGCTCGTAGGCGTCCGGATTGCGGACGTTGAAGGCCGATGCGAAGCTCATGTCGAGCGAGACATTGCGCAGGCGCATGCCGCCCGGACCCGGATCCTTGATCATCAGCGACTGCTTGACGCCTTCGTCCGGCTGTAAGCGGATGATCAGCTGGTTGGCAACGGTGCGGCCGGCGGCCTGATCGAAGATATTGTGCGGGATCGGCTTGAAGGTGATGACGATCTCCGACATGCGTCCGGCAAGACGCTTGCCGGTGCGGATGTAAAAGGGAACGCCAGCCCAGCGCCAGTTGCCGATCTCGGCTTTGATGGCGACGAAGGTTTCCGTGTTGGAAACGCCGCCTTCGAGTTCATCAAGGTAGCCCTTGACCGGGCCGCCCGAGGATGCGCCGGCGCGATACTGGCCGCGAACCGTCGCCTGCTCGACGTTGGATGCATTGATCGGCTTCAGCGCGCGCAGCACTTTCAACTTCTCGTCGCGGACAGCTTCGGAATCCATCGAGGAGGGGATTTCCATCGCGGTCAGGCAAAGCAGCTGCAGGATATGGTTCTGCACCATGTCGCGCAGGGCGCCGGCTGTGTCGTAGTAGCCGGCGCGGCCTTCGAGACCGACCGATTCCGCAACCGTGATCTGTACGTGGTCGATGTGATTGGCATTCCACAGCGGCTCGTAGAGAGCGTTGGCGAAGCGCAGCGCCATCAGGTTCTGCACCGTCTCCTTGCCAAGGTAATGGTCGATGCGGAAGATCTGCTCTTCCTTGAAGACCTTGCCGATCGTGTCGTTCAGCTGCAGGGCCGATGCGAGGTCGCGGCCGATCGGCTTCTCGACGACGATGCGCGTCTGCTTGGTGATCAGCTTGTGATCATGGATCTTCTGCGAGATGTCGCCGAAGATGCCCGGAGCGACCGCGAGATAGAAGGCGCGCACGCGCTCCTTGCCTTCATCCAGGATCTTCTTCAGCTGATCCCAGCCGGCGTCGCTGCGTGCGTCGACGGGCACGTAGAACAAGCGAGCCAGGAACTTCTTGACCTCGGCGTCGTCATATTCGCCCTTCTTCAGGTGTTCCTTGAGGGCGGCGTCGGCGAATTTGCGATATTCTTCATTGGAAAGCGCGCTGCGCGATGCGCCGATGATGCGGGTCGGTTCGGAAAATTGGCCTTCGATCTGACGATGATAAAGAGCGGGCAGGAGCTTGCGCTCGGCAAGGTCGCCGCTGCCGCCGAAAACGACATAATCAAATGGTTCAACGGGAATGATTTGGCTGCTCATGAGCTATCTCTCAATCGGTCTTGGTTGAGGCCTCTTTTAATCTAATCGATTTAAAAAGGCCAGTGTGCATCGCAAAATTCAGGTCGGCTTTTTAGAGCGGATTGCCGGCGGAAGGAATCATCTTCCGGTTTTCAAAACCTGTCGCGCAACGCAAACCACGAGAGCGCCAGGAACAGCAGAGGCGCCCGCATGCGCGCACCGCCGGGGAAGGGCGGGATATTCAGCTCCCTGAAGAGGTGAAGTTCATCCGCATTCCCGAGTACCGTTTTCGCATAGAGTTTACCGCAATAATTTGACAGCATCACCCCATGGCCGGAATAGCCGCCGATCGAGGTGACGCCGGGCATGACTTCGCGCACGAAGGGCTGCCTCGGCATGGTGATGCCGACCGAGCCGCCCCAGGCATAGTCGATCTTGATATCGCCGAGCGCCGGATAGATTTCAGCGATCTGCCGGCGGATGTGCTGCGTTATGTCGCGGGGATTGTCCGATGTATAGGCTTCGCGCCCGCCGAACAGCAGGCGCCCATCCTTGGATTTGCGGAAATAGCGGACGACGAACCGCGAATCGGCCACCGCCTCATTGCCGGGCAGAACGCTCGGAAACTTATCGAGCGGCTCCGTGGCGCCGATGAAGGAGCGGATCGGCATGACATGGCTCGATGTCACGGGCTCGAGATTGCCGATATAGCCGTTGCAGGCAATCAGCACGCGGTCGGCGGTTATTTCGCCGCCATCCGTTTCGATTATGGTCTTGCCGCCCGATTGCCGGAAGCTCTTCGCCTTGGTCATTTCGAAAAGGGCTGCACCGGCTTCCGCCGCGACCCGGGCAAGGCCGATGAGCAGCTTCAGCGGATGGATATGGCCTGTGCCCATGTCCCGGACGCCGTAGAGATAGAATTGCGAACCCAGCCGCTCCTGGGTTTCGGCCTGATCCATGAACGTGATGTGCGGATAGCCGTAGCGCGTCGCCGCGATTTCCGCATTGTCCATGTAGTCGCGCTTGTAGCTGCGCTTGTGGGTGACATTCATCTGGCCGGGCAGGAAGTCGATGTCGATGCCCTGCTCGGATACGAAATCGAGCAGATGGCGCTTGGCATCCTCGGCAAGGTCGAAGAGCGCTTTTGAGCGCTCGTAGCCGATTTTCTCCTCCATCTCCTCCGGCCACCAGCGCTGGCCGGTGCCGAGCTGGCCGCCATTGCGGCCGGAGGCACCGTCGCCGAAGCGGTTGGCATCGATCAGGACGACGCCGGCGCCGCCCTTGGCGAGATTATAGGCGGCCTGGAGGCCGGTATAGCCGCCGCCGACGATCGCGACGTCGGTCCGGCGCGAGCCGTCGAGCCGCGGATAGCTCGCACGCGGGCCGACGGTCGCCTGGTAGAAGGAAAGGCCCGGCGCAATCGGGCTCTGCCATGTTTCCTGCAATGCCATGGACGGTCCCTCCTCACACGTTGAGCAGAAGGAATTCCCGCTCCCACGGGCTGATCACCTGCATGAAGGTTTCGAATTCGCCCCGCTTCACGCCGGCATAGATGTCGATGAAGTCCTTGCCGAGGACCTCTTCGAAGGCCGGCTCGTCCTCAAGCAGCGCAATGGCTTCCAGAAGGCCGCGCGGCAGGTCGATCGAGCCTTCATTGGCCGAATCCTCGGTGGGCGCCGTCGGCTCCACCTTTTTCATGATGCCGAGCAAGCCGGAGGCGAGTGAGGCGGCGAGTGCGAGATAGGGATTGGCGTCGGAGCTCGGCAGCCGGTTCTCGACGCGGCGGGCCTGCGGATCGGAAACGGGAACGCGGAACGCGGTGGTGCGGTTGTCGTAGCCCCAGGCATTGTTGACCGGGCACGACATGTTCGGCGCCAGCCGTCGATAGGAATTCACATAGGGCGCAAGCATGGCGAGCGCATTCGGCACGTAGCGCTGCATGCCGCCAATGAAATGGAAGAATTCCTGCGACGGACTGCCGTCCGGATTGGTGAAAACATTCTTGCCGGTCTCGATGTTCACGACCGACTGATGGATATGCATCGCCGAGCCGGCCTGGCTCTGCATCGGCTTCGCCATGAAGGTGGCGTAGATGCCGTGCTTCAGCGCCGCCTCGCGAATGGTGCGCTTGAACATGAACACCTGGTCGGCAAGCTCGATCGGGTCGCCGTGGCGCAGGTTGATTTCGAGCTGCGCCGGACCTTCTTCATGGATCAGCGTGTCGATCTCGAGACCCTGCTTCTCCGAGAAATGGTAGATGTCGTCGATCAGTTCGTCGAACTCGTTGATGCCGGCGATCGAATAACCCTGTCCGCCGAGGATCGAGCGGCCGGAGCGGCCCTTCGGCGGATGCAGCGGATAATCCGGATCGTCATTCTTGGCGACGAGGTAGAATTCGATCTCGGGTGCGACCACCGGCTTCCAGCCGCGATCGCGATAGAGCCCCATGATGCGCTTCAGCAGGTTGCGTGGCGTATAGGACACCGCATGCCCTTCGGAATTGACGATATCGCAGATGACCTGCGCCGTCGGATCGCTCTCCCAGGGCACGACCGAAAGCGTCGAAAGATCGGGCACCAGCTTCAAGTCGCTGTCTCGCGGCTCGTAACGGAAACTTTCGGTCTCCTCCGGATATTCGCCGGAAATCGTATGGCGATAGATCGCGGAGGGCAGTGCCAGCGAGGTGTTCGAGGTGAATTTCGAGGTCGGCATCATCTTGCCGCGCGGCACGCCGGCAAGGTCCGGCGTAATGCATTCTATGTCCTCGATCCCGCGTGCCCGCAGCCATTGGGCTGCCTCTTTCCAGTTTGCCACGCCGCGTGCCGATCTCAGGCTGGGAGGAACCGTTGGGATTTTTGAGACCGGCACGGAAGCTTTCAGCGGGGTCTTTCTCGCGGGCATAAAACACCGTATTTGCGTTGATCGGAGATTGCATCATAACCGCAGTTTGCCAATTGGCGAGGGGGAAACCGCTCGGACTTTCGCCGTATGATGGAAAAGGAAACGAGAGAGCGCGGCGAAGAATGAAGGGCTGAAGCGTGGTTGACAGATATGATGTAATCGTCCTCGGCGCGGGCGCGGCAGGCATGATGTGCGCCATCCGCGCCGGCCAGCGCGGCCGCTCCGTCGTCGTGCTCGATCAGGCCGCGGCGCCAGGCGAAAAGATCCGCATTTCGGGCGGCGGCCGCTGTAATTTCACCAATATCAATGCCGGTCCGAGGAACTTCCTGTCCGCCAATCCGCATTTCGCCAAATCGGCGCTGGCGCGCTTCACGCCCAGGGATTTCCTGGCCATGGTCGAGCGCCACGGCATTGCCTGGCACGAAAAGACGCTCGGCCAGCTCTTCTGCGATAACAGCGCCAAGGACATCATCCGCATGCTGACCGACGAAATGCGCGCTGCGGATGCGCAACTTCGGTTGCGAACGGAGATCAGCGGCATCGAGCAAGGTGCTGGCGGCTATCGCATCAGCACGTCCGAAGGCGTTTTCGAAGCATCTTCGCTGGTCGTCGCGACGGGCGGCAAGTCGATCCCCAAGATGGGAGCCACCGGCTTTGCCTACCGCATCGCCGAGCAATTCGGATTGCCTGTTGTCGAGACCCGGCCGGGCCTCGTGCCGATGACGCTCGATCCGCAATTGCTCCAGCGCCTCGCACCTCTGTCGGGCATTGCCGCGCCCGCCGAAATCCGCCACGGCAAGACGGCATTCCGCGAGGCCCTTCTCTTCACCCATCGCGGCCTCAGCGGTCCGGCCATTCTGCAGATTTCCTCTTACTGGCGGGAAGGTGAGGACATTACCGTCGCGATCGAACCCGATATCGACATGTTTGAGCTTCTCAAGAAGGCCAAGCAGATGAATGGCCGGCAATCCGCGCAGACGGCCCTTGCCGAGATCCTGCCGAAACGGCTGGCGCAGCATTTCGTCGAGAACGAAGGCATATCGGGCAATATGGCCGATCAGTCCGACAAGCGCCTGCAGCAGCTCGCATCAGCCATCCAATCCTGGTCGGTCAAGCCGTCGGGGTCCGAAGGCTATCGCACGGCGGAGGTGACGCTGGGCGGCATCGACACGGACTGTCTCGATTCGCGGACGATGCAGGTGAAAACCGTCCCTG
Source organism: Rhizobium sp. P28RR-XV (assembly GCF_012641385.1). Classification (NCBI taxonomy): domain Bacteria; kingdom Pseudomonadati; phylum Pseudomonadota; class Alphaproteobacteria; order Hyphomicrobiales; family Rhizobiaceae; genus Rhizobium; species Rhizobium sp. P28RR-XV. The sequence continues at coordinate 132,729 of NZ_JABAIG010000009.1, forward strand.
GCCTCTTCTTCATCGGTGAGTGCGTCGATGTGACGGGTTGGCTGGGCGGTTATAATTTCCAATGGGCCTGGGCCTCCGGCCATGTCGCCGGCGAGGCCGCCTGAATTGACCTTGCCAACAGGCCGCGAAACGGGCAAAGAGCACCTCCAACGCGAAGATATTCGATGGAGACAATCATGACGTTCAAGGCCTTGATATTCCGCGGCGTAGTTCTTTCAGGCATCGTTACGGCCCTGACGATATCGCTTGGCATGCTTGCCGTCACGGCATCGGATGCCAGCGCTGCTTCCGCGCAATGCAAGAAGCTGGATCCGAACGGCCAGGATGCGGGCGGCGATACGAATTTCGCCCTTGCGATCCGCGACAAGAAGGGCGATGTCGTCAAGAAGATGCTGGCCTGCGGCGCCAAGCTGGACATGAAGACGACGGAGGGCTGGTATCCGCTGCACACCGCCGCCTATTACGGCCCCGCCACCATGATCGATCTTCTGGTTTCCAAGGGCGCCGACGTCAACGCGCGCGGCAATTACGATGGCTGGACGCCGTTGCACATGGCGACCCAGCAGGATGATCCGGCTCTCGTCCAGGCGTTGTTGAAGGATGGCGCCGACAAGACCATCAAGTCCGCCTCCGGCAAGACTGCCGCCGAAATGGCAACCAATCCCGCAATTGCGGCCTTGCTGAAGTAGCGCGCGCTCCGGTCGCGCGACCTCGGGCTGGTAACCGATGCGCGCGGCACCCGATGCTAACCTCTGGTTTTAGGGTTTTCTTTTCCTATATCTATATTGCCTGTTGCGGGAACGGCATTTTGCCGGTTATCGTGTCAGTGCGAAAATGGGAATATACTCATGAACAGAACAAAGCGTCGCGCTCGCGCCATTGCAATCGCTCAGACCCAAGACAATGCCAAGCTCTTGGCGGCAAGAATTTTGATGTTGGCGACCGGCGTGACAGCCGCCTGCATCGCTTACCTCGCGGTACGCGGCTTCTGATCTTTTAGCCGCTTCATTATTCTTGGCCGCCGCCGGAACGACGGCCTTTGCTCGCGCACGGATATAGGCTTTGCCATCCGCTTTTCAGCGTTTGATTGTACGTCGCGAGCTCACACAACGCCCTTATCTGAAAATTAATTAATCAGACCGACAATTCCCGACGATTTCATGGGGCGCTCTACTGCATGATAGAGCCGAAGCAATGATTGCTTCCCGACATTATACTCGGAAGCCCTGCCTGCGGATATTTCAAGAACGATGGTTATACATCCGGTCAGCGCCGAGGCGGCGTCGACGGGGGAGCGGCATGTGAGAGGTCTGAGCCACTATGTTCATTGATAAGATATTGTCGCGTTTCAAGATCAAGACGAAGGTCCTCATATTTGTCCTGCCGTTCGTCATCAGTATTTCCGCCGTTGGCCTTACGGGGCTTTATGCGTCGGGACTGCTCCAGGGCCGCATGGAGATCTCCAACAGCGTCTTGCAGTCGCTGACCGGCTTCAAGAACCTTTACGGCTCCATGGACGACTTCCTGCGCATCACCAATGCGCAGCAGCGCGACAAGCTCTACGAGGATATCAAGTCTCAGCAGGGCGTGCTGAATGCGACCCTTGGCCAGCTCGGTGTTGATGCGGATGGCCGTGACAATCTGACTGACGCCACCGCCAAGACCGCGGACATGGCAAATCTCGTCGGCCGGCTATGGACGCTGCACGAGCAGGAGGTCTCGCTCCGCAAGACAATCGACGACGCGCAGAGGGCGTTGATCAGTGCCCGCTTCAACGTCAATTTCAACAGCCAGCAGCTGGAAGACCGGATGCGCCAGGACCAGGCGGACGCGACCTCCACGCTGCGTTCCGCCGATCGCCTGCTGAAGGGCGGCGATATGCTGGCCTCTGTCGCCGAAGACTTCAACAAGGCGGCGACGCCGGCCGACAAGGTCAAGCTCCTGAAGGACCGGCTGCCGGACCTGAACAAGGCACAGCGTTCGATCGATCTTGCATTGCCGCAGAACCAGAAGAGCGTCGTTCAGTCGCTGGTGGGCACGATCAAGGATCTTGCCGCCTTCACGGAAAGCACCGATGTTCCGACCGACGATACTGTCGCCAATATCAGCCGGCTGCTCTCGCGCTTCCGTCAGACCTCGACCTATACACAGCTGGCGGCAACGCAGATGATGCGCCAGGCAACCACGACCTTCGTATCGCTCGATGCCCGCGTCGCGCAGACCAATTCGGTCCTGCAGGACACGCGCCGCCTTGAGGACTCGGTCTATTCGCTGCAGCTCGTTCTCGCGGATTTCAACGCCAACACGAACAAGGACAATCTCGTCCGCCTGCGACAGGAAATCTCCAAGCTCGGCGGCGATATCGATACGCTGAACCAGAGCGCCAAGAGCATGGATTTCGCCAGCGACATCGATGCTGCCATTCGCCCGGCGATCAAGTCGATGGACGAGGCCAGCGGCAAGCTGGTCGACACCATCACACGGCGCATCGGCGAATATGCGAGCGCCCGCCAGCAGCTTGATCAGGTCTGGGGCCAGCTTACCGCCTTCGCCGAAACACAGAAGCAGAGCGCGGGCACCGAGCGCAACCAGGCGAATTACATCTCCATCCTGGCAACCGCCCTTGGCATCATCCTCTCTGTTGCCGGCGGCATCGCGCTCGTGCTGACGCTGCAACGCCCGATCGGCCAGATCACCGCCGCCATGCGCCGCATCGCCGACGGCATGCTGGAGACCGCGATTTCCGGCGAGCAGCGCCGTGACGAAATCGGCGACATGGCTCGCGCCCTCGGAATCTTCAAGGACAACGCCATCTCGAAGATCCGCATCGAGGAGCAGAGCGACGAGGAGCGCGCCGCCGCGGAACACGAGCGTCAGCGCAACGATGCCGAAAAGCGCGAACTCGACCGCCAGATCGACTATGCCGTCAGCGAGCTCGCCGCCGGCCTCGAGCGCCTGGCTCAGGGCGATATTTCCGCGACCATCGAGACGCCTTTCATCGGCCGTCTCGAGCAGCTCCGTCAGGACTTCAACAGCTCGCTCTCGCGCCTGCAGCAGACGCTGAGCCAGGTCCGCAGCAATGTCGTGATGATCCAGAGCAACGGCAGCCAGATGGCCGCCTCCGCCGAGGACCTGTCGAAGCGCACCGAACAGCAGGCGGCATCGCTGGAACAGACCGCCGCCGCGGTCGACGAGATCACCGTCACCGTTCGTTCTTCCGCTGAGCGCGCCAAGGATGCGGATGCGATCGTACGCGAGGCCAAGCGCAGCGCCGATGACAGTTCCGTCGTCGTCGGCAACGCCATCGACGCGATGACGCGCATCGAGGATGCTTCGCGCAAGATCGAGCAGATCATCGGCGTGATCGACGAGATCGCCTTCCAGACCAACCTTCTGGCGCTCAATGCCGGTATCGAGGCTGCCCGCGCCGGCGACGCCGGCAAAGGTTTCGCGGTCGTCGCCATGGAGGTGCGAGAGCTCGCGCAGCGCTCCGCTGCCGCCGCAAAGGAAATCAAGGGGCTGATCAACAAGTCGACCGAGGAGGTCGCCTCCGGTTCGCAGTTCGTGCAGGAGGCCGGCTCGGTGCTCGCGCAGATCAGCAGCCAGATCGTGACGATCAGCCAGCATGTGGAAATGATCGCCCGCGCCAGCCACGATCAGGCAAGCGCGCTGCAGGAGGTCAACGCCTCGGTCAATCACATGGACCAGATGACACAGCAGAATGCCGGCATGGTGGAGGAAACCACGGCAGCAAGCCGCGAGTTGGCCTCCGAAGCCGACGCCTTGTTGCACCTGATCCAGCAGTTCAAGATCGAGGCCGGATACAGCGCGGGCTATATTCGCGAGCAAGCAGCCTGACCGCTGCAATTATTGCCATCATGGGCGGATCGGCCAATTTCAAGCCGGTCCGCCTTTTTCATTGGTTTGCGACGGGCGCTTAAAGCGGCGATCATCCGCCCGCTCCACAGGAAGAGGGGCGGTGTTTCATACCCGTAGTCAAGGTAGAAGAGATCCTCCTTCTGGCGCCATTGCTCTTCGCGCGCCCGGCTTTGTATTTCGATGGCTTTGGCCAACGCGATGCTGTCCATCATGAGATGTCTCCATGGTTTGAAGCATCCCTTTAACTACACATGAGAATTTGCTTTATAAACAGCCGTTTTCGCCTTATGTTTTTCAATTATGAAAAATACGACATGGGATTCCTACCAGCTTTTTCTCGATGTCGCCCGTGGTGGTGGACTGACCGGGGCGGTCGCTTCAAGCGGCCTGAGCCCGGCAACGATCGGCCGGCGGATGCTGGAACTGGAGGGGCGGATCGGCCGCTCGCTCTTCGAGCGCAGCCAGTCCGGTTACACGCTGACCGGCGATGGCCGGGCGCTGTTCGATCAGCTGCTGGAGATGGAAGCTGCCTCCCGCAAGGTTGACATCTGGCAGCGTGATGCCCAGGGCATGTCCGTCGTCCGCATCGCTGCCGGCACATGGCTCGGCTGGCTGCTTAGCCAAAACATGCCGACGATCTGTTCGGAGCGGGACGGATTCCGCATCGATCTTCATCTCGGCGAGCGTCGCGCCAGCCTTGCCCATCGCGAGAGCGACATAGGCATCCGTGCCTTCGAGCCGGAGGAGACCAATCTCGCGGCCATCAAGATCGGTGATGTCGCCTATGCCGCCTATCAGGCCCGCAATATGCGCTTTGCCGGTCCGCAGCGCTGGATCGCCGTGGCGGAGGAGGAGGCGGTGTCGGCCTATCTGCGTTGGCCCTATCAAAACAGGCAGGAGGAGATCGCCTTCACGGTCAGCCGCCCGCGCTCGCTTCATGATCTCGTACTTGCGGGTTCGGGCATTGCGGTTCTGCCATGCTTTGTCGGCGATCAGGAGCCGAGGCTGGAACGGGTCGGCGAGGAAATCCCGTCTCTCCGTCACCGGCAATGGATCGTCATGAATAATGCCGACCGCCATCGCATGGAAATCCGCACCGTGGTCGACCGCATGGCCAAGCTGTTGAAAAGCCATTCCGAGCTGTTTGCGGGCAAGCGCCCGACCTATGCGTGACGTATTGCCTGGAAGTCTGCTTTCTTGTGCGCGGATGTAGCTTGCGGACGATGGACGGCAAAATGCGAAAGAGTGCGACCCCACGCTTTTCCGCTTGTCGCCTTCTGATTTCCTTTCTAGTCTAACGGGAAAAACAGAGGGTTGGGTGTCGCCTGGATGCCCTTGAACAAAACAGGAGAGACTATGAAGTCCATGTTCGCACGGCTTGCAGCAACGGCTTTCGCGGTCGTTTCGCTGGCAACGGTCGCTCAGGCGGAAGACAAAGTCGTCAATATCTACAACTGGTCGGATTATATCGATAATTCGATCCTGTCGGATTTCACCAAGGAAACCGGCATCAAGGTCGTCTACGACACGTTCGATCAGAACGAGACCTTGGAAACCAAGCTGCTTGCGGGAAAGACTGGCTATGATGTCGTCGTCCCGACGGCGTACTTCCTGCAGCGCCAGATCAAGGCAGGCGTCTTCCAGAAGCTCGACAAGTCCAAGCTGCCGAACATCTCCAACATGTGGGATGCGGTTCAGCAGCGCATCGCCACATATGATCCCGGTAACAAGTACGCCATCGACTACATGTGGGGCACGAGCGGCGTCGGCTACAATGTTGACAAGGTGAAGCAGATTCTCGGCACCGACGACGCGCCTGATATTGACGTGATCTTCGATCCCAAGCTTGCCGCCAAGTTCAAGGATTGCGGCATCTACGTGCTGGATTCGCCGACCGACGTTATTCCGGCGGCCTTGCGCTATCTGGGTCTTGATCCGAATTCGACCAAGCAGGAAGACTTTAAGAAGGCCGAAGAGCTTTTGACGTCGATCCGGCCGTTCGTGCGCAAGTTCCACTCCTCCGAATACATCAACGCGCTCGCCAATGGCGATATCTGCCTCGCCTTCGGCTATTCCGGCGATGTGCTGCAGGCCCGCAACCGTGCGACCGAGGCCAAGAACGGTGTGAACATCAGCTATTCGATCCCCAAAAAGGGCGCGCAGATGTGGTTCGACGTCATGGCGATCCCCGCCGATGCGCCGCATGTCGAAGAAGCGCATATCTTCCTCAACTACATCATGAAGCCGGAAGTCATCGCCAAGGCCAGCAACTTTACCGCCTACGCCAACGGCAACAAGGCTTCGCAGCAGTTCGTGAGCAAGGACGTGCTGGAAGATCCAGCCGTCTATCCGACCGATGCGGTCCGCGAGAAGCTGTTTACCCTCACTCCATGGGACGCGAAAACGCAGCGCGTGGCGACGCGCTTGTGGACAAAGGTCACGACAGGCCAATAATTCGAAACGGCCCGGACGGCAACGTCCGGGCCTTTCCTTATAAGGCAAAAATCGCGAGCGTGCCGGGTGGGGAAGAGCCGGCTCGACGAAAGCCCGCCCGGCATTCATTTGGGGATAAATATGAAGTCACTCGGTAATATCCGGCGTTCCTTTGCTCCATGGACCGATCCTTCGGCAAAGCCATATATTTCCTTCAAGAACGTGACGAAGAAGTTCGGTGATTTCATCGCCGTCGATAATCTCTCCCTGAATATCTACAACCGCGAATTCTTTGCTCTTCTGGGCGCATCGGGCTGCGGCAAGTCCACGCTTCTGCGCATGCTCGCCGGCTTCGAGCAGCCGACGACCGGCGAGATCGTGCTCGATGGTCAGGACCTTGCCGGCACGCCGCCCTATCGCCGTCCCGTCAACATGATGTTCCAGTCATATGCGCTGTTTCCGCATATGTCGGTGGAGAAGAACATAGCCTTCGGCCTGCGGCAGGACGGCATGCCGAAGGCAGAGATCGACGATCGCGTCGCGCAGATGCTGAAGCTCGTCAAGCTGGAGCAATTCGCCAAACGCAAGCCCAACCAGCTTTCCGGCGGCCAGCGCCAGCGCGTGGCGCTGGCGCGCTCTTTGGCAAAGCGCCCAAAGGTACTGCTGCTCGACGAACCGCTCGGCGCCCTCGACAAGAAGCTGCGTGAGGAGACCCAGTTCGAGCTCATGGATCTGCAGCAAAGCCTGGGGCTGACCTTCGTTGTCGTCACCCACGATCAGGAGGAAGCGATGACCATGGCCGATCGCATCGCGGTCATGAGCCACGGCAAGGTGGTGCAGGTGGCAACTCCGGCTGAAATCTACGAGGCGCCCAATTGCCGCTTCGTCGCCGATTTCATCGGTGATGTGAACATTCTCGACGGCAACGTCACCTCGGCGCAATCGGGCATCGTCGAAATATCGGTCGATTCGGGCTTCGCGGTGCGCACCGCCACCGGCGATACGCCGTCGACGGGAAGCCGAGCCAGCCTCGCCATCCGCCCGGAAAAGCTGCGGGTGTCGCCGCGCCCGCCCGCCAATGCGTCCCTCAATGCCGCCGAAGGCGAGATATGGGACATCGCCTATCTCGGCGACATGACCGTTTTCCATGTGAAGCTGAAGAGCGGACAGGTGGTCAAGGCCTCGTCGCTGAACGCGGTCCGAGCCGTGGAGGAGCCCTTCGCCTACGACCAGAATGTCTGGGTATCCTTCGACGAAAATGCCGGCATCTTGTTGAAGGACTGATCATGAGAGCGCTCGGTTCCCTAATCTATCAGCGCCTCGTCATCATCGTTCCCTACACTTGGCTGCTGCTCTTTTTCCTCGCGCCGTTCCTCATCGTCTTCCGCATCTCGCTGTCGACGAAGGCGCTGTCGGTTCCGCCCTATGATCCGTCCTTCGCCTGGAACGACAGCTTCGGCGACTGGTGGGACAAGCTGCAGACCATGTCGTTCGACAACTACGTCTGGTTGACCGGCGATCCCCTTTATATGAATGCCTATATTCAGAGCCTTCAGATCGCCGGCATCTCGACACTGCTGACGCTGATCATCGCCTATCCCATCGCTTACGGCATGGCGCAGGCGCCGCGCACGCTTCGGCCGACCTTGTTGATGCTGGTCATCCTACCCTTCTGGACGAGCTTCCTGATCCGCGTCTATTCCTGGATGTCGATCCTCAGCACGACGGGTCTCTTGAACCAGTTGCTGATGGGGCTCGGCATCACCCACCAGCCGCTTGTCATTTTGAACACCAATACCGCCGTCTATATCGGCATGGTCTATTCCTACCTGCCTTTCATGGTGCTGCCGCTTTATTCCGCGCTGGAAAAGATGGATGGCACGCTGATCGAGGCGGCGCAGGATCTCGGCTGCACGCCGATCGGCGCTTTCTGGCGCGTCACCTTTCCGCTCTCGCTTCCCGGCGTTGTCGCCGGCTGCATGCTGGTCTTTATCCCGGCCGTCGGCGAGTTCGTCATTCCCGATCTGCTCGGCGGCTCCGAAACGCTGATGATCGGTAAGGTGCTCTGGACGGAGTTCTACAGCAATACCGACTGGCCGCTGGCTTCGGCGGTGGCGACCATCCTGCTTCTGGTGCTGGTCGTCCCCATCGTCTTCTTTCAGCATTTCCAGGCCAAGGCCGACGAGAAGGGGAGATAACTGATGACCCGCTGGTCCCGCTTCAACATCGTCTCCGTTACGCTCGGCCTTGCCTTCCTCTACCTGCCGATCCTGCTGCTGGTCATCTATTCCTTCAACAGCTCCAGGCTGGTCACCGTCTGGGGCGGTTTCTCGACGCAATGGTACGTGCACCTCTTTAGCAACGACACCATGCTGAATGCCGCCTGGCTGACGGTGCGCATCGCACTGCTCTCGGCAACCATTGCCACCGTGCTCGGCACCTTTGCGGCCATCACGCTGGTGCGCTACACGCGTTTCCGCGGGCGCATCCTGTTCTCGGGGATGATCTATGCGCCGCTTGTCATGCCAGACGTCATCACCGGCCTGTCGCTGCTGCTGCTCTTCGTCACCTCTGGCGTCGATCGCGGCTTCTGGACGATCGTTATGGCGCACACGACGTTGACCATGTGCTTCGTCGCCGTCGTCGTGCAGTCGCGCCTGCTGACTTTCGATCGATCGATCGAGGAGGCGGCGCTGGATCTGGGCGCGCCGCCGGTACGCACCTTTTTCGAAGTGACGCTGCCGATCATCGCGCCAGCCGTCTTTTCCGGCTGGGTACTGGCCCTGACGCTGTCGCTCGACGATCTGGTGATCGCGACCTTCGCATCCGGCGCCGGCGCCAAGACGCTGCCGATGTTGATCTACAGCCAGGTCAAGCTTGGGGTTACGCCCGAGATCAACGCCATCTGCACCATCCTGATCGGTGTCGTCGCCATCGGCGTCATCTGCGCCTCCATCGTCACCAAGCGCCGCGAAGTGCAGCGTCAGAGGGATGAGCAGGCGGCAGCCGCGGCCTGAGACGCGGCGATCGGAAAACCAAGCCCGGAGAGATTACTGCTGCTGTGGCTGTGCCGGCTTCTGCAGCAGCGTCGCGACCGGCGACACGACCGGATTTGGCCAGCTGCCCCCGATGAAGAAAGGCAGCATCGGTAACTCGTCCGCATCGGAGGGTGATGTCGCCTCGATCGCGCCCGAAAGCGCCAGGCCATTGGTACGGAAGGGAACGATACCGTTGAAGGTAATCGTTTCGTTGCGTCCGGCAATCGAGGCATTCTTCACTTCGGCGGATCCCTTCGCAAAGCTTGCGTCGATATTGATGCTGTCGAAGTCGAAGGATGCGTCGGCGATATCGCTCATCCGGAAAAAGGCTTTTTCCGTTGCAAGCGTCCGGAAGTCGGAGATGTCGAATTCGCGGAACGTGCCCGCCGTCGAACTGAAGTGCAGCGTGCCGGCCACATCGCTGAGCGTCGCGACCCAGATCGGCTTGGAGGTGCTGAGCGACAGATCCAGCGAGCCCGACGACGGCATCGGCAGCGGACCTATCAGCTTCAGGCGGGTGAAGAGACCGCCGAAATCCGCGTTTCGGATTGAAATCTGCAATTTGCCGCCGCCGTCGAAGTCTCCAGGGGCGACCTCCAGATGCGCGGTCAGCGAACCGTTCTCGAAGCCGCTGTCGCCGATATCGAACTTCGCCTTTCCGCCCGCCACCAGCAGGCTGGCGCCGATATTTTCGAACTGGAAGGGACCGAGTGCCGCCTTGTTCGACGACAGGCGCATGTCGAGGTCGAGCCGCTGCAGCGGATTACCGTTCAGGATCGCATCGATGGCGGTCTCGGCGGCAAGGCGCATGGAGAAGGCGGCCAGGAACGGATTGAGGTTCATCTGGTCGAAGGCGAGCGTGCCGGAGATCTTTGGCTTGCCTGCCGTCGTATAGTTCAGATCCATGATGCCGGACGCCGTGGAATCATTGACCTTGAAACTGAGATTGTTGAAGCGCAGGCCTTTTTCGACCGCCGCAATATCGGCGCTGAGCGAAACGTTCTTGAGGGCATCGGCCGCCGGCAGACGTTGCCCGCTCCAAGCTAGGAAAGAGGGCACGTTCGGGACGCTGAGCTCCAGATTGCCCGCAAAGGCTGAAAAGTCGGATAGGCTGGTGACGCCGGAATAAGTCCAGCTGATCGGCGCCGAGGTGAAGCTCGTCCTGGCATCGACATTCTTGCCGGCAAAGAACAGCAGCGGCTGCGCCGAATCGAAATTGAGCTTGATGTCCTGGCCGTTGAAGCGCGCGAGGATGACGGCGGCCATCGCCTGCGAGAGCCGCGGCCATGAAATATCGGCGTTGACGCCATTCAGCCGGTAGATGTTGCCACTGCGCTCATCGGTCATTTCGACGCTGCCGTCCTCGATGGTCAGCATGCCGATGGCTGCATCCTGGTCCTTCCGCATCGATATGCCTTGGCCGGAGGAGGCTCCGGCCTGCTCGATCGCCTTGGAAAGACGGCCTTCATTCGTCCAGTCGATCAGGCCGTTATCGTCGCGGCGGATATAGAGGATCGGGCGCAGGAAATGAAATTCATGAAAGCGCGCATGGCCGCGAATGGCCGACCAGAGCGAGAAATCCGCAGAAAGACTGTCGACATGACCCAGAACCTTGCCGTTCCGCGTCGGCTCGCGGATGGTCACGCCATTGAGCGTGACGCGCGCCGTCGGCCAGAATTCCAGTGTCGGATCTCCTTCGATCTGGGCGCGGTATCCCGTCCAATCCGACAGCGCCTTCTCGATGCCGGAGCGCACCAGACCGCTGGAAATCAGGAAAGGCGCGGTCGCTCTGAAGACAGCGAACACAATGAGAATCGTGAGAAGAATGATACCGGTCGTGCGGACGACGGCAGGCAGCCAGCGTGATGCCGATCGCATCGTCAACCACCATTTATTGTTTTTCGAAGCTCTCATGATCCCGTGGAGACTCGCGAACTGATAGGGATGATCTGCCTGCGTTTGCCGGATATAGGAAATGTTTGCCGGATGCAAACATCACACACTGGCAATACCCACAGCACCGTGATTTTATAATGCGCTGCAGCATCGCTATATAGAGCGAAAAGCGGGAGAGAGAAATATGCAGGATCAGCAGCCGCTCTGGACGCCGTCGGAGGAGTTTCGTCGCCAGAGCCCAATGTTTACCTTCATGGAACAATGCAACCGGCGTTTTGGCCTTTCGATGTCGGATTTTGCTGGGCTTCACGCCTGGTCCATTGCCGAGCGTGAGAGCTTCTGGACCGAGGTCTGGGATTTTTGCGGCTTGAAGGGCAAGCGCGGGGAGAGGGCGCTGATCAACGGCGACCTCATGCTCGAGGCGCGCTTCTTTCCCGATGCCGAGCTGAATTTCGCCGAAAACCTGCTGTCGAAGAGCGGCGAGGGCGATGCGCTGGTGTTCTGGGGAGAGGACAGGGTGCGCGATCGCTGGTCGTGGGATCGGCTGGCCGCGATGGTATCGCGCCTGCAGCAGGCCTATCGCGCCCATGGTATCGGCAAGGGGGATCGCGTCGCGGCCATGATGCCGAATATGCCGGAGACCATCGCCTGCATGCTGGCGGCCGCATCGATCGGCGCCATCTGGTCCTCCTGTTCTCCGGATTTCGGCGAGCAGGGCGTCATGGATCGTTTCGGCCAGATCGAGCCGAAGCTCTTCGTCGCCTGCAGCGGCTATTGGTATGGCGGCAAACTGCAGGACGTCACCGCGAAGGTGAGCGCGATCGCGCAGCGCCTGAATGCGCCCACCGTCATCGTGCCCTATGCCGGCAATGCCGCTGCGGTCGTCGCGGCCACCCCGAATGCGCAAACTCTTGATGATCTGGTCGCGCCCTTCGCGGCGAAATCAGTCGAGTTCGAGCCGGTATCCTTCTCCCATCCGCTGTTCATCCTGTTTTCCTCCGGCACGACGGGCGTTCCGAAATGCATCGTGCATTCCACCGGCGGCGCGCTGCTGCAGCTGATCAAGGAGCATCGCCTGCATTGCGGTGTCGTTCCGCGCGAAAAGGTTTTCTACTTCACCACCTGCGGCTGGATGATGTGGAACTGGCTGGTGACGGGCCTTGCCGCGGGCGCGACCCTGTGCCTCTACGACGGATCGCCCTTCGCGCCTGATGGCAACATTCTGTTCAATTATGCGCAGGAAGAGAAATTCGCGGTCTTCGGCACTTCGGCCAAATATATCGACGCCGTCCACAAGAGCGGCCTGACGCCGAAGACCTCGCACGACCTTTCGAGCCTGAGGCTGATGACCTCCACCGGCTCGCCGCTGTCACCCGAGGGTTTTTCCTTCGTCTATGAAGGGATCAAGGACGATATTCAGCTGGCCTCGATTTCCGGCGGCACCGATATCGTCTCGTGCTTCGTGCTCGGCAATCCGCTGCAGCCCGTCTGGCGCGGCGAGATCCAGGGAGCGGGTCTCGGCCTGGCCGTCGATGTCTGGAACGACGAAGGCAAGCCGGTGCGTGGCGAGAAGGGCGAACTCGTCTGCACCAAGGCCTTTCCCTCCATGCCCGTCATGTTCTGGAACGATCCGGAGCGCGCCAAATATCGTGCGGCCTATTTCGAGCGCTTCGACAATATCTGGTGTCACGGCGATTTCGCCGAATGGACCGTTCATGGCGGCCTCATCATCCACGGCCGCTCGGATGCGACGCTCAATCCCGGCGGCGTGCGCATCGGCACCGCCGAGATCTACAATCAGGTCGAGCAGATCCCCGAGGTTCTGGAAGCGCTCTGCATCGGTCAGGATTGGGACGACGATGTCCGCGTCGTGCTCTTCGTCCGTCTTGCCGCCGGCGTTTCCCTGACCGAGGATCTCGTCAAGGCGATGAAGACCCGCATCCGCACGGGCGCCTCGCCGCGTCACGTACCTGCCAAGATCATCGCCGTTGCGGATATTCCGCGCACGAAATCCGGCAAGATCGTCGAGCTTGCGGTGCGCGAAGTGGTGCATGGCCGGCCTGTCAAGAACAAGGAGGCGCTCGCCAATCCGGAGGCGCTGGATCTCTTTGCAGGGCTGGAAGAACTCAAAAGCTGAGGCGGTCCTTAAAACTGAGGGGCAAACGATGACCCTCCTTTGGTAACCTCGCGTTAAGAAAGCTTGGTCAAAGGTAAAGGCCAACTTGAGACCGTTCGCATGAGCTGGAGCGGATTGGAGCTGCCCTTGGCTCCCGAGACATGAAGTTCACCGACTCGAGCTTGCTTTAGACAGCATCAACTTCAAAGGCAGCGCGATTCGCTGCCTTTTTTTCGTTTCACCGCGCACGAAAGCGCGTCCGCTCTGTACATCGGCTTGCCGAAGAAGTATGTGCACGCCTGAAGAAGAGGTTCGCGACGTGCGAGCCACGATGATCGCCGCCTGATGGCGCGCGAAGAATTCCGAAAGACAGATGATGACTGAATTCGAAGGCATCGCTCCTGCGATTGCCCAGGCTTTGGCGAAGCGCGGGTATGAAACGCTGACGCCCGTGCAAAAGGCCATGCTCGATCCGGGCCTGGCCGGCAAGGATGCGCTTGTCTCGGCCCAGACCGGCTCGGGCAAGACGGTTGCCTTCGGCCTGGCGCTGGCGCCCGGCCTGCTTGATGGCGCGGAACGTTTCGGCCGCGCCGGCGCGCCGCTGGCGCTGGCGATTGCACCGACCCGCGAACTGGCACTGCAGGTGCAGCGCGAGCTGGAATGGCTCTATGGGCTGACGGGCGCCACGATCGCCTCCTGCGTCGGCGGCATGGACATGCGCACCGAAAGGCGGACGCTGGAGCGCGGTGCCCATATCGTCGTCGGCACCCCCGGTCGCCTCTGCGATCACATCCGCCGCAACTCACTCGACATATCCGAACTGCGCGCCGTCGTGCTCGACGAAGCCGACGAGATGCTCGATCTCGGTTTCCGCGAGGATCTGGAGTTCATTCTGGAAGCCGCGCCGTCCGAGCGCCGCACCCTGATGTTTTCCGCAACCGTGCCACGTTCGATCGCCAAGCTTGCCGAAAACTACCAGCGCGATGCCGTTCGCATCGCCACCGCCTCCGAAGCCAAGCAGCATGTCGATATCGACTATCGTGCGCTGACCGTGGTTCCGAGCGACAGGGAAAACGCCATCATCAACGTGCTGCGCTATTATGAAGCGCGCAACGCCATCGTCTTCTGCTCGACGCGCGCCGCCGTCAATCACCTGACGGCGCGGTTCAACAATCGCGGGTTTTCGGTCGTCGCGCTCTCGGGCGAACTCAGCCAGAACGAGCGCACGCACGCCCTGCAGGCCATGCGCGACGGCCGCGCCCGCGTCTGCATTGCCACCGACGTTGCCGCCCGCGGTATCGACCTGCCGGGCCTGGAGTTGGTCATTCACGCCGATCTGCCGACCAATCCGGACACGTTGCTGCATCGTAGCGGCCGTACGGGCCGCGCCGGCAACAAGGGCGTCAGCGCCCTCATCGTACCGCTGAGCGCCCGCCGTCGCACCGAACGCCTGCTGGAAGCCGCCCGCATCCGCGCCACCTGGGCAAAGCCGCCGTCGGCTGACGAAGTAAGCCAGCGTGACGATGAGCGTCTTCTCGCCGATCCGGTCTTTACCGCCGCGCTTGCCGAAGACGAGCAGTCGATCGTGCAGCAATTGCTGGAGCGCCATGGCGCCGAGCAGGTCGCCGCCGCATTCCTGCGGCAATATCGGGCCGGCCACTCCGCACCCGAGGACCTACAGGATGTGCCCGCCGAAGGCGAGGGCAGGAAGCCCCGCCGCGACGATTTCCCGGTCACGCCTCGCGATGACGGCCCTTCCGCGGGACGGAACGACTTTATTGATGGTCTCTGGGTATCGCTCTCCGTGGGACGCAAGCAGAATGCCGAGCCGCGCTGGCTGATCCCCATGCTTTGCCGCAACGGCAATCTGACCAAGCGCGATATCGGCGCGATCAAGATGCAGCCCGAGGAAACCTTCGTCGAGCTTTCGCTCGAAGGTGGGGAGCGCTTCCTCTCCGCCATCGGCCCGGACAAGACCCTCGAGCGCGGCATCCGCGTCAAGCAGCTCGCCAGCATGCCGGATTTCCAGGCCAAGCGCGAAGGCGGCTTTGCAAAGAAGAAACCCTTCGCCGACAAGGGCGGGCGTTCGAACGACGGCCCCAAGCCGAAGTGGAAGTCCGATCGCAAGCCCGAGCGGGCGCAGACGGGGGAGGGCAGTGTTTCCGAACGCTCCGACAAGAAGCCCTGGGCGAAAAAGCCCGGCAAGCCAGGTTTCGCTAAGAATGACGGCGGCCCGCCAGCAGGCAAACCGAATTCGAGGTCCAAGCGCAAGGCTGCGCGAACTCAGGGAGATTAATTTCTGTCACTGGGCTCAAGGGGGCGGCAGCCCCCTTGTCGCCATCTCCGCATCTTCCGGCAAGAGGAGACCGGTATTCCGGGCACCGCTACTCGAAGAAGATCAAGCTCGATGGCGATGGTGGTAATGGCTTTACCCTCACGTTTTGAAAACCGGCACGCCTAGCCATCTCGGCTAGATCCTTCTGCGTGTAGGCTTCACCTCTTGGCGTGCTGGCCAGCATTTCCCACGAGAAAGCGGCTGGGAAGGGTGGCGAGACGAGATCGTCGTTCGGCACGAAGTCCACAGCAACCACCTTGCCGCCCGCGCTCAGGCTTGCCCGGCTCTTCGCAAGCAATCCGGCGCAGGTTTCCAGGTCGAAGTGATGCAGGAAATTCGGCAGCAGGATAAGATCATAGTCCGTGCCCCAGTCGACTTCGAATGCGCTGCCGGGAATGACTTTGTAGCGTTCAGCGACGCCAAATTGCCGCGCATTATGTTCGGCCAATTCCAGAACGGAGCCCCAATCGACCGCAACGACCTCGGCCGAAGGAAAAGTCTTCGCCATCTCGATCCCGAAACGCCCATGGCCTGCGGCGATATCAAGTATCTTCCTTGGCTGCATGGGCAAGTTGGCCATTTCGGCGGCGAGGCTGATCGCACTGCCGCCCGTGAACGAGCCCATGCCGCGAGCAAATTTCACCCACACCGGATTGTCCGGAGACATGTTTGCCAATCCAATGGATCCGCCGTTGCGGACATAGGAAGTCGGATCATCCAGGATCTGCTTGAGGATTTCCGGTGCGGCCAGGAATTCGATGGCCGCACCCATATAGGCTGGCGAACGCCGGTCGAGGAAGGTTCGGCTGGATGGGGTCAGAGCATATTGATCGCCTGCTTTCGTGAGAAAGCCGTTCACAACGAGATAGTCGCACAGAATGCGCACGCCTCGTTCGGCTGCATTTGTTGCGGCTGCCAAGGATGCTGCATTGCTGCCGTCACCAATCAAGGTAAAAAGATCGAGTTCTATAGCGGCTACGATGGCGGCCGTCTTTCGGCACGCAAACATCGCATCGACCACTAGATTGGGCGAAACTTCGCCCACGCCTGCTTCTACCGCCGCCGATGACATTGGATCCCCCTTTATATGTCCGACGACCGACCGGAATAGTCGGTCGCATCGATGAATTATCTCACAAAAGGCGACCGAGTTTAAGTTTGTCATCGCTAATACTGACGCGATACATCGGATATTCCCGGCTGGCAGTGCGGGCGAAGTCATGCGTCAGCGGTGGCGGCGCTTGGTTGCCCCTGCCTGATGGCGCAAATGCAGAACAGCATCGAGGCCGTCAGGATATGGATGCAGAGACTTTCAAGCAGATGATTATCCATGGGGTTGCGATCACCCCACGAGGTTACGGCTGAAGAATCGCGTCCTGGAACCCGAGCCAACGAAGGACGCGCCATGCCGTCATTCGGCGCCATGTCAGCGATAACGGCGGCTGTGGTCGGCGTCGTTCTCAATCTCGCGATTTGGTTTGGGCTCCGTGGACGGTTGATGTGCCCGCTGCCCTCGCTTTCATTGCCCTCACTGGTGCTGACCTTGCTTGCCGCCATCGCCATCTTTCGCCTGAAGATGTCGGTGATATCGACCTTATTGGCATCTGCCGCTTTGGGCGTTGGCTGGACCGTCTTCGTTTCCTAACGGTAGAGGCATTCGCGGCGTCAGCCACGCGACGTTAGCAACACGCCCACCAGCGTCACCGCCAGTCCCACGAACATCGCCGTCGTCAAGGGTTCCGAAAACAAGGCCCAGGCCCAAAGCATGGTCACCGGCGGGCTGAGATAGATGGCCGCGCTGACCTGCGCCACCGGAAAGAGACGCAGACTGGTGTAATAGACCGAATAGGCGGTGAAGGTTGCAATCAGCACCAGCCATACCATGCCGATCGCGAAGCCGCGCGTCATCGGCGGTGCCATATCGCCCTGCATCATCGCGCAGATGCCGAACAGCACCGAGGCCGTCAGCGTATGGATGCAGAGGCTTTGGTGAACGGGCATATGCCCCATGCGCCGCCGCTTGTGCAGGACCGATGCGAAGGCGAAGACCAGCATCGACCCCACAGTCAACCCATAGGCCCAAATGGGAGCCGCGCCGAAGTTGAGGCTGTCCAGCGATACGATCAACACGCCCGCCACCGCGATCGCCGTCCCGAGCCATTGGCGTCCGCTCAGCCGCTCCCCGAGGACCGGTTGGGAGAGAGCCGCAATCGCCAGCGGCAGGAGGTCGGAGATCAGCGCCACCAGCCCCGTCGGCACCCGCTGTTCGATCGCGAGCGCAAAGCCGCCGAGATAGAGGAAGACCGACATCACGCCGAACAGCATCTGTTCCGCTATCCCACGCAGCCGCAGCCGCGGACCGATCGCCAGGGCAAAAGGCAGCAGGATCAAACCGGATAGAAGCGTGCGCCAGAACAGGACCAGCATGACGCTGGCCTCCTGACTGGCATAGCGAATGCCGACGAAGCCGGAACTCCAGCTGACGATCAGGAGTGCCGCCATTAACGGCCAAAGGAAACGGCGTTCGTTTGGCGCGGGGCGGGATAGGCTTTGGTCCGTCATGAAGATCTCGATCGAATGTCTTTCGCGGCCCCAGCCATAGGTGAGTGCTGGCTCAATGGCACATGACAAATATCGATCATGACATGACTTTTCAGTCTTAGAGATCATGGATATTTGCCAGATGTCGCCGAAGCATGCATTCTCTCCGCAAGATTATCTCCGGGCCACGTTCGCCATGACCGAATTAACCAGCCGACGTTTGGAAATCGATGCTCTGCGCGCGCTATGGGCGATCCGCCATCACGGCGGCATCACCCGCGCGGCAGAAGCTTTGGGCCTGTCGCAATCCGCCGTCAGCCACAAGATCAAGCGGCTTGAGACGAGCCTCGATTGCGATCTCTTGAGCCGTAAGCCCGGGGCGGCGATGTTCACCGCAGCCGGGGAGGACCTGCTCGATTATGCCGGGCGTATCCTCGGTCTGCATGACGAGGCGCTCTTGAGCCTGTCGAAGACATCGCTTGCCGGCCGCGTCGCTCTCGGCCTCACCGAGGATACGACCTGCACCGACCTTGCCCGCATCTTGGGTCGTTTCCGCCGCCTGCATCCGAATGTCTCCGTGCGCACCAAGGTTCGCATGAGCTTGGTTCTTCGGGGGATGCTGGAGCGGGGGGAGCTCGACGCCGCCATCATACAGGTTTTCGCCCATGAGGTCCGCCCGACCGACGTTGTTCTCTTTCGCGAGCAGCTGCATTGGGTCAAGCATCCGGACCTGTCCCTGCCGCCGGACGGCCCAATCCCCTTCCTCTCTTTCGATGATGAATGCTTCTATCGCCGATGGGCGCTCGATATCGGGCAGGATGGCGGTGTGGTCCTGGAAACCGCCTTCGAATGTGCGAGTGCTGTGGGGATCATCGCGGCCGTGAACTCGGGCTTGGGCGTGGCGCTTCTGAACGGCCGTCACCTGCAGCCCGATATGGAGATCCTCACCAAAGGCCTGCCGACGCCACCTGCCTTGGCCTATGTGGTGCGCCGTGGCCGCAAGGTGCGAAATCCCGCTCTCGATAGCCTCGTGGCGGAGATCGAGAGCGAGATCAGCCGTTACGGGGGGCTGGCTCTGGCGAGTTGATCGGTCGTTAACGCTCGACAGGCGCAAGTTCTCCAGATCGTGCTTGGAGTGAGGACCAGCGGCAGTTGCAATAGTGCCTGTTCCGCCGCAGACTGTTGATGCCGTGATCGTCCCTTCTGTCGGAACCTAGCATGGTCAATCTTGTCTTTTATAGTGACCAGATAATCCCTGAGAACAGAAGAGTAGACCTCAAGCTTCTGTCAATGATGGCAACTCTCAAATTGGGGAAACGGATCGGATACATTCCATCTGGCCTTGAACCTGACCGACGCTTTTTTAACGAGCGCAGGCAATATTATGATGCCCACGGTTTGGAGATGTCGCTGTTTTATGATCCTGAGGGAGCGAGCGCTGTTGAAGAGAGAGAAGCGCTTTTCGCGTGCGATGGCATTCATCTGACGGGCGGTCGTACTGCTGGATATCTGCAGCGACTGCGGCGAAGCGAGATGCTTCCGCTTCTAAGGGATTGGGCGCTCGGCGGCGGCGTTTTGATCGGCACCAGCGCCGGCGCCATTCTCATGACGCCGACGATTGCTACCGACGCTTTGTTCACAGGCGAAATGCCGGAAGCTCTGAGCAAGGAAACTGCACTCGACCTCGTGCCATTCGAATTCTTTCCCCACCTGAACGAAAAGCCAAGCTATCTCAACGAGCTCATCCGCTACAGCAAGTTCACGAGCCGACCAATTTTAGCGTGCAACGATGGGGATGGTATTGTCGTTTCGAACGGACGGGCGGATAGTATTGGGAAACCTGTTTGGATTGCAGACGGCGAAGTTAGGCACGCAAACGACATCACTCTCGAGGGGCTGGTTCTTTCGCACAACTCCTGACGCACTTTAGGTAAAGTAAGCCATGCTGACCGGCTCATGTCATTGCGGCAAGACGGGCTGGACGCTCGAGGGAGATCCAGGTTCGATCACCGCCTGCAACTGCACTCTCTGCCGGCGTTACGGCACGCTGTGGGCCTATGACTACGAAGGAGAGCGGGTCTCCGTCACTGGCCACACGGCCTCCTATACCCGCGCCGGCAAGGACAAACCTTCCCTTGAAATACTGTTCTGTCCATCCTGCGCCTGCGTCGTGAGCTGGCGCGGCCTACGGCTGCAAAAGGATGGCCGCCGGCGCATGGCCGTCAACGTTCGGCTGGCGCCGCCGGATCTTGTCGCTGACCTGCCTATCGATCATTTCGACGGCCTGGACACATTCGAAGACCTTCCTTCCGACGGCCGATGTGTGCGCGATCTCTGGTTTTGACGGCGAGCCGAAGTTTTTTCAGTTCGCCAGTACCCTCGGCGAGGGGAAGGTGATCTCGACCAGCGTGCCCTCGTTCGGGGCCGAGTTGATTGAGAAGGTTGCCCGGTTGGCGTCGACCATGGCCTTGGTCAGCGGCAGGCCGAGGCCGGTGCCGTCGCCGCGTTTGCGGGCATTGGTGGAGACCTGCCGGAACGGTTTCATCGCCTGCTCCAGCTCCGAACGCGTCATGCCGACACCGGTATCCCTGATCCGCATCACGACGCTGCCATTGCCCTCATAGGCGGTCGATACGACAATCTGGCCGCCCGACGGCGTGAAGCGGATGGCGTTGGAGAGGATATTGAGCGCGATCTGCTTGATCGAGCGCAGGTCGGCAACGACATTCGGCACGGCTTGCGACAGCGCCGTGCGGATGATGACGCGCTGGCTGTTGGCTTGCGGCTGCACCAGCGACACCGCTTCGGTGATCGCCTCGTTGAGACCGACGGAGGCGAAATCCAGGTCCATCTCGCCGGCCTCGATCTTGGAGATATCGAGGAGATCGTTGACGATGTCGAGCACATGGCGCCCGGAGCGGCCGATATCGGTCGCATATTCGACATAGCGCGAATGGCCGATCGGCCCGAAGCGCTCGCCGGCCATCATGTCGGAAAAGCCGATGATGGCATTGAGCGGCGTGCGGATTTCGTGGCTGACGCGAGCAAGGAAATCCGTCTTGTGGGCATTGGCGGTTTCGGCGGCACGTTTGGCGTTGCGCAGCTCCTCTTCGGTGCGCTTCCATTGCGTGATGTCTCGGATGACGGCGCAGTAGCCGTTCGAGGAGTTGAGGCGCCCCATGGTCATGAAGAGCGGCACGAAGCCGCCCGATGCCTCGCGGCCGATCACTTCGCGCCCATCATTGAGCACGCTGGCGACGCCATGGCCCGAAAGGCCGCTGAGATAATCGAGCACCGCCTTCTGGCTCTCATGGGCAAACAGCATGACGAAGGGTTTGCCGCGTGTTTCCTGGTCGTCGTAATTGAAGAGGGCGCTTGCCGAGCGGTTCATCGAGCGGATCTCACCCTCCTGGCCGATGATGATCACGCCATCCGTTGCCGTCTCCAGCGTCGAGCGCAGCTCCTCGATCTCCACCTGCAGCTTCGCAACCTTCTCGATGATGCGTTCCTGGCGTGCCTCTTCGGGAACAAGCTGCGGCGGCGGTGCCGACGGCTCGCTTCTTTCCACCGGCATCAACGCCAGCATCAATGCCGTGCCGTCCTCCCAGCGGATCGATTGCAGCCGCGCCGTGACCGGCACCAGCGCATCGTCGGCGCGCACGACCATCATCGTGCCGGGCTGTTCGGTCTTGCTTTCCAGATCGTTGCGCTGCAACAGCGCGTCCAGCCCGCCGATCTGCTCGAGATCCTCGAGGTTCTCATAGCCGGTCAGCCGCAGGAATTCCGGATTGCCGTGGATCAGGCGATCGCCGGCATGGATAAGGATGGCGAGCGGCAGCTGATCGACGATCTCGGAAGACAGGCCGGTGCGCATCTTCACGCGCGGCGGAATGGCGGTGTTCAGGACGTCAAGCGGATCGAAATCCTCCTCCGGCTCGGCGGAGGCGGCCGGATTTTCGGCATGAGCACCATCGTCCGTTCCAAGGCCGTCGCCATCCGTGGTCTCGACCAGCTTCACGACCGGTTTGGATGCATCCTCTGCAGCGCCTGGAACCGTTGTCTCTTCGTCCTGGGCATGGTCGTTTCCAACAGTCGGCTCCGCCATATCGGACAGGATCTCGTCGGCCGCATTCGGCTGCGGGGCGATATCGGCGTCATCTTCGTGCCGTTCGTCGTGCGGTTGCTCCGTGGGCGGTTCCGCGCGCTTGCCAAAGGGATCGAGCTGTCGCGCGATCTCCCGGAAGGCAGCCTGCTCGCTGAGCGAAAGACCGGCTTGCGTTAAGCTCCGGCGTTCGTGCAGGCGAACCACCTTGTCCGATTCACGCCGGTTCGGCGTTTCGGAGATCCGCAGGGCAGGCGGTTCATGGTGCTCGGCGGCAATATCTTCCGCCGCGTCTGGCGCCAAGCTCTCCACCTCTTCCATCGCCGCCTGAGCCTCGGGCTCGGAAGCCGGTGGTTCCTGCGAAACCGCCTCCGTTTCCGCTGACGGATCCGTCGCGGATGCCACGTCCTGGCCGTCCCGTTCGCCGAGATCCATACCGCGTTTCATCGGGTCGTCGATCGTGTCTGCCAGGCGCACGACGCCAAAGCCTCTGAAACCGTCGAATTCGCGGCTGCGGGTATAGGTCGGCAGAGCGGCGAGATCGACTGGCACCATCAGGCTTGTGCCTTCCACTGGCCAATAGATCGTCCGGCCCGACCATGTGTCGCGCCGCGCGAGCAATTCCGCGATCTTGCGGTCCGGATCGAGATTGAAGCGCTGGGCGACATCGGCGAAGGCCTCGCCCGCAATATGGGCCGCGTGGGGACCGACCGCATCGGCGAATTCGCGGGAAACCTCGCTGAAACGGCCGGCCGCATCGATCTTCCACACGAAGCGTGTGGCGCGTCCGTTGCGCTGGAAGGCGAAACCCTTCGCGGAATGATCTTCGGCAGCCGAACTTTCCGATGAAGCCTCCTCAACACGCGCTTCTACTGTGGCATCACCGGCAGCAGGCTCTTCGTCGTTGGTTGCGGCTTGTTCCTGCGGCTTCCCGTCATGAAGGGTGGTCTCGTCCGCCTCGCTTGCGCTATTCGTCAGCACCGGCGCGTGCGTATCCTCGCCCATGCTTTCTGCATGCGCCGCCGCTTCCTCCTGCTCGTCCGAGCGATATTCCGGCGGCTCGTCCAGTTCCTCGATATCCGCCACGGCCTCGATGACATCGCCGAAGGGCGCGTCCTCGGCGGGCTTTACGGTCTCATCCGCTGCCGCCTCGAGCTCCTCGCGCACCTCTTCTGTCTGCGGTTCAACCGTGGCAGATGCCGTCGAGCCTGTTTTTCCGGTGCGGTCCTCCGCCGGATCGAGGCGGCCCATTGCGGCCTCGACGACAAATAGCAGATGTAAGGCGGGAATTTCCGACAGTTTGCCGATGGCGGCAGGCAAATAGCCATGACCGGTCGAAATCGGCCGCTTGATCAGCCGGTCCGGCTGGGCGCCGGCCATGGTCGTCAGCATTCGCGCCGTCGGCGGCGTCACGCCGAGTGCGCTGAAACCGGCGGATGCGGCAATGATGTCACCGTCGCGGCCGATGACGGCCATGTGGGTATCGGGATCGTCGAAGCCGTCGATCATGCGCTTGGCGCATTCGGCCGGTGCGAGCGGCTTCGATGAGACCGGAGAAGAAAACAGGACCGCCTCTTCGCCGGCCTGGATACGGATGAGTTCGACGGCGGCATTGACGACCGCCCGCTGGAAGCCCGAGGCCATGCGGATCAGGAATGTCCGTTGATCGCCGACCGCGCCGAGGCCGCGCGCCGTTGCCTCGATCTGGCGAAACGAGACGTCGCCGGGCTTCGGACCCTGCTCGACGAAATCGTAAATGACCTCATAGCCGAAGAGGTTAGCACCGGCGCCATTGGCCCAGAGCACGCGACCCATGCCGGTCGAGAACATGACCATGGCTTCACCGCGCGCGAAACGCTCCCGAACGCGGGGATGCACGGCAATGTCAATGAACGGATATTGAATTGCGGGCATTTTCCAACCTGTTTTGCGGGCGTAACCGCCTCTCGTGATTTAACGGTTTATTAATAACGGCGCCCCGCTTTTCGGTCCAGCGAACGGCCCATTTTTCGGCCGGAAAGGTTAACGCCTTGTGCGGCGCACAAATATGTTGCACTGCACAATAATTTATATTATATAGTCCTCACACAGGTTCACGACGGGCGCCTCAGGGAGGGCCCTTTTAGGAGCGTAATCATGGCTACTGTAAAGAAAGACGACGTTTTTTCAACGGCTGCATTCGATCCGTCCAAGCTCTCCGAATCTTTCCGCGACTTCGCGGAAAAGGGCGCTGCCCAGTCCAAGGACGCCTTCGCAAAGCTGAAGGCTGCGACTGAGGAAGCCGGCAAGACGGTTGAAGCAACCGTGCAGACCGCCCAGGCTGGTTCGGTAGAAATCGGCCTTAAGGCAATCGACGTTCTGCGCACCAATGCCGAAAGCTCGCTTGCCCACATGGAAGCCCTGCTTCGCGTCAAGTCCGTCGCAGAACTCTTCGAACTTCAGACTGCTTTCATCCGCAAGCAGGCCGAAGTCACCGTCGAGCAGGCCAAGTCCATTCAGGACACCACCAAGAAGGTTGCCGAAAAGCTGGCAAAGCCCGCCAAGGACGCCGCCGAAAAAGCAATGGCTTCCTTCAAGGCCTAATCACTTCCGATAAGCCTCCCAAGGCACGAACGTCCCGTTCCCAGGTGAAAGCCTGGGGCGGGACTTTTCATTTCCGGCACGAACCGGTCTGGCCGGTATCCTGCCGCGCATCATCGTTTGGATATCTGCAAAGCTTTTTTATATTGCGGGGAGATAGGACTTGAAATAATTTCAAAGTCCTCGTATGTCACCCCCGTTCGCGGCGACGCGAGCATGTGCGGTTGTAGCTCAGTTGGTTAGAGCGCAGGTTTGTGGCACCTGAGGTCGGAGGTTCGAGACCCCCCAACCGTACCATTCTTCCCACGAGTCCATCTTATGTATGGCTGACCCGTCGGCCTTAGATGCCTATTTCTTGTCTTCAGGCTTCTTCGACACGTGGCCGGGCGATATCGGATCGCTGGCAGGAAAGGTCTCCTCCAGCGCTTCTTCCAGGTAATCGTCCTGTTCCTTGCGCTCTTTCTCGCTCAGTTTCCGCTGCTTTTTGTCGCTCATCGTCCTGGCTCCTCGACCTCTCCCCGAAATACTAGGCTTTGCGCCGTCTTTGTCCAGCATCAAGGGGGCGAGCAGCCGGGAGCCCAGGCGGCGAACGCTACAGTGTTTCGGCCGCATGCCGAAATTTATCTTGGAACCGTCCGTATCGCTCGTCGTTGTCTCCATATCGGCAACGAGACGAAAGGAGCGGGCATGTCTGTACCGAACGAGCCGATCCCCGAGTCGCCTCCGATACCGGAGCCTGGCTGGACGCCGAGACCACCGGTCGAGGAGCCGGAGCCGGACAGGCTGCCGGATGAGATTCCCGTTCCCAATCCCGACGAGAATGAGGAGCCGCCCAAGCATGCCCTGACACCCGCGTTGCCGCATGCGCCGTCATGGTGGAGTACCTTGATGCCGTGACCACAGCAGGGCACTGTGAGCCATGGGCGTGATCCCGGCCGCTGACGTTATAGGAACATCCGCCGCTCCTCGTTCACCAGCTCCTGCAGAAAATCCGCGACGGTGCGCACGCGCACGAGGTCGCGGGCACTTTCATGATAGGTCGTCCAGTAGGCCCGCTTGATGGAGACATCGGGCAGGATGCGGTGGAGTTCCGGAAATTGCCTGGCGATATAATCATGCAGGATGCCGATGCCGGCGCCGGAACGAACCGCTTCCGTCTGGCCGATGGAGGTGGAGATCTCGAACGACGCGTCCCAGCTGCGCATGATCTCGCCGGAAAAATTCAGCGACGCCGTGAAGATCAGGTCTTCGACATAGCCGATGCGCGGATGCAGCTTCAGCGCCTCGACGCTGTCGGGCAATCCGGCCTGCGTCAGATAGGCTTTCGAGGCGTATAGACCGAGCGTGTAGTCCGTCAGCTTGGATGAGACCAGCCGACCCTGCTCGGGGCGCTCCAGCGTGATCGCGATATCAGCCTCGCGCTGCGACAGCGAAAAGGAGCGGGGAACGGGCACGAGCTGGATGCGCAGCTCCGGATAGCGCGCGATCAGCCGCCCGAGTCGGGGCGCGAGGAAGGAAACCCCGAAGCCGTCGGGCGCACCGATCCGCACCGTGCCTGTTATGGCGCTGTCGAGATGGCCGACGCTCGCCTGCGCGCGCAGCATCTCGGTTTCCATGCGTTCCGCCGCATGAAGGAAAATCTCGCCCTCCGCCGTTAGGTCACAGCCATTGGTGCGACGCACCAGCAACCGCGTCTTCAGCCGCTCCTCCAGCGTCGTCACCCGCCGGGAGAGGGTGGCATGGTTGACACCCAGCCGCTTCGAGGCGGCCAGGATCTGCCCGGTTCGGGCGACGGCGAGAAACATTCGGACGTCATCCCAATCCATTCGCACATCCAATTGCACATCTAGGGCTTTAATTTTTGCACAACGGTTGCTTATAACAGCTCATTGATTTGTGCAAATTGAAGTGCGATCCTGTCACCATCGAAGAAAACGAGGAGGCACATCCATGCGTGAGATTGGTCATTTCATCGGCGGCAAGCACGTCGCCGGCACGAGCGGGCGCATCAGCAAGGTCTACAACCCGGCAACCGGCGAAATGCAGGCGACTGTCGCGCTCGCCAGCGTCGAGGAAATCCGCGCCGCGGTTGAAAATGCCAAGGCCGCGCAGCCGAAATGGGCGGCCACCAATCCGCAGCGCCGCGCACGCGTCTTCTTCAAGTTCGTTGAACTTCTGAACAAGAACATGGATGAGCTTGCCACTTTGCTCTCCAAGGAGCACGGCAAGACAGTCGAAGATTCCAAGGGCGACGTCATCCGCGGCCTGGAAGTCTGCGAATTCGTCTGCGGTATCCCGCACCTCCAGAAGGGTGAGTTCACCGAAGGCGCCGGCCCGGCGATCGACATGTACTCCATTCGCCAGCCGGTTGGCGTCGGCGCCGGCATCACGCCGTTCAACTTCCCGGCCATGATCCCGATGTGGATGTTCGCCCCTGCGATCGCTTGCGGTAACGCCTTCATCCTGAAGCCGTCCGAGCGCGATCCGTCCGTGCCGCTCCGTCTCGCCGAACTGATGATCGAAGCCGGCCTGCCCGCAGGCATCCTCAACGTCGTCAACGGCGACAAGGCCGCCGTCGACGCCATCCTGGCAGATCCGGACATCGCTGCCGTTTCCTTCGTCGGCTCCACGCCGATCGCCCGCTATGTCTATGGCACCGCTGCCATGAACGGCAAACGCGCCCAGTGCTTCGGTGGCGCCAAGAACCATATGATCATCATGCCCGATGCCGACATGGACCAGGCCGTCAACGCGCTGATGGGCGCCGGCTACGGTTCGGCCGGCGAACGCTGCATGGCGGTATCGGTCGCGGTCCCGGTCGGCGAAGAGACGGCCAACCGGCTTGTCGAGAAGCTGGTGCCGAAGATCGAGTCCCTGCGCATTGGCCCCTACACCGACGACAAGGCCGATCTCGGCCCGCTCGTGACGAAGGATGCCTATAACCGCGTTACCGGCCTGATCGATCGTGGCGTAGAAGAAGGCGCAAAGCTGGTCGTCGATGGCCGCGGCTTCAAGCTGCAGGGCTATGAAGACGGCTATTTCGTCGGCGGCACGCTGTTTGACCATGTCAAGCCGGACATGGACATCTACAAGACCGAGATCTTCGGGCCGGTTCTTTCGGTTGTCCGCGCCAAGAACTACGAGGAAGCGCTCGAGCTGCCGATGAAGCACGAATACGGCAACGGCGTCGCCATCTATACCCGTGATGGCGATGCGGCCCGCGATTTCGCCTCGCGCATCAATATCGGCATGATCGGCGTCAATGTTCCGATCCCGGTCCCGCTCGCCTATCACTCCTTCGGCGGCTGGAAGGCCTCCAGCTTCGGCGATCTCAACCAGCACGGCACGGATTCCATCAAGTTCTGGACGCGCACCAAGACGATCACCGCCCGCTGGCCGTCCGGCATCAAGGATGGTGCCGAATTCGTCATGCCGACGATGAAGTAAGCATCGCCACCATCGGTATTATCGACCGCCGCCCGGCACGTTTCGGGCGGCGGTTTTTTGTTGCGCCGATTTTCGATAGAGTGATCTTGTCTGCGTCATCGTTTTGGCTTAGAACAAAACGAGAACAATGGGAGGGCCGCAGCGTGCCTATGACCTATCAGATCGACTATCTCGAATTTCCGTCGAAAGACGGCCTGAAAACCCGGCGCTTTTTCGAGGAAGCCTTCGACTGGAGCTTTGTCAGCTATGGGCCGACATATCATGTCATCGAGGCGGCCGGGATAGATGCCGGCATAGACGGGGATGCGGGGGAGGCCGCCGGTACGCCCTTGCCCGTCGTGCGCACCACCGATCTGGAGGCAGCCCAGCGCGCCGTGGAGTTCGCCGGCGGCGTCATCACCCGGCCCGCCTTCGATTTTCCCGGCGGCCGCCGGTTCCATTTTCGCGAGCCGGGTGGCTGTGAAATGGCGGTATGGGTGTCTTCCTCCTAGACATGCCGCTATGGATCGCAGACTTCTCAGTCAAGCTATCCACCTCGAAGCACCGATCCGCCGTAACGGTCTGAAGCCGGTCGATACCTGATTGCGGCGGGACGGCGAGACAGAAGCGGACGAGACCGAAAGGCTGAGACTTTCGAAATAACGTGAATATGAATTTCATATTTTGGAATTGTTCAAAACTGAGAAAGCCACTATATACGGGTCCAGCCCCCAGGCAGCCTCGATTCCAGGAGATCGGCATGCGTTTGACGAAACAGACCAATTACGCGGTGCGCATGCTGATGTATTGCGCCGCCAATGATGGCCATCTGAGCCGCATCCCGGAGATCGCCAGGGCATACAGCGTTTCCGAGCTGTTTCTCTTCAAGATCCTGCAGCCGCTGACGAAGGCGGGTCTTGTCGAAACCGTGCGTGGCCGCAATGGCGGTGTGCGTCTTGGCAAGCCCGCAACCGATATCAGCCTTTTCGACGTCGTTCGCGTCACCGAAGACAGTTTCGCCATGGCGGAATGTTTCGAGGATGGCGTGGTGGAATGTCCGCTGGTTGATAGCTGCGGCCTCAATTCCGCACTGCGCAAGGCGCTGAACGCTTTCTTCGATGTTCTGGCCGAATATTCCATCGATGATCTGGTCAAGGCGCGGCCGCAGATCAACTTCCTCCTTGGCCTGACCGACGCGGACCATAAGGCGATCGCCAGGAAGCCCGCGATCTCAGCGCCGGCCGCCTGATCATTCGTCCCGACCTCGATCATCTTTGTCCGCGGCTGCCCCCGGTAGCTGCGGATTTTCGTTTATATTGCCTCCTATGCGGGCAATAAACGGTTAGCGGATTGCGAAAGCAAACCATCAAATCGTTCTGAATATGCTAAAACCGTGCAAAATTTTACCAGAATATTACCAATTCAAAGGCCTTTTCGTCCAAAAATTTCCAAACTCTACAAATTGGAAGAATTTTAGGCGGCGCTTGTTGCTTTCAAACTTAAAATAAAGTTCCATCGGCGCGATCCGGAAGGGAACCTCTGGTGGTGTCCACGGCTTCAAAAGAATAACAAACCTGGGAAACGATATCATGAAAAAGATTTCTGTCCTGCTGGCAGTGACAGCCTTGACTTCTGTCATGGCGACGTCCGCCTGGTCGAAAACGCTTGTCTATTGCTCGGAGGGTTCGCCGGAAGGGTTCGATCCCGGCATCTATACGGCCGGCACCACATTTGATGCCTCCTCGCGTGCGGTTTACAGCCGCCTGGTCGAATTCAAGCACGGCAGCACCGAGGTCGAACCCGGCCTCGCCGAGAGCTGGACCGTTTCCTCCGACGGCAAGGAATACACCTTCAAGCTTCGCAAGGGCGTGAAGTTCCAGACGACCGATTTCTTCACGCCGACGCGTGATCTCAATGCCGACGACGTCATCTTCTCGATCAGCCGCCAGCTCGGTACGGACAATCCGTGGGCCAAGTATGTTGCCGGCGGTTCCTATGAATATGCCGACGGCATGGGCTTCCCGAAGCTCATCAAGTCGATCGACAAGGTTGATGACCTTACCGTCAAGTTCGTTCTGAACCATCCGGAAGCTCCCTTCATCGCCGACCTGGCCATGGACTTCGCCTCGATCCTGTCGAAGGAATATGCAGACAAGCTGCAGGCCGACAAGAAGATGGAGCAGATGAACCAGCAGCCGCTCGGCACCGGTCCGTTCACCTTCGTCGCCTACCAGCCGGATGCCGTCATCCGCTACAAGTCGAACGAAACCTACTTCAAGGGCAAGGAAAAGATCGACGATCTCGTCTTCGCGATCACGCCGGATGCATCCGTCCGCGCGCAGAAGCTGAAGTCCGGCGAATGCAACATCATGCCCTATCCGAATGCGGCCGACATCAAGGATCTGAAGGCCGACAAGAACCTCAAGGTTCTGGAGCAGGCCGGCTTGAACGTTTCCTATCTCGCCTACAACACGCTTGTTGCTCCCTTCGACAAGGTCGAAGTACGCAAGGCGATCAACATGGCCGTCAACAAGCAGGCGATCGTTGATGCCGTCTTCCAGGGTTCCGGCAAGGTTGCGACCAACCCGATCCCGCCGACCATGTGGTCCTACAACAAGGACGTGAAGGACGACGCCTACAACCCGGACGAAGCCAAGAAGCTGCTTGAAAAGGCCGGCGTCAAGGATCTCAGCATGAAGATCTGGGCTATGCCGGTTTCGCGTCCGTACATGCTGAACGCGCGTCGCGCCGCCGAGCTGATGCAGGCAGATCTCGCCAAGATCGGCATCAAGGTCGAAATCGTCACCTATGACTGGGCTCAGTACCTGAAGCTCTCCTCCGCCAAGGACCGCGACGGCGCGGCCATCCTCGGCTGGACCGGCGACAATGGCGATCCGGACAACTTCCTTGACACGCTGCTCGGCTGCGATGCCGTCGGCGGCAACAACCGCGCGCAGTGGTGCAACAAGGAATTCGACACTCTCGTGAAGAAGGCCAAGCAGACCGCCGACGTCAAGGAGCGCACCAAGCTCTACGAAGAGGCTCAGCTCGTCTTCAAGCGTGAAGCTCCCTGGATGACCATCGACCATTCGGAAGAGTTCATCCCGATGACGAAGAATGTCTCCGGCTACTTCCAGGATCCGGTCGGCGTTCATCGCTTCGACGGCGTCGACATCGCCGAATAACGAAAAATCTATGAATATGTCCGGTTAGAACCGGGCGATCCGGCGGTCGGGCACTTTGCCTGACCGCCGGAAAAATTTGGATATCTGCCATGTTGCGATTTCTTTTCGGCCGCCTTGCTGTGCTGATCCCGACATTCCTCGGCGTCTCGATCGTCGCCTTCTCCTTCATCCGCCTGCTTCCCGGCGATCCTGTCATGCTGCTGTCGGGCGAACGCGTCATGTCGCCGGAACGCCATGCGCAGATCTCCCACGATCTCGGCTACGATCAGCCGATGGTCGTGCAGTACGGCCGATATATCTGGAGCGCCCTGCATGGCGACCTCGGCACCTCGATCACCACCAAGCGTGATGTGCTGACCGACTTCTTCACCTTCTTCCCGGCAACGCTCGAATTGTCGATCTGCGCCATGATCCTCGCGATCTGTCTTGGCATTCCGGCCGGCGTTTTCGCCGCCGTCAAGCGCGGCACATGGTTCGACCAGAGCGTCATGGGCGTGGCCCTCGTCGGCTATTCCATGCCGATCTTCTGGTGGGGTCTGCTGCTGATCATCGTCTTCAACGGCTATCTGCACTGGACGCCGGTTTCGGGCCGCATCGGCCTCATCTATTTCTTCAAGCCGATCACCGGCTTCATGCTGATCGACAGCCTGCTCTCCGGTCAGAAGGGCGCCTTCGCCTCCGCTCTCAATTCGCTGATCCTGCCGACCATCGTGCTCGGAACCATCCCGCTCGCCGTCATCGCGCGCCAGACGCGTTCCGCCATGCTGGAAGTGCTCGGCGAGGATTATGTGCGCACGGCCCGCTCCAAGGGGCTGTCTCCCTTGCGCGTCGTTTCCGTGCATGCGCTTCGCAACGCGATGATCCCCGTCGTCACCACGATCGGCCTGCAGGTCGGCGTGCTGCTCGGCGGCGCCATCCTGACCGAGAGCATCTTCTCCTGGCCGGGTATCGGCAAATGGATGATCGATGCCGTCTTCAAGCGTGATTATCCGGTGGTGCAGGGCGGCCTGTTGCTGATCGCCGGCATCGTCATGCTCGTCAATCTCGCTGTCGACTTGCTCTACGGCTTCGTCAATCCACGCATTCGTCACTAGGAGCGGCCCATGAGCACGGTTAGCGTCAAAACGGTTAACGTCAAATCCGACCGCCCCTCCGCTCTTGCGGAGTTCTGGTACTACTTCTCCCGCAACAAGGGCGCCGTCATCGGCCTTGCGATCTTCCTCTTCGTCCTGCTGCTGGCGATCTTCGCCGGCGTCGTGGCGCCTCATAATCCCGATGCCGCCTATGGCAGCGACATGCAGCGCCTGCCGCCAGCCTGGGCGGAGGGCAGCAACAGCAGCTTCCTGCTCGGCACCGATGCCAATGGTCGTGATCTTCTGTCGCGCCTCATCTATGGCACGCGGTTCTCGCTGTTCATCGGCCTCGTCGTCGCTTCGCTTTCGGCGATCGCCGGCATCCTGATCGGCCTTGTCGCCGGCTATGTCCGCGGCCGCACCGATACGATCATCATGCGCATCATGGACATCATCCTTGCCATCCCGTCATTGCTGCTGGCCCTGGTGCTGGTGGCCATCCTCGGCCCGGGCCTGACCAATGCGATGATCGCCATCTCCATCGTCAACCAGCCGCATTTCGTTCGCCTGACGCGCGCCTCGGTCATGACTGAGCGCGACAAGGAATATGTCATCGCCTCGCGTGTTGCGGGTGCCGGTCCGCTGCGGCTGATGTTCAAGACGATCCTGCCGAACTGTCTCGGTCCGCTGATCGTGCAGGGCACGCTTGCCTTCTCCGCCGCCATTCTCGATGCCGCGGCACTCGGCTTCCTCGGCCAGGGCGCCCAGCCGCCGACGCCGGAATGGGGTACGATGCTCGCGGATTCGCGTGAATTCTTCCAGAGCAACCCTTGGCTCGTCACTTTCCCCGGTCTGTGCATCCTGATTACGGTGCTCGCCATCAATCTGATGGGCGACGGCCTGCGCGATGCCTTCGACCCGAAGCTGAAGAGGTCGTAATGGCACTCCTCGATATTGAAAATCTATCCGTTGAATTCCAAACATCGTCCGGCCTCTTCCGGGCGGTCGATGGCGTCTCGCTCAGCTGCGACAAGGGAGAAATCCTGTCGATCGTCGGCGAATCCGGTTCCGGCAAGTCGGTCTCCATGCTCGCCATGATGGGGCTTCTGCCCTGGACGGCGAAGATCACCGCCGACCGCATGATGTTCGATGGCAAGGACCTGCGCGGCATCTCCTCGCGACAGCGCCGCAAGATCATCGGCAAGGACATGGCGATGATCTTCCAGGAGCCCATGTCGAGCCTCAATCCGTGCTTCACGGTCGGCTTCCAACTCGGCGAGACCCTGCGCATCCACATGGGCCTCGACCGCAAGGCGCGTCGCGAGCGCTCGATCGAGCTTCTGAATCTGGTCGGCATTCCCGCGCCCGAGGATAGGCTGTCGAACTTCCCGCATCAGATGTCGGGCGGCATGAGCCAGCGCGTCATGATCGCCATGGCGCTCGCCTGCAATCCGAAGCTCCTGATCGCCGATGAGCCGACCACCGCGCTCGACGTGACGATCCAGGCACAGATCCTCGATCTGCTCGTGCGCCTGCAAAGGGAGCAGGGCATGGCGCTCGTGCTCATCACCCACGACATGGGCGTCGTCGCCGAAACGGCCGAGCGCGTGCAGGTGCAATATGCCGGCCAGAAGGTGGAGGAGCAGCCGGTCAGGGAGCTGTTCCGCGATCCGCATCACCCCTACACGGCGGCGCTTCTATCGGCTTTGCCTGAACGTGCCGAAGTCGGCGAGCGCCTGCCGTCGATCGCCGGCGTCGTTCCCGGTCAGCACGATCGGCCGACGGGCTGTCTTTTTGCGCCGCGCTGCTCGTTCGCCACGCCGGAATGCGACAGGGGCGTCAAGCGCCAGGGCGTCGAACTCGGCCTGACCCTTTGCAACTATCCGCTGGAACATGGCAAGCCGCTCGGCCACCCCGGTATTGCCGCCACGCAAAAAGCAGGAGGTGCCGCATGACCGGCGCTGTTCTCGAAGGGCGCGATCTCGCCCGCTTCTACACCATCAAGCGCGGCAGCTTCAAACCGGAAGCGACCGTCAAGGCATTGAACGGCGTCAGCTTCAGCCTGCAGTCGGGCCGCACGCTTGCGGTTGTCGGCGAATCCGGCTGCGGCAAGTCGACGCTTGCCCGCCTTGTGACGATGATCGAAAACCCGACGGCTGGCGAATTGCTGATCGACGGCAAGCCCGCCAAGCTTGGCGACCGCAGCTTGCGCAGCGCCGTGCAGATCGTGTTTCAGAACCCCTATGGCTCGCTCAATCCACGCCAGAAGGTCGGCTCGATCCTGGAAGAGCCGCTGAAGATCAACACGGATGACGACGCCGCCACCCGCCGCCGCAAGGCGGAGGAGATGATGGCGCGCGTCGGCCTGCGCCCCGAACATTACGACCGCTATCCGCATATGTTCTCCGGCGGTCAGCGCCAGCGTATCGCCATTGCGCGTGCCCTGATGCTCCGGCCGAAGGTGCTGGTGCTCGACGAACCCGTCTCCGCGCTCGATCTCTCGATCCAGGCGCAGGTGCTGAACCTTTTGATGGACCTGCAGAAGGAGATGGGACTTGCCTATCTCTTCATCTCGCACGGCCTCTCCGTCGTCCGCCATATCGCTGATGATGTGATGGTGATGTATCTCGGCCGCCCGGTCGAAACCGGCACCGCCGACGAGGTCTTCAGCCGTCCGCGCCATCCCTATACGGCAGCCCTTCTGTCGGCAACGCCGATCGCCGATCCGGAGCGCGAGAAGAACCGCATTCGCCTGCAGGGCGAGCTGCCGTCACCGCTCAATCCGCCGAAGGGCTGTCACTTCAATCCGCGCTGCTGGCGCGCCCAGGACAAGTGCCGGCAGGTCGAACCGGAGCTGGCGGGCGACGGAACGCATAAATTTTCCTGTTTCTTTCCACTGGATTGATCCAAGTTGTGAATCGGGCAGATGTCGCTTTGTCGCGCCTTTCTGCCTGGCCCCTCACCCCAACCCTCTCCCCGCATGCGGGGAGAGGGGGCTGATCTAACGAGAGCCGGTTCTGTCCTGGTATTGCCGCCGATTGGCTTGCTCCGTCGTTCCCTCGCCCCGTTTACGGGGAGAGGGCTAGGGTGAGGGGCCAGGCAATCGGATGCTTCAACGGCGGACCCGCCCGACGATCATTGGCCCCCGTCATTCAAGGCAGAAAACGACATGAGTGAAACATCCCAAACGCCCCTTGCCATCATCGTCATGGGCGTGAGCGGCAGCGGCAAATCCTCGATCGGCGAAGGTGTCGCGGCCAAGCTTGGCATCCATTTCATCGAAGGCGACGCCCTGCATCCGGCCGCCAATGTCGAGAAGATGAGCAAGGGCATTCCGCTGACGGACGAAGATCGCTGGCCGTGGCTCGAAAAGATCGGTCAGGAAATTTCGGCAAGCCTAGCCAAGGGCGAGGGGGTCGCAGTTACCTGCTCGGCGCTGAAGCGCGTCTATCGCGAGCGCCTGCGGGCCGCCGCCGGCGGCCATCTCTATTTCATCTATCTCGAGGGCTCGAAGGAACTTCTGACGAAGCGCATGGGCGAGCGCAAGGGGCATTTCATGCCGGCGTCATTGCTCGAAAGCCAGCTGCAGACCTTGGAAGTACCGACCGGCGAACCCGGCGTCGTGACCGTGGATATCGACGATACGATCGAAGGCATTGTCGAAGCCTCCGTCAAAAGCCTGACGGCAATCCTCTAACGCAATTCCTGGAAGGGTGTGCAGCGGTTTTCCGCCCGGAATGCGTAGAATGAGACAGAGCAGCTCAGGGCGCGAACCGGTCCGGAGCATAGGCCGAAATATCGATGAAAGGCTTCTCGCCGGTGATGAGCTCGGCGAGCACGCGGCCGGTCACCGGCCCGAGCGTCAAACCATGATGAGCGTGCCCGAACGCGAACCACAAACCCTTATGACGCGGGGCCTTGCCGATGATCGGCATCATGTCGGGTGTGCAGGGGCGCGCGCCCATCCAGGGTTCGGGGTCGAGCCGTTCGCCGAGCGGGAAGGTGGCGCGGGCGACGGCCTCGGCGCGATCGAGCTGTACCGGTGTCTTCGGCGCGTCGCGCAGGGCGAATTCGGCGCCGGTCGTAAGCCTGATGCCGCGGCTCATCGGAGCCAGCAGATAGCCGCGCTCGGCGTCCAGCGTCCAGTTGTTGAGGACGGCATTGCCTTCCGCCGCATAATGCATGTGATAGCCGCGCTTGACGCCGAGGGGAAAGGCATAGCCGAAGCGCTTCGTCACGATGTCGGCCCACGGGCCGAGCGCGACGACCACATCCTCCGCCTCGATCGACCCGTCCGCCGTCACCATTCTCCAGGCCGACCCGGCCATGCCGAGCGAGACGGCATCCCCGGTCGTCACGCGGCCGCCGATGCTTTCGAAGTAGCGGCGATAGGCTGATGTCAGCCCATGTGGGTCCAGTACCGACCAGGGATCGCGCCAGCGCAGGGCACCGGCAAAGTCGCCCCGGAGATACGGCTCCGCGGCTGCGACCTCCGCACTGCTCAGAGCATCGTAGCCGATCCCGAATTCGCGGTTGAGGCGCTCGGCCTCGGCAAATTCCGCGTCGCGCTTCTCGTTCGAACGGAACAGTTCCACCCAGCCGTTCTTGCGAATGAGCTCCTCGGCATGCGAGGCTTCGATGAGGTCGTTGTGTTCGCTGACGGAATGTTCGATCAGCGGCGCGTAGGCGCGCGAAATCATCTCGTGGCGTTTCGTATTGGAGTTCCACCAATAGCGGGCGAGGAAGGCGATCTGCGCGGGAAGGGCGCGCAGATGGTAATGCGCGTCGATGCGATTGTTGAAGGCATAGCGCAGCAGCAGGCCGAATTGCTGCGGAAAGCCATAGGGCACGACACCCTCGCGCTGGATGAGGCCGGCATTGCCGAAAGACGTTCCCTGGCCCGGCGGCTGCCGGTCGACGAGGACGACTTGTCGTCCCCGCCGCTGCAGATGGATTGCCGTCGAAACCCCGACGATGCCCGCACCGAGAACGATTGCGTCCTTTGTCATCTTATCCTGCTATCCGCATGCTCATTGCATTGTCGCGCGGCCCTTCTTCATTGCCTGGGCCGCGCTGTAAGCATCGAAAATGCCTGCCAAATTTCAGCGGTGCAATTGAAAAATGCGGTTAGAGCGCGATGCCGAAAAGTGTAGGCGGTTTTCGGACGACATCACGCTCTACTTCTTTGTTTCTAGAGCGGATTCAGATTTTAGGTCGAACAGACCTAGAATCATCCGGCTCTAGGCCGCACTCTGTTTCAGGCAGATGTTTTCGGCGCGGATGCGGATTGCGAGAATGATACCGTTCAGCAGCGAAAAGATCGCGGCATAGAGCGGGAAGCCGAAGGCGAGCGGCAACACGGCGATCTCGCCGATGACGATCGCATAGTTCGGATGGCTGAGGAAGCGATAGGGTCCCTTGGCCACGAGAGCCGCGCCGGGCAATATGATGATGCGTGTCGTCCATCGTTCCCTCAGCGTCGCCAGCACCCAGAGACGCAATGCCTGCAGCAGCATGAAGAGCAGGAACCAGCCGGGATCGACCGGCCGGCCGATGGCGAGCAGCCATAATCCGATCAGCCACGCCGCATGCAGCGCCACCATGAAGGGATAGTGTTCCGAGGCATATTCCCGGGCGCCGCGGGCAAGCAGGGCGGCGGTGTTGTGCCGGGCATAAATGAGCTCCGCTAGCCGCTGCAGCGTCACGAAGGCAAGAAGCGCGATCGATGGCCACAGCATCAGGCGACCCTCCTCAAGGTGATGCAGCTTGCCGAGAAGCCCGGACCCATGGCGAGCAAGGCCGAACGAGAGGGCAATCCGCCCGCAATCATGCGCTCCAGCACGAAAAGCACGGTGGGGGAGGACATGTTGCCGTAGTCGCCGATCACTCCGCGCTCGATGTCGAGCGATCCCTCCTGGAGACCGAGCGCCTTTTCAAGTGCTACCAGCACCTTGGCCCCGCCGGGATGGCAGATGAAGCGGTCGACATCCGAGATCAAAAGCCCGGATTGCTCCAGAATGCCGGCAACAGCGCTTCTCAGATGAGTCTCCGCAAAGACCGGCAGCGATTGTTCCAGCACGATGCCGAAGCCCGTATCATCGATCCTCCAGCCCATGATGCCGAGGCTGTCGGGAAAGAGATGTTCGCCTGTCGATTCGATTTCCGCGATGCCGCTCTCGCCCGCCCGCAGCACGCAGGCGGCCGCGCCATCGCCGAACAGCGCCGTGGCAATGATGTTGGGTCGTGTCAGTTCGTCCAGACGGAAGGCGAGCGAGCAGAGTTCGATCGCGACGAAAAGCACGACGGCGCCCGGCCGGCTTCTTGCCATCTTCGTCGCGACGGCAAGACCAGATACGCCGGCTGCACAGCCGAGCCCGAAAATCGGTACGCGTTCGATATCACCGCGGAAGCCCATCTCGCCGGCGAGACGCGCCTCGAGGCTCGGCGTCGCAAGCCCGGTGGATGAGGCCGTGACGACGCAGTCCACTTGGCGCGCTTCGAGGCCGGCGCGTTGCAGAGCCGCAGTCGCTGTCCGGCGGAAAAGTTCGGATGCCACTTCCGCATAGGCGGCCATGCGGTCCTCCCAGCCATGCGGCTGTTCGAACCAGGAAAGCGGCCGCGCCAGATGGCGCTTGCAAATGCCGGTGCTCTCAAACACGCGGGCGAGATATTTGAAGTCCTGAAAACGATCCGAGAACAGGCGGCTCGCCGTCTCGGCGGCGTCCGTTTGGAGGATGATGTTATCGGGTGTTGCTACGGCGAGGCTGAGAAGTTTGATG
The DNA here is from genome assembly GCF_012641385.1 of Rhizobium sp. P28RR-XV. Taxonomy (NCBI): domain Bacteria; kingdom Pseudomonadati; phylum Pseudomonadota; class Alphaproteobacteria; order Hyphomicrobiales; family Rhizobiaceae; genus Rhizobium; species Rhizobium sp. P28RR-XV. The sequence goes on from NZ_JABAIG010000009.1 coordinate 172,112, forward strand.
CTATCGGTCACGGGTTTCTCCTGTGCCCTTGAGGGGCATGTGGAGGAAACACGCGATGGCGACGGTCTATTCGATGCCGGAGCAGTCACGAAAGAGTGACGGGTGTCCGGGTCCGGGATGCTCAGAAAAAAATTCTCGGGCCGTCCGAATAAAATGTCCGGACGGTGTGTTCTCTCCTCGCAACGTTCATTTTGCCAAGGAGACAGTTCATGACGACCAAAGCATTTCGCCTGGCTTCCATCGCTCTCGGTGCAGGCCTGACCCTCGGCGCTTTCGCCGTTCCCGTCTTTGCGGCCGGCGACGATTCGAGCACGACGCCGACCTGCAAGAAGGGCGAGATCTACGATCAGAAGGCGAAGAAATGCGTCAAGCAGCAAAGCGCCAACGTCACCGATGAAAACCGCGCCGACTACGCCTATTCGCTGGCCAAGAAGGATCATCGCTACGAAGAAGCCCTGGCGGTTCTGGACACGATGAAGAACCCGAATACGGCCGAGGCGCTGAACTACCGCGGCTATGCCACCCGCAAGCTCGGCCGCACGGACGAGGGCATTTCCTACTACCAGAAGTCCGTCGCCATGGACCCAAAATACACGCTGGTCCGTGAATATCTCGGCGAAGCCTACGTCATCAAGGGCCAGATGGATCTCGCCAAGGACCAGCTGAGCACGATCAAGACGCTCTGCGGTAATACGAGCTGCGAGGAATATCGCGATCTTCACGCCGCGATCCTGAATCCGACCAGCCTGTAACGGCGCCTGGGTCAACGATGAAGACTGTAAGCAGGGAGCTTTGCGAGAAATATGGGAGTGATGCCGGTCGCTCGTAGCGCAATTTCTGCTTATAGTCTGACAGCAATGAAGCCGCCGAAAAGGTCGGCGGCTTCCGGACATGCGAATGCGGCGGAGGATGTCATAGCGAGCGAAGAGGATATCAGGGCTGGCTTGTCCCAGCATCTGACGCGGTTGTGGCGCTATGGCGTCGTGCTGTCGCGCCAGCGGGACGTGGCCGACGATCTCGTTCAGGCGACTTGTGTCAGGGCTCTGGAGCGGGCGGCTCAATTTACATCGGGCACGCGGCTCGATCGCTGGCTGTTCGCCATCCTCCATTCGATATGGCTGAACGAGGTCCGCTCGCGCCGGGTGCGCATGGGGCAGGGCTTCGTCGATGCCGACGAGACACTGGTTTTCGACGGCGCGCGGGAAACCGAAACGCATATTTTGGCCGGGCAGGTATTGCAGCGCGTGCAGGCATTGCCGGAGGCGCAGCGCACCGCCGTATTTCTCGCCTATGTCGAGGGGCTTTCCTATCGCGAAGTGGCCGAGATTCTCGAGGTGCCGATCGGAACGATCATGAGCCGGCTGGCGGCGGCGCGGGCAAAACTTGCGGATGGCATGGGGATAGTGGCTGACGGAAAATCTTCCGGAGGTGAGCGACTGGGGAATGGAAATGAGTGAATTGGATAAAGGACAGATGCCCTCGGACGAACAGCTCACCGCCTTCATCGATGGCGAGCTGGATGCCGCCGAGCGCGAGCGGATCGAACGATTGATCGCCGACGACGAGCGTGTTGCCGAGCGTTTCGATTTCCTGTCCCGCAGCACGCTGCCCTTCAAGGCAGCGTTCGAGCCAATGCTTGTCGAGGCACCGGCTGCGAAGCTGGAGGCCATGCTTGCGGCCATTCCCGCAATTGAAAAGCCTAGGTCCCGTGCTGCCGACATCGGTCGCCGTGGTTTCCTTGCCGCGGTTGCCGCAAGCTTTGTCGCCGCCATTGCCGTCGACCGCTCCGTGATCGGCATCGGCCATCGGCTTTCGAAGCCGGATGAAGATACCGAATGGCGTGCCGTGGTTGCGGAATATCTTTCGCTCTATACGGCGGATACGCTGAGCGCTCCGGCCGGCGATCATGCGCAGCAGGTCGCGCAATTGAATGAGGTCGGTGCCAAACTGGGCCTGTCTTTGGCGCCGGAGGCCGTGGCAATGCCGGGCGTCGAATTCAAGCGCGCCCAGATTCTGAATTACGACAGCAAGCCGTTGGCCCAGATCGCCTATCTCGATCCGGAAAGCGGCCCTCTGGCGCTTTGCATCGTCCAATCCGCCAGGGGTGCGGCCGCGCCGGATATGGAAAATCGCAAGGGCATGAATGTCGTCTATTGGTCGAGCCCAACCCATGCCTTTATGCTGATCGGCCATGCGCCGATCGATCGCATGCAGCAACTTGCGGCTGATGTCCGGGGACGCCTGGTCGCCTGACGGCTGTTTCGCCGACGGCTAAATTGGCGCGATTCAAAAAGAATTTGGCGAAAACCCATCCTGCTGGTATTCTTTGCCCAACGAAAATCGAACGAGCGCCTGCAGCATGCCTTAGGGCCTTGCGCGGTGCGGTGGAAAAGATACGTGAGTGACCCCGACAGCGGCTCAGCGCCGCAAGCAGACGGGGCGTCGGAAGCAGAGCGCAGGAAGGGTAAATCCTCCCGGCGCGCGAAGCGTAAGCGCGGTCACGGCCGCCCGAATGCTCATTCTGCGGAGGCCAGCCAGGCAGGCAACAAGCCCAGCCAGGCGGCGCAACGCCCAGCAGAGGATGAGGCCGGCTCACCGGCCAGAAAGCGCAAGCGTCGACGCCGTGCACGCGGCGCAGCGCATGGTGGTGCGCAATCCGCTTCCCAAACGCAGCAGCAGCTTTCGCCTGCGCCGGAACACCGTGCGGCGGCGGATCACGGCCATGCCTCATCCCATAAGAGCGGCAAGAACCGGCGCAAGCATCGCAGCAAGCGCGGCCTGCAGGGCCGGCCCTTGGCGCATGAGAAGACGGCGCAGATCGTCGCTCCCGCGAGCATACCTGCGAAAGCGCACGCCCCGGCCCATGACGATCATCGCCCGAACCGGCAATCGCAGCCGCGACGCGAAGGCCAGGGGCAGCATCACTATGCCGAGGCTGATTCCCGCCCGCTCGACCTCTATGCCGCCCTCGATCTCGGCACCAACAATTGCCGCCTGCTGATCGCGCAGCCGACACGCCCCGGCCAGTTCCGGGTGGTCGATGCGTTTTCCCGCATCGTACGCCTGGGCGAAGGGCTCGGCGCCAGCGGACGCCTTTCGAGCGATGCCATGGATCGGGCCGTGGAGGCGCTGCGCATCTGCGCGGCCAAGCTGAAGACGCGCGAAATCCGCCGCATGCGGCTGATCGCGACCGAGGCCTGCCGCGCGGCTGACAATGGCGAGACGTTTCTTTCGCGCGTGACCGAAGAGACGGGATTGCAGCTCGAGATCATCGATCGCGAGACCGAGGCGCGGCTTGCCGTTTCCGGTTGCTCGTCGCTTGTGGGGCCGGAGGCGCGCTCGGTCGTGCTGTTCGATATCGGCGGCGGCTCTTCCGAGATTGCCGTCATCCGTATCGGCGAGAACCGCTCCAGCCGGCTTGCCAATCACATCACCCATTGGACCTCGCTGCCAGTCGGCGTCGTGACGCTCTCGGAGCGGCATGGCGGACGCGACGTGACGCCGGAGCTGTTTGAGACGATGGTGTGCGAAGTCCAGCGCATGCTCGAGCGTTTCGATTGCCCGCCGGTGCAGGGAGCCGCGCGAGACAGCGACGATTTCCATCTGATCGGGACTTCGGGCACGGTGACGACGCTCGCCGGCGTCCATCTTGATCTGCCGCGCTACGATCGGCGTCGGGTCGACGGTGTTTGGTTGTCGGACGACGAAGTGAGCGCGATGCAGGCCAAGCTCTTGTCCTGGGATTTTGCCGGCCGCGCCGCCAATCCCTGCATCGGGCCGGATCGCGCCGATCTGGTGCTGGCGGGCTGCGCCATTCTGGAGGCGATCCGCCGGCGCTGGCCAAGCCCGCGCATGCGGGTTGCCGATCGAGGCCTGCGCGAGGGGCTGCTGACTGACATGATGGCGGATGACGGTGTTTGGCGGCGTGGCCGCTCGCGCCGGGGTCATCGACCGAGGGATATGAAGGGGCCGCAGACGTGACCAAGCCAACCATCGCCGGCAACCGCACAGGCCGCAAGCTCGGCCAGCGCGTCAAAAAAAAGAAGCTGAAGGCCTCGTCGCGGCAGTGGCTGCATCGGCATATCAACGATCCCTATGTTCAGCGTGCCCAGCTCGAAGGCTATCGCGCCCGCGCCGCTTTCAAGCTGCTGGAGATCGACGAGAAGCATGAGATCCTGAAGGGTGCGCGCCGCATCATCGACCTGGGCGCTGCGCCCGGCAGCTGGTCGCAGATCGCCGCCAAGGTGACCGACTCGACCGAAGATGACATTCGCGTCGCCGCCATCGATTTTCTGGAAATGGCGCCTCTGCCGGGCGTTACCGTGCTCCAACTCGACTTCCTGGAGCCGGATGCGCCGCAACGGCTGCTCGATGCCGTCGGCGGCGCGCCCGATGTCGTGCTTTCGGATATGGCCGCGCCGACGACGGGCCATCACCGCACCGATCATCTGCGGACGATGCACCTCTGCGAAGTTGCAGCGCATTTCGCCGTCGAAGTGCTGGCCGAAGGAGGGCACTTCCTTGCCAAGACCTTCCAGGGCGGCACCGAGCGCGACCTTCTGGCATTCCTGAAGCAGAACTTCCGCCAGGTCGTCCATATGAAGCCGGGCGCATCCCGAGCCGAGTCGGTGGAAATGTTCCTGCTGGCGAAAGGCTTCAAGGGCCGGAAGCCGGACGGCGAGACGGAAGAAAAGCAATCCGCCGCCGGTCGTTAAATCCGGCGATCTCCAATCGATAAATCGACGAAACCCTCGTTACGCTGCGGCTTTGCCGAAGCGTAACGAGGATTGCATCATCATTTTGCAACCGGCTGCTGTATCTGCGGCTGCAGGGCGTCGACGCGCTTGAGACCGGCCTTGTGGCCGGAAACCATGGCGCCGGCGCTGCGATCCATCCGGATGAAGGGGATCGTCGCAAGCACGGTCAGCACCGAGATGCAGAAGAAGGCGATGTGGAAATCGCGGACCTGCAGTTGCGTGCCGCTGAAGAAGGTCGAGGCTTCCAGGATCATGGCGGCGACGGCGACGCCGAGCGCGAGGCTGATCTGCTGCATGACGGAGCTCATCGACGTTGCCTGGCTCGCCTGCTTGTCACTGATATCGGCGAAGGCGAGCGCATTGATGCCGGTGAAGAAGAACGAGCGTGAGAAGCCGCCGATCAGCAATATGCCGATGATGATGAGATGCGACGTCCAGGGCTGGAAAAAGCCGGTGCAGATGGTGGTGATGGTCGTGATGGCCGCGGCTGAAAGTAGCGCCGTCTTGAAGCCGACGGCGGTAAAGACCCGGCGGGCAATGAACTTGGTGGAGATGGCACCGATCGCCCCGGCAAAGGTGATGAGGCCTGACTGGAACGGGTTGAGGCCGAAGCCGAGCTGCAGCATCAACGGCGTCAGGAAGGGCATGGCGCCGATGCAGATGCGGAACAGCGTGCCGCCGGTCACCGAGGCGCGGAAGGTGGCATTCTTCAGCAGCGACAGGTCGAGGATCGGAGCCGGGTGACGGCGCGCGTGTCCGATATAGAGGAAACCGCAGACGAAACCGATAACGACGGCGGAGATGCCGATGTAGGGCGGCAATGCCGGCAGGCTGATGACGGACATGCCGAAGACCACGCCGGATGCCGCAAAGGATGTCAGCAGGAAGCCGATGAAATCGAGCTTCGGCGGCATGGTCGCTTCCACGTCGGGCAGGAAGATCGACGACAGGATGACGCCGAGAATGCCGACGGGAACATTGATCAGGAAGATCCAGTGCCAGGAGGCGTAGGTGGTGATGAAGCCGCCGAGCGGCGGGCCGGCGAGCGGGCCGACAAGCGCTGGAATGGACAGCAGCGCCATGGCGGAAACCAGATCGCTTTTCTGGGTGGTGCGCACCAGCACGAGGCGCCCGACCGGCGTCATCATCGAGCCGCCGACGCCCTGCAGGAAGCGGGCGAAGACGAACTCCAGCAGGCCGCCGGAAAAGGCGCACATGATGGAACCGATAACGAAAACGCAGATGGCGACGCGGAAGATGTTCTTCGCGCCGAAGCGATCCGCCATCCAGCCGCTGATCGGGATGAAAACCGCCAGCGACACCATGTAGGAGGTCAGCGCCAGCTTGAGCGTGATCGGCCCGACATGGAGATCGTTGGCGATGGCTGGCAGCGCCGTCGCGATGACGGTGGAATCCATCTGTTCCATGAAGAGAGCGACGGCGAGGATCAACGGAACGATGCGATTCATAGGCATCCGCCTTGATAGGTCTGTCTTCGGGAAGGCTGTCGCTGGGCGCGCGATAGCCGCTCTGTAGTCTTGTGCGAGGCTGCTGCCAATCCCGGATCTTGCACCATGAACGCTTGGGGATCACGTCTTCGTGATATCCGCCACCGCACGATGTGGACCGCAGGATTTGACATATGCTAAGAGCATGGAAATGCTAAACGCATAAAACGTCGCCCGGTGTATTAGCGGATTTGGATTGTCTTGTCATGACCAATTTTTCGGTCAAGCAGCACGTCTTTCCTGGCCGCTGCTGCCGGCGATGTCGATAGGCGCAGCTTACGTTGCGCATCAGCACAAGGAGTGAGATCATGACCGCTGTCCCGCCCCCAGACACGCACCAGTTCAAATTGGGATCCTGCACCATCACCGTCGTCAAGGACGGCGCCAACATCATGGACAATCCCTGGGAGACCTTCGGCTCCAACCAGGCGCCCGATACCGTGCGCAAGCTGCTGGAGCAGAATTTCCTGCCGACGGAAAAGCTTGTTAACAGCTATGCGCCTGCCATCATCGATACCGGCTTCGATGTGATCGTCGTCGACACCGGCTTTGGCGCTGCCGGCCGCGCGCGGGGCCTCGGCCGGTTTCGCGAGGGGCTGAAGGCAGTCGGCTACACGCCGGAGCAGGTCACCGTCGTCGCCCTGACGCATCTGCATGGCGATCATATCAGCGGACTGATGGAGGAGGGCGGCCCGGCCTTTCCGAATGCTCGCTACGTCAGCGGCGAGATCGAATATGGGTTCTGGACCGATAAGGCGCGCGAGGGAACGTCGGCGGAAGGCGGCCACAAGGCCGTGCTTGCCAATGTCGTGCCCTTTGCCGAGAAGATGACCTTTCTGAAGGACGGCGACCGGATCGTCAGCGGCATGACCGCCATGCTGGCTCCGGGCCATACGCCCGGCCATCTCGTTTTTCATCTGGAATCCGACGGCAGGCAGCTTGTTATGACCGGCGACACCGCTAACCATTATATCCTGTCGCTCGGCCGGCCGGATTGGGAAGTCCGTTTCGATGCCGACAAAGCACAGGCCGCCAAGACCCGCCGGCGCATCTTCGACATGATCGCCGCCGACCGCATTCCCTTCCTCGGCTTCCACATGCCTTTCCCCGCCGTCGGCTTCGTCGAAAAGCAGCCGGAAGGCTTCCGCTACATTCCGAAAACCTATCAGCTGGACGTTTGAGATAAGCAAACCAAAGTAAACGGGATCGCACCTGCCGGACGTGCGATCCCGTTTCAGTTCTGGACGATGGCACTTTGCCCGAGGCGAGGCTCAGTGCCTGCCATCAGCCGTCGTATGTTGGCCCGATGGCGTATGATCACGTAAAGGCCGCCCGCGATCACCAGCAGCCGATAGGATAACGGTTGTTCCAGGCCGCAGATGAGGGCAATCGCGGTCAGGGCCGCCAGGATCGAACCAAGCGAGACAATCCGAAAAACAGCCAACACCAGACCAAAAATCGCCAGAGCCCCTAGACCCGTTGGCGAGGATATCGCCAGCAGCAGGCCAAGTCCGGTCGCGACGGATTTGCCGCCCTTAAAATTCAACCAAACCGGACGGCTATGCCCCAGCAGCACGGCAAATCCTGCCAGGCAAACAGCCCAGGGCACCCAGATTTGCGGATTAAGCGCGGTCGGCGGTGTCACAGACGCCAATGTAGAGAGCCAAGGATAAAACCAACGGGCGAAGACGATCGCCGCGGCACCTTTCAACACATCGACCAGGAGCACTGCCAAGGTGGGCCATTTCCCAAGCGTCCGCAATACGTTCGTTGCGCCGGTGGATTGGGAACCAAGCTCCCGAATATCAACGCCCTTGAGCAGTCTCCCCGCCAGATAGCCCGTGGGCGCGGAGCCGAAGAGGTAAGCGATCGCCAATCCAATTGCGCTCGCTATCCAGAAAGTCATAAATGCCACCTCGTCTATGTCTTTGCCGTCGTGGATCCCGGCCGGAATTGCGATGTCGCAAAGCTCATGACTGAACGACAGTTTTGCATTCAGTATCATTGCGAACGAAGGGTAGTCCCAGCAATCGCGTTTCGCTGCACCTCGCACGAAAATATTCTCAACGTTCCAATACTGACAACGAGATGCACCAAACGGCCTCAATCGTGCGGCCGCGGTCGAATTCGGTGTTGAAGCCGGGATTGGCATATCTGCCCCGCGCTTTTTGCTATTCACTTCCTGTCATAGACGTGTTACCAGCCCTCGCCAACTTCCAAGCAACACTTGCAAGATCGCCCGGTAGACGATTCGTTCCGGGCTTTCCTGTTTTTCACAGACGAAGGAATTGGCCATGGCACGCATTATTGAAACGTCTACCGGGTTGGATGCCCTCACATTCGATGACGTGCTCCTGCAGCCGGGACACTCCGAGGTCATGCCGGGCCAGACGAATATCGCCACCCGCATCGCCCAGGATATCGAGCTCAACCTGCCGATTCTCTCCGCTGCCATGGACACGGTGACGGAAAGCCGCCTCGCGATCGCCATGGCTCAGGCCGGTGGCATGGGCGTTATCCACCGCAACCTGACGCCGGTGCAGCAGGCCGAAGAGGTTCGCCAGGTCAAGAAGTTCGAAAGCGGCATGGTGGTCAACCCGGTCACCATCGGTCCGGATGCGACGCTTGCCGAGGCGCTCGGCCTGATGAAGGCGCACGGCATTTCCGGCATCCCGGTCGTCGAAAAGTCGCATCGCCTCGTCGGCATCCTCACCAACCGCGATGTCCGTTTCGCCTCGGATCCCCAGCAGAAGATCTACGAGCTGATGACCCGCGAAAATCTGATCACGGTCACGGAAAGTGTCCAACAGCAGGAAGCCAAGCGCCTGCTGCACAAGCATCGCATCGAAAAGCTGCTCGTCATCGATGGCGATAGCCGTCTGGTCGGCCTGATCACGGTCAAGGATATCGAGAAGTCGCAGCTGAACCCGAATGCTTCGAAGGATGCGCAGGGCCGCCTGCGCGCCGCTGCCGCCATCAGCGTCGGCGATGACGGCTTCGAACGCGCCGAGCGCCTGATCGACGCCGGCGTCGACCTCCTGGTCGTCGATACCGCTCACGGTCATTCGCAGCGCGTTCTGGACGCCGTCACCCGCGTCAAGAAGCTCTCCAACTCGGTCCGCATCATGGCCGGCAACGTCGCTACCTATGACGGCACGCGGGCGCTGATCGATGCCGGCGCCGACGCCGTCAAGGTCGGTATCGGTCCCGGCTCCATCTGCACGACCCGTATCGTTGCCGGTGTCGGCGTGCCGCAGCTGGCCGCCATCATGTCGGCGGTGCAGGCGGCGCAGGATCAGAACATCCCTGTTATCGCCGACGGCGGCATCAAGTTCTCCGGCGACCTGGCAAAGGCGATCGCCGCCGGCGCATCCGCCGCCATGATCGGCTCGCTGCTCGCCGGCACGGATGAAAGCCCGGGCGAGGTCTATCTCTACCAGGGTCGCTCCTTCAAGGCCTATCGCGGCATGGGCTCCGTCGGGGCCATGGCGCGCGGTTCGGCGGACCGTTACTTCCAAGCCGAGGTCCGCGACACGCTGAAGCTTGTGCCGGAAGGTATCGAAGGCCAGGTTCCCTACAAGGGGCCTGTCTCCGGCGTGCTGCATCAGCTCGCAGGCGGCCTCAAGGCTGCTATGGGCTATGTCGGCGGCGCCGATCTCAAGGACTTCCAGGAGCGCGCGACCTTCGTTCGCATCTCCGGTGCGGGTCTGCGCGAAAGCCACGCCCATGACGTTACGATCACCCGTGAAAGCCCGAACTATCCGGGTGCAGGCGGCTGATTGATGGCGGATCGCGCTCAGGACAGCGCCAGGTCCTTGCAGGGCCTGGCGGCGATCCTCGCGGCTCTCTCGCTGGCGCTCTTCGCCTGGATCTACGCCGGCTTCGTCAGAGCGTTCAGCGAAGCCGCAACCGGCCAGCAGATGCTCGATGCGCGCATCGGCGGCTATGAGCGCGACGACGTCATCGCCATGCTGGGCTACCTCAAGGATCATCCCGATCCTGCCGAGATCCTGCATTCCATGTATCTCGGGCCGGAGCTGATCTTTCCGCTGGTGCTGGGTGGGTTGCTGTTCTGCCTGATGCGGCTGATCGGGCCGGGCGGCTTTTTCTTCGGCCGACCGATCCCTCCCGGCGCGACCGCAGTCATTTTCTGCTTGCCGATCTTCTATACGGTTGTCGATTATGCCGAGAATATCGCCGGTCTCATGCTTTATCCGCCGGCGACGCCATCGGACTCGACCGTGGCGCTTCTTGCAAGCGTACTGCCTGTTATCGTCAGGCTGAAATTCCTGACGCTGGTGGTGACGGTTATTCTACTGGCCCGGTTCGCGATTTTTCGCTACCTGTCGCGCGACGGCGCGCGGCCGTCCTGATTGATCCTATCGACTTTCGGAGATTCCAAAGGAGTTGGCGGCGTGACCGGCTATGAAATGTTTTGGCCCATGGTGGCGCATGCGGTGCTTGTCTTCATTCTCTATGCGCTCCTGGGATGGCGCCGCCGCGTACTGGTGAAGGCCGGCCGCATCCAGCCCGAGCAATTTCGCGAGAACCATCCCGCCAACGAGCCGGCCGAAAGCCTGGTGGTGCGAAACAGCCTTGCCAATCAGTTCGAGCTTCCCTTGCTCTTTTACGCCTGCTGCATCGTGCTTTATACCAGTCAGGCGGATAATCTGCCGGCCGTGATCCTCGCCTGGGTCTTTGTCGCCACGCGCTACGCTCATGCTTTCGTGCATGTGACCAGCAACAACCTACGCTATCGCAGCCCACTCTTTACGCTCGGCTTTATGGCACTCGTCGGCATGTGGGTCTGGCTCGGCATCTGGCTTGCCTTCTCCTGACACCACGTATGTTATCGCGATGACAACCTGCGGTAACGTATTTGTGTTTTACCTTTACCGTTACCCCGCCGCCCACTGATCTATCTTGTCAGCGGGTGGCGGTCGCTTTGCGTCTGCTGCCGGGGAAAATGGGAGAACAGGACCATGAGCACGGAAAAGCCCGTTGTGACGCAGGCGATGATCAACGCCTATGACGAATACACGCATCTGACGCTCGATCGTCGGGGTTTCATGGAAAAGCTGACCAAGCTTGCGGGCTCCGCCGGCGCTGCTGCCGCGATCGCGCCGCTGCTCGCCGCCAACAAGGCAAGCGCCGAGGTCATCGCCGCCGATGACAGCAGGCTGGAAGCAAAGGATGTGACCTATGCCGGCGGCAAGGGCGAGATGAAAGGCTATCTCGTTCGCCCGAAAGACGCGGCCGGCACGCTCGGCGGCGTCATCGTCATCCACGAGAACCGTGGTCTCAATCCGCATATCCGCGATGTCGCCCGCCGCATGGCGCTGGAAGGTTTCGTGGTACTGGCGCCGGATTTTCTCTCTCCGTCCGGCGGCACGCCTGACGATGAGGACAAGGCACGCGATATGTTCACCGGTCTCGATCCAGCATTGACGGCCGCCAATGCCGAAGCGAGCCTGACCTATCTTGCCAAGGCCGATGGCGCCAACGGCAAGGTCGGCGCGGTCGGCTTCTGCTGGGGCGGCGGTCTCGTCAATCGTTTCGCGACGATCTCGCCTGAGCTGAAGGCAGGCGTTGCCTATTACGGCGCACAGCCGCAGGCAAGCGATGTGCCCAATATCAAGGCGGCTCTGCTCTTGCATTATGCCGGCCTCGACGATCGCATCAACGCCGGTATCGATGCCTATCGCAAGGAGCTGCAGGCGGGTGGCAAGACATTCGAGATCTTCGTCTATGACGGGGTCAACCACGCTTTCAACAATGACACTTCGGCTGCCCGCTACGATAAGCGGGCGGCCGATCTCGCCTGGGGCAGGACGGTCGATTTTCTGAAGAAATATGTATCGTAACGACACAAGCCGTTAATAGCGGCGTGTCAGCCATCCGTTGATTACCGAGGTCGAAACCATGTTCCGGCCTCGATTTTCATAACGGCAACGGCACCTAAGTAATGATTAAAATTGGACTTTTCCCGTTTACGCGCATTGAACGCGTCTGGTGTCATAGCGTCTGCCGTGTCCAGCGTCGTTCAGTATGAAAATGAAACGGAGAAAGAATGAATCCGGATAGGCCCGACCGCGTCACGTTCCGCAAAAGGCCGCAGCAGGAGCGAAGCATTCAGCGCGTCGACGTCATCCTATCGGTCGCTGCCAGGCTGATCGCCGAAAAGGGCGTCAGCGCGATGAAGATGACGGAGCTCGCCGCTGTCGCGGGGATTCCGATCGGTTCCGTCTATCAATATTTCCCGGACAAGGCCGCAATCGTCGGAGCCCTGCTTGACCGGCACTCCCGTCTCATTCAGCAAAAGGTCGGGGAAGCTTTTTCGACCGTAACATCGCTCGATCACGCCATCGACTTGGTCTGCGGCATGATCGATTGGTACTACCACGAGTTTCGCAGCGATCCCGCCTATCTTGGCGTCTGGCTCGGTACGGATATCGACAGGGATATCCTGCAGCTCAACATACAGCACAGCAATCGCGTCGCCGACATATTCCTGACAAGCATTCGGCCATTCCTGCCGGCTGAAAGCCGCATCGACCTGACGGCGCGCACCCAGCTTTTCAGCCATCTGATCGGCGCATCCGTTCGCTTTGCCATCATGAGCGACAATGAGATGGCCGTGCGCATGCTGCATGAATGGAAGCAGGTGATCCGCACAACTTTGCTGGCGGAACCGGCCCCGTAACTTTGACGAAAGGTAATTGGTTGGTGAGCCCCGAGGTCACCAACCCGGCAGAATATGCCCGGCGCGCAGCCGCGGATAGAAGCGCGTTAAGGTCTTCACCTCGCCATCGAGGTCATCGTCGACCGCAGCCGGCGTGATGTTGTCCAGGCAGGCCGAGATATGCGCCGTGATCGCGTTCATCAATGAAACGGAAAGCCCAGGCCGCTTCATGATGCCGATCTGCACCGGCGGTAGCGGCGGGAAGCCGTCCGCCTGGGTCAGCACCTTCATGCCGGTCCTGAGCGCGGATTCCGGCATGACCGATACCGCCATGCCGGCAAGCACGGCCGCGGCAACGACGGTGCAGGACCAGCTGGTGAACAGGATCTGATAGTCGCGGCCACCGGCATCGAGCGCCGAGCAGGCGAGCTGGCGCCACTGGCAGTCGCGCCGCCCGACCGCGAGCGGAATGGGCGCATCGTCGCGCAGCGGATGGTTGGCCGAGCCGACCCAGCAGAGCGGTTCCGTCCTGACCACATCCGACATCCGCTCGCGCGGATTATGGGTGACCAGCGCGATGTCGAGTTCGCCGCGATGCATGCGCTCGGCAAGATCCACCGAGGGCTCACAGACGATATAGAGCTCGACATTCGGATGCGTCTTGGCGAAGCGGCCGATGATCTCGGGCATATAGCGGTCGGCATAATCGTCCGGCGTGCCGATGCGCAGCGTGCCTTCGAGCCTGTTGTCGTCGAAAGCCGCCATCGCCTCGTTGTTCAGGCGAATGATGCGACGGGCGTAGTTCAGCAGTTTTTCGCCTTCGGCCGTCAGGCGGTTGCCGCGCCCGTCCTTGATGAAAAGCTGCTTGCCGACGCGCTCTTCCAGCCGGCGCATCTGCATGGATACGGCCGATTGCGTCTTGAACACCCGGTCGGCCGCCTTGGTGAAGCTGCCGGAATCCACGATGGCGATGAAGGTCTGCAACTGATCGATATCAAGCGGCGCGGACATGAGTTCACCTATAAAGGAGTTTGATAGTTATCATTAGAAACATTCGTTGGACTGATCAATAGGGCTTTGGCATCTTCCTAATGCAATTCAGCATACCAATCGAACAGACACTCTTGTCGAACTCCTCCCGGCCTCCGCCCTTTTTCCGGATCATCGGAAAGGGGCTTGGCTGGCGTGTGCCGCAAAGGAAGGACTACGGAAATGCGCACGACAGATCGGACCCTTGACCTCGGCCTTGCAACGCCATCGCTGTCGCTGACGGCACGCATGATGCTTGCTTTGGGCAATGTCGCATCGACCTGGCGCGCAATCCGAAATCGTAAGGAAATCGAATATCTGAATGAGCTGAACGATAATCAGTTGCGCGATATCGGCCTCACCCGGCAGGATTTGAACGCTGCGCTGACCACCTCGACCTTTTTCGGGGATCCGTCCGGCCATCTCACCAATTCCGCGCGTCGCTGCTCGCGCATCTCCGGCTTCAGCAGCGTTAGAGGCTGATGGCGGACAATAGTTTCCCCGCAGGGTGATAGCCAATAAGCCCTGCCTCTTTCCCGGTGTTCGGCCTAAGGGCCAACACCGGGTTTTTTCTTTCTGGAGACCGTGTTTTCGCAATGGATCATACGCGGACAAGTTGCCTCCGGCAGCAATTGTCTTATCTTCATGTGATCAGATAGCAGGGATTCGACGATGGCAACGGTGATCTTCTTCCACTCCGTCTACGGCTTGCGCTCGCTCGAGCATGAGGCGGTCGAGCGCGTTCAGGCCGCGGGGCACAAGGCTTTCGCGCCGGATCTCTATGATGGGCTGATTGCCCGATCGATCGAAGAGGGCTTCGAATTCAAGGATGAGATTGGCTGGCCGACGATTTGCGAGCGGGCGGAATGGGCATTGGCCGGCCTGCCGGCATCGACCGTGCTTGCCGGGTTTTCGATGGGTGCCGGCGTCGCATCCAGCCTCTGGCCCAAACGGGAAAAGACGGCCGGTGTCCTCTTGCTGCATGGCCTTGCCACCATTGCCGACAATGCCCGCAAGAACCTGCCGCTGCAGCTTCATCTGGCCGACCCCGATCCGTTCGAACCGGCGGAGGAGGTTGCTGCCTGGCGGCAGGCGGCGGACCGATCCGGCATATCGGCGGAAGTCTTCACCTATCCGGGCGGCGGCCACCTCTATACCGATACCAGCCTGCCCGATTACGACGCCAAGGCGGCCGATCTTACCTGGAAGCGCGTCATCGACTTCCTGGATGCCATCGACGCCAAGGGTTGAACTTGCCTCTGACTTTGCGCGCCGGACTTGAACTGAAGCCGCTCGCCGCTTAGTTTATGGGCATCAGCAATACCAACAGGATGTGTGCAGCAATGGATTCCACCTCGACCGCAATGCCGTTCAGCCTTGCCATCAGGGAAATTCTTGCTCATGCCCATATCCATCGTTCTATCCAATCTTTCGTGGTCCACGCCTGACGGCCGGCCGCTCTTTTCCCATCTCGATCTGAGCTTCGGCGCCGAGCGCACCGGCCTTGTCGGCCGCAATGGCGTCGGCAAGACGACGCTGGTAAAGCTCATCGCCGGAGACTTGCTGCCGCAATCCGGCAGCATCTCCTTCAACGGCAGATTGGGCATCCTGCGTCAGAGCGTGCAGGTGAGGGCGGACGAAACCGTTGCCGATCTCTTCGATGCGAGCGAAGCCCTTGCCGTCCTGAAGCGCGCGGAAGCTGGCGAAGCGACGAATGAAGAGCTCGCCTCGGCGGACTGGACGCTCGAGGCGCGCATCGCCGCGGCACTTGACCGCGTCGGGCTTGACGTCACGCCGGAAACGCCCCTCGTGACGCTATCCGGCGGACAGCGCACGCGCTGCGGCCTTGCAGCCCTTATCGTCGACGATCCCGATTTCCTGATTCTCGATGAACCCACCAACAATCTGGACCGCGATGGTCGCGCCGCGGTGATCGATCTGCTCTCCGGCTGGAGGGCGGGCGCCATCGTCATCAGCCACGACAGGGAGCTGCTCGATACCATGGATGCGATCGTCGAGCTGACATCGCTCGGTGCCTCGCGCTATGGCGGCAATTGGAGCCAGTATCGTGAACGCAAGGCGCTGGAGCTTTCCGCCGCCGAGCATGATTTCGCCGAGGCGGAGAAGCGAGTCGCTGAAGTGGAGAGGAGCGCGCAGGCGGCCGTCGAGCGACAGGCCCGGCGGGACAAGGCGGGCCGGAAGATGGCGGCCAAGGGCGGCATTCCGCGCATCCTGCTCGGCGGGATGAAGGAGCGAAGCGAGATGACGAGCGGCGAAAATACGCGGCTCGCCGAACGACGCCGCGCTCAGGTCCTGCAGGATGCCGCCGCCGCCCGCGAAAAGATCGAGATTCTGCAGCCGCTGACCGTCAAGCTGCCGACATCGGGATTGCCGGCAAACAGGATCGTCTTGCGGATGGAGGGCGTCACAGCCGGTTACGAACCTGAACGGCCGATCCTGCGCGATTTTGATTTTGTCATCACCGGACCGGAGCGCGTCGCCATCACCGGGCCGAATGGCTCGGGCAAGACGACGCTGCTGGCGCTGATATCAGGTGCGCTGGAACCCTGGAGCGGAACGGTGCGGGTCGTCCGTTCCGCTCTACTGGACCAGAGGGTCAGTCTCCTCGGCCCATCGCTGTCGATCCGCGACAATTTCCGCAAGCTCAATCCGAATGCCGATGAGAATGCCTGCCGTGCCGCCCTGGCGCGCTTCATGTTCAGGGCCGATGCCGCGCTGCAGGTCGTTTCCAGCCTCAGTGGCGGCCAGCTTCTGCGTGCCGGGCTCGCCTGCGTGCTTGGCGGCTCAGTGCCGCCCTCGCTATTGATTCTCGACGAACCCACCAACCATCTGGATATCGATTCCATTGCGGCGGTCGAAGCCGGGCTGCGCGCCTATGACGGCGCGCTTCTCGTCGTCAGCCATGATGAGGTGTTTCTCGATAACATCGGAATCGAGAGACGGCTCGAGCTGCCTGCCCGAACTGTCTCCAATAGCTGAAGATCGCGTCAGGCGTGGCCAGCGCCGGCGATGCGATCGAGTTCCGCGACCGCATCCTCCGGCAGCTTCAGCTCGGCGGCTGCGATATTCTGCTTGAGGTGGGCAAGCGACGATGTGCCCGGAATGAGCAGGATGTTCGGTGCGCGCTGCAAGAGCCAGGCGAGCGCCACCTGCATCGACGTCGCGTTCAGCCGGGTAGCCACATCGGACAGGGCCGAGGACTGAAGCGGCGAAAATCCGCCGAGCGGGAAGAAGGGCACATAAGCGGTGCCGTCGCGGGCAAGCGTGTCGATCAGGGCGTCGTCTGCGCGATGGGCAAGATTATATTGGTTCTGTACGCAGACGATCTCCGTAATCCGGCGGCCCTCGGCGATCTGGCTGGCTGTGACGTTGCTGAGCCCGATGTGACGTACCAAACCTTGCCGCTGGAGATCGGCCAGGATTGTCAGGGGTGCTTCGATCGACCCTTCGGCCGGACCATGCACGTCGAACATGATGCGGATATTGACGACATCGAGCACATCCAGTCCCAGGTTGCGCAGATTGTCATGCACCGCCTGTGTCAGCTCTTCCCGGGAAAAGGCCGGCAGCCAGGATGCATCCGCGCCGCGTCGCGCGCCGATCTTGGTGACGATGACGAGATCGTCGCGATAGGGGTGGAGCGCTTCCCGGATCAGCCGGTTGGTCACATGCGGACCGTAGAAATCGCTTGTATCGATATGGTTGACGCCGGAGGCGATCGCTTCGCGCAGAACCGCCAGTGCAGTGTCATGGTCCTTCGGCGGGCCGAACACGCCGGGGCCCGCGAGCTGCATGGCGCCGTAGCCAAGCCGTTTGACCTTACGGTCCCCAAGTGTAAAGCCGCCGGATTGATCGATGCTGGACATGGCTATCTCCTTTCAAGATGAAAGCAGAAATAGGCTCAGTCTCAGTGTATGATAAGCGGGCGCAATGCGCACGGGCTGTGCGGAATTGCGAACAATCGACAGGCGTCGAAAGTGACGATCCCCGCCGTCACTCTTGTTTGGGTGCCGGCTTGTCCTGCGTCTTCAAATAGCTGTCGAAGATCGCCTCCATGTTCTTCTGATAGCTCTTCTGCACTTCCAGGCCGCTATCGAACATGGCGTTGAACATCTCGGTGTAGGCGGCCATGTCGACGCCGGCGGCGGGCTTGGCCTTCGGTTCTTCCTTCGGCGGCTCTGATGGCATCGGGAAGTTCTTCATCATGTCCTGAAAAGCTCTGGCAAAGGGATTGTCGAGGAACGGATTGGTCTGCGCCGGCTTTTCGCGCTTGGCCGAATCGGCGCCGAACATCAGCTCCATCGCCTGGGTGAAGGGATTGTCGAAGATGCTCGCCTGCGGCGTCGGCTGCTGCTTCGGCGCGAAGCCGATGCTCCGCAGCCAGCTTTGCATCATCTCGCCCATATCGGTATTGAGGAAGGGATTGGCCATCTGTGAGATCTGGCCGCTGGTTTCCTTGAAGAGACCGCCCATCAGCGTATCGGCCATGGCGGGCAGCATGCGCTTGTAGATCTCCTGGCCGATGCCGGTAATCTGCGCAGCCTGCGCCGCAATCGCGCGGGAAACCTCCTTGGAGCCGAACAGCCTTCCGAGCACGGCATTACCGTCGGCAATGCCTTCGGGCGTGAAGGCCTTCGTCATATCCTCGAAGTATTTGGCGTAGTTGCCTGACGTTATGTCCTGCATGACGCCGACGAAGTTGTAAGGATCGGTCGCGCTGCGCTTGAAGCCGGAAGAAAATGCCGGCATCAGCGCGGCCATCGCCTTCGTCGCCTGCTCCTGCGCAAGATTGAACTGCTTGGCCATGGCCTCCGTGGCGGCGCCGTTCTGAGCCTGCATCATCATGTCGAAGAGTGGCAGCATCGAAGTCCCTTTCCCCGCTATGAGGCCGCTTCGGAATCAGGCGGCGCTTTATGACGATACTATAGCGGAAAAAAGAGAGCGCATACCGGTTTCTGCCGTCATCTCATCGAGGCGATGACGGCGGCCGACCGGATATCAATACTGATATTCCTCGAAGATCGGCTCGACGGACTGGTTCCAGCGGCCGTTGTAGAGCATCAGCAGGTCGTCGGCGAGCGTGCCCTTCTTGGCGAGCACTTCGTCGAGCGGCGAAAGGAAGACGGTTTCGTCCTGCCCGTCGCCGTTCAGGCGCGCGCGGTTCTTCAGACCAAGGCGGGAAATGCCGACCACTTCGCGCGCCACGTCAAGCAGGCCATGGCCCTTGATCGCGGCCTTCAGGCCCTGCGCCGGCACGACGTCACGCAACGCGTTGACCTCGTCGAAGCTCCAGTCCTTGGTCAGCTCGTCGGCGGCCGTCAGCGCCTCGTCGTCATAGAGCAGGCCGACCCAGAAGGCCGGCAGCGCACAGATGCGGCGCCAGGGGCCGCCGTCCGCGCCGCGCATTTCGAGGAAGCGCTTGAGGCGTACGTCGGGAAACAGCGTCGAGAGATGGTTCGTCCAGTCGCCCATCGTCGGTTCCCAATCGGCGATTTCGCCCTTCAGCGCGCCGTCCATGAACTGGCGGAAGGTGACATGCGTACAGTCGTGATAGCGGCCGTCGCGAACGACGAAATACATGGGAACGTCGAGCGCCCACTTCACATAGTCTTCAAAGCCGAAATCGTCACGGAAGGTGAAATCGAGCAGGCCGCTGCGACGGTTGTCGGTATCGCGCCAGATGTCGCCGCGCCAGGAGGAAAGCCCGTTCGGCTTACCTTCCGTGAAGGGCGAGGAGGCGAAGAGCGCCGTTGCCAGCGACTGCAGTTTCATCGACACGCGCATCTTGCGGCGCATATCGGCTTCCGAGGAGAAATCGAGGTTCACCTGGATCGTGCAGGTACGGTACATCATGTCGAGGCCCTTGGTGCCGACCTTCGGCATGTAGCGGCTCATGATCTCGTAGCGCGATTTCGGCATGCGCGGCGTTTCGGCGAGCGTCCATTTCGGGCTGCCGCCGACGCCGAGGAAGCGAATGCCCATCGGCTCGGCGATCTCGCGCACCGTCGCCAGATGGTTGTTCGATTCCTTGCAGGTCTGGTGGATGGTTTCGAGCGGCGCGCCCGACAGTTCGAACTGGCCGCCCGGCTCGATCGAGATCGCACCCATGCCGGTGGGCTCGCCGAGCCCGATGATGTTGTCGCCATCCATGATCGGATCCCAGCCGCTTTTCTTCTGCAGCCCTTCGAGGAGCGCGGAAATGCTGGCCTCGCCGAAATAGGGCACGGGGCTGTTGTCGGCGCGGAAGAACACGAATTTCTCGTGCTCGGTGCCGATGCGGAATTTCTCTTTCGGCTTGTTGCCGGCAGCCAGATAGGCCGTCATTTCCGAGACCGAGGAGAGCGGAGTCTGGTCGGTGGTATCGCGCGCCATGGTATTACCTTAGATCTCGGAGAAGCACCCGCGCAAGCCGCAGGTCAATAGGAGGGTGATTGACGCGGATTGAGGTACGGTGCAAGTGAATTTCTTTCAAGGGTCGTTCAAAAAAATAGGATTTTGTGTCTCGCCAGTGCATCACAGCCGTGCCGGCCGCCGGTATATTTGCACAAGCGTTCAAGACGTCTCGCCGTGAGCACGGATAGTTTTGCTTCGATTGACGTCAAGCGGAGCATATCAATGAACGGCACGAACGCCCTTTACTATCCTATACTGACGCTGCTTCTGGCCTCGCTGGTCATCATGGGAAGCCCTGGCCCCTCGACGATCAGCGCGACGGCGATGGGGGCGGCCTATGGCTTCCGGCGGTCGCTCGGTTACGTCTCCGGCCTTATCGCGGGCACTGTCATGGTCCTGCTCGCCGTTGCAGCCGGTGTCGTTGCGATCCTGCTGTCGGTGCCGCACGGTGCCTTCCTGCTGACGGCGATCTCAGCCGTTTATATCCTTTATCTCGCCTTCAAGATCGCCACGGCGCCGCCGCTGTCGCGCCGCGACGATCGGGCCGCGGTTCCGGCCTTCTCCGGCGGCTTCCTGCTGGCCGTCGCCAACCCCAAGGCCTACCTGGCGATTGCTGCCGTCTTTGCCGGGGTCAGCCTGTTTCAGGACCGAAGGCTGCTGGACGCAGCCCTCAAGGTCGTGCTGCTGACGGGAATGATCGTCGCCATCCATATGGTATGGCTTCTTGTCGGCGCTTCCCTGTCCCGCTTCCTTCAAAATCCGAAAGTCTCGCGGATCGTCAACATATCGCTGGCGATCCTGCTGATCGTTGCAACCGTCGTTGCGGTCCTGGAGTGAACGCTCAGTTCCAGTCGCCGATCGCCGCTTGGATCACTGCCATGGCCGCGACGGCCGCCGTGTCGGCACGCAGGATGCGCGGCCCGAGCGGAATGGCGCTGACGAAATCGAGGCTGCGCAGCAGCGCGCGCTCCTCTTCGGAAAAACCGCCCTCGGGGCCGACCAGCAGCGCCAGATGCTTCTCCTTGACCCGCGTCAGCAGCGGCAGCGGATTCTGCCCGGCATCGCCTTCGTCGCAATAGATGATGCGACGCTCGCGCGGCCAGCGGGCGAGCAGGTCGGCGAGCTTTACCGGCTCGGCGACATCGGGAATGCTAAGAATGCCGCATTGCTCCGCCGCCTCGATGACATTGGCCCTGACCTTGTCCAGATTGGTGATCTTGCCTTGGACGTGCTGCGTCATGACCGGCTGCAGCAGACCCGCACCCATTTCCACGGCCTTCTGCACGAGGTAATCAAGCCGCCCGACCTTCAGCGGCGCAAAGAGATAATGCAGGTCGGATGGGGCCGGCTGCGGTCGTGTTTCTTCGATCGGCGTCAGCAGGATGCGTTTGCGCGAGGGAAAGGAGACGCTTACCTTCCACTCGCCGTCGCGGCCGTTGAAGATGAGCAGCTCGGCGCCATCCTCCAGGCGCAGAACATTGGCAAGATAGTTGAACTGATCCTGGTCGGCCTCGATGGCGACGCCTGCCTTGATGTCTGCAGTCACGAACAGCCGCTGCATGCGGAAGTTGGCGCGCATGGATTACCCCCGGAATTGCTTAGAGCAGTGAGATGGAGCGGCTCGAAGACCCGGTGAGAAGCCGAACCGCCCTAAATGAAGAGTGCGACCATAACCCAATATACGGCGGCGGCAAGCATGGCCGCGACCGGCACGGTGATCGCCCACGCCGCGATGATGGTCATGAAATGCGAGCGGCGCACCAGCCGCCGGCGATGAACTTCATCGGGATTGCGCTCGTCCGCGGATTCCGGCTCAAGCCAGGGAATGCCCGCGGCTTCCGCCTTTTTGCGCATATAGGCAAATCGCCGCTTGGAACGGACGGTATACCATTCGCGAAAGAAGCCGACCCCGAAAACCGCGCCGACCGTAATGTGGGTCGAGCTCACCGGGAAACCGAACCAGGCCGCGACGATGACGGTGAGCGCCGCGGATACGGCAACGCAGTAGGCCCGCATCGGATTGAGCTTGGTGATTTGCTCGCCGAGCAGGCGAATGAGTCGCGGGCCGTAAAGCAGCACACCCACGGAAATGCCGCAGCCGCCAATCATGACGACCCAGAAGGGCGCCTTCTGGGTGGTTGTCTCTGCGACCACGCCGAGCGAGCCGCCAAGGCCGATGTCGCGCACGATCGCCGACAGCGGTCCGATGGCATTGGCGACATCGTTGGCGCCGTGCGCAAAGGACATCAGCGCCGCCGAGCAGATCAGCGGCAGGCGGAAAAGCTTGCGCAGCGAACTGTTCTTGTTTTCGAGCCCGACCGATTGCGCCGCCACCAGCGGTCGCGCCGCCAGCCAGGCGATCATGCCGACGATAATGCCGATCGCGAGGTTCAGCAGGTTCGGGATGGCATTCTTGGGCTCGAGCTGGACAATGAGATAGGCCGAAAACGAGCCGGCCATCAACCCGATCAGAATAGGGATCCAGTATCTGGCGGCGGCGATCTTGTCGTCGCGATAGACGATGAAGCTCTCGATGAAGAACAGGATGCCGGCCGCGATAGCGCCGCCAAGGAAGGGCGTCACGACCCAGCCTGCAGAGATCGCCGCGAGAACGTTCCAATTTACCAGCTCGGGACCGACGGCTGCGGCTCCCGCGCCGACGACAGCCCCGACGATCGTATGCGTGGTCGAAACGGGCGCTTTCAACCAGGTTGCGAAGTTGATCCAGAGTGCTGCGGCGAGCAATGCCGCCATCATCAGCCAGGCAAGCTTGCCGATGCTGACGATGCGATTGGTGTCGACGATATGCGCCGAGATGGTATTGATGACCGGGCCGCCGGCAATCGTCGCGCCGAGGATCTCGAAAATGGCCGCCATGACCAGCGCCTGGGTCATGGTGATCGCGCGCGCGCCGACTGCCGCGCCGACATTGTTGGCGACGTCCTTCGCGCCGATGTTCATGGCCATGTAGCCGGCAAGGCCAACGGCGGCAAAGATCAATGTCGCGCGCGGCTGATCGAACACGTAAATGCCGGCGAAGACCATGGCGAGGCCGAGAAAGATCAAGCCGATACCCGGCGCCACAAGGCGTCTTGCGACGTGATGGGTCGCGTCCTCGACATAGGTGAATTTGTCGAGGTCCTTGTCGAGGGTCCTTTTTATCGGTGTGGCCGGTCGGTCGGGCATGCAATTCTCTGAATTAAAACTCTCGTATCGCGCTGACCGATGAGGCGCGCAATATCCGTCACGCACACTGACACAGTTTTTTGTGGCTAATATGGCTTACTTCGCCTGGATTGCGGCGGGAGTCGCCGTCATCCGCTGTGCGAAAGCGAGAATGATCTCGCGCAGTTCCGGTTCGCGAACGCGTTCGGCCGCCGTCTCGTAGGAGACCCACTCCAGGGAACGTTCGCCCTTTTCCTTGAAGTTCTTGGCGAGCTCGCTGACTTCGAGTGCATAGACCTGCACGCGGCACGGCACCTGAATGCCGTCCCTCAGCACCTTGTCGTAACCGAACGAACCGAGCGGCTCCGTCTCCACCGTGCCGCGCACGCCGGCCTCTTCATAGGCCTCGCGGGCGGCGACCTCATGGGAAAGCTTGCCCGGCATCGGCCAGCCCTTGGGAATGACCCAGCGGCCGGTATCGCGGCTGGTCAGCAGCAACACTTCGAGATCGCCCGTTTTCTTCTTCAATCGATAGCAGAGCGCAGCATATTGCTGTCGCGGCGGGCGCCGAAACATAAGTTGCACATCATTCGCTATGCGATTGAGAAAGGCCAATTGTCGGATCACCTTTGGGTGTTGGAGTGACGCTTGAGTTGCATAATAACATTGTGTGGAAAAAATTTGCGCCATATATGACGCTATATGGTATTTCCCCACAAATTTATTCAGTGCTTCGTAGTTAAAAAACGAAAGTTTTGTTTTCTGATATTCGCCAGCCATTGTGCTGAAAACGACATTGAACAGCATTTTTATGCCGCAGATGGTGCAGTTGCTTGAATGGTGCCGCTATCATACTGGGAAAAAAGATAAATTCTTGTCATGTCCGAACGAGCATCCCGACGTCTGCCACCTCTGAATGCATTGCGCGCTTTCGATGCGGTGGCGCGGCGCGGCAGCATTTTGAAGGCCGCCGATGAACTCGGGGTCGTGCGCGGCGCCGTCAGGCAGCAGTTGAACTTGCTGGAAGCCCATTTCGGTATCGCCCTGTTCGATCGGGAGAATGGCAGGCTGGTGCTGACGGCGAAGGGCAAGGCATTCGCCGATTCGGTCGGTGTCGCCCTCGGCATCCTGGCACGGGCTTCGGCGGAACTTTCGATCGAAGGCAGGCGGTCCATCCGGCTCGGCGTGCCCTCGGCTTTCGCGATCTGGTGGCTGATGCCGCGCGCCGCCGGCCTGCAGGCAGCGCTTCAGGACATCGATATGGATATCGTGCCGATGGCAACGGTGGAGCCTCTGGCCAAGCGCCCGGATCTCGAGGCCGTCATCATGGGCGGTGAATACCGGCCGACGCGTGATATCACCGCGATCCGCTTCATGGAGGATGAATTCGGGCCGGTCGCGACGCCGGAACTCGCCGATCGCCTTGGCCTCTCGGCCGATGTCTCGGCACTTGCCGATGCTGTGGCGCTTGCAAGCCGCTCTGCTCCAAGTCTCTGGAGCGACTGGTTCGTGGAAAGCGGCCGCGTACCCATTCGCTTCGCCGGCAATCGCGAATTCGAGGATCTGCTGCTTGCGATCGGAGCCGCTCGCTCAGGGCTCGGTATTGCCATCGCGCCGCGCACGGCCGTCGGTGACGATATCGATCGCGGCACATTGGTGGCACCTTACGGCTTCATTCGAAGACCGGCCGGCTACAGCCTCAGTATCCGCAGCGGCGATGTGAAGGATCCGGCTCTCGTCCGGCTGGCCGATTGGCTGAGCAAGGCAGGGGCCGAACAGGCTTAGCAGGCCATCTGTCCGATCGGATCTCTATGGCAGATTTTCTGCCATGTGAGGCATTGCAATGTCCATCGACAGCCAACCTCCCGCCATGCCAGATCGCCATATGGAACCAGCCGGCAGGAGCGCGTCATGGATCAGTCTTCTTCTCTTTCCCGCATCGATTGGGTTGCCCAGGGCTGCCGGTTGCTGGCGGCCACGGCGGCGGAATTCCGCGACACCAGACCCTTTGCCGGCCTGACCATCGGCACGGGCATCCATCTCGAGCCGAAAACGGTCGCGTTGCTGATGACGCTGCGCGCCGGCGGCGCCGGCCTCGTCTGCACCGGCAATCTCAACAGCACGCAGCCCGAAACGGTCGACTACCTGCGGGCGAAGGGCATAAAGGTCTTTGCGACGCAGACCCGCGACGCCGAGGAGCATGGCGCGAGCCTCGATGCGATCCTGGCGGAAAAGCCGGATTTGCTCCTCGACAATGGCGGCGATCTCTTCGCCCGCGCGGCCGATAAGCCCTATGACAATCTGCTCGGCGGCACCGAGGAAACCACATCCGGCCGGGCCCGGCTCATACCGATGCGCAGCAGGCTCGACATGCCGATCCTGGTCATCAACGACAGCCCGATCAAGCAATTCGCCGAAAACCGACATGCGGTGGGGCAGAGCCTGTTCGAGAGCTATCTGCGCTTTACCAATCGATCCACCAATGGCAAACGCGTCACCGTCTTCGGTTATGGTGCTTGCGGCAAGGGTACCGCGGCATGCTTCCGCAATGCGTTTTCCGCAGTCAGCGTCGTCGATATCGATCCGGTTACAACGCTTGAAGCCCATCTCGACGGCTTCTCGACGCCGCTGCGCGAAGCGGCAATCCGCTCCGCCGATATCCTGATCACCGTTACCGGCTTCCGCGATATCGTCACGACGGCGGATTTGCCGCTGATCAAGGACGGTGCGATCCTGATGAATGGCGGCCACTTCCCGCATGAGATCGATGTCGAAGGCTTCCGCAACAGTCCCGAGGTCGCCGGCATCGACTGCTACGAAGCCGAGCAGATCGAGACGATCCGCATGCGCGACGGCCGCACCTTCCATATTCTCGGCGGCGGTCACATGGCCAATCTGGCCGGTCCGCGTCCGCTCGGCAATACCATCGAATCCATGGATCTCGGCTTTACGCTGCAGTCCCGTTGCCTGGAGCGGGTCGCCAAGGGCGGCCTCGGTGGCGAAG
Organism: Rhizobium sp. P28RR-XV; assembly: GCF_012641385.1. Classification (NCBI taxonomy): domain Bacteria; kingdom Pseudomonadati; phylum Pseudomonadota; class Alphaproteobacteria; order Hyphomicrobiales; family Rhizobiaceae; genus Rhizobium; species Rhizobium sp. P28RR-XV. The sequence goes on from NZ_JABAIG010000009.1 coordinate 198,671, forward strand.
CTTGCGTCATCCCCGTTCCGGCCGATATCGACGCCTTGGTCGCCTCCGCCTATCTCGACCTGGCGCGGTAAGCCTCAGGTTCCGGCCAGCTCCCGCGGCAGCAATCGGTCGTAGAGCGCCGCCATGTCGTCGCCGAAACAGCAGAAGATGATCGCCTCGAAGGCGCCATCCTTGCTTTCGTCAAGGCTGGTGCGGATTGCGATCCCGGCCGCCTGCTCGGCGGGAAAGCGATAGACGCCCGTGGAGATGGCGGGGAAGGCAATGGTTCTGACCCCGCGTTCCCGGGCGAGAGCGAGACTGCTGCGATAACAGCTGGCGAGCAGTTCTTCCTCGCCACGATCGCCACCATTCCAGACGGGACCGACGGTGTGGATCACATGCTTTGCCGGCAGGCGATATCCCGCGGTAATCTTCGCTTGTCCGGTTTTGCAGCCGTTCAGAGTCCTGCATTCGGTGAGGAGATCCGGCCCGGCGGCGCGATGGATCGCGCCATCGACACCGCCGCCGCCGAGCAGGCTGCTGTTGGCCGCATTGACGATGGCGTCGACCGGAAGGCTGGCGATATCTCCGAGGGCCACGGTGAAGCGCGTCTTCGAGGTGGAGGTAACATCAGAACGAATGATCTCGGGCGCGGACATGTTGATCTCCTCCATCCTCAAGCGTGCTTCTATCGCTCCCAATAGGGAACAGGGCCATAAAGTTCCGCGAGAAAATCGATGAAGACGCGCACTTTCGCCGGCAGGAACTGCCGGCTGGGGTAAACGGCTGAAAGCGTGACATTGTGCGAGCCTTCATAGGCCGGCAGGACCTGAACGAGACGGCCGTTGCGCAGCTCCGGCCCGACATCCCAGGTCGAGCGCAGGGCAATGCCGAGACCGGCGATGACGGCTTCGCGGACGACCTCGCTGGAATTAGTGATCAGTCTGCCCTCCGGCCGAAAAGTGAGGCTGCCTTGCGGGCCGTCGAGCCGCCAGGGGTCGTGATTGTGCGCGGGAAGACAAGTATGGCGACGCAGGTCCTCGATATCCTCCGGCATCCCATGGGCATCGATATAGGCTGGTGAAGCGCAGAGCACGCGGCGCACCGGCGCAAGCCTGCGGGCGACGAGACTGGAATCGGTGAGCTCCGCGATGCGGATGGCAAGGTCGAAGCCGCCGCCGACGATATCGACGAATTCGTCGCTCAGCACCAGATTGATCGCTAGGTCTGGATGGGCCTGCATGAAGGATTGCAGATGCGGCGCGATATGCAGCCGGCCGAAGGATGTCGGAGCGGAAATCTTTAGCGTGCCGTGCATCTGGGAGGAACGTCCCGCAATATAGGCTTCCGCCTCTTCCAGCCCGGCGAGAATGGCAAGCACGCGGTCGTAGAAGCCCTGGCCTGCCTCCGTCAGCGAAATCTGCCGCGTGGTGCGCTGCAGAAGCCGGGTGCCGAGCCTGTCTTCGAGGCGCTTGATGCGCTTGGAAATCACGGCCGGCGAAAAACCGAGCGCGCGGCCGGTCAGCGACATGCTGCCCGTTGCGACGACGCTGGCGAAGATTTCCAGGTCTCCTAAATTGGTCATGCACGATTATTTCCTGTTTTGGAATAAATGCTTATCATTTGCTCCAAACTTGGGAAAGCGCTAAGCCTGTAATGCACCTAGAGCTGGATGATTTAAGGTCTGTTCGACCTAAAATCTGAATCCGCTCTAGGATCAAAGAAGTAGAGCATGATGTCGTCCGAAAACCGATCACACTTTTCGGCATCATGCTCTAAAAGGAGGGCTGCGTCCGACATCGGATGCAGGAGGAGGACGGCATGGCCGAGGCCATTTCATTTCTGGAGCCGCGTGCGGATGTTCTGGCTCGCCGCAGCGCCATCGTCGCCGATCTCGCCGATCTTTTGGCGCCGGAATGTCTGATCCACGAGCCGCGCGAACTCGTACCCTTCGAAACCGATGCCTTCATTTCCTATCGCCGCTTGCCGCTGGCCGTAGCCTTGCCGCGCTCGACGGCGGAAGTGGCGGCCGTCATGAAATATTGCCATCGCTACGGCATTCCCGTCGTTCCGCGCGGCGCCGGCACCTCGCTTTCCGGCGGCGCCATCCCGCAGGAGGATGCCGTCGTTCTCGGCCTCTCCAAGATGAACCGCATCCTTGATATAGATTACGCCAATCGCGCCGCGACCGTGCAGGCTGGGGTGACGAACCTGCATGTCTCCGAAAGCGTCTCGGCCGATGGCTTCTTCTATGCGCCCGACCCGAGCTCTCAGCTTGCCTGCACCATCGGTGGCAATGTCGGCATGAATTCCGGCGGCGCGCACTGCCTGAAATATGGCGTCACGACCAACAATCTCCTCGGCGTCAAGCTGGTGCTGACCGACGGCACCGTCATCGATCTCGGCGGCAAGGCGCTGGATGCGGCGGGTTACGATCTGCTCGGCCTCGTCTGCGGCTCGGAAGGCCAGCTCGGCATCGTCACCGAGGCAACGGTGCGGCTCATCGCCAAGCCGGAGGGCGCCCGGCCGGTGCTCTTCGGCTTCGATACGTCGGAAGAGGCGGGTGCCTGTGTGGCCGATGTGATCGCCGCCGGCATCATTCCCGTTGCCATCGAATTCATGGACAAGCCGGCAATCGAAATCTGCGAGGCCTTTGCGCATGCCGGCTATCCGCTTGATGTCGGCGCGCTTCTGATCGTCGAGGTCGAGGGTTCGGAAGCGGAAATGGACGACATGCTCGCCAGCATCGTCGCCATCGCCCGCACCCACAAGGTCAAGACGGTACGCGAATGCCAGTCGGCGACAGAGGCGGCCCTGATATGGAAGGGCCGCAAATCAGCCTTCGGCGCCACCGGCCGCATTGCCGACTATATCTGCATGGACGGCACCGTGCCGCTCAGCCAGCTCTCCTTCGTGCTGAAGAGGACGGCCGAGATCATTGATGGCTATGGCCTGCGGGTCGCCAATGTCTTCCATGCCGGCGATGGCAACATGCATCCGCTGATCCTCTTCAATGCCAACGATCCCGAGGATGCCGCCAAGGCGGAAGCCGCCGGCAACGATATCCTGCGGCTCTGCGTCGATGCCGGCGGCTGTCTCACCGGCGAGCATGGCGTCGGCATCGAGAAGCGCGACCTGATGCGCCACCAATACGCCGATGTCGATCTTGCCCAGATGATGTCGGTTCGCGCCGCCTTCGATCCCGGCTGGATCCTCAATCCTTCCAAGGTCTTCCCGCTCGACGGACGCAACGCCGCATGACCGAGTTTCACCCGAAGACTGAGGAGGAAGCAGCCTCCATCATCAGCGGTCATGCGGCGCGCGGCGCGGCTCTCGCGATCGTCGGCGGTAACTCGCGATCCGGCTTCGGCAATGCGGTCGTCTCCGAAGCGGTTCTGTCGTCGCGCGATCTTGCCGGCATCGTCGCCTATAATCCGGGGGAAATGGTGATGACCGCGCGAGCCGGCACGCCGGTCGCCGAGATCGAAGCCGCCCTTGCCGAGGGCGGCCAGATGATGGCGTTCGAGCCCATGGATCACCGGCCGCTGATGGGGACGCAAGGCGAGCCGACCATCGGCGGCATTTTCGCGGCCAATGTTTCCGGCCCGCGCCGCTTCGTCAGCGGTGCCGCGCGCGACAGCCTGCTCGGCGTCCGTTTCGTCAATGGCAGGGGTGAGATCGTCAAGGCCGGCGGGCGGGTGATGAAGAACGTCACCGGCCTCGATCTGGTCAAACTGATGGCCGGCTCGCACGGAACGCTCGGCCTGTTGACCGAGGTGACCTTCCGCGTGCCGCCGAAGGCCAAGACGGAGCAGACGATCATCGTCTCCGGCCTCAACGATGCGGACGCGGCCAATGCGATGGGTGCTGCCATGGCCCTGCCGGTGGACGTATCGGGTGCAGCCCATTTGCCCCTGACGGTCGCGTGGTCCTTCATCGGCGGCACCATGCCGCAAGGGGAGGCGACGGTGCTGCGCCTCGAGGGCCTCCCTGGCTCCGTCTCGGCCAGGAGCGAAAAGCTGGCCGCCGCGATGGGCCGGCTCGGCTCGGTCAAACGCCTCGAAGAAGATGACAGCCGCAGGCTCTGGCGAGAGGTCCGCGATGTGAAACCCTATGCCGATGGCACGATGCGCCCGATCTGGCGTGTATCCGTCGCCCCCAGCATCGGCCATCAGCTCGTTGCGGCCCTTCGCCTGGAGGAGGGGGTCGATGCCTATTACGATTGGCAGGGCGGGCTTGTCTGGATGCGTATGGAAGCCGAGCCGGAGGGCGAGATGCTGCGACGCTACATTCATGCCTTGGGCGGCGGACACGCGACCCTGATGCGCGCCACCTCAGCCCACTGCGCGATGACGCCGGCCTTCCAGCCGCAGCCCGAGGCCGTGGCGCTGCTTTCGGCGCGCGTGAAGGCAAAGTTCGATCCGGCGGGGATTTTCAATCCGGGGAAGATGGCGTGATGAAATCTGGTTCCGGTCGGCGATGGCCCCTCACCCTAACCCTCTCCCCGCAGGCGGGGAGAGGGGACGACCTTTTTTGCCTTGCAGCCTCGGATGTAACTAAGCTGAGGGAAGACGGAGGGTGCATCCATCCCCTTCTCCCCGTTAATACGGGGAGAAGGTGGCCTATAGGCCGGATGAGGGGCAAGGTCTTGCTCGAACGGGGGTATGCGTAGATGCAAACCAATTTCACGCCCGAACAGCTTGCCGATCCCCATGTGGCCGAATCCGAGGCGATCCTGCGCAAATGCGTGCATTGCGGTTTCTGCACCGCCACCTGTCCCACCTATGTGACGCTCGGCAACGAGCTCGACAGCCCGCGCGGCCGCATCTACCTCATCAAGGACATGCTGGAAAACGGCCGGGCCGCCGATGCGGAAGTGGTGACGCACATCGATCGCTGTCTGTCCTGCCTCGCCTGCACGACGACCTGTCCTTCCGGTGTCGACTACATGCAGCTGGTCGATCACGCCCGCGCCCATATCGAAAATACCTACAGGCGCCCGCTGATGGACCGGCTGACCCGCAATGTGCTGGCGGCCGTGCTGCCCTATCCCGGCCGTTTCCGGCTGGCCCTGCGGCTTGCGAACCTCGGCCGGCCGTTCAAGGGCCTGTTGAAGCGTGTGCCGGCGTTGAAGGCTTTCGCCGCCATGCTCGATCTTGCGCCGCGCCGCGTCCCGGCGCCCTCGTCTTTTTCCAGGCCCGCCAGATATGAGCCGCAGGCAGAGCGTCGCGGCCGCGTCGCGATCCTGACGGGCTGCGCCCAGCCGGTGCTCGATCCGGCGATCAACGAGGCGACCATCCGCCTGCTGACGCGCCTCGGCGTCGAGGTCGTCGCGCCGGAAGGCGAGGTCTGCTGCGGTTCGCTGGTCCACCACATGGGGCGCGAGGAACAGGCGCTCGCCGCTGCCCGCGCCAATGTCGATGTGTGGATGCGGGAGATCGAGGCCGGTGGACTCGATGCCATCATCATCACCGCGTCAGGCTGCGGCACGACGATCAAGGATTACGGACATATGCTGCGCCTCGATCCGGCCTATGCGGAAAAGGCGGCAAGGGTGTCAGCGCTCGCTCGGGACATTACCGAATATCTCGCCGGTCTCGACCTGCCATCGCACATGCCGCGCGGCATCACGGTCGCCTATCACTCCGCCTGCTCCATGCAGCACGGGCAGAAGATCACCATGGCGCCGAAGCTCCTGCTGAAGGCGGCGGGCTTCACGGTGCGCGACCCGGCGGAAGGGCACCTCTGTTGCGGCTCGGCCGGCACCTACAACATCATGCAGCCGGAAATTTCGGCCGAGCTGAAGGCGCGCAAGGTCAGAAACATCGAGGCGACGAGGGCCGATATCATCGCGACGGGCAATATCGGCTGCATCACGCAGATCGCCACGGCAACGGCGATCCCGATCCTGCACACGGTGGAATTGCTGGATTGGGCCTATGGCGGCGATATGCCTGCCAAGTTGAAGGGGCTACGGCCGGCTGCGGCCTAGAGCTATTCCAGGAAAAGTGCGCAGCGGTTTTCCGTCAGGAATGCGTGGAATGAGAAGATAGAGCGCTTTCGCAATTCGTGGAAAAGCGAAAATTCTCTAATGCAGCCTATCGGGCGGCGGCGGGCGGTAAGCCTGCCATTCGATTTCGAACCGATCGGCGGCGATCCGCGTCATGCTGATGCGATCCTGCCCTTCCTCGAAGAAAATGCCATCCATCAGGCCGGCGATGCCATCGTAAAACGAGCCTTCGACCAGGCTGGTGATCCTCCGCATTTCACGCCCCAATGCGGTGAAATCGGCGACCGACATGCATTGTCGATGGCCATCGGCAAACACGTCGATAAGCCGGGGAACATCGCCGGTGATGTCGACCTCGTAATAAACGATGACCGGCTCCTCGTTTTCCGGATGGATCCAGTCGCATCTGTAATAGGAAAAGCTCATGTGTTGGAACATACCACATAATCCCCCAGCCCTGAACCGGGTTGGGGGATCGATCTCGAATTTCAACCAAACGGGCTTCAGAAGTTGAACGAGATGCCGACGTTGAGGGCGTGGGTGAAAACCTTGGTCTTCAGCGTATCGCCGCTGTCGATCGAGACGTTATTCACGAAGTTGTAGTTGCCCTTGTATTCGACGAAGGTCGACCAGTGCTTGGCGAACTGGTAGCTGACACCCGCCTGTGCCTGCAGCGAGGCGCCGCCGAATTCGTAATCGAAGGTGCGCCCGGAAGACCGGGTGACTTCGACGTGCGGGACGTTGATACCTGCACCGAGGCCGACATAGGGTGTCCAGTTGCGGGCAGGATCCTGGAATCGGTAGAGCGCGTTCAGCGTCAGCATGTTCAAGCCGTCGGTGAACTCGAAATGCGACCAGCCCGGCGTATTGCCGAGATCGCCATAGACCTTCGCATGCGAGTAATCCAGCGACACGCCCCAGTTTGGCTTGTCGAACTGATCAAGCCACCAGATGCCGCGAAACCCAAAATAGGGCGGCATCTTGAAGGATTTTCCCGACCAATTGGGGTCGAAATCGGCGCCGTCCGACGTGGTCACGTTGCTGCCGGTTGCGCCCTGCACGCCGCCATACGCGGAAAATTGCATCTCTGCCGAAGCAGAATTGGCGGCAAAGACGAATGCTGAAATAGCAAGCGCGGCAAGGGCCGGCTGCTTGATGAGAAATGCGCGATGCATATGAAATCCCCGGATGCCAAAGTGCTGCCATCTAAGCGCGCTTCCGTGACACTTCTATTGCAGTCATAGGTGCGCATGCCCGGCTTAGGCGGGAAAACTGACGGTAAACTGAAAGGAATGAGCCGGTTTGCGGCGGGTCGGCGCGATAAGTTTCAGGCTGTAACACTGATGCAACACTGGCATCAGCAGAGCCTGGTGCAGAATGGCGCATCATACGAGAAACGGGCGTCCTCGACCTGCATGACCGATGCCATGCCATGGTCCGGAACGCCCGTGAGCTGATATTCGAAAGAGAGGTGAGGAGATACTGCTCCGCTTAGAGCGTGATGCCGAAAAGTGTAGGCGGTTTTCGGACGACATCACGGTCTACTTCTTTGCTTCTAGAGCGGATTCAGATTTTAGGTCGAACAGACCTAAAATCATCCGGCTCTAGCCTCCGAACAGAGTTCTCAGAACATCGACTCCGCGATCCTGATAGCTCACTTCGCCCTGCTTGTTGCCGGGGCCGACGACGATGACCTTGGTGCCGACGGGGACCCGTTCATAGAGATCGACCACGTCCTTGTTCATCATGCGGATGCAGCCGGAAGACATATTGAGACCAATGCTCCACGGCTGGTTGGTACCATGGATGCGGAAGGCCGTGTCGTTACCGTTGCGATAGAGATACATGGCGCGCGCGCCGAGCGGATTGTCCTCGCCGCCCTCCTGGAAGGCCGGCAGCTTGCGGCCTTTCTTGGCTTCGCGAACGATCATTTCCGGCGGCGGCGTCCAGCCCGGCCACTCCGCCTTGCGGCCGACCTTGACGACGCCGGACCAGCCGAAACCGTCGCGTCCGACACCGATGCCGTAGCGTCTTGCGCGATTGCTGCCCTCGACGAGATAGAGATACTTGTTGTTGGTATCGACGATGACGGTGCCCGGCGCCTCGTTCGTCGCAAGCCGCACCATGCGCCGCTGGAACTGTGGCTTCACCTGGCCTTGCGGTTCCATCGCGACCCGGATCACGTCGCCGCCCGTGGCCGGCGCCGTATAGGGCGCGGGCGCGGAAGCGGTAAAGGCCGCTGCATTCGACGCTGCAAGAAGACACGCCGCAACGACGCCTGTCGCCACGACCGATAATGCTGCTCTCATATGGCATTCCCCTCGTTGAATTCGGTAGGAAACTACCGGAACCGACGAAGGGATCAAGATCAAAATGCCCGATGCGAAGCACGGCCTTGAAGAACGGCTCTCTTTTCTATGTCAGATCAGACTATAGTCTGAATTATAGTCGAGGGCATTTAGGGGCCGGCGGCTGGCGACCTTTCGATAAGGGCAAGATCGCTGCGCGGGCTTACACGTGTTGCTCGATCACATCACAATGACGCGGGTGCCGACCTTTACGCGGTTGTAGAGATCGGTGACATCTTCGTTGCGCAGGCGGATGCAGCCGGAGGAAACGGCGTTGCCGATGGTCCAGGGCGCATTGGTGCCGTGGATGCGATAGAGCGTGGAGCCGAGATACATGGCGCGCGCACCGAGCGGATTGGCTTCGCCACCTTCCATGTGAGCGGGAAGATAGTGCCCCTTGGCCGCTTCGCGTGCGATCATTTCCGATGGCGGCGTCCAGTCCGGCCATTCCTGCTTGCGGGTAACGGTGTGGGCGCCGGCCCATTCGAAGCCGGGCTTGCCGACGCCGACGCCATAGCGGCGCGCCTTGCCGCCGTCCATCACCAGATAGAGAAAACGGTTATTGGTGTCGATGACGATGCTGCCGGGTCTTTCCTTCGTCTGGTAGTCGACGATCTGCGGCAGGAATTGCGGGTCGATCTGGCCACGGATTGCCGGATACTGCGGACGGGCCATGGCAACCTGCTGCACGGCAGGGCGCGCAAACAAACCGCGCGGCTGCACGACCCGGCGTACCTGCGGATTGACCTGCTGCTCCATTCTGGGATCGGCCGCGCGGCGCGCCATCGGGCGGGGATAGACGACCGGTTGAACATTGCCGCCGCCAAGCTGCATCACCCAGGGCGCGGTCAGATCGGGACTGACGATGACGGGCGGGCGCGACTGGTAACGGTCGTTGGCAAAGGCGGTGGAGGCAAGCAGGCTCAGGGCGCCGGCGGCACACAGAACGGCATGTTTCATCATCGGACAAACTCTCTACACATGGGCCGAGGATGGGCGCGAAGGCACCCGGTCGAAACCATGGTGCCACTTGCACGCGAGCGAATGGTAAACATCTATTCATCAAAATGCCGCGAAGCCGATAAAGCTTTATCAGGGTTACCGCCTGGTTTGGAAAGATGGTTTGCAAGTGGTAAATCTGGAATCGGAATGCGCGATCGTCGAAATGTGCTTACGATTTTAAGCGTTTGATTGATCTGGTTTTATCCGATATTTGCATACCGGTTTCCGGTAGCGCGCGCTGAAATAGGGACGAATCGCGAAAATGGCCGATACGGGCATCATCACCGGTGAAGACGGCAGAGACCGATGCTTCTGGCACGGCAATTTGCCGGAATACCAGCGCTATCACGACGCGGAATGGGGTCGCCCGGTTGTCGACGACATCAGGCTCTTCGAGAAGATCTGCCTGGAAGGCTTCCAATCGGGCCTCTCCTGGCTGACGATCCTGCGCAAGCGCGAGAATTTCCGCGCCGCTTTTGCCGGTTTCGATTTCGAGAAGGTCGCCAGATTTGGCGATGCCGATATCGAGCGCTGCCTCGGCGATGCCGGCATCATCCGCCATCGCGGCAAGATCGTCTCCACCATCAACAATGCCAACCGCGCCATTGAGCTGCGCGGCGAATTCGGATCGCTGGCCCGCTATTTCTGGAGCCACGAGCCGACCGCCGCCGAACGCCCGGAGGTCTTCGATCTTGCGCATCTTCGCGCCAATCCGACGACGCCGGCTTCCGTGCGGATTTCGAAGGATCTGAAGAAGCGCGGCTGGACCTTCGTCGGCCCGACCACAGTTTATGCCTTCATGCAGGCCATGGGCCTCGTCAACGATCACATCGAAGGCTGCTATTGCCGGAAAGAGGTGGAGGCGATGCGCTGCGCATTGGTTCGGCCATGAGAGGCGTGTTTTTCGGCCTTCCCATGGCAATGCTCGCGCTGTTCGGCGGTGTCGCCGCCCAGGCGCAAAGCGACACCCAGCAACAGCAGCTGCCGCAGCTCGACCGCGGCGAAAAAGTCGAGAAGCTCGGCTTTCCCGCCGTCCTCGAAAAGCTGACGGGCTGGACGAAATTCGGCAAGGGCAAGGTTTATACGCTGCCGCTCAAGAAGGGTCAGCATGTGCGGATCACCTTCAGCTCGAAGAGCAAATACGCCTATATGGCGATCTTCGACCTGTCGTCGAGCGAGGACGAATCCTTCTTCGGCACGGACGAGGACGGCAATACCGCCGACGTGACCGTCAACGAGGATACGACCTGGCTGATCAAGCCCTATTATTCGCGCGTCACGCGTCGTCGTGGTCTCGGCGCGCCTTACGAGATCCTCATCGATCCCAATCCGCCGGCCGCGCAGACACCGGCCGATCAGCAGAAGGATCAGGGGCCGATGCTCTTCCCGCCGCGCTCCAAGCAGGGACAGTAGAGCCGTTCCAGGAAAAGCGCGTCGCGTCTTTCCGCTCGGAACTGCGAAACAACTGAGAGCTTACGACAGCGCGTCGAGCACGCCGCGCAGCTCGCCGAGATGGCCGATCTTGCGGAAACGCGGCGCTTCGGTCGGCTCCTCCACATGTTCGAAGGACCATGTGAGCTCGTGCGGCACGAAGACGCCGTAGCTTCCGGCGGCGAGCGCCGGCACGATATCCGATTTCAGCGAGTTGCCGATCATCATCGCCCGTTCCGGCCCGTCGCCCACCTTGGAAAAAATGCGGCGATAGGTGGAGGCGTTCTTGTCCGAGACGATTTCGACCGCATCGAAGAGGTCGCCGAGTCCAGACTGGGCGAGCTTGCGTTCCTGATCGAAGAGATCGCCCTTGGTGATCAGCACCAGCAGGTATTTTCCGGACAGGGTTTCCAGTGTCTGGCGCACATGCGGCAGCGTTTCGACGGGATGGGCGAGAAGGTCGCGGCCGATATCGAGGATCTGGGCGATGACGGTCGAGGGCACTTCACCTTCCGTAATCTCGATCGCCGTCTCGATCATCGAGAGGGTGAAGCCTTTGATGCCGAAGCCGTAGTGCCTGAGGTTGCGTTTTTCCGCCTCCAGCAGCCGCGCGGCAATGACGTCGCCTGCGGCGTGATCGGCGAGAAGTTCGGTAAATTGCAGCTCCGTCAGCCGGTAGAACTGTTCGTTCTGCCAGAGCGTGTCGTCGGCATCGAAGCCGATCGTGGTTAGGGGACGTTGCGTCATCAGTATGTCCGTTCTGCGCATGGTATGACAGTATGAGTCTATCCCGCGGCGGACCGGAAGCAAGAGCGCGCGCCGGTAACCGCATCGTGATCGACGGGAGGTCTCGCGTTGAAAACGGTTTCCGGTGCATTATGTGCTTGTTGTCTCGATTGCCGCGGAGCCAGAGCCGGGCCTTGACGACTCTCTCGTGACCTCTCCAGGGCGCCGCCGCTAGCGACTGCCATGCCGAGGCCAATCCATAGCCAAAAGATAAGCGTTCACGGCCGGAAGCGTCTTCCGGCTGATCACAAGGGAATTTCTCCTATGCGTTACAATCAACTCGGCAATACCGGGCTGTTCGTTTCCGAACTTTGCCTGGGCACGATGACCTTTGGCGAAGCCAATCCCAATAGTCCCTGGGGATCGATCGCGGACGTCGACCAGGTGCTGGCGGACAAGATCGTCGAAAATTCGCTCGCGGCCGGCATCAATTTCATCGACACCGCCGACGTCTATTCCTTCGGCAATTCCGAAAAGCTGCTCGGCCAGGCCCTGAAGAACCTCGGCGTTCCCCGCAAGGATGTCGTCATCGCCACCAAGGTCTATGGCGTCATGGGCGACAAGCCGAACGACCGCGGCGCCTCGCGCGGCCATATCATGGATTCGGTGCAGGCAAGCCTCGACCGCCTGCAGACCGATCACATCGATCTCTATCAGATCCACGGCACGGACACGGTAACCCCGATTGATGAGACCCTGCGGGCGCTGGACGATCTCGTTTCGCGCGGTCTGGTACGCTATGTCGGCGTTTCCAACTGGCAGGCCTGGCGCATCGCCAAGGCACTCGGCATTTCCGAACGTCGCGGCTTCGTCCGCTTCGAGACGGTGCAGGCCTATTATTCCATCGCCGGCCGCGATCTGGAGCGTGAAATCGTGCCACTGATGGCTGAAGAAAAGCTCGGGCTCATGGTCTGGTCGCCACTGGCGGGCGGTCTGCTCTCGGGCAAGTACGGTCCGGGCGCTCCCGGCAATGGCGAGGGTCGGCGTGCGAGCTTCGATTTCCCGCCCGTCGACAAGGATCGCGCCTGGGCCTGCGTCGCCGCCATGCGCGAAGTGGCGGAGAAACATGGCTCCAGCGTTGCCACCGTGGCGCTTGCCTGGATCCTCGCGAAACCCTTCGTCACCAGCATCATCATCGGCGCCAAGCGCCTCGACCAGCTCGACCAGAACTTGGCCGCCGTCAAGCTGAAGCTCGATGCCGGTGACATTGCAAAGCTAGATGACGTCAGCGCGCTTCCGGCCGAATATCCCGGCTGGATGCTGGCCCGCCAGGGCGCACAGCGCGTACCGCAGCCGTTCGAGCCGAAGGCCTGATTCATGAAAGGCCGGGCCGCCGCTTTTCGCAGCGGCCCGGCTTCGGTCAAAGCTCGATGACGATCTTGCCGAAGGGGCCGCGATCGAGATGATCGAAGGCGGCCGGAACCTCGCCGAGCGCATAGCGGTGGTCGATGACCGGCTTTAGGCCGATGCTGTCGACCGCGCGTACGAAATCTTCGAGCGAGCGGCGATGGCCGACGCTGATGCCTTGCACGACGGGTGATTTCAGCAACATCGGCGCCGCCGGACCGGAAATATCGAAGCCCTCGAGGACACCGATGACGGAGATCCGGCCGTGAGGCGTCACCGCCTTCAGCGATTGGCCAAAGTTCGGCCCGCCGGCGATTTCCACGATGTGGTCGATGCCGCGATCGTTGGTAAGGCGATAGACCTCTTCCACCCAGTCGTTCTTATTGCGATCGATGCCGTGATGAGCTCCAAGCGCCTTGGCCCGTGCGAGCTTCTCCTGCCCCGACGAGGTTACGAAAACCTCGGCGCCCTGTGCAACGGCAATCTGCAGACCGAACAGCGCCACGCCGCCCGTTCCCTGCACCAGCACGCTGTCGCCGGGCTTGATCTTGCCGCGCTCCACCAGCGCGAACCATGCGGTCAGGCCGGCACAGGGCAGCGTGCTTGCCTCGGCATAGTCGAGGGTCGTCGGCGCCGATACGAGCCAATCCTGCGGCATGGCGATATATTCGCAAAGCACGCCGGGATAAAAGCCTCCCAGCGTCTTGTAGGGTGGGTTGCGGGCATCGCCGAGCGGCTTGTCGTCGATCCAGCCGGGATGGAAGGTTGAAATCACTCGATCGCCGACAGCAAATCTGGTCACGTCGTCTCCCACTGCTTCGATCACGCCAGCCATATCGGAAGCCGGTACGAACGGAAATTGGAGCGGCAGCCCCATGCCGGTCTCCCGAACGAGCTTGTCGCGATAGTTCAGCGAAACGGCCTTGACCCGCACGAGCACTTCGCCGCGCGCAGGCGCGGGAACGACCGTTTCCGTGAGGGCCAAGGGAGCGCCGACGCCGACCGCCTCGAGGGTCCAGCGCTTCATGGTTTTCGTCATCATGATCTCCTGAAAGGAATTGAAAGCGATAGACGCACTATATCGTTGCTTTCAGGTCGCCAGTGACGATATTATTTCCGCTAACTGGTTCCCTTTAGGAAACAATCGTTATGAACGACATGCTCAACGGCATTCCGGAATTTGTGGAGGCGGTCGAAGCCGGTGGCTTTTCAGCGGCGGCGGTGCGCATGAATCTCTCGCGCTCTGCGATCGGCAAGACCATCGCCAAATTGGAGCGGCGCCTGAACGTGCGCCTGTTTCACCGCACCACCCGGATGCAGAGCCTGACGGACGAGGGGCAAGCCTTTTACGAACGCTGCCGGCGGGCACTGGACGAGATACAATCGGGCGAGGCCATGCTGGAATCGGGCAAGCGCGAGGTCACGGGACGCCTGCGCATTTCCATGCCCGTGCTCTTCGGCCGTCGTTGTGCAGCACCGCTGCTACTGGAACTGGCCCGCATGCATCCCAAGCTGGAGCTGGATCTCTCCTTCAGCGATCGGGTGGTCGATCTCTTCGACGAGGGGTTCGATCTGGCCGTTCGCAACGGCGTTCTGCGCGACGAGGCGGGCCTGGCCGCCCGCAGGATTGCAGCGCATCGCATGACGCTGTGTGCCTCGCCGGAGTATCTGGCCGCGAGAGGCGCGCCGCAGACCATTGCCGACCTCGATGGCCACGACCTGATCGTCTATGCGCGGTCCGGCGAGACGAAAAAGTGGACCTTCCTGCAGGATGACGGCACGGCGATCGATTATTTTCCCGAAACGCGGCTGCGACTTGATGATCTCGAAGTCATGGCGGACGCCGCCGCGTCGGGAATGGGGATCACCTGGCTGCCTTGCTGGCTGGTGCGCGATTACGTTTATGCCGGCACACTCGCCCAGGCGTTGAAGAATGTTTCCAGCCGGGCGGTCAACGTCTATGCGGTCTGGCCGCAGGTGCCGCAGCTCTCGCTGAAGATGCGTGCGGTCATCGATCTACTGGCCGCGCGCCTGCCTGACATCATGAATTGAGCCTATCAGTCTTCCCCGCGGGTGAAAGGAGGACGCCGTCGGCGAAGACCTGATCCCATTGGAACACCTGCACGGATTTGCGCAGTCCGGCCGCCCAGAATGGGTCTTCCTTCACCAGCCGGTCGACGTCACGTGTGGTCTCCGCTTCGACAAGCCATAGGCCACCGGCAAAGGTTTCGTCCTCCCGGCCGAGCGGGCCTGCCGTTCTGATCGAAACGGCGTTCACCTGAAGGAAGGCGAAGTGGCGTTGCAGATAGTCCTTGCGGATCGCGGCGGCGTTTTGCCGGTCGTCCTCAAACAGAACCGCGAATAGGGTCATCGTCACCTCCTTGCTGTATATTTCCACTCTATGGCCGCAATAATGCGGATACACGCAGTAAGTTTGCCGTTAGGAGCTGCAAAATTGCACGATATTGATTGGAACGATCTGCGCCATCTTCTGGCGCTTGCGCGTGGCGGATCCTTCGCAGCCGCCGGCAGGGCGCTAGGCACGGATGCGACGACAGTCGGCCGCCGTCTGCGCATTTTGGAGAAACGCCTTGGCACTCCGCTATTCTCGCGCGCCGCAAGCGGTGTCCTGTCACCGACGCCGACAGGTGAGATCGCGGTGGCGAAAGCCGAGGCGATCGAGGCCGAGGTAATGGCACTCTCAGGTGCGTTGGACGCGGCCGATCCGATGGCGCTCGGCAAGGTACGTCTTACGGCAGCGCCATCCTTCATCAGCAGGCTGCTGATCCCCTCGCTGCCCAGCCTGCTGGCCCAGCATTCCAGCCTGCAACTGGAGCTCATCGGCGATCCCAGAAATTTTAACCTGACCCGGCGCGAGGCGGATATGGCTTTGCGCCTCGCAAGGCCAGCCGACATGACGAATGGCAGGGTGGTCGCGAGACGGATCGCGACACTGGACTATGCCGTCTACGTCGCCGCCGGGCAGGAGAGCCACGCGGAAGACTTGCCCTGGATCGTCTATGAGGAGGCGATGGTGCATTTGCCGCATGCCCGTTGGATTGCGGCACAGGCGGAGAAATCAGGCCGTTCCAGCCCGCTTGCGGTCAACGATGCCGAAGCTCTGCTTCAGGCAGCGGTTGCGGGATTGGGGCGCGCGCTCCTGCCGAAAATCCTCGCAGAGAATGCCAGCGGGCTCCGCCGCGTCGATAGCGGCGAGAGAAATCCGCCGGTGCGCGAGATGTGGCTGCTCATGCATGCCGAGCTTCGTCAGCTCGTCCGTATCCGCGCCGTTTCCGATTGGCTGGATGGAGTCTTCCACAATCGGCATACGGAGCGATGAAAGAGGCGGGCACAATGCCGCCTCCCATTTATCGGATGAATTACTTGCTGTGCTTCTTCAGCCAGGCTTTCATTTCCTTGATCTCGGCTTCCTGTGCGGTGATGACGCCTTGCGCCAGCTTGCGCAGCTCGGGATCTTTGCCGTATTTCAGCTCGATCTTCGCCATGTCGATCGCGCCCTGATGATGCGGGATCATGCCGCGGACGAAATCCGCATCCGCGTCGCCGCTGTAGTTGATCATCATGTCCTTGTGCATCTTGCCCATGGCATCGTTGAAGGCCTTGCTGGAGGCGCCTTGGTCGCCCATTGGCTTGCTCATGTCCATGCCCTTCATGTCGTCGGCAAAGGCGGGAAGGGCGAGGGCAAAGGCGAATGCGCCGGCGAGCATCAGCGATTTTGAAGTAGACATAGATATTCTCTCCGTTTCCTAACGGTATCTGGATTTGAGCGGAAAGCCGCTCGTGAAATGAAAGAAGATGATCGTCAGGCGAAACGGGGCGGCGGTGGCGTCGGCTGCGGCCGGGAGTCGGCAAGACGCTGGCCCGGCGCAGGTGCCGGATACGAGAATGCGTTCGTGGCGTCTTCGATCGCAAGTGTCGGCGTCAGTGCAAGACAGGCGGCGCAAGACGCCACATGGGCCATGCCGCCGGCGCAAGGGTTCTCCGGCTTCTTCTCCTGATGCTGCGCCATGTCGCCATGGCTCGCCATGCCAGGCATATCGGCCATGCCATGCATGCTCATGGGCGATGCCGCCGGCATTGCTGTGATGGAATCGCAGATGGGACAATTCGCCAGCGCCGGCATGGCACCGTAGAACATCCAGGCAATTACCATCGTCAGGATCGCAAGCGAGCGCATGCCGCTAACATAGGATGAAGTGTGGCCATCGCCAACCCGCTGTTGGCGATCATTATCGCAAAATCGAAGCCTGCATTTAACGATAGATATCGCGGCGGTTCCCGATTTCGATAACCAGCACAACCAGACGACTGTCCTGCAGGTCGCAGATAATGCGGTAATCGCCGATCCGATAACGCCAATAATTTCCCAATCGCGCGCCCTGCAGGGCATCGCCTACTTGACGAGGATCATGCAAGCTTGGAAGACGCTCTTCAAGAAAGCCTCTTATTCTGTTGCGTGTCTTTGGATCGAGTTTTTCGACGAACTTGCGAGCGGATCGCGCATATTCAACCGTCCAGGCCTCGCCAGAATTCCTCGGAGCTTACGACCTCGTCTTCACCATTCTTGATCCGCTCCATGGCTCGTTCTGCAAGGTAAAGGTCTTCCAGGTCATCCAGATGTGCCTCGATGGCCTGACGAATATAGAAAGTTGCGGTGCGGCCCGTTCGCTCGGCCAGAACTTGCAGGCGTTCGTAGGTTTCATCCGGCAAACGGATGGCTGTTTGTTTGCTCATCGAGGTGGCTCTGAGAGAGACGGGATACGTGTATCCCAAATATAGATCTTCTTTGCCCATCTGTCATCCGCGGTTTGTCAGTTTTGTCAAATGACAATCATACAATCCTTGCCGCATTCCGCCCAATCCGCTAGTTAACCGCGACTGTTCCCGTACTGGATTACCCTACAGATGAGCGACAAACAAAAGAAACCGCAGAAGCTCAAGGCCCGCCTGCCGCGCGGCTTTGTCGATCGTTCGGCCAGCGACATCCGCGCCGTTAACGAAATGACCGCAAAGATCCGGGCCGTGTTTGAGCATTATGGTTTCGATCCTATCGAAACTCCGCTGTTCGAATATACCGATGCGCTCGGCAAGTTTCTGCCCGACAGCGACCGGCCGAACGAAGGCGTGTTCTCGCTTCAGGATGACGACGAGCAGTGGATGTCGCTGCGCTACGACCTGACGGCGCCGCTCGCCCGTCATGTCGCCGAGAATTTCAACGAGATTCAGCTTCCCTACCGCACCTATCGCGCCGGCTATGTCTTCCGCAACGAGAAGCCAGGCCCGGGCCGCTTCCGCCAGTTCATGCAGTTCGACGCCGATACCGTCGGCGCGCCCGGCGTGCAGGCGGATGCCGAAATGTGCATGATGATGGCCGATACGCTGGAGGCTTTGGGCATCAAGCGCGGCGACTATGTGGTCCGCGTCAACAACCGCAAGGTTCTCGACGGTGTGTTGGAGGCGATCGGCCTTGGCGGCGATGACAAGGCCGCTCAGCGGCTGAACGTGCTCCGCGCCATCGATAAGCTCGACAAGTTCGGTCCGGAAGGCGTAGCGCTGCTGCTCGGTCCCGGCCGCAAGGACGAGTCCGGCGACTTCACCAAGGGTGCCGGCCTCAACGCCGATCAGATCGAGAAGGTGCTCTTCTTCGTCGGCATCAAGGACTACGCCGAAAGTGCCGCCCAGCTTGCCGAGCTTGTCGCCGGTACGTCCAAAGGTGGCGAAGGCGTCGAGGAACTGAATTTCATCGGCAGCCTCGTCACCAGCGCCGGCTACGAAGCAGATCGCATCAAAATCGACCCGTCCGTCGTGCGTGGTCTCGAATATTACACCGGCCCGGTCTACGAAGCCGAGCTGCTGTTCGACGTCACCAACGAGAAGGGCGAGAAGGTCGTCTTCGGTTCGGTCGGTGGCGGCGGCCGTTATGACGGGCTCGTCTCGCGCTTCATGGGCCAGCCGGTGCCGGCCACCGGCTTTTCCATCGGCGTGTCGCGCCTGATGACGGCGCTGAAGAATCTGGGCAAGCTCGGCATGGACGAAGTGATCGAGCCCGTGCTGGTCACAGTTATGGATGGCGATGTCGACGCCATGGGGCGCTACCAGCGTTTCACGCAGCAGCTGCGCGCTGCCGGCATTCGCGCCGAGATGTACCAGGGCAACTGGAAGAAATTCGGCAACCAGCTGAAATATGCCGATCGCCGTGGTTGCCCGATCGCCATCATCCAGGGCGGCGACGAGCGCGCTGAGGGCGTCGTCCAGATCAAGGACCTGATCGAGGGCAAGCGCCTCTCCGGCGAGATCGAGGACAATGCCAGCTGGCGGGAAGCCCGGGTAGCGCAGGAAACCGTGCTGGAAGCGGAATTGATCGAGAAGGTCAAAGCTATCTTGGCGGCGCAGGCGGAAGACCGGAAGAGGGCGGGCTGATGCCCCTGATCAATCTTCCGGATTTTGCCGGCGATCTGCTGGACGAGTTCACGGGGCGCCGGACGGAGAGGGTGGATATGCCCATCATCCAGCCGGCCGAGCCCTTTCTCGATATGGCCGGCGAGGATCTTCGCCGCCGCATCTTCATGACAGAGAGCGAAACCGGCGCCAGCCTCTGCCTGCGTCCGGAGTTCACGATCCCGGTCTGTCTGCGCCATATCGAAACCGCGACCGGTACGCCGAAGCGCTATTCCTATCTCGGCGAGATCTTTCGCCAGCGCCGCGAAGGCGGCCATGAGTTCTACCAGGCCGGTATCGAGGATCTCGGCGATGGCGATACGGCAAGCGCCGACGCCCGCGCCATCGGCGACGCCATCGGTATCCTGAACCGGCTGGTCCCCGGCAAACCGCTTTCCGTCACGCTGGGCGATCAGGCCGTGTTCGAAGCCGTGGTACAGGCGCTCGGGCTGCCGTCTGGCTGGCAGAAGCGCCTGATCCACGCCTTCGGCAACATGATGCAGCTCGAAACCATGCTGGCGCATCTCGCAAGCCCGCAGCCGGTCACCGGGCTCGATGCGCATGTGCTCGATTTCCTGAGCCGCGGCGACGAGCAGGGGCTGGTCAAGCATATCGATGCCACCATGCAAGTTACCGGCTATTCCACCAATGCCAGCCGCTCGCCGCAGGAAATCGCCCGCCGCCTTCGTGAGAAGCTGGTCCTGTCGGAAACCCGGCTCGATGACGCTGCCTATGGTGTGCTGGAGGAGTTTCTCTCTCTGAGCGTGCCGCTGGCGGACGCCTCCGCCGCATTGGCCGGCTTTGCCGACGCGGCAGGCTTAAAGCTCGGCAAGGCTTTGGAAAGCTTCGATGCGCGCGTCAAAGCGCTGGCCAAGGCTGGCGTCGATGCCTCGAAGATAGACTATCGCGCCGCTTTCGGCCGTCCGCTTGATTACTATACCGGCCTCGTCTTTGAAGTGACGATGGAAGGATCGAGCGCGGTGCTAGCCGGTGGCGGCCGCTTCGATAGGCTGATGACCCTGCTCGGCGCCAAGAACCATATTCCGGCCGTCGGCTTCGCGCTCTGGCTCGACCGCATCGAAACCGCGAGGGCTGGCTGATGACCATCACCATTGCGCTTCCCTCGAAGGGCCGGATGAAGGACGATTGTTCGGCTGTTTTCGAGCGTGCCGGCATGCCGATCGTCGCCGTCGGCAATGACCGCTCCTATCGCGGCCGTGTCGAAGGCTTGGAAGGCATCGAGATTGCCTTCCTGTCGGCCTCGGAAATTTCGCGAGAGATCGGCAATGGCAGCGTCGATTTCGGCATTACCGGCGAAGATCTCGTGCGCGAGGGTATGGCGGAGGCCGACCGCCGTGTCGAATTCTGCGCAAGGCTTGGCTTCGGCAATGCCGATGTCGTCGTCGCGGTGCCGGACATCTGGCTTGACGTCGACACCATGGCCGATCTCGGCGATGTCGCCGCCGATTTCCGCGCCCGTCATGGCCGCAGGCTGACGGTCGCGACGAAATACTGGCGGCTGACGCAGCAGTTCTTTTCGAGCCAGCACGGCATCCAGCTCTATCGTATCGTCGAAAGCCTCGGCGCCACGGAAGGTGCACCTGCAGCCGGTTCTGCCGATATCATCGTCGACATCACCTCCACCGGCTCGACCCTGCGGGCGAACCATCTGAAAGTCCTGTCGGATGGGATCATCCTGCGTTCGGAGGCTTGCCTGGTGCGCGCCCGCAAGGAAAGCCACGAGGGCGATCCAATGGTTGAGCGCATCATTTCGGCGGTGCGCAGCGCGCTCTGACCTTTCAGTTTCCCATTCACGCAAAGAGGCCCGCCGGAAACCCGGCGGGCCTTTTGTCTTGGGGTATGCTTTGATCAGGCGGCGGCGTAGGCACCGCGGCGTGCATCAACCGAGTAGACGCCTGCGCCGTTGGTGGCGAGCATGATGTAGGCGCCGGCAAGCGTGACGTTCTTCAGGAAGTTGACGAAGTTCAGGCCGTTGATCCAGCCGTTGGCCGCAGCCGGGAAGTCCGGAACGTTGACCGTCGGCAGATGGAAGACGATGCCGGTGAAGACGCAGAATGCGGCGAGCAGCCAGCCGACGATGCGGACCTGGAAGCCGATGAGAACGCAGACGCCGGTGATGAATTCAAAGGCGCCGGCGAGATAGGTGAGAAGCGTCGAGGCGGGCATGCCGGCACCGGCGATCATGCCGGCGGTGCCGGACGGATCGGTCAGCTTGCCGAAGCCGGCGAAGATGAACATGAAAGCGAGCAGAATGCGCGCCACGAGAATGATGATGTTGTTGGTATTGGACATGAGGATCTCCAGTAAATTCAGTTCGGATCGGGTGGCGGCAATTTCTGGAGGCAGATATCCTTGATTTTCCCTAGATTGAAAAGATAAACAACTGCGCACAATTAGTTCACAATCATTGAACAATGACGCCGCTCGAACGCTCTTCCCATCGGCTCCATATCGGCTATGGTGGCGCGAATTTATCCACAAAATCATGATCTTTGGAAGGAAATCCCATGGCCGATCTCTCCTCGTTTCCGATCACGAAGCGCTGGCCAGCCAGCAATCCCGATATCATCCAGCTCTATTCGCTGCCGACGCCGAACGGCGTCAAGGTTTCGATCGCGCTCGAGGAACTTGGCCTGCCCTATGAGCCGCATCTGGTTTCCTTCGGCACCAATGATCAGAAGTCGCCGGAATTCGTTTCGCTGAATCCGAACGGCCGCATTCCCGCGATCATCGATCCCAATGGTCCCGATGGCAAACCGATCGGCCTGTTCGAATCGGGCGCGATCCTGGTCTATCTCGCGGAAAAGACCGGCAAGCTCATTCCGAGCGATGCGGCCGGGCGCTACGAGACGCTGGAATGGGTCTTCTTCCAGATGGCCGGTGTCGGACCGATGTTCGGTCAGTTCGGCCATTTCTTCAAATTCGCGGCCGAAAAGGTTGCCAACAACTCCTATCCGGTCGAGCGTTACCGCGATGAGGCCAAGCGCCTGCTGAGTGTGCTGGAAGGTCGCCTGCAGGGACGTCAGTGGATCATGGGCGATGAATATACCATTGCCGACATCACCACCTTCCCGTGGGTCCGCGGCGTCGATGTCTTTTATGGCGGCCGTGAAGTCCTTGAACTCGAGAGCTTCCCCTCGGTCATGAGCTGGCTTGATCGCGCTCTCGCGCGTCCAGCAAGCCAGCGCGGCCTTAATATTCCGAAGCGGGATTGATTGGTCCTTCCCGGCTCGACAAGTCAGGTAAGTCCTTTTCGCTAGCGCCTACGTACGTGGCCCCTCACCCCAGCCCTCTCCCCGTAAACGGGGTGAGGGGGCGGGTTCGCTTTCAGCGGCGTAGGCATCGATTTTGGAAAAGGAGACTCCCTCTCTCCGCTTGCGGAGAGAGGGCTGGGGTGAGGGGCCAGGTACAAAAGTGCGGCGATAATGGACTCGCCTGACCATCGTCTGCAGTCGTTTTTACTGCCGGCTCGCCAACTGGCTGCCCGGCTCCGGCTTGAAGCGTGGAAACAGAAAGACGCCGATCATGCTGCCGGTGTGTTGACCATCCGCGGCAACGGATTCGCCGACGCAAAAGATCGGCTGGCGGTGGCCGCCGGCGGCAAGCGTCGTGGTGGAATAGCAGAAAGAGGAATTGGTGGTTGCCGCCTGTTCGAACAGATCGAGGATGCGCGCGCGATCATGCGTGTCATAGCAATGCATCAGGCTCAGGAGGCCGCATTCCGAAGAACTCAGGCCATGCAGCATCGTGCTCCATTGCCCGAGCTTGATGATGCCGCTCGACAGATCACCCGTCCAGCCCTCGGAACGCAGAACTGCGCGAGCAGGTCAGGATTGTGACCGTCAAACTCCAGCGAGCCCGGCGCAAACGGCGCGGCAAAATTGGCCTTGGCAATCTTGAACAAGATGATCCCCACTTGAGTGCATGGTCCTCCCGCGCTTCATCCAAATTCCCATGCATCTTCCGGATGGAATGTCTTCCCGCATGCCGTGCTTCATGAAAAAACAGGGTATTCGGCTCCACTCATTCCGTTTTCCGCCATGCTTCTTCCGGACCGTCGACTCCACCCATGAAGTCATTTCAAGTAAAAAATCCGGACGCCCGTCAATTCTCAAGGTCATGACCACGCGCGGGCGCTGGTTAACCGTGCCGAAAATAAGTAAAATTTGCGTGCATTGCAGCTAACCCTCTAAAATCGCTGCGCTGGGATTTATAGGAGCTTTTTCAAAAACGGCAATGGGGCAATTTGCATAAATTTGCGCTCCGCGAAACTTGTTAGTCCCATGCCGAAACCATAGGCGCCCAATAAAAAGGGCGACCCGAGGGCCGCCCTTCGTCAATTCCGGATATCGGAATGAAGACTAGTAATAAGGCAGAGGCCTTATCACATCATGTCCATGCCGCCACTTCAGGCCGCTTGGCGGCCTGAAGCATCAAAGATGCATGGGCGAAGCTTTATGGACATTCCTGTGATCAGGCTGTTAGCCTATCACATCATGTCCATGCCGCCCATGCCGCCCATGCCGCCCGGCATGCCGCCAGGAGCATCCTTCTTCGGCAGTTCGGCGATCATGGCTTCGGTGGTGATCAGCAGCGAGGCAACCGAAGCTGCGTCCTGCAGAGCCGTGCGAACGACCTTCACCGGGTCGACGATGCCCATGGCGATCATGTCGCCGTAGACGCCCGTCTGAGCGTTGTAGCCCCAGTTGTCTTCGTTCTTGTCGAGGATCTTGCCGACAACGATGGAGGCTTCGTCACCAGCGTTTTCAGCGATCTGGCGGCAAGGAGCCTGCAGAGCGCGGCGAACGATGTTGACGCCGGCTTCCTGGTCGTCGTTTTCACCCTTGACGGTGATCTTGACGGAGGAGCGCAGCAGAGCCGTGCCGCCGCCCGGTACGATGCCTTCCTGAACAGCAGCGCGCGTCGCGTTGAGAGCGTCGTCGATACGGTCCTTCTTTTCCTTGACTTCAACTTCCGTCGAGCCGCCGACGCGGATAACGGCAACACCGCCAGCGAGCTTGGCAAGGCGTTCCTGCAGCTTTTCGCGGTCGTAGTCGGAGGTGGTTTCTTCGATCTGAGCCTTGATCTGAGCTACGCGGCCTTCGATGTCGGACTTGGCGCCGGCGCCGTCGACGATCGTGGTGTTTTCCTTGGAGATCGAAACCTTCTTGGAACGGCCGAGCATGTCGAGGGTAACGGACTCGAGCTTGATGCCGAGGTCTTCGGAGATGACAGTGCCGCCCGTCAGGATGGCGATGTCTTCCAGCATGGCCTTGCGGCGATCGCCGAAGCCAGGAGCCTTGACGGCAGCGATCTTCAGGCCACCGCGCAGCTTGTTGACGACGAGGGTCGCAAGAGCTTCGCCTTCGACGTCTTCAGCGATGATCAGGAGCGGCTTGCCGGTCTGAACGACGGCTTCGAGAACCGGGAGCATCGCCTGCAGGTTCGAGAGCTTCTTCTCGTGCAGGAGGATGAACACGTCTTCGAGGTCGGCGATCATCTTTTCCGGGTTGGTCACGAAGTAGGGGCTGAGGTAGCCACGGTCGAACTGCATGCCTTCGACGACTTCGAGTTCGGTTTCGGCGGTCTTGGCTTCTTCAACCGTGATGACGCCTTCGTTGCCGACCTTCTGCATGGCTTCGGCAATATCGAGACCGATCTGCTTTTCGCCGTTTGCGGAGATCGTGCCGACCTGTGCGACTTCTTCCGACGTGTTGATCTTCTTGGCCTTGGCCTGGAGATCCTTGACGACTTCAGCAACGGCGAGATCGATGCCGCGCTTCAGGTCCATCGGGTTCATGCCGGCTGCAACGGCCTTGGCGCCTTCGCGAACGATGGCCTGGGCGAGAACGGTTGCGGTCGTGGTGCCGTCGCCGGCGATGTCGTTGGTCTTCGAAGCAACTTCGCGGACCATCTGGGCGCCCATGTTTTCGAACTTGTCTTCGAGTTCGATTTCCTTGGCGACGGTGACGCCGTCCTTGGTGATGCGCGGAGCGCCGAAGGACTTGTCGATGACGACATTACGACCCTTCGGGCCGAGCGTGACCTTCACTGCGTCAGCGAGGATGTCGACGCCACGAAGCATCTTTTCGCGGGCGCTGCGGCCGAATTTTACTTCTTTAGCTGCCATTGTTTGAACTCCTGAATTCGCGTTTTCCGGGCTTTAAGGCCCGTCAGCTGTATCGGAAAGGGAACCGGCTGGATTAGCCGATGATGCCCATGATGTCGGCTTCCTTCATGATCAGAAGGTCTTCGCCGTTGAGCTTGACTTCGGTGCCGGACCACTTGCCGAACAGAACGCGATCGCCAACCTTGACGTCGAGTGCTACGACCTTGCCGGATTCATCACGAGCGCCGGAGCCGATGGCGACGATTTCGCCTTCCTGCGGCTTTTCCTTAGCGGTATCGGGAATGATGATGCCACCCTTGGTCTTTTCTTCCGACTCGACGCGACGAACGACGACACGGTCATGAAGGGGGCGGAAATTGGTGCTTGCCATTGTCTAATCCCTCGATCAAATGACATTCACGGATCAGCGGGGGATCCGTATGGGCTTTGTTAGCACTCATCATCTGAGAGTGCTAGCGAGGGTGATTTAGGGGTGGCTACCAAACGAGTCAAGAACAGCACTGTGAATTTTTTGCGGCGCCTATCGGCTTGTTTCGGGGATGATTAACGCCCATGGCGATGCCGCGTAACATGTTGTTGCAAAGATTCCCTTATTTTGATCTTGTGCAGAAGGGCATGGTAACGCCTTTTCTGGAGCATCGTGCCGCTACCCTCGCTACGTCATTCTGCCGCTCGCCGACCTTGTCCATGCCCGCTCTTCGGGCCTTGTGCGACGCAAAAACCTTGTGCGCCGCTCTTGTAATTTGCCGGCTGGTTTGCGATGTCAGCCCGTGATTTATTTGGCGCGAGGACGGCATGGGCAAACGGATCGAAAGCTTTCGCGACATCGGCGAACTTTATGATGTGGCGCTCTGCGACGTCTGGGGCGTGCTCCACAATGGTGTCGCCGCTTATAGGGAAGCTTCGGTTGCGCTCGAAGCGGCGCGCGCCTCTGGACTGACGGTCGTCCTCATCACCAATTCTCCGCGCGTCGCTCTTAAAGTTGTCGAGCAGCTGCGCGCGATCGGTGTTCCCGACAGCGTTTATGATCGCATTATAACCTCAGGCGATGTCACTCGCAGGCTGATTGCCGAGGGGCCGAAGAAGGTATTCCTGCTCGGACCGGAGCGCGATATCGGCATCCTCGAAGACCTTGATGTTGAGCGTGTCGACGCCGGCGAGGCGGAAAGCATCGTCTGCACCGGTTTCTTCGATGACGAGACCGAAACGCCCGACGACTACACCGACATGCTGACGGCTTGGTCCGCCCGCAAGGTGCCGATGATCTGCGCCAATCCGGATCTCGTGGTCGAGCGTGGCCACCGGATGATCCCCTGCGCCGGCGCCATGGCTGCCTATTACGAGCGGCTCGGGGGTGAGACGCGCATCGCCGGCAAGCCGCACCAGCCGATCTATGATGCAGCGCTCGCCGCGGCCCGCGAAGTGCGCAGTGAATTCCCGCTGTCCCGCGTGGTCGCGATCGGCGACGGCATGCCGACCGACGTGCGTGGCGCGCTCGATTATGGCCTCGATCTCCTTTATATCAGCCATGGCATCCACGCCCGCGAATATGTCGTCGAGGGCCATACGGATGAGGCCGCTCTCGGCGCCTTCCTGGCGCGCGAGCAAGCTTCGCCGAAGTGGTGGATGCCGCGCCTTGTCTGAGGAGAGTGGCAGACGATGACCGTTTTCCATCGCAACGAGACCCGCGAGCCGCTTCCCGATGCCTTGAAGGGCGGTGTGGTCGCCATCGGCAATTTCGATGGTGTGCATCGTGGCCACCAGTCCGTGCTCACACGCGCACTGGAGATCGCCAGGGAACGCGGCATTCCAGCGCTCGTGCTGACCTTCGAGCCGCATCCGCGCACCATATTCAAGCCCGAGCAGCCGGTCTTTCGGCTGACACCGGCACCATTGAGAGCGCGTCTCCTGGAAGCGCTCGGCTTCAACGCCGTCATCGAATATCCCTTTGACCGTGCCTTCTCGCAGCGTTCGGCGGATGAATTCGTCCATTCGATCCTGATCGACTGGCTGCATGCCTCCGAAGTCGTCACCGGTTTCGATTTCCATTTCGGCCACGATCGCCAGGGCGGTCCGGCCTTCCTCATGAACGCCGGCAGCCATAACGGCTTCGGCGTGACGCTCATCGATGCCTTCCGCGATGAAAATACCGAGGTCATCTCGTCGAGCCGTATCCGCACACTGCTGGCCGAAGGCGATGTCGCCCAGGCCGCAGGCTTGCTTGGATATCGCTTCACTGTCGAGGCGCCCGTCATCGGCGGCGAGAAGCTGGGTCGGACGCTCGGCTTTCCCACGGCAAACATGCAGCTTCCATCGGAAATATCGCTGAGATCGGGCATCTATGCCGTGCGCTTCCGCACGGCCGATGGTGTCATCCGTAATGCCGTTGCCAGCTACGGACGCCGCCCGACGGTAACAGACAATGGCGCGCCGCTGCTCGAGACCTTCGTCTTCGATTTCAGTGGCGATCTCTACGGCCAGATCTGCTCCGTCTCCTTCTTTGGTTACCTCCGCCCCGAGCTGAAGTTCGATGGCCTGGACCCGTTGGTCGCGCAGATCCGCAAGGACGAGGAAGAGGCGCGGGCGCTGCTCGCCGGCGTTCAGCCGCTAAGCGATCTCGATCGCGTCATCGCGTTCGACTGATTTTATTCGGCATGCTGCGCGCGGAGATTGCGGCGGTGCAGTATGTTTTTGCCTTGAGCGGGGTAGGAAGATGCTGCAATGCTCATATAGCTGGGTGCGAGTCGCGGCACCCATTTTTCCGAGAGGCGCACGAGATGGACAAACGTTTCGGAACGGCAGCCTGCTGGCTGCTCGTCATTCCCTACATAGGCTTGCTTTGGGTTCCCTTCTATAACAGTCACGATCCGGTGCTGTTCGGTTTCCCCTTTTTCTACTGGTATCAGCTGGCCTGGGTGCCGATCACTGCCGTCCTGACATGGATCGCCTACCGGAGCATGCGCCATGACGACTGATATCGATCCGACAGCACTCGCCGTCTTCATCTTCTTCCTGGCGCTCGTCACGATCATGGGCTTTGTAGCCGCCCGCTGGCGCAAGCCGAAGACCCTTGCCCATATCGACGAATGGGGCCTTGGCGGCCGCAGCTTCGGTACCTGGATCACCTGGTTCCTGGTCGGCGGCGATTTTTATACCGCCTATACCGTGATCGCCGTTCCGGCCTTGGTTTACACGGTCGGCGCCTATGGCTTCTTCGCGCTGCCCTATACGATCGTCGTTTATCCTTTCGTCTTCATGGTCATGCCGCTTCTCTGGAGGCGCGCGAAGGATCACGGCTATGTCACCGCGGGCGATGTGGTGCATGGTCAATATGGCTCGCGCGCACTCGAACTGGCGGTCACTCTGACAGGTGTCATCGCAACGATGCCCTATATCGCCCTGCAGCTCGTCGGCATGACGGCGGTCTTCAAGGCGCTGGGACTTCATGGCGAACTGCCGCTCGCGGTGGCCTTCATCATTCTGGCGCTCTATACCTATTCGGCCGGCCTTCGCGCCCCGGCGCTGATCGCCTTCGTCAAGGACATCATGATCTATATCGTGGTGATCGCGGCCATTGCCCTGATCCCCGCCAAGCTTGGCGGCTATGCCAATGTCTTTGCGGCAGCCGATGCGGATTTCCAGGCCAAGGGGGCGGGCAGCCTGCTTCTCGGCGGTAACCAGTATGTCGCCTATGCGACGCTGGCGCTCGGTTCGGCGCTGGCCGCCTTCATGTACCCGCACACGCTCACCGGCATCTTCGCCTCCAACAGCGGCAATACCATCCGCAAGAATGCGGTGCTGCTGCCGGC
Organism: Rhizobium sp. P28RR-XV; assembly: GCF_012641385.1. Classification (NCBI taxonomy): domain Bacteria; kingdom Pseudomonadati; phylum Pseudomonadota; class Alphaproteobacteria; order Hyphomicrobiales; family Rhizobiaceae; genus Rhizobium; species Rhizobium sp. P28RR-XV. The sequence continues at coordinate 227,993 of NZ_JABAIG010000009.1, forward strand.
CTATACGCTGCTGCTGGGTCTCCTGGCGCTGCTCGGTTATATGGGCCATGCGGCAAATCTGAAGCTGGACAGCGCCAATGACGTGGTGCCGGCGCTGTTCCAGACCCTGTTCTCGAGCTGGTTTGCGGGCTTCGCCTTCGCGGCCATCGCCATCGGCGCGCTCGTTCCCGCGGCCGTGATGAGCATCGGCGCAGCCAACCTCTTTACCCGCAACTTCTGGAAGGCTTACGTCGATCCTCAGGTTTCTGATGCTGGCGAGGCGAAGGTCGCCAAGATGACCTCGCTCGTCGTCAAGATCGGCGCGCTTCTCGTCATCATTTTCCTGCCGACGCAGTTCGCGCTCGATCTCCAGCTTCTGGGCGGCATATGGATCCTGCAGACGCTGCCGGCGCTGGTCTTCGGCCTCTATACCAAGTGGTTCCGTGCGCCCGCCCTGCTTGCCGGCTGGTTCGTCGGCTTCTTCGGCGGGACCTACCTCGTGTGGGATGCCGGCTGGAAACCACTGCACATGGTTGCGCTCGGAGACGCAAGCTTCACCGTCTATACGGGGCTGTTGGCGCTGGCCGCCAATATCGCTGTGTCCGTGATCCTTAACGCCGTCATGCCGGCGCGCGCGACAGCACGCGCCTGACGGGCCGGAGCTCCTCATCGGCCGCGGGCGGCAACGTCCGCGGCTTTTCCGTGCGTTGCCGGCGTTGTTTCCTCTTCCTTTCCGTGGAAAAAACGCCTATGAACCGGCGACCATGACCCAATTTCGGCTGAGCCACTCGATACGAATTATTGGCCCGGCCTTCCGCGCGCTGTAAGCTGCCGGAAGGTCCGGGTTTTCGGCGTCTCGTTCACGAGGCGCTTTCCGCCGCCGAAAAATCCCCATATGGCTGCGCCAGTTCAGGCGCAAGACGCCCGAGACACCGAGGCAATTGTCACGACTATGACCGATACCGCTGAAAAGATGGATTACTCCAAGACCCTTTACCTGCCGGAAACCGATTTTCCGATGCGCGCCGGGCTGCCGCAGAAGGAGCCGGAGCTGGTGAAGCGCTGGGAGGAGATGAACCTCTATAAGAAGCTCCGCGCCTCCGCTGCCGGCCGCGAGAAGTTCGTGCTGCACGACGGCCCACCCTATGCCAACGGCCACATCCATATCGGCCATGCGCTGAACAAGATCCTGAAGGACGTCATCACCCGCTCGTTCCAGATGCGCGGCTATGACAGCAACTATGTCCCCGGCTGGGATTGCCACGGCCTGCCGATCGAATGGAAGATCGAGGAAAAATACCGCGAGAAGGGCAAGAACAAGGACGAGGTTCCGGTGAACGAGTTTCGCCAGGAATGCCGCGATTTTGCTGCCGGCTGGATCAAGATCCAGTCCGAGGAGTTCAAGCGCCTCGGCATCACGGGTGATTTCGACAATCCCTATCTGACCATGAATTTCCATGCGGAATCCCGCATCGCCGGCGAGCTTTTGAAGATCGCCCGCACCGGTCAGCTTTACCGCGGTTCCAAGCCGGTCATGTGGTCCGTCGTCGAGCGCACGGCCCTTGCCGAAGCCGAAGTCGAATATGCCGACGTCGAGAGCGATGCGATCTGGGTGAAATTCCCGGTGGCTGAAGGCTCGGCTGGTCTCGCCGGCGCCTTCGTCGTCATCTGGACGACCACGCCGTGGACGATCCCCGGCAACCGCGCGATCGCCTATTCCTCGCGCGTGTCCTACGGACTCTATGAAGTCACGGAAGCGGTCAATGACTTCGGCCCGCGCCCCGGCGAAAAGTTGATCTTCGCCGACAAGCTGGCAGAGGAATCCTTCGCCAAGGCAAAGCTGCAGTACAAGCGCCTGGGCGATGTGACCGCCGACGATCTGGCCGCACTCACCTGCGCCCATCCGCTCGCTACACTCGGCTATGGCTTCAAGGTACCGTTGCTTGATGGCGACCACGTGACCGACGATGCCGGCACCGGCTTCGTGCACACGTCTCCCAGCCACGGCCGCGAGGACTTTGATGCCTGGACGTCGCACGCCCGCGACCTCGAAAAGCGCGGTATCTCCTCCACCATTCCGTTCCCGGTCGATGACGCCGGCTTCTATACCGCCGATGCCCCCGGCTTCGAGGGTGGCCGTGTCATGGACGACAACGGCAAGAAGGGCAATGCCAACGATCTCGTCATCAAGGCGCTGATCGAGACGAATACGCTGTTTGCGCGCGGCAGGATCAAGCACTCCTATCCGCATTCCTGGCGCTCGAAGAAGCCGGTCATCTTCCGCAACACGCCGCAGTGGTTCGTCTACATGGACAAGGACTTCGCGGACGGTTCGACGCTGCGTACCCGTGCGCTCAAGGCGATCGACGATACCCGTTTCGTGCCATCAGCCGGCCAGAACCGTCTGCGCGCCATGATAGAGCAGCGCCCGGATTGGGTACTCTCGCGCCAGCGTGCCTGGGGCGTGCCGATCGCGATCTTCGTCGACGAGCAGGGCAACATCCTGCAGGATGACGGCGTCAACGCCCGCATCCTCGAGGCTTTCGAACAGGAAGGCGCCGATGCCTGGTTCGCCGAAGGCGCGCGCGAGCGTTTCCTCGGCGAGAAGGCCAACGAGCCCTGGACGCAGGTCATGGACATCCTCGATGTCTGGTTCGATTCCGGTTCGACCCACACCTTCACGCTGGAAGACCGTCCGGACCTGAAGTGGCCGGCTGACGTCTATCTCGAAGGCTCCGATCAGCATCGCGGCTGGTTCCATTCGTCGCTGCTCGAAAGCGCCGCGACCCGGGGCCGCGCGCCCTACGACACGGTCGTCACGCACGGCTTCACCATGGACGAGCAGGGCCGCAAGCAGTCGAAGTCGCTCGGCAATGTCGTCGCTCCGCAGGACGTGATGAAGGATGCCGGCGCCGATATCCTGCGCCTCTGGGTCATGACCACGGACTATTGGGAAGACCAGCGCCTCGGCAAGGCCATCATCCAGACCAATGTCGATGCCTATCGCAAGCTGCGCAACACTATCCGCTGGATGCTCGGCACGCTGGCGCACGACAAGGGTGAAGTGATCGCCTATGCCGACATGCCGGAGCTGGAGCGGCTTATGCTGCATCGCCTCGCCGAACTCGACGAGCTGGTGCGTGAAAGCTACGACGCCTTCGACTTCAAGCGCATTGCCCGCGCCTTGATCGATTTTGCCAATGTCGAGCTTTCGGCCTTCTATTTCGATGTCCGCAAGGATGCGCTCTACTGCGATGCGCCGTCGAGCCTGCGCCGCCGCGCTTCGCTCGCCGTCATCCGCACGATCTTCGATTGCATGGTGACGTGGCTGGCGCCGATGCTGCCCTTCACCACGGAGGAGGCATGGCTGTCGCGCAATCCCTCGGCGGTCTCGGTTCATCTCGAGCAATTCGTCGCCATTCCCGCTGAATGGAAGAACGAGGCGCTGGCCGAGAAGTGGAAGAAGATCCGCGCCGTGCGCAGCGTCGTCACCGGCGCACTGGAAATCGAACGCAAGGACAAGCGCATCGGCTCATCGCTGGAAGCTGCCCCGGTTGTCTATGTCGCCGATCCGGAGCTGATGAAGGTACTTGAAGGGCAGGATTTCTCCGAAATCTGCATCACCTCGGGCATCACCATCCTTGGCAGTGAAGGTCCGGCGGAGGCATTCCGCCTTGATGACACCGCTAGGATCAGCGTGGTTCCGAAGCTTGCCGAAGGCCGCAAATGCGCCCGTTCCTGGCGCATCACCGCCGATGTCGGTTCCGATCCGGAATATCCGGATGTCTCGGCTCGCGATGCCGCGGCATTGCGAGAGCTGATGGCTGTCAACTGAAGAAAGTTGCCGGATGAATTGCCTTTGCGGCGTTCATCCGGTAAAAGCTGCCTGAAAATGGCCCGATTTTTACGGCAGTTGCCGTCTATTGGGGTCCTGTTACGTTTATTCCGGCATGGCTGGGAAGGGTTTTCATGAGAGCGATGCATAAGGTTCGTATCGGCGTCAGCTTGGCGGCACTTGTGGTTGGCTGTGGCGCAATGTCCGGTTGCCTGAGCAGCCCGACCTATGGCACCGACAAGACGGCCGGCGTGCAGCTCCTGGACGACCTCGGCGATATTGCCTCTGTTTCGGCCGCAACGCCGAAAGCGAAGGGCGTGAAATATCCGAACCGCCCCGGTCTGGTTGTCGGTGGTGCCAAGGATACTCTGACCGCGCCGCAGGAGTCGCTGGCAAGCAAGGACAATCCGGCTTGGCTCGAATCGCCGGAAGACGCCCGCAAGCGCCTTGCCGAAGAGGCCGACCAGAAGAAGAACGACGTCAATTATCGGTCGCCGCTGGCCCAGGCCGACAGCAGCAGAAACCGTATGACGGAGGCCCAGCAGACGGCCGCCTATCGCGCCACGCGCCAGGATCAGGCCGGCACCTATATCGACCAGCGCCGCTATCTGATCGACCCGCCGCAGCAATATCGCCAGGTTTCCGATCAGGCTGCCCTCAGCGATCTCGGCACGCCCGAATCCAAGAAGGAAAAGAAGCGCAAGAAGGATGCGGAGGCTGCGCAGCAGTCCAACAACAGCAGCTGGTGGAAGCCCTTCCAGTAAGAAGCTCTCGAAGCGGCAGCCCTAATCTGCCGCTTTCAGTCTTCGGAGCGTTTCGCTTGAAAGAAGCCTCTGAGGATATCGGCGGATGCGGTCTCGCCGAGGCCGGAATAGACCTCCGGCGCATGATGGCAGGTCGGCTGATGATAGAAGCGCACGCCATTGTCGACGCCTCCGCCTTTCGGATCCTCGGCGCCATAGTAAAGACGACGGATGCGCGCGAACGAAATGGCCGCGGTGCACATGGTGCAGGGCTCCAGCGTGACGTAGAGATCGGCGCCCGTGAGACGCTCCTGGCCAAGCTCCTCGCAGGCCAGGCGGATGGCGACGATTTCCGCATGGGCGGTGACGTCGTTGAGCTCGCGGGTGCGGTTGCCGGCCGTGGCGATGACCTTGCTGCCGAGAACGACAACGGCGCCGATCGGCACTTCGCCACGCTCTCCGGCGCGGCGCGCTTCGGTCAAAGCAAGCTCCATGAATTGATTTGTAGCCGCCATTCAAGTTTTTCCACTTAACCGCAAGGGCGTGACCTGATAGGAACACGCGTTAAAAATTCAGGCAAACAACAAATGACAATGAATGACAAGCCCAAGCGGCCTGGGTCGAAGCCCTTTGCTCGCGACAAGCAGACGAAATCGGATGGCGCGAAGCCGGCAAAGGCCGCGGCCGTCAAGGCGGCGGATGAAACCGTGACAGGGGATGGAAAGGCCGAGCGCATTTCCAAGGTGATGGCGCGCGCCGGCGTGGCGTCGCGCCGCGATATCGAGCGCATGATCCTGGATGGCCGTGTCAGTCTGAACGGCGTGCTGCTGGATACGCCCGTGGTCAACGTGACCCTGGCCGACAAGATCGAGGTCGACGGCGTGCCGATTCGCGGTATCGAGCGCACGCGCCTGTGGCTCTATCACAAGCCGGCTGGCCTGGTGACCACCAATGCCGATCCGGAAGGGCGTCCGACCGTTTTCGACAACCTGCCGGAAGAGCTACCGCGCGTCCTGTCGATCGGCCGCCTCGACATCAACACCGAAGGCCTGTTGCTGCTGACCAATGACGGCGGCCTGGCCCGCGTTCTGGAGCTGCCGACGACCGGCTGGCTGCGCCGCTACCGTGTCCGCGCCCATGGCGAGATCGATCAGGAAGCGCTCGACAAGCTGAAGGAAGGCATTGCCGTTGACGGTGTGCTCTACGGCTCGATCGATGCGACGCTCGACCGCACGCAAGGCTCCAACGTCTGGATCACCATGGGCCTGCGTGAGGGCAAGAACCGCGAAATCAAGAACGTGCTCGGCGCGCTCGGTCTGGAGGTCAACCGCCTGATCCGCATCTCCTACGGCCCGTTCCAGCTCGGTGAGTTGCCGGAAGGCCACGTGCTTGAGGTGCGCGGCCGCACGCTGCGCGATCAGCTGGGTCCGCGCCTGGTCGATGAGGCCAAGGCGAATTTCGATGCCCCGCTCTACAATGCTCCTGCTGTTGCCGATGCCGAAGAGGCGGATGCCAAGCCGGCTCGCACTGCCCCGGTTCGTGCGGCCAAGGAGGAGCGCCCGCGTCGTGAACGTCCCGAAGATAAGCGCGAGCGCGCCCTGAGCCGTCTGGACACGAAGCGCGACGCCAAGCACGACGATCGCCGCGAAGGCGGCCACAAGGACGACGACCGGGCAAAGCGCCAGCCGCTCGGCCCGCGTCGCAGCGCCAATGTCTGGATGGCGCCCGGTGCCCGCCCGCTGGGTGAGAAGGCAGCCGCAAAAGCCGCCAAGAACGTGAGGACCGCCGCGAAGCGCGGTGAGGCGGAACGTCCGCAGCGCAGCGGTTACGACCGTCCGGACGAAGGCCCGCGCGTTCGCGTCAACCGCGTCGACGAGGCGGATGGCGAATGGATCCGTTCGAGCGAAGAAGCTCCGCGTAAGGCGCGCGGCGATAATGATGACTTCGACCGCAAGCGCTCCGAACGTCCCCGTGGCGACCGCCCGTTCGGCGATCGTCCTCCGCGCGGCGACCGGCCCTTTGGCGACAAGCCCCGTGGTGATCGTCCCTATGGTGACAAGCCTCGCGGTGACAGGCCATTCAGCGATCGTCCGCGCGGCGAACGTGGCTCGCGACCGGAGGGTGGTGATCGGCCCCGCGCGAAGTCTTTCCAGGGTGAAGCCCGCTCGGAGCGTTCCTTCGGGGATCGTCCGGCGCGCAGTGAACGCCCATATGGCGACAAGCCGCGCGGTGACCGTCCGTTTGGCGACAAGCCCCGTGGCGACCGGCGTCCGCGCGCCGAGGGAGACGAGCGTCCGCGCGGCCGGTCTTTCGGCGGCGAGCAGCGGTCGGAACGTCCACGCGGCGATCGCCCCCAGGGTGATCATCCGCCGCGCGAGCGCCCGTTTGCGGATCGAGCTCCGCGTGGTGATCGGCCCTTCGGTGATCGCCCGCAAGGCGAACGGTCCTTCGGTGATCGGCCACCCGGCAAGCCCTTCGGCAAGAAGCCGGGCGGCGGCAAATCATTTGGCGGCAAGCCCGGCGGAAAGCCTGGTGGCCCGCGCGGCTTTGGCGGCAAGCCGGGTGGCGCAGGTCGCCCGTCCGGCGGTCCACGTGGCGGCTCCGGTCGCGGTGGCCCCGGCAGGGGCGGCCCCAAGGGCGGCAGGGGCTGACGCGCGGTGAGGATCGTCGGCGGTGAATTTCGCGGTCGCTCTCTTGCAACGCCGAAGTCGAACGATATTCGTCCGACGGCGGATCGCACGCGCGAAAGCCTCTTCAACATCCTGAGCCACGCCTACCCTGACGCCATCGACAGCACGCGGATGATGGACGTCTTTGCCGGCACTGGCGCCGTCGGGCTGGAAGCGGCCTCGCGCGGCTGCCGTCATGTGCTCTTCGTCGAAAGCAGCGTCGAGGGCAGGGGTCTTCTCTGGGAAAATATCGATGCGCTTGGCCTTCACGGCCGCACACGCATGCTCCGTCGCGACGCAACGGATCTCGGCAGCGTCGGCAATCTCGAACCTTTCGATTTTCTCTTCGCCGATCCGCCCTATGGCAAGGGATTGGGTGAGAAAGCCTTTGCTGCAGCGGCCGCCGGCGGCTGGCTCGTGCCGGGAGCGCTTGCGATCATCGAGGAGCGTTCCGACGTAACCGTTGCCGCGCCGCCGGATTTCCTGTTTCTGGAGGAACGGACCTTCGGTGACAGCAAGATGCATTTCTTCCGTTATCAGCCGAGGACGGCGTAACGGGGGAAGGAGAAGGATATGGGCGATTATGCTGATTTCGTCGGCAGCGATTACCCGGTTGCCGCCTCCGGCATGCCGAGCGTCGCGGTCGCCTTCGGCTGCGGCGGCGCGCGCGGGCTCGCCCATATTCACATCATCGAGGCGCTGGACGAACTCGGCATCCGCCCGGTCGCGATAGCAGGCTCTTCCATCGGCTCGATCATGGGCGCGGCCATGGCGGTCGGCATGACCGGCGCGGAAATCCGCGACCATACGCTTGCAACGGTCGGCAATCGTCCCGCCGTGCTCAACAAGATCTGGAGCTTGCGGCCGGTCAACATGCGCAGCATCCGGTTCGGCCAGTTCAATCTCGAACGCATCCTTCGCACGTTCCTGCCGACCACATTTCCGGAGAATTTTTCGGAATTGCACATACCGCTGAAGGTGGTGACAACGGATTACTACGATCAGGCTGAAGTCGTGATCGAAAAGGGCGAGCTCTTTCCGGTGCTTGCGGCTTCCGCCGCCATTCCCGCCGTCTTCATGCCGGTCAGACTCGGGGATCGCGTGATGATCGACGGCGGCATCATGAACCCGGTTCCTTACGAGCATCTCGCCGGACTTGCCGATATCATCATCGGCATCGATGTTGTCGGCGGTCCCGAAGGCGGCGGCCGGCATATTCCGAACCGCATTGAAAGCCTGTTCGGGGCAGGCCAGCTAACCATGCAGTCAAACATTGCGCTGAAGCTGCGCCTGCAGGCACCGCAGATTTTCCTGCGCCCGGCCGTCGGCCGCACAGGCGTCCTCGATTTCCTGAAGGCGCGCGATATCCTCGCCATGTCGGCTGGCGTCAAGGACGAACTGAAATTTGCCCTCGACCGCGTGATGACGGCGAAGAATTAGAGCGGCTCACGGGAATTGAGTGACGCCACTTTCCCTGGCTGCACAAACGGCAGCCTAAACCCGCTCCGGCTCCTCTTGCGGCAACGCCACCAGATCGTCGACGTCGCTGTAGGTATCGGCGGCCCGTTTCGGCTTGACCAGCGGCTCCGGCTTGACCGGGCGGGAATAGAGCATGTCGGTGCCCGCCTGCAGCCCTTCGCTGACCTGCAGCACCAGCCTTTGCTCATCGCGCTTGCGGATATCCTCGCCGATCTCATAGGCTTCGGCCTCGCTGACGCCAAGCGCTTCCAGGGTGCGGCGGCCGAAGAGCAGACCGGATTCCAGCGTCTCGCGCAGCTCGTAATCGACGCCCTTGTGGCGCAGCTCGATCGAATGAACGCGGTCATAGGAGCGCACGAAGATGCGCGCATGCGGATAATCGGTCTGCACGAGCTCGACGATCTTGTCGGTCACCTCCCGCGAATGCGTGCTGACGACGACGATCTTGGCGCGGTCGATACCGGCGGAGCGCAGCACGTCCTTGCGGGTTCCGTCGCCGAAATAGATGCGGAAGCCGAAGCTCGATGCCTGGCGGATGCGGTCGGCGGAGAAATCGATGACGGTCACGTCACGGCCGCTCGCAAGCAGGATTTGCGCGGCAATCTGGCCGAAACGCGAAAACCCGATCATCAGTACGTCGGAGCCGGCACCTTCGAAGTCCTCGTCCAGCTCCTCCTGCGTGTCGCCCTTCATCAGCCGCTTCGCAAGCGCGGAACTTAGCGGTGTCAGCGCCATCGACAGCGTGACGATGGCGATCAGCATCGACGCGGTGTTGGCCGAGAAGAGGCCGCCGCTGGCGCTGGCGGCGCTGAAGAGCACGAAGCCGAATTCGCCGCCTTGCGGCAGCAGGCCGGCGATGCGGACGGCATCATTCCGCGGCGAGCCCGTCGCGCGGCAGAGGGCATAGATCACGATCGCCTTGATGATCATCATGACCGGGACGGCGAGCAGGATCAGCACCCAATTGTCGAGAATCACCTCGAGTTTCAGCGACAGGCCGACGGCAATGAAGAAGATAGCGAGCAACACGCCGCGGAAGGGCTCGATATCGGCTTCCAGTTCGTGACGATAAGAGGATTCGGCAAGCATCACGCCGGAGAGAAAGGCGCCCATCGCCATGGAAAGTCCGGCGAGCTGCATCAGCGTCGCAGAACCCATGACGACGAAGAGGGCGGCTGCGATCATCGCTTCCCGCGCGCCGGTGCGCGCGATCACCTGGAACAGCGGCGTCAGCAGATAGCGGCCGGCGATAACCATTGCCGCCACGGCGCCGATCGCGATCGCAAGATCGGGGAGCGGATTGGTGGTTTCCTTCGGTCCGTCGAGAACGGTGATGAGCGCCAGCAGGGGCACGATGGCAAGATCCTGCAGCAGCAGCATTGAGAAGGAACGCTGCCCGTATTTCGTATTGACGTCGCCCTGCTGTTCCAGAATCTGCATGGCAAAGGCGGTCGAGGAGAGCGCCAGGCCGAAGCCGATGATGATGCTGCCCTTCCATCCGGCAATTCCGCCGAGATAGGCGGCAAACATCAGGACGAGACCGCTTAAAATCACCTGCGCCGAGCCGAGGCCGAAAATATCCCGCCGCATCTGCCAGAGGCGCGAGGGCTTCAATTCCAGGCCGATGATGAACAACAGGAAGACGACGCCCAGCTCCGCCACGGCAAGAACGGCTTCGCTGTCGCCGATGCCGTGCAATATCGGGCCGATCACTACACCGGCCGCAAGATAGCCAAGCACTGTCCCCAATCCGAGTTTCTTGAAGATCGGCGCCGTAACGACGGCGCCTCCGAGCAGCATCAGGGTTTCGGTGAAGAGACTATTGGTGGCGGACATCGTCTATTTCTTTCCATGGGCAGGCGGTATTGCGACGCATGATCATGATAAACAACCATGCGTGAAGGGATTAGAACAAGAATCGGCTTTGCCGCCCTTGATGCTTCATGTAGTGCACAATAAATGGAACGCGAAGGAAAGGCCAAGTCATGACCTCTGAAATCGATTCCGCCGCTCTGCTTTCCCGCGCCAGCCAATTGATCGATCTCGCCCGGAAAGCCGGCGCGGATGCGGCCGATGCCGTCGTGGTGCGATCGAGAGCCCATTCCGTCAGCGTCCGCCTCGGCAAGGTCGAGGGCACGGAGTCGTCGGAAAGCGACGACTTTTCGCTGCGGGTCTTCGTCGGCAATCGCGTGGCGAGCGTTTCGGCCAATCCCGGCTTCGATCTCAACGCTCTTGCCGAGCGTGCGGTCGCCATGGCCAGGGTTTCGCCCGAAGATCCTTTTGCCTGCCTTGCCGATGAGGCGGATCTTGCCAAGAGCTATCCTGATCTCGAACTGTTCGATCCGACCGAGGTCTCCTCGGAGCAGCTGCGGGAAGCAGCGCTTGCGACCGAAGCGGCCGCACTCGCCGTTTCCGGCGTCACCAACTCCTCCGGCGCCGGCGCTTCCGCCGGCATGGGCGGCCTGGTGCTCGTCACGTCGCATGGTTTTGCCGGCCATTATATGGGTTCCCGCTTCGGGCGCTCGGTCAGCGTCATCGCCGGTGAAGGCACCGGGATGGAGCGCGACTATGATTTCGACAGCCGTCTCTATTTTGCCGAGCTGGATGCGGCCGAGGAAATCGGCCGTCGCGCCGGCGAACGTGTGGTCAAGCGCCTCAATCCGCGCCAGGTGCCGACGGGCAAGAACGTCACCGTCGTTTTCGATCCGCGCGTCGCGCGCGGCTTCGTCGGCCACATCGCCGGCGCGATCAACGGCGCTTCCGTCGCCCGCAAGACCAGCTTCCTGCGCGACAAGATGGGCCAGCAGGTGCTGAAATCAGGCCTTTCGATCACGGACGATCCGCTAATCGTGCGCGGCCCGTCCTCGCGGCCCTTCGATGGCGAGGGCGTGTCCGGCAAGCGGCTCGTCATGATCGAGGACGGCGTGCTGCAGTCCTGGTTCCTATCCACGGCGACGGCGCGGGAAATCGGCGGCGGCCTGAAGACCAATGGCCGCGGCGTGCGCGGTGGCACCGCTGTATCGCCCGCGTCCACCAATCTCGCGCTTGAGCCGGGCGATATTTCGCCGGAAGAGCTGATCCGCAGCGTCGGAACGGGCTTCTACGTCACCGAGCTGATCGGCCAAGGCGTCAACATGATCACCGGCGAATACAGCCGGGGCGCGACCGGCTTCTGGATCGAGAACGGCGAATTGACCTTCCCGGTTTCGGAGGTGACGATCGCCTCCAACCTGAAGGACATGTTCATGCGCGTGACGCCGGCGAACGACATCGATCGCGATTTCGGTGTCGCCGCTCCGACGCTTGCGATAGAAGGCATGACGTTGGCTGGCCGCTGAAAAAACGAGCGGAGATTGGAATTTGTGAATGATCGATAGCCAGAAGGCCGGCCGGTTGAGCGATGTGGACCTGATCGTGGGTGCCGCGCTCGAGGCGGGCAAGATCGCTCTCGGTTTCTTCCGGCAGTCGCCGGAGGTCTGGTGGAAGAATAACGGCCAGTCCCCGGTCAGCGCTGCCGATTTCGCCGCCAATGAAAGTCTTGCCGCCACCCTGCGCTCGGCGCGGCCGGATTATGGCTGGCTTTCCGAGGAAACCGATGACGATGCCGCGCGGCTGAAGCACGAGACCGTCTTCGTCGTCGATCCGATCGATGGCACCAGAGGATTTCTCTCAGGCTTGGATCTCTGGTGCGTCAGCGTTGCCGTCGTCACCGATGGGCGGCCCGTGGCGGGAGTTCTCTACGCGCCGGCGCTGGACGAGTTGTTCGTGGCGACGACCGATGGGCAGGCTCTGAAGAACGGCAAGCCGATCAGCGTTTCCCATAGGGTCGGCGATGCCATCCATCGGCTGGCGACCGGCGAGGATATGCTGAAGAGCTTCGATCCTGACTTCCGCAAGACGGTCGAGCGGGTGAAGCATGTTCCCTCGCTTGCCTATCGTCTCGCCATGGTGGCGGATGGGCGGCTCGAAGGAACCATCGTCAAGCGCAACTCGCATGACTGGGATCTGGCGGCCGCCGATCTTATTCTGGAGCGGGCCGGCGGTGCCCTCGTGGATCTCGCGGGCAATGCCTTGCGCTACAATCGCGCCGAGGTATCGCATGACGAACTTTGCGGGGCATCGGCATCGCAATTACCGGAGTTTCTCCGTCAGCTTTCTCACCGACGAGACGGTTGACCTTTCGGTCAAAATCCCTCAGATGAAGAGCGGAGGGGGACGATAGTAGAAAGAGACGAAAATGACTGATACCAGCGGCAAAAAGCAGCTCCTGCACCTCGTCTTCGGCGGTGAATTGGAAAACCTCGAAGAAGTTCAATTCCGGAATCTCAACGAGCTCGATATTGTCGGCATGTATCCCGACTACGCGAGCGCGCTGACGGCTTGGAAGTCCAAGGCGCAGCAGACTGTCGACAACGCTCACATGCGTTATTTCATCGTCCATCTGCATCGCTTGCTCGATCCGCAGGAAAAAGCGGCATCCTGAGGCCGCATCACCGAATTTGCATTTGATATCTCCATCCGGTGAGGCGTTCTCGCTTTAAATCCGGCCATGAAGCAGTATCCTTGACACAATAAGAACGAAAATCCGGCTGCTTACTCGGCCGTCTGACAATCGGGATTTGGCATAGATGATGATCAGCTGGGATAGGAGGCGATCGAAATGAGTAGCCTCAGGGCGCGTCTTGCCTTGAGCGCCTATCGTTTTGGCGGGATCGCCGTCTATCCGTTCATCGGGCCTTATCTCGCTGTTCGGGCGGCGAAGGGCAAGGAGGAGAGCTCCCGCAAACTGGAACGCTCCGGCTATGCGAGCGCCAATCGTCCGCAAGGGCCGTTGATCTGGTTCCATGCGGCAAGCGTCGGCGAGACATCGGCCGTCATCCCGTTGATCCGCGAAATCCGCCGCCGCGACATTCACGTCATTCTGACGACGGGCACGATCACCTCGGCCAAGGTCGCGCATCAGCGCCTCGGCGAGGAGGTCATCCATCAGTATGTTCCTCTCGATCTTAAGCCGGCCATTAAGCGTTTCCTCGAATATTGGCAGCCCGATTGCGCCATTTTCGCCGAATCCGAGATCTGGCCGACGACCATCACGGAGCTCGGCCGCAGGCGCATTCCGCAAATCCTCGTCAATGCCCGCATGTCGGATCGCTCCTTTGCCCGCTGGAGCCGCCATCCCACGCTTGCCGAGGCGCTGTTTGAAAATCTGGCCCTGGTCGTGGCTCAATCGGACCTCGACGCCGAACGCTTCCGTGATCTCGGTGCCGTGCAGGTGATCAGATCGGGCAATCTTAAGGTGGATACGGACGCGCCGTCCCACGATGCGCCGACGCTTGCCGGCTACATGAAGCAGGTCGGCGACCGAAAGACCTGGGCCGCGGTCTCCACTTTCGACGGTGAGGAAAATGCCGCGGCGTCCGTCCACAAGATGCTGAAGGAGCACAACGGCCAGCTCACCATCATCGTGCCGCGTCATCCCGAGCGCTGCGACGCGATCGAGGCGATGCTCGCGGAACAGGGTCTGAAGGTGGCGCGCCGCACCCGCAACGATATTCTCTCGCCTGAAGTCGACGTCTTCCTCGGCGATACGATTGGCGAGATGGGGCTTTATCTGCGGATGACCGAAGTCGCCTTCATGGGCAAATCGCTGTTCAACGAAGGCGGCCAGAATCCGCTTGAGCCGGCCATGCTCGGCTGCGCGATCCTGACCGGCGGCCATGTCCAGAATTTCCGCGACTCCTATCAGTTGCTTGCCCGTCGCGGCAGCGCCCGCATGGTGCGCGACACCGAGATGCTGGCGCGCGGCGTGCATTATTTGCTGACCAACGACACGGCACGACGCAGCATGATCGATGCCGGCTTCGCAGCCGTGCATGAAATGCGTGGTGCGCTGGCGGCAACGGTGAAGGGGCTGGAGCCCTATATCAATCCGCTTTCGGTGAAAGCGCGGCTGATGCCGAAGACGATGGCGAACGGTTGAGAAGGGAAGGGCATGGCGGCGGTCAAGCTGGGAGCGATTGCGGGCATTCTTTTCGACAAGGACGGCACGCTGCTCGACTATGACCAGAGCTGGCTGCCGGTCAACCGCGAGCTCGCCAGGATCGCCGCCGGGGACGATCCGCTTCTCGCCGATCATTTGCTCTCCGCATGTGGCATGGACCCGATCTCCGGCCATATCGTGCCCGACAGCCTGCTGGCCGCCGGCAACACCAGGCAGATTTCCGAGGGGCTGGTGGCCGCCGGCTCGAAAATGGATGTCGCCGAGCTGGTGGAGAAGCTCGATGCGCTCTTCGCGCACACAGCCGACTTCTCTTCGCCGGTCACCGATCTCGCCGGTTTCTTTCGCCGACTGCATGAGCGGGGTTACAAGCTCGGCGTTGCCTCCAGCGACAACGAACGCTCCATTCGCCAGACGGCCCGCCGCTTCGGTTTCATCGACTATCTCGATTACATTGCCGGCTATGACAGCGGTTTCGGCACCAAGCCGGAGCCGGGCATGGTACTCGGCTTCTATGCGGCGACGGGCCTTTCGCCGGCGCAGGTCGCAGTCGTCGGCGACAACAATCACGACCTCCATATGGGGCGCAACGCCGGCGTCGGTCTGACCGTCGGCGTGCTGACGGGCACCGGCTCGCGCGAAACGCTGACGGCAGCATCGGACTATTGCCTCAACGACATTACCGAGCTGGAAAGCCTGCTCATGCCGGTCGCCCAATCGGCCTGATCCTGGCAATGGCTTGCTTTTTCACGCAATCCGGCTTTTCTTGCCGCCTTGCTGGAGCAATTCCGGGAAAAGGGCGTAGCGGTTTTCCGTCCGGAATTGCTTAGAAACAAAGGCTAGAGCGTTTTCGCGATTTGAAGAAAAACGGAAACGCCCTGGCGGCACAAGAATAGGGCTGGATTAGACGCATGGTATCGGAAGCCCCACCTTTCTGGTGGCGAAAACCGGATTGGCGTGCCTGGGGGCTCTCGCCCTTTTCCTTCCTGTATGGCCGCATCGCCGGGCACCGCATGGTGCATAGCAAACGCGCTTCCGTGCCGGTGCCGGTCATCTGCGTCGGCAATTTCACCGTCGGCGGTGCCGGCAAGACGCCGACGGCACTTGCGCTCGCCCAGGCTGCAAAGGCCAAGGGGCTGAAGCCGGGCTTCCTGAGCCGAGGCTACGGCGGATCGCTCGATGTCACGACGATCGTCGATCCCACGCATCACCACGCCACGGCCGTCGGCGACGAGCCGCTGCTGCTTGCCCGCGAGGCGCTGACGGTGATTGCTCGTCGTCGGGCCGATGGCGCGGAAAGGCTCGTGCGCGAGGGCGCCGACCTCATCATCATGGACGACGGTTTCCAGAGCGCTCATCTTGCCATCGACTACGCTCTTCTGGTGATCGATGCCGGCAGAGGCGTCGGCAACGGCCATCTCGTTCCTGGCGGTCCTGTGCGTGCGCCGCTGCGCACCCAGCTTCTCTTCGCATCCGCCCTTTTGAAGGTCGGCGAGGGCAATGCCGCCGATCGCGTCGTTCGGCTTGCGGCAAGGGCCGGAAAGCCCTTCTTTGCCGCGAGCGTTAGAGTGCGCGGGCAGGAGGATTTGCGCAGCCGCAAGGTGCTCGCCTTTGCTGGTATTGCCGATCCGGCCAAGTTT
Source organism: Rhizobium sp. P28RR-XV (assembly GCF_012641385.1). Classification (NCBI taxonomy): domain Bacteria; kingdom Pseudomonadati; phylum Pseudomonadota; class Alphaproteobacteria; order Hyphomicrobiales; family Rhizobiaceae; genus Rhizobium; species Rhizobium sp. P28RR-XV. The sequence continues at coordinate 244,336 of NZ_JABAIG010000009.1, forward strand.
TTCCGCACGGTCGAGACGCTGGGGGCCGATATCGCCGTCCGGCGCAGCTTCGGCGATCATGAACATCTCGGCGAAGACGACGTCACCGACATGCTCGACATAGCCTCGCGCGAAGGGCTGGAGATCGTCACCACGTCCAAGGACTACGTGCGCCTGATCGGACATCATGGTCGCGCCGGCGAATTGCTGCAGCGCTGCAAGGTGATCGAGATCGACATGGTCTTTGATGATCCGGGGGCGCCGGCACTGATCATCGACAGGGCGATCGCGGCCGCGCGCGAACGGCGCTTGCGGGAAAAGCGCAACAGCAAAGCAGCTTAAAGCCAGGTTCAGTTATCCAGCGCGGAAAATCAGCGCTTCTGATTAGGCAGCGCGCCGGCGCGCTTCTCGGCCTCGAGCGAGGTGATGACATCGGCATAGGGCTCCTGCCGGGCAACGCTCCAGTAGCGCAGCTCATCGAGAGCGATGTGCTTGCCGGTCATGGCGCAGATGACGTAGGAGCCAGGCATCAGGATCTGGAAATCGCCGTCGAGATAGCGAACCTTCGCCTCGCGGTTTCCATGTCCTTCGAAAAGATTCATCTGACGCCGTCCTTGATCTCTGTCATCTGTTTGCCATACCGCACTACAGCGCCGCGCGTCAAATATGACGCGCAAAGGTCGCTGTAGCACTTTAAATCTGCTGCATAATTTTATCCCTAAACCAATTTCGACTTAAGGATGAAATTATGCAGCAAGCGCAACTTTTCCAGACCATTTCCCGGAAAAGTTCCGTTTGGAAACGGCTGCTGTCAGCTGCGCCCGAAGAGCCGCTCGATGTCCGAGAGCTTCAGCTCTATATAGGTTGGCCGGCCATGATTGCACTGTCCGGAGCCGGGCGTGGCCTCCATTTGCCGCAAAAGCGCATTCATTTCTTCCGGGCGCAAACGCCTGCCCGATCGCACCGAACCGTGGCAGGCCATGGTTGCGGCGACATATTCCAGCTTGGCGGCAAGGCCGGCGGCGGTATCCCATTCGGCGATCTCGTCGGCTAGCTGCCGCACCAGGCCCTGCGCGTCGACCTCGCCGAGCATGGCCGGCGTCTCCCGCACGGCAACTGCGCCGGGGCCGAAGCGCTCGATGGCAAGCCCAAGCTCCCCGAGTTCCTCGGCAAACGCCATCAGCCGGTCGCAATCCTCTTCGGGCAGGTCGACGATTTCGGGAATGAGCAGGACCTGCGAGGACAGGCGTTTCGAATGCAGGGCTTTGCGCATGGCCTCGAACACCAGCCGCTCGTGCGCTGCATGCTGGTCGACGATGACAAGCCCGTTCTCCGTCTGGGCGACGATATAGTTCTCGTGCAGCTGCGCGCGGGCAGCCCCCAGCGGAAAGCGCGCCGGCTCCTCGGCCCGCACCGGTTCCACCGGGGACGCCACCTCGGCACGCGCGGTGGGCATGACAAGTCCCTCGAAGGTCGCCTGCGGTCTTTCGGCAAATCTGTAGCCCGCCGTAGCTGCGGGGCTTCCATAGGGACGGGACGGCGACGTTTCGGCCGTCCAAGGCGTCGGGGGCGGCGAGGGTCGCCAACCCGGCTGAAAGCCGGAGCGCCCGGTGGTGAAGGCGCGCAACATGCCGTCGGCGCCGGTCGTCGCGGCGCGGTCGCCCTCGCGCGCCAGCGCTTCGCGAACGGCACCGACGATCAGGCCGCGCACCAGCCCCGGATCGCGGAAGCGCACATCGGATTTGGCCGGGTGCACGTTGACGTCGACCAGCGCCGGATCGAGCGTCAATGAAAGCACGGCAATGGGATAGCGCCCGGCGGGAATGGTTTCGGCATAGGCACCGCGGATCGCCGACAGGATCAGCTTGTCCTGTACCGGCCGGCCATTGACGAAGGCATATTGATGCGCCGAGTTGCCACGATTGAAGGTCGGCACGCCAGCAAAGCCGGTGAGGCTCACATCCTCGCGCTCGGCGTCGAGCGCAATGGCATTGTCCTTGAATTCGGCGCCAAGTATCTGCGCCATGCGGGCAAGATGATCGTCACCGGTCGCTGGGAGTTCTAGCGTCGAGCGGTCGCTGCCTGACAGCACGAAGCGCACGCGTGGAAAGGCGATCGCCATGCGCTTGACGACCTCGGTGATCGCGGCCGCCTCCGCCTTCTCGGTCTTCAGGAATTTGAGGCGCGCCGGGGTGGCGAAGAACAGGTCGCGCACCTCGACGATCGTGCCGGTATTGGCGGCCGCCGGGCGTAGATGCAGAACCTTGCCGCCGGCAACGGCAATCTCGGCGCCGCCGTTCGCACCCGCCCTGCGGCTGGCAATTGAAAGCTTTGCCACCGAGCCTATGGAAGGCAGGGCTTCGCCGCGGAAGCCGAGGGTGCGGATATCCTCCAACGTTTCGGAGATCTTCGAGGTGCAGTGGCGCCGGACTGCGAGCTCAAGGTCGGCCTCTCCCATGCCGGAGCCGTTATCGGTCACCCGCAGCAAGGCCTTGCCGCCGCCGGCGGTCGCGATCTCGATCCGCGTCGCGCCGGCATCCAGCGCGTTTTCGATCAGCTCCTTGGCAGCACTTGCCGGGCGTTCGATGACTTCGCCGGCAGCGATCTGGTTGATCAGTGTTTCGGAGAGTTGCTTGATGGCCATGGTGTCATTGTCGTGGATTCGCGGCAGCGTGAAAAGAGGAAAGGCGATCGGCTTGTCTTCATCCACCCGTTTCCGTTCCGGCGCCGAACGATTTTAGGTCGGATCGGTCTGAAAGCAGAATCCGTTGGAATCAAATAGGTAGAGAGCATGATGTCCTCCGAAAACCGCTGACACTTTTCGGCGTTATCGTCCCAGGGGCTTTGTTAAGAAATTTAATCAATGTTTAAGGGAATGATGACAGGTTGTGGGACGAGAAGCTTGAAATGACTGCAGGTGGCGCGCTTCGTGCATGCTGACGGCTCTTGATGGCAGGTTGGTGGCCGTCAACTTCCATGAGCCAGGTGCCATCTGCTTCAAGTGCACAGGCCAGCATGCAACTTTTCAAACATGTCTTTTAGAGCGAACGCCGCACCGTCGGTTCGCCGTGCTGTGAAACTGGTAGAGTGTGGGAATCGGACGAATGACTGCCGAGATTGACAAGGCAGCTCTGGCAATGGCGACCGCGGATGCGCCCTTCGGCGGCAATCTGCAGGCGATGTTCTTCGACGCTTTCTGTGACGGTCTTTCCAGCGCCTTCTTCGCCTATGACAAGAACGATCTGTTGCTGTTCGCCAGCCGCCAGGTTCTGAATTTCTTCCCGATCCAACCGGAATACCTGCAGCCGTCGACGCGATTGCGCGACTTCCTCGGTGCCGTCTTCGACACGGGCATGCGGCCTCAGGCAAATCAGGCCAAGACGGCCGCCAACCGCGACAGCTGGATATCGCAGCGCATCGCCTCGCATTGGCGCGAGCGTTTCGAGACGACGGAGCATTTCACCGACGACCGTTGGGTGCGTATCAGCAAGCGGCGGCTATCCTCCGGCATCGGCTTCTGCATCATCTCCGACGTCTCCGAGGCAAAGAAGCGCGAGGAGCAGTGGCGCGTCGATATGGAGCGCGTGCAGCTCACCGAGGATGTTCTCGACAACCTGCCGTTCCCGGTGTTCGTCAAGGACCAGAATCTCATCTATGTCGCGGTCAACAGGGCGTTCTGCGACAAATACCAGACCGCGGCCGATGAGGTGCGCGGCCGCAAGAGCCTCGATCTGTTTTCCACGGATCTTGCCAATCGCTTCCACGAGAGCGACCGACATGTGATCGAGACCGGCGAGATGTCGATCTCGCGGCAGCGCCAGATTGCCCGCGACGGCATCGAGCGCGATATCGTCACGCGCAAGCAGCGTATCGGCAAATCCGGCCGCTATTTCCTGGTCTGCACCATGCAGGACCTGCCCAAGGACGGCGGCGATTTCGATGAATTCGCGCTTGCCTCGCACATCCGGGAAAACAGCGACCGCTCCTATCGGCGTGCCTATGTTCCCATGGCCGCATTGCAGACCATTACGCGCCGCCCTGCCGCCATGGAAACCTTCGTCCCGGAAAATTTCAGCGGCCGCAAGGTTCTCGTCGTCACGGCTGACTTCGCCGCGGAAACGGCCGCGCTGAAAACGCTCGAGAAATACGGCTTCGAGGCCTGCGTCGTTCACAATGAGAATGAAGAGGCGGCGTTTCTGGATGTGGCGAGCGCGCACGGTGTCAAGATCGATCTTGTCATTGTCGACAACCAGCTGGGCAAGCGCGGCATCGAGCTGGCCGAACGGCAGAACCTTGCCGCCCTGTCGCTGGATGGCTCGCAGCTTGCCACGGAACTTGCCTTCCTGATTGCCCGCCATTTCAACCGCAATATCCGCGGCGAACCTGGGAATGCCGCGGAATCGGGGCTCCTGCCGGAATGGCGGCGCACGGCCGGCGATGATCGCCGCGCGCAGATCCTCGTTGCCGAAGATAATGACATCAATCAGATCGTCTTTTCGCAGATCCTGGAAGGGTTGGGATACAGCTACGTGATCGCCGCAAGCGGCGATGAGGCGGTGCGGTTGTGGCAGGAGCATCGCCCGGAGCTGATCCTGATGGATATTTCGCTGCCGGGCCTGAACGGCTTCGAAGCCGCCAGGCTGATCCGCGGCGCGGAAAAAGGCAGCGGTTTCCATACGCCGATCGTCGGCGTGTTGACGCAGGCCTTCGAGCGTGATCGCAAGGAGTGTGGGGATGCCGGCATGGATGATGTCATCCTGAAACCGGTCAGTCCCGACATCATCGAGACGGTGTTTCAGAAGTATATGCGCAGCCCCCACAAGGCGCAAAATAGATAAATGTTACAAGGAGATCGCCGGTGACGGCAACTTATCGCCGGCATTGAATCACCGTCCTCCCGCTATCCTTTGTTAAGACTTCGCCGTCATGCTTTTGCAGGGTGGAGAAAACGTCGGGACCGCATATGAAATCGGCTGAAATGCTGCCAGGGCCAGTCAGTCAAGAGCCACAGGCAATCGCTTATACCGATCCGCTCACCGGATTAGGCAATCGACATCGCATGCGCGAGCGCACGCGTTCGATTTCGCTCGAACGGGCCAGCGATCCGGCACCCTTCACCATCGGCATCGTCAATCTGGATGCCTTCAAGCCGATCAACGACCTGTTTGGCGTCGAAGCCGGTGACGAGATTCTCTGCCAGGTCGCGCATCGCCTCAAGGCCTGCATCCCCGACGGAGCGATGGTGACGCGCCATGACGGGGACGAATTCGCCTTTGTTCTTCCCTTGGTCTTCGAGCGCGTCGGGGCCGAGAAGTTCGGGCAGATGATCCGCGAGGTGCTTTCGGCGCCCTATGATCTCGGCGATCGCAATGTCAGGCTTTCCGCCTCTTTCGGCTTCGCCATCCATCCCTTCGCCGGGGAGGAATTCGACGACCTCCTGAAAAATGCGGAAACTGCGCTCTATCGCTCCAAGCGTCGCGGCCGTGGGCAGATCACCGTCTATTCCAGGGAGATCGCTCAGGAAATGAAGCGCGCAACGCAGCTCGAGCAGGCGCTGCGCAATGCCATCATTTCGGATGCCATCGATGTGCATTTCCAGCCGATCGTTTCGCTCGCCAACAATATGGTTGTCGGCTTCGAGGCGCTTGCCCGTTGGAACGATCAGGATCTCGGCTTCGTTTCCCCGGCTGTCTTCGTGCCGCTCGCCGAGGAGCGCGGCTTTATCGATGCCCTGTCCGAAACCCTTTTGCGAAAGGCGGCGGAGGCGGCGCTTTCCTGGCCGCGCGAGCTTTTCCTGTCCTTCAATTTGTCTTCGGCGCAATTGATGGATCCCGGCACCAGCAGCAGCATCCTTGCCATCCTTGCGCGTGCCGGCCTCGATCCGCATCGCCTCGAGCTCGAAATCACCGAAACCGCGGTCGTGAGTTCGGCCGACACGGCGCATCGCATCATAGCCGATCTCCGCGCCGCGGGTGCGCGCGTCTCGCTTGATGACTTCGGCACCGGTCAATCCAGTCTCGGGCGCTTGCGCGAATTCATCTTCGACAAGGTTAAGATAGACCGCGCCTTCGTCTCCCGTATGAATTCGGATCGGGTGTCCGAACATATCATCAAGGCGGTGCTGGCCATGTGCGAGGGGCTCGAACTGCGGGTAGTAGCGGAAGGCATCGAGGAACATGCCGAAGCGGCGAAACTGAAGTCACTGGGCTGCGCCATGGGGCAGGGCTATTATTTCGGCAAGCCGGCAGACAGCGCCGCAACGCTTCGTTATCTGCAAAGCCATTATTTGGAGCTCAGCAACGAACGCGAGATCGCCTAGGCGAACTCCAGGAAGTCCAGGAAAAACGCATAGCGGCTTTTCGTTCTCACAAAAACAAAGAAAGCGGCAGCCGGGAAGGGCCGCCGCTTCTATATTCGCCTGACCATTATTTTAATTGACCATTATTTTACTTATTGGTGGTCGACGAAGTCGTGGTGTTGTCCGTCGCCGGCATTGTCGACGTACCCGCCGAGCTTGCCGCCTTCTCGGAAGCCTGCATTGCCAGCGTCTTGAATTCCGGCGCGGCCTTCAGCGAGTCGGCCGTTTCGGTCGTCGTGAGCTTAACCGTGCCGTCCTGCGGATTCTGCGTGGCATTGATCTTGTCGAACGGTACGGCGACGCTCTTCTGGCCGATGCCAAGGAAGCCGCCGACGCCGACGACTGCGGCGACAACACCGCCCTGCTTCTGCAGGATCAGGTCGTTGATGCTACCGATGCTTTCGTTCTGACCATTATAGACCGACTGGCCCATATAGGTCTTGGCACTGATCTGATCAGCCGACTGCGTGGTTAAGTAGCCGGCCTGTTCGGTGCCACTTGGCGAAGCGGGTGCCTGAGCCTTGGTCTGCGGCATCGAGCTATCCGGCTTTGTAGCGTCCGGCGTCGCCGGGGCGGATTGCGTCACCGGCGCGTTGCCGGTATTGCCAGCGCCCCCGTTCGACGGTTGCTGCGCCTGAGCGAACGCCATCGGCGAAAGCACCGAGGCCGTGGCGAAGATTGCGCCTGCAGCGACAGAAGTGAAGAGTTTCCCAGTCATCGTGAACCTACCTTTCATTCTGATGGGCATGCTTATCGAGTGCGCATGCTTACCAGCGCGAGTGGAACCTCCATTTACCGACATTCCTCGTGTCGGTTATAAAGGCAAATGGTTCACTAGGGTTTTAGTTCCGTCAAAAGTTGCAGAAGTCGATGGCTGCAAGTTGAAAATTGTAGAAATACAGCATGAAAACAATAGGTTGACGTTTCAAAAAACAACCTGTGGAGTGGCTGAACTGAAAAATGGATCGATACGGATTTCAGGTTTTTCGCAATCCGGCGGATGCTGATACGGCATTGATCGTCAAAGCAAATCCCTCTCCAGGCACCGAGCGCCTGAGGAGGGTTTTCAATCAAAGCTTGTACTGCGGGTCAAAGACGCCCTTCACGGTCAGTCCGAGTTCCAGGAGCGCGCCGGCCTGGGGTTGCATGGAACGGGCTTCGTCATCAAGCCCTTCCCAGGCGGTCGTCACGGCCAGCCGGTCCGCATTCTTGCCGATGAAGGCCGGGCAGGAAGGCTGCATGGCAGGCACGCGAAAACGCTCGATGCGCAGGCCGTCCGGGCTGTACTTGTCGACAAAACCGGAGCCCCAGCGCGCATTCCAGATATAGCCATCGGCATCGCAGACCGAGCCGTCGAGGCCGCCCGGGTCTTCCATGCTGTCGACCATGACGATCGGCTCGCCCGTCGGCAGTCCCGTCTCCGGGTCGACAAGCACGCGCATGAGCTGGCTGACGCGCGTATCGGTGAAATAGCCGATCATGCCGTCGGGCGAGAAGCAGATGGAGTTCGGAATGCTGATCTGGTCGAAGATCTTGGTGACCTTGCCGCCGGCGACATGATAGATGGCGCCTGCCTGCATCTCGGCGCGCTTGCCCATGGTGCCGATCCAGAGCGATCCGGAAATATGCGTGCGCCCGTCATTGGAACGGTTCTCCGGCTTGTCCGCCTCAATCGCCGCATAAAAGCTCAGCTCGCCGGTGGCGATATCACGAAGGAAGAGCCCCTGTTCCGTGGCGATCATCTGCCGTTCCGCATCGACGCGGGCAAGCACGCTTGCCATCATCGGCAGCTCGTGAACCTGTTTCTTGCCGGTCGGCAGGTGCAATTCGTGCAGTTCCTTGCCGAGGATATTGAACCACCAGACGGTGTCCGTGTCGGGGTCGTAGGTCGGGCCTTCACCCAGGACGGATGACGTGTTGCAAAGAATATTGCCCTGAAAATCATGAATATCGGTCATAGTCAGGCTCCTATGGCTGCATCATAGGCATAGATGGTGGCCTTGGCACGTTCGGCAACCTCTGCCGTGGTCATTCCAGGCTTGTAAAGGCTGGTGCCGAGACCGAAAGCCAGGATGCCCGCCTTGGTGTAGTCGGCAAAATTCTTGTCCGAAACGCCACCGACCGCGGCGATGACGAGTTCCGGCGGCAGAACAGCGCGGATAGCCGTGATGCCGGAGGCGCCGAGCACGCCGGCGGGGAAGAATTTCAGGCCAGTGGCGCCGGCGCGAGCGGCTGATAGAGCCTCCGTTGCGGTGAATACGCCGGGCATCGTCACCATGCCCTTGTCGCGGGCGCGGCTGATGACCGCAGGCTCGACATTCGGTGTGACAAGCAGCTTGCCGCCCGCGCCGTCAAGCCTATCGACATCTTCAACCGTCAGCACGGTGCCTGCGCCGATCAGGCAATCGGCGGGCGCCATCTTGGCGGCAATCTCGATGGAACGGAAAGGCTCTGGCGAATTCAGCGGAATTTCAATCGCGCTGAAGCCGGTCTCGATCAGCGCACCGACGATATCGGCCGTTTCCTCCGGCTTGATGCCGCGAAGAATGGCGATGAGCGGGCGCTTCATGGGCGGGAAGGGGATGCGGGTCGTCATCAGTGTTTGCTTTCTTTCTTGAACCAGATCGCTTCGGCCGCGGCGGAAAGCCCGCGACGGACGGCGGCATCGGCGTCGATGGTCGTATAGGGAAGAGATAGGGCGCGGAACGCATCCTCATAGAGAGCCTGGAGGCGGCCGGAAGCGACAAGCGTAATGGCCGCATTCTGCCCGGCTGACGCAAGCGCACCGGCAAGTTCGGCACCGATCAGCGTGCCCGAGATTACCGCCTGCGCGCCGGCGGACGTCAATCCATTCAAAAGTTGGCCGGAGCGCGCGGTGAACAACAGGTTGGTCGCCAGGGCAGGTTTGTCGAACGCTGCCCCGAGAGCCATTTCGAATGCCTTGGTATCGGCTGGCATGTCTGCGGCGCCGGCAACGGCATGCGACAGGATGCTGTGCTTGGTGATGATGTCGAAGAGCTCACCGGTCATGAAGGTGGAAAAGCCCGTCACCTGGCCGTCGAGCACGCGCACCCATTTCGAATGCGTTCCCGGCATGCAGACGAGCTGTTCGCCCTTGGCATCGGCGACGATCGCACCGAACAGCTGCGTTTCCTCGCCGCGCATGACGTCAGGCACCTGCCGGTTGCGCTGCGCAAGGCCCGGCAGGATGCGGATGTCACGGGATTGTCCGGGCACGGCGACCGCGCCGGTGAGGATCGCGGCAAGCGATGCCGGCGTGTCGATATATCCGGCCTCCACCCAGCCCTGGCGCGCTCCGGCCATACCGCAGACGATGACGGGGATATCGCCGGGTGCCGAGACGGCATCCAGATGGGCCTGCAGGACCTTGGCAAAGCCGGTCTGGGCTGCCGCGGTCATGCCTTCGCCGCTCCGGCGCTCTGCCAGAATGCCGCCGTCCTCGCCGATCAGCCACAGCCGGAAACTGCTGGTGCCCCAGTCCACCGCGACATATGCGGGCTTGGTCATGAGAAATACTCCAAAGTCTTTCGTTAGAAGATGCCGCCATCGACGGTGATGGCTTGTCCGGTCATGGCGCCCGAGCAGTCCGACGCCAGGAAAAGCACCGGTCCGACCAGATCCTCGGCGCTCAGCACGCGCTTGAGGCATTGCCGATCGATGGTCTTGGCCATGCCCTCTTCGGTCAGCCATAGGTCGAGCTGCCGCTGGGTGATGATCATGCCGGGCAGGACGGCGTTGACGCGAACGTTCTCAGGGCCGAGGCGCCCGGCAAAGCTCTTGGTCAGCCCGAGGATGCCGGACTTTGCCGCCGCATAGGAGGACAGCAGCGGCGGGTTGGTCTTGAAGACGATCGAGGAAAAATTGATGATCGCGCCGCCGCCGGCGCCCCGCATGCCGGGGACCGCCGCCTGCGAGACGAAGAAGACCTGTTTGAGGTTGATCGCCTGGTTGTTGTCCCAATATTCCTCGGTCGTCGTGTCGATATCGTGCCGGTCGTCCCAGGCTGCGTTGTTGACGAGCACCCGGATTGCGCCGAGATCGGATTCCACTGCTGCGACCGTGCTTTTGATGGCGCCGACATCGCGCAGGTCGGCGTGATAGAAAACGACGGGATGGACGGATCCTGCCGAAAGCCTGGCGGCCAGCGCCTTGCTCGGCTCCTCGGCGACGTCGATGAAGGCGACCTTCGCACCCTGCCTGGCGAAACCCCCTACAAGGGCTGCACCGATGCCGGAGCCGCCGCCGGTGATGAGCACGGTTCGATCTTTCAGGTCGGGAAATTGCGCGTGCGTCTCAGCCAAGATCTCTCCTCCGGAATAGGTCGTGAAGTTCCATTATCTGGAACGACATTTGACTATGTGGAATTATCGGATTACCCTTCCATCGTGTCAAGGATAACGCTGCAGTGCCAGCGATAAATGAAAGGGCATGGATCTGAATCCGGAGGGCGTGAAAGCGAATGGCCGCGGCGACCGGGAAACCGGAACGCTTGGGAAGCTCGTCGCGCTGCTCGATCGCGTTGCGCTTGCGGATGGCCCCATGCGCTTTACGGACATTCTTTCGCTGTCCGATCAGCCGCGCGGCACACTGCATCGCCAATTGTCACATCTCGTCGAGGAAGGACTTCTGGAGGTCGATCGCGACGGTCGCTATCTCATCGGCCTGAGGCTTTTGACGCTCGCCTCGCGCAGCTGGGCGCGCAACGAATTCCGCGCCGTTGCCGAGCCGCATTTGCAACGTCTGCACGACGTCACCTGCGAAACCGTGCATCTCGGCGTTCTGCATGATGCGGAGGTCATCTATCTCGACAAGGTGGAGGGACGGCAGTCCGTTCGCATGTATTCGCAGATTGGCAACGCCTCGCCGGCCTATTGCACCGGCGTCGGCAAGGCGGCGCTTTCCGCACTCGACGATGCCGAGCTTGCGATCCGGATCGCCGCTCTCGAATTCCGCCCTTACACGCAACAGACGCTTCGCAACGCCGGAGAGCTGCTCTCGGATATTTCGGAGATCAGGCAGCGCGGCTATGCGTTCGATATCGAGGAGCATGAGAGCGGCATATGCTGTGTTGCGGCTCCGATCCGTTCGGATGACGGTCACATGCTGGCCGGCGTCTCGGTCACAGGACCGGCCTATCGTGTCACGCCGCAGAGCTTGCAGGCATGGGCGCCCCTGGTGGTGGCCGCGGCTGATTCGATCATGATGGATATGCGCAATCGCATGGGTCCCAAACGCTAGTTCCGCAAATTCTCGTCGCGGCTGCCCAGAGCTTGTCAATTTTAATGCTGCCAATGCTGGACCTTAGCCAAATTGCCCGTTTATCTGGAATTTTACAGTTGAGATATGCGGAAGAGCTGCCATTATCCGCAAATGATTGCTGGAATCATAGAGGAATTGGCGAGGTTATGACCAGGCGACATAGTAACGATCGTTGAAGCTGCCACAAATTTCGAAAACTTATATTTCGGTAGGTGCCTGATAGCGGCGCTGGTGCATTAATCTCATGGGACAAGATACGGAATTTCGTATTTTTTTCCTCTTTTACTAAAGAAGACTGATGATGGCGGCACTGGTACAGGCGGGAACGCCTCCTCGCGGCGAGGACTATATCGAGGAAATCGGCAGGCTGAAGACTCAGTTTGATGTGTTCCGTTTCATGAAAGGGCTGACCGAGGCCTATCGTTGTCGCGCTTTCATGGTGCTTAATCTGCCGCCGATTACCTCTTTCGAACTGCAGAGCAATTCGGTGATCAACAATTGGCCGGCCGAACTGCTGTCGATTTATGATCAGGAGGGACTGCTGCCGACCAGCCCCGCATTGCTGCGCTTGCGCAGTTCCACGCTTCCTTTCATCTATGAGGTGGTGGCGAGCCCCAATCGCGAGGCAGGCAAATCGCAGCTCGTCGTCACCTTGTTCGAGCGCTTTCGCATGACGCGCTTCCTCTATCTGCCGACCCATGATGCCTCGGGCCTTCGCGGCGCAGTCTCTTTGGCCGGGGATCGCGACCCCTTTTCGTCCGAGGAGATCAAGGATCTTTCCTACATCGCAATTCACGTCTTCGATCGGCTGGCGGAAATCCGCAATCTCGATGTTCGCGTCGTCGATGCCCTAACTGACCGCGAGATCGATTGCCTGAATTGGACTGCGGCCGGAAAGACCAGCGCGGAAATAGCCGAAATCCTTGCGCTGTCCGAACACACGGTCAACCATTACCTCAACCGCGCTACCAAGAAGCTCGACACCGTCAACCGCACACAGGCCGTTGCCAAGGCACTCCGCGTCGGGTTGATCAAATGATCCTTGCGGCTCGCTGAGGTGCCGCCGTCGTCAGCTTCAATTGCCGGCAGGACTTAAATGTATTGATCGAGATTCGGGCAGCTCGTGAATGAATTTTGTGCGCTGCGAATAAAATATGATGAAGAGCATCGCCGACGTCAGGCCCCATCATGCCGGGCATTACTCATCAAATATTTGAAATATGGTGATTTTTTCCATTTTGTGAAAACTGGCACGCTTCCTGCTTGTTAAATGGCAGAGGTCCAGAGGGGACTTTGATAACAGCGCCGACGAAACGTGCGCGGATCAAACAACCGTCGCCGATGCCGTCGCCATAGCTTCTCCGGGCGAAGGGCGTTGGCGGCGGTTGTTGCTTATTGGGCACGCTCATAAGGATCGAAGCGGCCGACGAGGCGATTTTCCCAGGCTTGCCCTATTTCTTCCGAGCGGTTGCCCTACTTCGGCCGGCGAAACGTCTTTCCGGATTGGGAGACCGCGGCTGGTGGGGTCATAGATGGACCCGGCGGACTTGCCGGCCGCAACGAAGGCGCTTTTTATCGGCAGCGCCTTGAATTTCGTTTGGCGAAGTCCCGCCGCTCCACTATCTAAACCGGAAAGCGTATGGCCCGAGCGGCCGATGCTGCGCTCCGGATGAAGATTGTGCAGTGAGGATGGAATGGCAGACATCACCAAGGAACAGGTGCTGGAAACGTTGAAGACGGTTCGCGGCCCGGACCTGGAGCACAATATCGTCGAGCTCGGTATGGTGTCGGATGTCTTCATTTCCGACGGCAAGGTCTATTTTTCCATTACCGTTCCGGCCGAGCGCGCCAAGGATCTCGAGCCGATGCGTCTTGCCGCCGAGCGCGTCATCAAGGAAATGCCCGGTGTCAAAGGCGCCCTGGTCGCGTTGACGGCCGACAAGAAGGCCGGCGCGCCCGCCGCCCGGCCGGCGCCGGCGCAAGCTGCCCCGCACGGCCATTCGCATTCTCATCCGCACGCGCCGCCGCCGCAGCCTCGTGCCGCCAAGATCGGTGTACCCGGTGTAGGTGCCATCATTGCGGTTGCTTCGGGCAAGGGCGGCGTCGGCAAGTCGACGACGGCGGTCAATCTTGCCTTGGGCCTGCTTGCCAACGGCCTGCGCGTCGGCATTCTGGATGCCGATATCTATGGCCCTTCGATGCCGCGCCTCCTGAAGATTTCCGGACGTCCCACCCAGATCGACGGACGCATCATCAATCCCATGGAGAATTACGGCCTCAAGGTCATGTCGATGGGCTTCCTCGTCGAGGAGGAGACCGCGATGATCTGGCGCGGGCCGATGGTGCAATCCGCGCTCCTGCAGATGCTGCGCGAAGTGGCCTGGGGCGAGCTCGACGTCCTGGTCGTGGATATGCCGCCCGGCACGGGCGACGTGCAGCTGACCATGGCGCAGCAGGTGCCGCTTGCCGGTGCCGTCATCGTCTCGACGCCACAAGACCTGGCCTTGATCGATGCGCGCAAGGGCTTGAACATGTTCCGCAAGGTCGAGGTTCCTGTCCTCGGCATTGTCGAGAATATGAGCTATTTCATCGCGCCGGATACCGGCGCCCGATACGATATTTTCGGCCATGGCGGCGCGCGGAAGGAAGCCGAGCGCATCGGCGTGCCTTTCCTAGGTGAGGTGCCGCTGACCATGGGAATCCGGGAAACCTCGGATGCCGGCACGCCGCTCGTCGCTGCCGAGCCGGACGGTATCGTTGCGAAGATTTATCGCGAGATCGCTGCCAAGGTTTGGAAGCAAGTGGAGGGCACACCGCAACGCGCCGCCCCGTCGATCGTATTTGAATAATTCGCGGGAGACGTATCGGCTTTCTGTATAGCGACGGATTGTCTTGTCGGCATCCTGTGCTATGACTTCGCAAGATCATCGAAACTGCGGTGAAATCGCGCAATGAAGAGGTTGTGACTTGATTCTTTGCGAGCTTTGCTGCATATGCGCCGCCGGCGTGGAACTGGCCGGGCGTTTCCGATGACCGCCCTCCGCCGCATGGTGGTTTTATTTCGTCCGAGCAGGCGGCTTCGCCAGGACGGACGAAGGATTGGTACAGCAGCGCAATGGAACATGGACACGGATTCCGGCCGGACCGGCGGGATATGACCGGGGTTTTATGAGCTTTTTTCATTCGCCATTGGTGGGATCGCAGCGAGTGCGCGCAAAGTGCCTCGGCCTTTGCGCCGTCTCCGCTGCTGCGGGAGCAAGCAGTTGATAACTGCCTATTGCTCAGATTCCAAACCGCTTCAGCTCCCCGATCTCTCGGCCGCCGACCGGTTGCCTGACAATGCCACTTGGATCGACATGGTCGATCCCACGCGCGAGGAAGAAGCCGATATCGAGCGGCTGCTCGGGTTCGAAGTACCGACGCGCGAGGACATGAAGGACATAGAGCCTTCCAGCCGGCTCTATGTCGAGAACGGCTCGGTCTTTCTGACCGCTTCGCTGTTGTGGAAGGCCGATACCAATCTGCCGATGCTCACCGACGTCGCCTTCATTCTGACGGGACACCGGCTGGTCACCATCCGCTACGCACAGCCAAAATCCTTCGCATTGTTCATCGCGGCCTTGCAGCGCATTCCGCAGGAGCGGCGCACGGGCGTCGCGCTGCTTGCCAAACTTCTCGAAACCATCGTCGACCGTACCGCCGAGGTGCTTGAACAGACCGTCGCCGGTATCGATATATTGTCAGTGCACGTATTCGGCGATCGTGTGAAGAAAATCCGCCGCCCGGCAAACTATCTGGAAGAGAAGCTCAAGGACATCGCAGGCTATCACCGCACGCTCAGCAAGGTGCGTGACAGCTTGAGTTCGCTATCCCGGCTGCTGACCTTCCTTCACGCCATCCCCGCCATGCAGCAGGACCATGAAGCCAAGGACCTGTGTCGCAATGTCTCGCGGGATGTCCAGTCCTTGTCCGAGCACGCATCCTTTGTCGCGGGAAACATCACCTTCCTGCTGGATGCATCGCTCGGGCTGATCAATATCGAGCAGAACGCCATCATCAAGATCTTTTCGATCGCTTCCGTGGTGTTCCTGCCGCCGACGCTCGTGGCGTCCGTCTATGGCATGAATTTCGAGCATATGCCCGAGCTGCATTTCGCCTACGGCTACCCGGCATCGTTGTTGTTGATGGTGGTTTCCGCCATCGTTCCGTTTTTCTTTTTTCGCTGGAAAGGCTGGCTCTGAGAGTCTAGTGATCCTGAATGTCTAACGAAACCCATCATTCTCCCGACGGGAAAATGAACGCTCGTAAACTCGCATACCTCGCCCTCGGTTCGGTCGGCGTGGTCTATGGCGATATCGGCACGAGCCCGCTCTATGCCTTTCGCGAGGCCCTGAAGCCGGTAGCCGCTGATGGTTTGACGCGCGGCGAAGTCATCAGCGTGGTGTCGCTGATGTTCTGGACGCTGACGATCATCGTCACGATCAAATATGTCCTTTTTCTGCTTCGCGCGGACAATGACGGCGAAGGCGGCACGCTGTCGCTGCTGGCGCTGTTGATGAAGACGGCGAACGGCCATACCGCCATTCTGATGCTGCTGGGCCTGCTGGGCGCCGCACTCTTCCTCGGCGATGCGATGATCACCCCGGCGCTTTCGGTTCTGTCCGCCGTCGAAGGCCTGAAGCTGGTTACCCCGCAGCTGTCGGACTATATCGTCCCCATATCGGTTGCGATCCTTGCATTGCTTTTTGCGATACAGTCGCATGGCACCGGCGCGGTGGCCCGTTTCTTCGGGCCGATCACCGCCCTCTGGTTCATCGTCATGGGTGTAGTCGGCATCATGCACATTTCCGATGACTACAGCATCCTGACGGCGCTCAATCCCTGGTATGCGGTGAGCTTCCTCATGCGGGAAGGTTTCCTCGGCGTCGTGGTGCTCGGTGCGGTGTTCCTGACCGTGACGGGCGCTGAAGCGCTCTATGCCGACCTTGGCCATTTCGGCCGCCGCCCGATCCAGTGGGCCTGGTTTGTGCTGGTGTTCCCGTCGCTGACGCTGAATTACTTCGGCCAGGGTGCCCTCGTGCTGCGCGAGCCCATGGCCATGTCCGATCCGTTCTTCCTGATGTTTCCGCATTGGGCGATCCTGCCGGTGGTCATTCTCGCCACCATGGCGACGATCATCGCCAGCCAGGCCGTCATCACCGGCGCCTTCTCGCTCACGCGCCAGGCTATCCATCTCGGCTTCCTGCCGCGCATGGAAATCCTGTTCACCTCCGAGACCAATACCGGCCAGATATTCCTGCCGTCGGTCAACACCGTCCTGTTCTTCGGCGTCATCTTCCTGGTCCTGGCCTTCAAGACGTCGGACGCCCTGGCGACGGCCTATGGTATCTCGGTCACCGGCGCGATGGTCGTCACCTCGATCATGGCCTTCGAATTCGTCCGCGTTCGCTGGAACTGGACGCTGCCCATGGCTGTTGCCGTGCTCACGCCGCTGCTGCTCTTGGAATTCGTCTTCCTCGGCGCCAACCTGCTGAAAATCCATGATGGCGGCTACGTTCCGGTGCTGATCGCAACCGCCTTCACCGTCATTATGTGGACCTGGCGCCGCGGCACCGCGATCCTGATGGAAAAGACGCGGCACACCGATATCCCGCTGTCGTCCTTCGTGAGCTCCATCGAGCGCAAGAGCGACCACTCGCCCGCCCATGTGCCGGGCACGGCGATCTTCCTGACCAGCGATCCGGAATCCGCGCCCGCCGCACTGCTGCATAATCTGAAGCACAATCACGTCCTGCACGACAAGAACGTGATCCTGACGATCCGTACCACCAACAAGCCGCGTGTCCTCCAGGAGGACCGCTATTCGGTCGAAAAGGTTTCCGACCGCTTCTCGCGCGTCGAGCTGCGCTTCGGCTTCATGGAATCGCAGAACGTTTCGCAGGCGCTCGCGACCCTGCGCAAGACCGGTCTGAAGTTCGACATCATGTCGACCTCCTTCTATCTCGGTCGCCGCAAGCTGGTACCGGACGCCAAGTCGGGCATGCCGCACTGGCAGGACCGGCTCTACATCGCGCTCGCCAATGCCGCGACCGACCCTTCAGACTACTTCCGCCTGCCGGCCAACCGCGTGGTGGAACTGGGCTCGCACGTCATCATCTGAGCTCGGCAAGATTGCTCTTCCTTCGAAGGCCCGGTGGATATCCGCCGGGCCTTTTCTCTTAGGGCTGCGAGCTCGCGGTATTCACGACCACAGATTTGCCCGAATTAACCATCCATCAAGGTTAATGGGAGATTATTCCGGCTCCTGGTTTCGAGTGCCGTTTGGAGTCCGGTGTTGTCCCGCTCGCGTTATGTCAGCCGAAAATTGAGTTTCTTGCCGAAAAACTGGACTTCGCCCGCCGTCTTCGGGCTCTGTGCCTGGCTGATCTTCCCATCTCCAGCCGCCTACGCTGATCTTGCCGGCCTCCTTTCCGGCATCGACAGGGAAGGGGCCAATTGGCGCATGGTGATGACCGCCTCGCCGGCCGGCTCCACTCACCAGGCGGAGTTGGCCTTCGGCGATGCCAAGACGGCGGCCGCGGTGGGCGACGGCGGCCTGGTGCTGCCGGACGGGCGGCGGGTTGCTTTCCAGTCGGAGCAAAAGGGCAGCGATCCCAGACCAGATGAAGAGCGGATCAACCGCCAGGACAAGAAAGGCCGCATCGTTGCCGTTGCGCCGATGCAGCCGCCAAAGGATTTCTCCGCGGGCTCGGTATTGGAGCGGCAAAGCATGCTGTTTCGGCCGGAATCCGATACCGGTGAGCGCACCGCCTTCCTGAAGCCGAAGCTCGACGGCAAGGAAATCCAGATTGCCACCGCCTTCTACAAGAAGCAGCCGCCGAAGCTGGACGACGAAGTGCCGGCCTATCTGGCAAACCTCATCACCAATCAGAATGCCGATGTTCTGGCTGCTGCCTATGCATCGCCGACACCGGACTATGCCCGGGTTTCGCCTTTCGATTCCATCCTTGCCAAGGATCAGGACGGCGAAGGCCGTTTCGTGCCGCAGATCGGACCGAAGGATCATCTGTGGGCGGCCAATGTCCTGCCGCCATCGGTATTCTCGTCCGATGAGCAGCAATGCCTTGCGACCGGCATCTATTTCGAGGCGCGCGGCGAGTCCGTGAAAGGGCAGGCGGCCGTCGCCCAGGTCATCCTCAATCGCGTTCGCAATCCCGCCTATCCCAAAACCATCTGCGGCGTGGTCTATCAGAACGAGGATTGGCGCAATGCCTGCCAGTTCTCCTTTGCCTGCGACAGCGTCAAGGATCGGGTCAATTCGCCGGAACACTGGCGCATCGCCCGTCAGGTCGCGATGGCGGTAACGGCCGGCAAGATCTGGTTGCCGGAAGTCGGCTCCGCCACTCACTACCATGCCGTCTACGTCCGGCCGAAATGGGCGGCCGAGATGGTGAAGGTCGGCCGCATCGGCATGCATATCTTCTACCGCACTTATGGCGGCGGCTGGAGCTGAAGCATTCGAAGTTTGTGGATTGGTCCTAAGGAGCGCAGTGGCGACTGGCAAAAAAGCCATAGAAAAGCATGGGCTGAAGAGGAATCTTCGGCTCAGTTTTCGTCCGGCACGGCTCTTTCAATCTAACGTTATGATTTAATTGGGCTAATTTATGGCTGGACAGATGGCGTCTACGCCTTGACTATGCTTTTTCCTAAAACTATGTTGCGCGCGACTTCAAAACGGGCCGGAAGGTGGCGAAACCTGCTGTTCGTTTACGCGTTGACCGGGGTATAGGGATAACGCGCGACGAAAAGGGGGAGGATATCACCATGACGGACGACCGCGACGAAAGTCTGGAACAGCGGCGGGCGCAGCTGGGAGCCGAATTGGCGAGCAAGCGCGCTGCCGCGAAAGAGGATGAATACGGGGAGGTTCGCGCCGAGGAGGGCCGTAAAGGCTATGCTCAGGCGATGAAGCTTTCCAGTGAATTCATTGCCGCCATTATCGTTGGCGCTGTTCTGGGCTATGTCTTCGACCGTTTTGTCGGTACGGCGCCGTGGGGCATGATTATCTTGCTGCTTCTCGGATTCTGTGCCGGCGTGCTGAATGTGCTGCGCTCTGCGGGCAAGGTGGCGACACCGGAGCTGAATGAGCAAGACCGAGACAAGAAATGAGCGGAAGCGACGCTGCGGCGCCGTTTCCAGGTGAGAGGCATCCGCTCGCTCGAGCGGGAAAATGAAAGAGAACCAGCGGTGGCAAACGGACCTACCCATCAGTTCCTGATCTTCAAGATTATTCCGATCGATATCGGTGGAATTGATTTTTCGTTCACCAACGCTTCCTTGTTCATGGTCGCCTCCGCAGTGATTTCCGCGGGCTTCCTCTATTTTGCCAGCGCGCAGCGCAGCGTCATTCCGAGCCGCGCTCAGTCGGTTGCGGAGATGGCCTACGAATTCATCGCCTCGATGCTGAAGGAAGGGGCGGGAACGAAGGGAATGAAGTTCTTCCCGCTGGTCTTCTCGCTCTTCATGTTCGTGCTGACGGCAAACCTGCTCGGCATGGTTCCCTATTTCTATACGGTCACCAGCCAAATCATCGTCACCTTCGCTCTGGCGCTGCTGGTCATCCTCACCGTCATTCTCTACGGCTTGATTAAGCACGGCTTCGGCTTCTTCAAGCTCTTCGTGCCGCAGGGTGTTCCGGGTATCCTTCTGCCGCTGGTGGTGGTGATCGAGATCATTTCCTTCCTGTCGCGGCCGATTTCGCTCTCCGTTCGTCTTTTCGCCAACATGCTGGCCGGTCATATCACGCTCAAGGTGTTCGCAGGCTTCGTCGCCTCGCTCGGAGCCCTTGGCGCGCTTGGCATTGGCGGCGCAATTCTTCCCCTCATCATGACCGTCGCCCTCACCGGTCTCGAGTTCCTTGTCGCCTTCCTCCAGGCTTACGTCTTTGCGGTACTGACTTGCATGTACCTCAACGACGCGATCCATCCGGGTGGCCACTAAGGATAAAGACATTGGCGTCTAAGGGCGTCAGTCATTCACCGCACAACCATTTCAAAGGAGTTCAACATGGACGCGGAAGCAGCAAAGTTCATCGGCGCAGGTTTGGCTTGCTTTGGTATGGCCGGCACGGCTCTCGGCCTCGGCAATATCTTCGGCAGCTACCTGTCCGGCGCACTGCGCAATCCGTCGGCTGCTGACAGCCAGTTCGGCCGTCTGGTATTCGGCTTCGCCGTTACGGAAGCTCTGGGCATCTTCTCGCTGCTCATCGCTCTCCTCCTGCTCTTCGCCGTCTGATATCAGCGGCGTCATAGATCACGGTTCGCGGGCAGCGAGCCGTGATTCTTTGCATTTGCAGACCACCTGGAGGTGAGCATGTTTGTGACCCCGGCATATGCTGAAGAAGCACCGCCGGCCGCCGGCGAGGTGCATACGGAAACGGGTGCGCCGAATGAAGGCCATCACGCCGGTGTTTTTCCGCCGTTTGACCATACGACGTATCCGTCACAGCTGCTTTGGCTGGTGATCACCTTCGTCATCTTCTATGTGGCCATGCAGAAGATCGTCATTCCGCGCGTTGGCCGCATCCTGGAAAGCCGGCACGACCGGATCGCTCAGGATATCGAAGAAGCTTCTCGCCTGAAGGCCGAAGCCGATGCCGCCGTCGCGACCTATGAAAGCGAATTGGCTGCCGCGCGCGCCAAGGCAAATTCGATCGGCGCAAGCGCCCGCGACGCTGCCAAGGTCAAGGCCGAGCAAGATCGCAAGACGATCGAGGCAAGCCTTTCCGAAAAGCTCAAGGCTGCGGAAGCCCGCATTGCCGAGATCAAGACGAAGGCTTTTGGCGATGTCGGTGCCATTGCTGAAGAGACGGCTGCGGCCGTCGTCGAGCAGCTGGTCGGCAACGTCGCCGGCAAGGCTGATGTCGCTTCGGCTGTTGCCGTAGCATCCGCGAAGCGGGAGGGCTAAGTTATGACGTTTGGTCTTGACGAAACTTTCTTTGCATTCGTCGCGCTTATCATCTTCATCGGTCTCATCGTCTACCTGAAGGTTCCGGGCATGATGGCGAAGTCGCTGGACGATCGCGCCGACCAGATCCGCAACGAGCTGGCAGAAGCCAAGCGTCTGCGCGAAGAGGCTCAGCATCTGCTGGCCGAATATCAGCGCAAGCGCAAGGAAGCCGAGGCTGAAGCCGCGAATATCGTCGCCGCAGCCGAGCGCGAAGCTGACATGCTAACGACGGAAGCCCGGAAGAAGACGGAGGAATTCGTCGCCAACCGTACGGCTCTCTCCGAGCAGAAGATCAAGCAGGCTGAAGCCGATGCGATGAAGGCGGTTCGTTCCGCCGCCGTCGATCTGGCGATCGCCGCTGCTGAATCGGTGCTTGCGAAAAAGGCCGATGGCAGCGTCCAGTCCGGCCTCTTCAACGATGCCGTCAAGGAAGTGAAGACGCGGCTGAATTGAGCTGCGGAACATCGAAATTTGACAAGGCCCTGCTTCGGCAGGGCTTTTTTATTGGGGAGAGGGCACGCCGTCATGTAGAGCCGATTGCTGCCGCATGACGCCGGTTCAATGCGCAGTTTTGCGCAGGAGGTTAGTCCTTATGGTGGGATGCGCAGGCTCCTGAGCTTGTCGAAGGGGTCGGGTGCTGAAGAAACGCAGACAAATCCCTCTTAATAGTGGCTATTCGATTTCTCGCAGGTTAATCATCGCCGCAACGAGCGGCTAGATGAGGAGTCTAGGGGAGGACAGATGCAGGCAATAATGGACGAAGAGCCGTTTCGCCAAGGCCATCTTATCGTGCGGCCCGTTCGCCCCTGGACCCAGGGCGTGCATGCTCTGCTGGCTGCCTTGCCGCCGCGTGGCTTTGATGCCGCTCCGCAGCCGGACGGATTTGACGACGTTTGGGAAAGAGTGACCTATCTGCCTGGAGTCACGGGCGACCTTGATAGCAACATCGAGATGCGCTCGGAGCAGATTCTGCAATCGGCCGCCCGATTGCTGCGCCGGTATCATCATAGTTCCGCTCTGGTCCAGCGGGATCTTGCCGCGGCCTATCTGTGGCAACTGCCGCCCCGCCTGCCGTCCGAGGTCATCTGCCACGGCGATTTCGCGCCTTATAATGTCGTCGTGAACGACGGCGAGGTGACCGGGGTCATCGATTTCGAGGCAGCCCATCCAGGTCCGCGGATTTGGGATCTGTCCTATGCGGTCTATCGCTGGGCGCCATTGTCCTCAAGCATGGCAGTGGAAAGATTGGATAGCCTTGCCAGCCAAATCCAGCGTGCGCGCATCTTCGTCGACGCCTATGGGATGCGGCTTGAGGAGCGCAGTTCCCTTCCGGCCGCCATCGTCGAGCGGCTTGAGGCATTATTGACCTTCATGGAACGGGAAGCTGCGCGCGGCATCGAGCGTTACCGCCGGAATCTGCAGGATGGGCATGACCGGATCTACAGGGAAGACATTGCCTATGTTACGAAATGGTCGCCTCAGATCGTCGCGGGGTTGACGAATTGAGGTCTCAGACGGCTTCCCTCTTGAGCGGGCGGAAGCTCATGCGATGCAGGGAGCAGGGACCGTGTTGCTCGATGCCGGCGCGATGCTGAGGCGTACCGTAGCCGGCATGGGCGGCAAAGCCATAGGCGGGGAAGACGACGCCTGCGCGTGCCATCATCCGGTCTCGCGTTACCTTGGCGACGATCGAGGCGGCTGCGATCGAGAAGGAGCGCGCATCGCCCTTGACCACGGCTTTTCCGGGGCAGGCTAGCCCAGCGGGCACATCGAGCCCGTCGGTCAGCACATAGCTTGCCGGAACCGCCAGCCCGCAAATGGCGCGCCGCATCGCATCCAGGCTTGCCTTGCGGATATCGGTCGTGTCGATGCGGGTAGCACTCGATGAGGCGATGGAGATTGTCGCCGTCGCAAGGATCTCGACGAACAGCTCCTCGCGCCTGGCGGTGGTCAACTGTTTGGAATCGTTCAGCCCATTCGGAATGCGGTCTGGATCGAGAATGACGGCGGCCGCCACGACCGGTCCTGCGAGCGGACCTCTGCCAGCCTCGTCTGCCCCGGCGACCGGCCAATGTCCGGCCCGGCGCGCGATCAGTTCCAGCTCGAAGGTCGGGACGAGCGGGATGTCCTCGAATAGCATTGGAGAATCGGGTGGTGTGCTGCGTGGCATGCGGCGAAGCTCGCACACCACCCGATCTCCTGCAAGCCCCCGGTGGATCAGGGCGGCGAACCGGGGGGCTTTTCCAGCGGGTACAGGGAAAACCCGCAAGGAATGTCAGAGCAAGGACAGCTGAACGCCGCTGCCGTCGGGCGGCACGAACAGGTCATCGCGCAATGCGATATTGCGGCGCGTGAGTTCGAGCCGGCGCGTCGCCATTTCGAAGCGGCGGCTGATCTGCCAGGCATAGGGGCCGGCGCCCTTCATGCGCTTGCCGAATTCGGCATCATAATCCTTGCCGCCGCGCATCGAGCGGATCAGCGACATCACATGGCGATAGCGGTCCGGATAGTGCTGCAGCAGCCAGTCGCGAAACAGTGGGCTCACCTCCAGCGGCAGCCGTAGGATGACATAGCTTGCCTCCAGCGCGCCGGCGGCCTTGCCGGCATCGAGAATACGTTCGATCTCGTGGTCGTTGAGCGCCGGGATGATCGGAGCCACCATGACCGAGGTGCGAATGCCGGCCTCGCTGAGCGCCTGGATCGCCTCCAGCCGCCGCGGAGGTGTCGCTGCCCGTGGTTCCATGGTGCGCGCCAGCTTCCGGTCGAGTGTCGTCACCGACAATCCCACCCGCACCAGGTTCTTGGCGGCCATTTCCTGGAGGATGTCGATATCGCGCATGATCAGCGCCGATTTGGTGACGATGGCAACCGGGTGGTTGGCCCGGTTCAGTACCTCGAGGACCTGGCGCATGATCCGCCACTCCTTCTCGATCGGCTGATAAGGGTCGGTATTGGTGCCGATGGCGATGACGCGTGGCTTGTAGCCGGGCTTTGCCAGCTCGCGCTCCAGCAGCTTGGCCGCATCCGGCTTGGCAAACAGTTTCGATTCGAAGTCCAGACCCGCAGACAGGCCCATATAGGCATGTGTCGGCCGCGCGAAGCAATAGATGCAGCCATGCTCGCAGCCGCGATAGGGATTGATGGAACGATCGAAGGGAATATCGGGGGATTCGTTGCGCGTGATCGCCGTGCGCGGCTTTTCCACCTGCACCTCGGTCTTGAAGGGCGGGAGCTCTTCCCATGTCTGCCAGCCGTCGTCGACTGTCTCACGCTGCTGCGGCTCGAACCGGCCGCTCGGATTCAATCCGGCGCCACGTCCGCGCCGGCGCTCCACGTCGATCCTGAGACCGGCGTCGGCGATCAAAGCGTTGGCAACGTCTGCCGTATTGGCAGGCGCGAATGCGGCCTGCCCTGCAAGGGACTGCTCGTTCATCGGTCGCTCCAGGGCGGTTCATGCCATCGCATGCCGCGTCTAAGATGATTAAATTCCTATCCGACAAATGAGAACATTGCAAGAACAAAATCCGGAATCATCATCTTCCGCCTCACGCATTCGAAGCGTTTGGCGATGGGCGCGCCGCGATTTCGGGGCGATGTATCACGCTTTTCTTAAACGTCAGGCCTCGAGGGTTAGGTGCTGGCAATAAATTGTGCGTCGCTCTATAAATGGGCAATGTTGACGGTCATCATCGAATGCCAGGATCACGAACCGGAGCTGGCGCAGACATTGGCGGCATTGGTGGCAGGCGCGGTCGAGGGGCTGGTCTGCGATGTCGTCGTGCTCGATCATGGTTCCAGGGACGGCACGTCGCGGGTGGCGGATGCCGCCGGATGCCGCTTCTATTCGCAATGGGATATCAAGGACATACTGCGTTCGGCACGCGGTGACTGGCTGCTGCTGGTCGAGCCCGGTGCGCGGCCGCAGGCGGGGTGGATCGACGAGATCGCGGAATATGTCTCCCTGAACAAGGCGCCGGCACGCTTCACCGCATCGCGCGGTTATCGCCGGCCTTTCCTGCAGCGCATTCGCAGAGGCATGCCGCCTTTGGAGCTGGGATTGCTCTTGTCGAAGGCGCAGGCCATCGCCGCCGCCAGAACCGGGATGCGGCTGGCCGAATTTGCCGAGGGCCGGAAGAGCCGGAGCCTTTCAAGCGAGCTCATACCCTCGTGGGTGGCGCGCGCGGCACGATAGCGCTTCGCTTCCGTTCCAGATTCCATTTGAAAAGCTGCAAATACCTGCGATAATTTTCCTGTGGCGGCACCTTACGCGTGTCGCGTCGGGCACCGACCATGAAGATGCCGATATGCGGCGGAACAGGTCAGCGGCACACTCCTTGTCCGCCGGGATACCGGCGAAAGGAGGTGCGTCATGAAACGCACGATGCTTTACCGCCTCTTGGCAATGGCTCTCATGTCAAGTGCAATTCTTTTTCCCGGCGTTGCAAACTCCCAGGCGATGCTGGTTTGCGCCCAGCGCGTCGATATCGTTGCCTTTCTTGGCGACAATCTCTCTGAAAAGCTCTCGGCGGTCGGCAAGCTTGGTGCCGATACGATCGTGGAGATCTACGCCGCCGAAAGCGGTAGCTGGACACTATTGATCAGCGACGCTTCGGGCCGGAGCTGCATCATCCTCAGTGGCGACAATTGGGAATTAGTTCCTATATTGCCGGGGCCGAAGGCATAGCAGGCTGATAATGCCTTGCCATGCGCAGGATCTACTGACAGCGCCGCGCGTCTTTCAAGACGCGCGGCGCTGCTATACTTTGAAATGCTACCTAATTTTTTGGCTTATCCCTTTCGCACAGGGTCACGCCAGTAGTTGTACAAGAGCCTTGCGGTTCCTCGGCTTCGAGACTGAAAAGCCGCGCTGAGCGGTAGGTAGACGTGCTGATCAATCAGCGCGAATCCGGCGGGGCTACCAATCCGAGGGCCAGCGTCATATCGTTGATGATCCCTAGACGCCCTTCAATCAACGCAATTTTCTCCGGCGTATCCGCACATGATGCCTCGATGTCGATAAACAGTTGCTCGCAACCGCCTGGCGTGACGGTGCCGAACATCTGGCCTGGTTCGTCGCTGATATTTCGCCAACCGTGTCGAACATGCGGCGGCAGAACTACGACGGTGCCGGGAGGCGCATCGAACTCTTCGTCACCGCATTGGAAGCGATAGAGTCCACGGATGACGCGAAAGACTTCGGTCTCCCGCGTGTGGATGTGAGGCGCTGGACCGTGTCCCGGTGGAGTGAAGGTTTCCCACATCCCGAATGCGCCGCCAGTCTCGGCGGCCGTGGCATGGATAACAACCTTTGCACCAAATGGGGTTTTTGCTACGCGCTCTTTGCCTGGCAAGGACACAACTGCATTCCGGAAGGTCGACATGGCCATCTCTGCATCGGTTGCAATCTGCGTATTGTATAGCATATCTCAAGTGTTTGGTGAGAGCTGCGAGTTCGTTTTTGGTCGGAGCGGTCTTTCATCACTGGAAGTGCCGCCTCCGGTTGCCGCGGAAGACGAACTCGTTGGCGTAGATGTCGACATGCTTGTCGCGGACGCCGTGGTAGGTCCCCTAGCTCGATCTCTTGAAGTTGGCGCACTTTGGGCGCCTGAAGCCACTTCGCCACCGGTTCTTCGCCAGATCCTCCGCATAGGCATAATCGTCTGGGAGGTCCGATGTGAACTTCTCCAGCGATGGCGGCTTGTCGTTTGCCCAGCGCGTCGGAAACAGGCTCTCACTCATCCAGCCCCTATATCGAAGCAGGGTAGACACGTCATGCGAGAACGCTAGATGGGATTAGCACCTGTGTGAACGGGATAAGTCATTAATCTTTCTCCCAACTCGATTCCGATTTGGGGAATTATGCGGTAGAGCCGCCGCGCCTCAGATGCTCGTCGAGGCGCGGCATGATCTCCACGAAATTGCAGGGCATATGGCGGTAATCGAGCTGCGCCTTGAGAATGCCATCCCAGGCGTCCTTGCAGGCGCCGGGCGATCCCGGCAGTACGAAGATGAAGGTGGCGTTGGCGACACCGCCAGTTGCCCGCGACTGGATCGTCGCCGTACCGATCTTGTCGTAGGAGATGCGATGGAAGACCTCGGAGAAGCCGTCCATGCGCTTCTCGAACAGCGGCTCCAGCGCTTCGGGAGTGACATCGCGGCCGGTGAAGCCCGTGCCGCCGGTGGTGATCACCACGTCGACCGCATCGTCCTTCGTCCAGGCTTCCACTTGCGCGCGGATGCGCTCCTTGTCGTCGGGAACGATGGCGCGGGCCGCCAGCCTATGGCCGGCTTCTGCGATGCGCGCGACCAGCGTATCGCCGGACCTGTCGTCGGCGGGCGTGCGCGTATCGGAAACGGTCAGCACGGCGATGCCGACGGGAATGAAGGATCTTTCGCTGACTGAGCCTGCCATCATGCCTCTCCCGCAATCGTTTCCGTCACCTTGAAATACCAGCCCGGCTTCTGCCTGTGAAGCGAGGCGGCGGCCTCCTCCGCCCGTTCGGTGCTTTCGAAAATCCCGAAGCAAGTAGCACCGGAGCCGGACATGCGGGTCACGATCGAATTTTGGCTTTCGATCAAGCCGGACAGCATCGAAATCTCGCTGCAGATCGAGCGTGCCGATGGTTCGAGATCGTTGCGCAGATTCCGGATCACCTCGATCCACTCGCCATATCCTTGCGGCATCTGCGATGGAAACAGCAATGGCGGATTGTCCTTGCGGGAGAGATGGCGAAATACGTCCGGCGTGGAGATGCCGACGAGCGGATTGCCGAGAACCATGGGGAAAGAGGGAAACGCCGGCAGCAAGTCTATCGCCTCGCCAATTCCGCGCGCCACCAGCGGCTTGCTGGCAAGGCACATCGGCACATCGGCGCCAAGCTTCAAGGCGATGGCCGTGACCTTCTCGTCAGGCAGCGCGAGCCGCCACAGCCGTATTAGCCCGCGCAATGTGGCGGCCGCATCCGCCGAGCCACCGCCGATACCCGATGCGATCGGCAGGTTCTTTTCAAGATGGATGTGAACGGCGGGCGCGTCGAAGCCCGCTGCGTGGGCAGCCGACCGCAGCAGATCGCGCGCCTTGAGCACGAGATTGTCGCCAGCCTCGCCATCGGCCGACAGTAGCGGGCCGAAGCGCCCGGAGAGGCTGAAGTCGTCATAATCGCCGGCGCGAAAGGCGAGGCGATCGCCATGGCGGGCAAAACTCACCAGCATATCGAGAAGATGATAGCCGTCGGCGCGGCGGCCCGTAACATGCAGTGCAAGATTGATCTTTGCGGGCGCTTCCTCCACGAGGTCGAAATCGCCCGCTGCCAAGACCGTGTTCATCGGAAGACTTAGGACTTCTTGTCGACCGGCGCCGGAGCGTTCGTGTCGGGCGAAGGCGCGGGCGCAGGGTCGGGTAGCTTGCTCTTGTCGACGGTCCTCGGATCGTTATCGAGCACGGGCAGGCCCTTCTCGACCTTTTCCTTGATCTTCGGAATATCGGCTTCTTCGGGTTTCGAGGCGAGCGCGCGGTTCCACTGATAGACAGCTTCGAGCTTGCGATTGACACGCCAATAGGCGTCGCCCAGGTGATCGTTGATCGTCGGGTCGCCGGCTTTCAGCTGCGCTGCCCGTTCCAGCTCGTTCACCGCGTCGTCGAAGCGGTTCAGGCGGAAATAGGCCCAGCCAAGGGAATCAACGATGTAGCCGTCATCCGGCTTCAGGTCGACGGCCTTCTTGATCATGTCCAGGCCCTGGTCGAGGTTCATATTCATGTCGACCCAGGAATAGCCGAGATAGTTCAGCACCTGCGGCTGATCCGGGTTGAGCTCCAGCGCCCTCTTGAAGTTCGGCTCGGCATCCGGCCACTTCTTCAGCCGCTCATAGGCGATGCCGCGCTGGAAGAACACGGCCCAATCGCTGCGCTTCGGCACCGGGCCGATGATCTGCACGGCCTTGTCGTAGTTATCGGCCATGGCCTGGAAATCCTTGGCGTCGGAAAGGACGCTTCCATAGGCGAGATAGCTACGAACGTCGTTGGGATCGGAATCGATCAATGCTTTCAGATGCTTGCGGGCATCGTCGACCTTGCCGGACTGGGCAAGCGCAAGGCCGAGCTGCAGCTCGGAAATACGGGCCATCGGCGAATCATCCGGCACCTTCTTGTAGAAGGCGACGGCGCGATCGGTCTGCTCCTGCTTTTCAGCCAGTCCGCCGAGGAGTACCAGCGTATCGGCAGCCTTCGGATCGAGCGAATTGGCAATCTGCAGGTAGAGCGAGACGACATCTTCGGCACCGTCGCGGTTCAGCGCGGCGCCGATGGTGAAGAGCACGGCAGCTGCACCCTGGCTCGCATTGGTGACCTGCTGGTCCGGCGTACCGCCCTTGGTGATGCTGTCACGCAGCGCGTTCAGCGGTGCGTAATTGCTGACAAGATTGTCGCCGACCGAGATCGCATCCAGCGCCTTCTGCTTGTCGCCGGCCTTGGCTTCGAGGCGTGCAAGCGCCATGACCGCGCGCATGAAGGTATCGGGTGCCGTTGCGCCGCCCGTCTTGTCGAGGATCGCGTCGTTGAGATGCGAGCGTGCCGATTTAAGGTCACCCAACGTCAGCGCGATGGCGCCGGCATGATAGTTCTTGAAGATGTTGAACCAATCCGGTCCCTTCATCTTGTCGATCATCGAGATCGCTTCCTTGCCGCGGCCGGATCCGGCGCGGGCCCAGGCGGAGAGCAGGTTGGTCATCATCCGGTCGAGATCGTTCGGACCGTTATATTTGAGAATTTCCTGTGCCGTCCGGTATTCGTGTCGGCGAATGGCATCCATGCCGCGCACGATCGTGGTGACGCGCTCGACCGAAGGATCGTTTTTCAACTCGTTGGCGTATTTGACGCCCTCTTCCAGATTGCCGTTGAGCAGCAGCGAGATCATCAGCCGTTGGCGGATTTCCGGATTGCCGGGGTCGATCATCAGCGCCTTTTTATAAAGCGCGATGGCGGTGTCGTAGTCGTGGTCGACATCGGCCGTGCGGGCGGCGAGAAACGCGCCTGCGAACGTATCGACGCCATCGGGATCGAAAGCAACCGGAGCGCTGGCCTCCGGCGCCGCTGCCGCCGGCTTGTCCTCCGCGCGCGCGCCAGTCAGGGCGGGCACCGAAAGGATTGCCGCCAAGGCTACGCCCGAAAGGAAACGGATGGCAAGTCTCTGCCGCATTAGAAAGCCTTTCATCAAGGAAACGGCCGGCGAAGTCGCCGGCGGCATAACGCATTCCTGTCAACTGATTCACAACAGGATGGCTTTTTTGAAGCGGCCCTGCAACAAATTCGGGTCGCCGCTATCAATTAACGCGTTCGATGCAGAAATCGATCACTTCGAGAAGTGCCGATTTCCAGGGCGTTTCCGGCATAGGCGCCAGAGCGTCGCGCGCGATGGTGCCGTAGTGCACGGCACGGGCAATTGTGTCGGCCAACGCGCCGTATTTCGTGATCAGGCCGAGGGCCTTTTCAAGATTTTCGTCGCTGTTGTTGCCGGTTTCGATGGCGTCACGCCAGAAGGCGCGTTCCTTTTCGGTGCCGCGGCGATAGGCGAGGATCACCGGCAGCGTGATCTTGCCCTCGCGGAAATCGTCGCCGACATTCTTGCCGAGATCGGCAGCCTTGCCGCCGTAGTCCAGCGCATCGTCGACGAGTTGAAAAGCGAGGCCGAGATTGGTGCCGTACGACTTCAGCGCATTGCGCTCCGCCTTGCCGGCGTTGGCGACGATCGGTCCGACTTCGGCCGCAGCGGCGAAAAGTGCGGCGGTCTTGGCGCGAATGACCGAAAGATAATCGTCTTCGGTCGTTTCCATGTTCTTGGAGACCGAGAGCTGCAGCACTTCGCCCTCGGCGATGACGCAGGCAGCCGAGGACAAGACGTCGAGCGCATCAAGCGAGCCGACTTCCACCATCATGCGGAAGGCCTGGCCGAGCAGGAAGTCGCCGACCAGAACGCTCGCCTGGTTGCCCCAGATCATGCGGGCAGTGGACTTGCCGCGGCGCAGATCGCTTTCATCGACCACATCGTCATGCAGCAGCGTGGCTGTGTGCAGGAATTCGACCGATGTCGCCAGCTTGATGTGATTGTCGCCCTGATAGCCGTAAAGTGCGGCGGAGGCGATCGTCAGCATCGGCCGCAGGCGCTTGCCGCCGGAGGAGATGAGATGCTCCGCAACCTCGGGGATCATCTGCACATCGGAGCCGGCCTTGGACAGGATGAGCTGATTGACGCGTTCCATGTCCGCCTTGGTCAGATCCACCAATGGCTTGATGGATGCCAGTTTATTCTTGCTTTCTTCCAGCGGTATCACGACGCCCAACGATCCGGACTCCTGTTCATTTTCTGCAAAGCACAATAAGAAGGGGCGAAAGAGGCGGCAAGAGGCGAATTGTCTCGTCGCGTAAATTTGACAGGAATTCTAGGGCTTATGCACGAGCTGATCCGCACCAATGACCCGGTCCTTCTCTCCTTTGCGGAGAGCCTGATGAAGGATGCCGGAATTCATTGCCTGGTGGCGGATCAGGCGATGAGCATCCTGGAGGGATCTCTCGGCATGCTGCCGCGCCGTTTTCTGGTGGAGGAAGAGCGTGCGGATCAGGCGCGGCGTATCCTGATCGATGCCGGTCTCGGCGACGAGCTGCGCCCGGCGCGGACCTGAGGTTCGCCATGACCGGCAGCCCCTCCGAAACCATCGATGCCTTTCATCGCGGCGCTTTCCACATCGTCCAGCCGAAGGGCAGGGGGCACCGCTCCGGCATGGATGCCATGCTGCTGGCGGCACTCGTGGCGGACGACCGCGCAATCAGGGTAGCCGATCTCGGCGCGGGTGCGGGGGCCGCTGGAATGGCCGTCGCGTCTCGGCTCGACCAGGCGGAGGTGGTGCTGTTCGAGCGCTCGCCCGATATGGCCGAGTTCGCTCGCAAAAGCCTGCTTCTGCCTGACAATGCGCGTTTTGCGGACCGTGTCTCGGTCATCGAAGCCGACGTTACGTTGACCGGCAAGGATCGCAACGAGGCGGGCCTGGTCGACGACAGCTTCCATCACGTCATCATGAACCCGCCCTTCAACGACGCAAGCGACAGGCTGACGCCAGATGCGTTGAAGGCCGAGGCGCATGCCATGACGGACGGGCTGTTCGAAAAATGGATCCGCACGGCAGGTGCGATCATGATCCCCGGCGGCCAGCTCTCGCTCATCGCGCGGCCGGAATCCATCGGCGAGATTATTGCCGCCTGCGGCCGCCGCTTCGGCGGTATCGAGATCACGCCGATCCATCCGCGCGAAGGCGAGAATGCCGTGCGCATCCTGGTGACGGGAATAAAGGGCTCGCGAGCGAGGCTGGCGCTGCGTGCGCCCTTGATCATGCATGGCGAGGGAACGCATAAATTTTCCGATTTCGTCGACGATCTGAATAATGGCCGCGCCGCCTATCCGCGCCGATAACCTATCGTCGCTTAGGCATCAGGGCACGAAATACGATCCGCAATGTTGCGTTTGCCGTTTCCGTGCATACATCACGGGGCAGCAAACATCATGATTCAGGGATGACGAATGGTTGAGTTCTTGAGACGCATGCTTCCGAAGCGCTTCCGCAAGGAGCAGGTGATCGTACCCGTTGTCCGCCTGAGCGGCGTCATCTCTTCCGGAGGTGGGCCTCTGCGGCAATCGCTGAACCTGGCGGGCGTGTCGCCAGCGCTTGAAAAGGCGTTTGACATGAAGACGGCGCCGGCCGTTGCCATCATCGTCAATTCGCCGGGTGGTTCTCCAGTGCAGTCGCGGATGATCTACAATCGCATTCGCGATCTTGCCGCCGAGAAAAACAAGAAGGTTCTGGTCTTCGTCGAGGACGTCGCGGCATCCGGCGGCTATATGATCGCGCTGGCAGGCGATGAGATCATTGCCGACTCCACGTCGATCGTCGGTTCCATCGGCGTCGTGTCCGGTGGCTTCGGTTTTCCGGATCTCTTGAAGAAGAT
Source organism: Rhizobium sp. P28RR-XV (assembly GCF_012641385.1). Lineage (NCBI taxonomy): Bacteria > Pseudomonadati > Pseudomonadota > Alphaproteobacteria > Hyphomicrobiales > Rhizobiaceae > Rhizobium > Rhizobium sp. P28RR-XV. Next base: position 277,953 of record NZ_JABAIG010000009.1, read on the forward strand.
CGGCATCGAGCGGCGCGTCTATACAGCCGGCGAGAACAAGGTGATCCTCGATCCGTTCCAGCCGGAGAAGGAAAAGGACATCGAATATCTGAAGAGCCTGCAGCTCGAAATCCACAAGGTCTTCATCGACATGGTGCTGGAGCGGCGGACTGGCAAGCTCTCGGCGGACGAAACGGTGTTCTCCGGTCTCTTTTGGACCGGCAATCGTGGGCTGGAGCTTGGCTTGATCGACGGCCTCGGCGACATGCGGCAAGAATTGAGGAAGCGCTTCGGCGACAAGGTCAAGCCTACGCTGGTCACCACGCCGCGCAGCCTTTTTGGCCGCAAGGCTCCGGGCATTTCGCTTGGCGGCATGGACGGCATCGGCGTGGGGCTTGCATCCGGGCTTGCCGAAGCGGCAGAGGACAAGGCATTGTGGAGCCGGTACGGATTGTAGTCGGGAGCGCTGCCTGATGCCCCAGATCATCTTCTTCATCGTCGCCGTCGGCGGCATCTGGTTCTTGTATCGGCGTTTTGTGCGGGATGCCCGGAGGCTCGCCGAAAAATCACGCCGCGCCGAAACGGAACGCCGCACCGGCGCCATGGGAACCCTGGTCAAGGATCCGAAGACGGGAGAATATCGTGTGAAGCGTGAGGATGAATAGAATGCGCCTGTCTCGGTGACGTGAGGCGCAGGGGCGTTTGCGCTGCAAAGCCTTGACCCGTTCGCCCCGCCGTGGCACCTGTCCGCCCAACTATTCGCTAGCAGAAGAAATCAATTCCCATGACTGCCAATGTGCCCGACCACATGAACCCGAAGCGCTCTTTTCAGGCGCTGATCCTGACGCTGCACAATTATTGGGCCGACAAGGGTTGCGCGGTTCTGCAGCCCTACGACATGGAAGTCGGCGCCGGCACGTTCCATCCGGCCACCACCTTGCGCTCGCTGGGTCCAAAGCCCTGGCGGGCCGCGTATGTCCAGCCGTCGCGCCGTCCGTCCGATGGTCGCTATGGCGAAAACCCGAACCGCCTGCAGCACTACTACCAATATCAGGTCATCCTGAAACCCAATCCGCCGAACCTGCAGGAACTCTATCTCGGCTCGTTGAAGGCGATCGGCCTCGATCCGCTGCTGCATGATATCCGCTTCGTCGAGGACGATTGGGAAAGCCCGACGCTCGGCGCATGGGGCCTCGGCTGGGAATGCTGGTGCGATGGCATGGAAGTCTCGCAGTTCACCTATTTCCAGCAGGTCTGCGGCATCGAATGCGCGCCCGTCGCCGGCGAGCTGACTTACGGTCTGGAGCGTCTTGCGACCTATGTCCAGGGCGTCGACAGCGTCTATGACCTGAACTTCAACGGCCTCGAAGGCGAAGACAAGATCACCTATGGCGATGTCTTTCTTCAGGCCGAGCAGGAATATTCGCGGCATAATTTCGAATATGCCAATACCGAGATGCTGCACCGCCATTTCATCGATGCGGAGAAGGAATGCCAGGCCTTGCTGGCCGCCGGCGCACCCGGTGACAGCGAAAACCATCGCCTGCACAAATGCGTCTTTCCGGCCTATGACCAGTGCATCAAGGCGAGCCATGTCTTCAACCTGCTCGATGCCCGCGGCGTCATCTCGGTAACGGAGCGTCAGAGCTACATCCTGCGCGTGCGCACACTGGCCAAGGCCTGCGGCGAGGCCTTCCTGCTGACGGATGCCGGCGGTGCCAATTGGAACCAGCAGGCCGCTTGAGCCTGAAATGCGATCGGAGCGCTTGAACGGGCGCTCCTCAAGGCCGCGGTTCGTAGAGTATCCCTTTTTCAACGTCCGGCAATTTCCCCGGGATTGGGCAATGCTAGCCCAATCTTGGCCCTCCACCGCCGTTAAAGCCGGGTGACATTACCGCCAAATCTGCCTAGTGTCCCTGTGGTTGCAGTCGCCACGGGGGATTTCAGATGCTTATTCTTCTCGCGATCATAGTGCTGGCCGCGCTCTATGTCGTCTTCGCCTATAATGGGCTCGTCCGCGCGCGCCAGGTGGCGGAGGAGGCCTGGTCCGGCATCGACGTGCAATTGAAGCGTCGCGCCGATCTGATCCCCAATCTGATCGAGACGGTCAAAGGCTATGCCGGCCATGAGCGCCAGACTTTGGAAGAGGTTGTCGAACTCCGCAACAAGGCGCAGGCCGTGCCGGCTGGGGATGTCGCTGCCCGAGGTCAAGTCGAGGGCTTGTTGTCGCAGGCACTCGGCCGCGTGATCGCGCTCGCCGAAGCCTATCCCGATCTCAAGGCCAATACGAACTTCCTCGAATTGCAGCGCTCGCTGGAGGGCTTGGAAGGCGAAATCCAGATGTCGCGCCGCTATTACAACGGCGCCGCGCGCGACCTGAACGTCAAGGTCGAGACCTTCCCGAACAATCTCATCGCCGGCCCCTTCGGCTTTGCCAAGCGGGCCTATTTCGAGATCACCAACGAAGCGGATCGCGCCGTTCCCACAGTAAAGTTCTGAGATTCCCGCTATCGGTTTTTCATGCGAGGCGGTAAAGGAAGCCGACCGACGGCCATCGGCCGCCTTCCTGACTGACCAAAGAGAATGATGATGGGTAGAGCCAAACTCACGATTATCCCGCCGGGCAAGCCTTTGACCGGACGCGCCATGCCGCCGGGATCGAAGTCGATCACCAACCGCGCACTGCTGCTGGCAGGCCTTGCCAAGGGCACGAGCCGGCTGACCGGCGCGCTGAAGAGCGACGATACCCGCTATATGGCCGAGGCGCTGCGCGCCATGGGCGTTGTCATCGACGAACCCGATGACACGACCTTCATCGTGACCGGCAGCGGCAAGCTGCAGGCGCCGGCAGCTCCTCTTTTCCTCGGCAATGCCGGAACCGCGACGCGCTTTTTGACGGCTGCCGCCGCCCTGGTCGAAGGCAAGGTCATCGTCGATGGCGATGCCCATATGCGCAAGCGGCCGATCGGCCCGCTCGTCGACGCGCTCCGCTCGCTCGGCATCGATGCCTCGACCGAAACCGGCTGCCCGCCGGTAATAGTCAACGGCACCGGCCGTTTCGAGGCCAACCGCGTGCAGATCGATGGCGGCCTGTCCAGCCAGTATGTTTCGGCGCTACTGATGATGGCCGCAGGCGGCGACCGCGCTGTTGATGTCGAGCTGCTCGGCGAACATATCGGCGCTCTGGGCTACATCGATCTCACGGTTGCGGCCATGCGTGCTTTCGGCGCCAAGGTGGAGCGCGTGAGCCCCGTCGCCTGGCGTGTCGAGCCCACCGGCTATCATGCCGCCGACTTCCTGATCGAGCCGGATGCCTCCGCCGCGACCTATCTCTGGGCGGCCGAAGTGCTTGGTGGTGGCAAGATCGATCTCGGCACGCCGGCGGAGCAGTTCTCGCAGCCGGATGCGAAGGCCTATGATCTGATCTCGAAGTTCCCGCATCTTCCGGCCGTCATCGACGGTTCGCAGATGCAGGATGCCATTCCGACGCTTGCCGTCCTTGCCGCTTTCAACGACACGCCAGTGCGTTTTGTCGGCATCGAGAACCTCCGCGTCAAGGAATGCGATCGCATCCGCGCGCTGTCGAGCGGCCTGTCGCGCATTGTTCCGAATCTCGGCACCGAAGAGGGCGACGATCTGATCGTCGCATCCGATCCCAGCCTGGCCGGCAAAATCCTGCCTGCGGAGATCGACAGTTTCGCCGATCACCGCATCGCCATGAGCTTCGCGCTGGCTGGCCTGAAGATCGGCGGCATCACTATTCTCGACCCCGACTGCGTCGCCAAGACCTTTCCGTCCTACTGGAACGTGCTGGCTTCGCTCGGTGTCGCTTACGAAGACTGACGCTTCGCCATCTCAGGGGAGGCTGAGCGCGGACATATTCCTGACGTGAAGCGGCGCCGGCAACGGCGTCGCGGCTATCCTTTTGGGGGAGTGATGACACGGCTTTGCGGGTTCTTCCTGGCTCTGTGCCTGCTGCTTTGCGCAACGATGGTAACGGCAGCCGAGCTCATCACCAGTTTCGATCAGGCGATCGCCCTGCACCATGACGGCTCCATGCGGGTCGTCGAGACGATTGCCGTGAATGCGGAGGGACGTGACATCCGCCGCGGCATCTTCCGGGATTTTCCGTTGACAATGACCGATGCCGCCGGCCGCGAGATCGAGGTGGATTTCAAGGTCGTGTCCATCGAGCGCGACGGCCAGCCGGAGGATTGGCACAGCGAGCGCATCAAGGGCGGCGAGCGCATTTACATCGGCAAGGCCGATCGAAGTCTCAATCCAGGCCCGCATACGTTCCGCATCACCTACGACACTAATCGTCAGATGCGCTATTTCGGCGATCACGACGAGCTTTATTGGAACGTCACCGGCAATGGCTGGCTGTTCCCGATCGTCAATGCCAAGGCGACCGTTACATTGCCAGATGGCGTCGAGCCTCAGCAGCTTGCCTTCTTCACCGGGCCGCTGGGCGCCAGCGGCAAGAACGCAAGCGCCAGCGCACAGGGCAATACGGTCACTTTCGTCACGACCAGGCCACTCGCCATGGCCGAAGGCCTGACGATCGCCGTCAAGCTGGCGAAGGGGGCGATCGCGCCGCCGAGCGCCAGCCAGCAATGGGGCTGGTTCCTTCGGGATCATCTCGACTCGACCATCGCCATCGGCGGGCTGATCCTGCTGTTTGCCTATTATATGCGCAGCTGGATCAGGGTGGGCCGCGATCCTGCGCCCGGCGTCATGGTTCCACGCTGGGATCCGCCTGAAGGCATCTCGCCGGCGCTGGTCAATTATATCGACAACAAGGGCTTCGCCAGTTCCCGCTGGACGGCATTCTCGGCGACGGCGATCGATCTTGCGGTGCGCGGCTATGTCATTCTCGACGACCTGAAGGGAAAAGTTGTCATTCGCCCCACGGGCAAGGCAGGCAGCGGTCTCAGCGGCGGCGACAAGGTGCTTATGCAGGCCGTCGGGCCGTTCTCACCGCTGGTCATCGACAAGGAAAACGGCGAGGCGGTGCAGCGGCTCGGCTCCAAGTTCCGCAGCGCGATCGAGCGCGATCATCGCGACGAATATTACAAGGCCAATTCGCTCTATGTCATTGTCGGCATTGCGCTGTCGATTCTCATTCTGGCCTCCATCGTCATCTTCGGGCGACTGCATGAGAATGCCCTGCCGCTCATCATCATGCCCGGCTTCCTGTCGATCTTCGTGACGATCTTTACCAGCATCATCGGACGGAGATTCCGCCGCCACGACGCCGGTCTCGCCCAGCGCATCCTTTCGGTCTTGATCTTCGCCTTTTTCGGCTTCGTCTTTGTATCGATTGCCGTCAGTGGTTTTGCCGCGGCGGTCGTGCCGCTCTGGGAAGCGGGCCTGTTGCCGCTGACGGCCGGCATTGTCGGCATTTTCGCGCTGAACGTCGTCTTCTATTTCCTGATGGGCGCGCCGACGCCGCTCGGGCGCAAGATGATGGATGGCATCGCCGGTCTCAGGCAATATCTGACGCTGGCTGAGCGCGACCGGATGAACATGCAGGGCGCGCCGCAGATGTCGCCGCAGCATTTCGAAAAGCTGCTGCCCTATGCAGTCGCGCTCGGCGTCGAAAAGCCGTGGTCCAGCGCTTTCGAGACCTGGCTTGCCACCGCTGCGGGTGCGGCCGCGGCGGCCGCCTATGCGCCGGTCTGGTATTCCGGCAACTTCAACCCGGGCAATATCGGCGGAACGATCGGTGACTTCTCCTCCTCCATGGCGTCCACCATCGCCTCGACCATTCCCGCACCCGTCTCCAGCTCCTCCTCGGCCTTTGGCGACGGGGGAGGCGGCGGTGGCGGTTCCTCCGGTGGAGGTGGCGGTGGCGGCGGTGGTGGCGGATGGTGAACAGACACCCTTCCCTTGAGGGGGGAGGTGTTCGTCCCAACGGTTCAACTTCGCTGATTTCGCCTGTCATCAGATCGGCCTGATCATCGAGCTTGACGGCAGCCAGCATGGGCAGGACACGGCAAGGCGTTACGATGCCGGGAGAACGGCCTTTCTTGAGCGCCAAGGTTATCATGTCCTCTGATTCTGGAATGCCGAGGTCATGGATGAAGGTCGAGGCTGTTCTGGATACGATATTTGCCATTGTGCAGCAGCGGCAAATTTTGCTAGCAGAGGCCGACCGTTTTCACCCCACTCCGGCACGCCGTGCCGACCCTCTCTTTCAAGGGGAGGGTGAGGAACCTTGACATGCCCGATCTCCTTCTCGAACTCCGCTCCGAGGAAATTCCCGCCCGCATGCAGCGCAAGGCCGCCGGCGATCTGAAGAAGCTGGTGACCGATGCCCTCATCGAAGCAGGTCTTTCCTATGAGGGAGCGAGGGAATATTGGACGCCGCGGCGGCTGACGCTCGATATTCGCGGCTTGACGGCGCGCTCGGCCGATGTGCGCGAGGAGCGCAAGGGGCCGCGCACCGATGCCAACGAGAAGGCGATCGAAGGCTTCCTGCGCGGCGCCGGGCTTTCTTCGATTTCCGAGGCTCAGGTGCAGAGCGATCCGAAGAAAGGCGATTTCTACGTCGCGATCATTTCCAAGCCCGGCCGTGCCGCGGAGGAAATCGTCGCTGCGGTCATGCCCGATATCATCCGCAACTTCCCCTGGCCGAAATCCATGCGCTGGGGCAAGGCATCGGCCAAACCCGGCTCGCTGCGCTGGGTGCGCCCGCTTCAGTCGATCGTCTGCACCTTCGGCACCGAGCATGAAGAAACCGCAGTCATCCCCTTCGAAATCGATGGCATCGTCGCCTCGAACGTGACCTACGGCCATCGCTTCCATGCGCCCGATGCGATCACGGTCAAGCGTTTTGAGGACTATGTCTCGAGTCTGGAAAAGGCCAAGGTCGTTCTCGATGCCGAGCGCCGCAAGGATATCATCCTGCATGATGCCCGCGACGTCGCTTTCGCCAACGGCCTCGAACTGGTGGAAGACGAGAGCCTGCTGGAAGAAGTATCCGGCCTCGTCGAATGGCCGCAGGTGCTGATGGGCTCCTTCGAGGAAGACTATCTGTCGATCCCGTCGGAAATCATCCGCCTGACCATCAAGACCAACCAGAAGTGTTTCGTCACGCGCCAGCAGGCCGGCGAGACGCTATCCAACCGTTTCATTCTCATCGCCAATATCCAGGCGACGGATGGCGGCAAGGAAATCATCCATGGCAACGGCAAGGTCGTGCGCGCCCGTCTGTCCGACGCGCTGCATTTCTGGAAGCGCGACCAGGGCGATCTGCCCGATCTCGAAACGCTGGAAGCCTCGGCCGCGAAATTCGGCCTCGATCTGAAGAAGCCGCTCGATCAGCGCATGGCAAAGCTTGACGCGCTTGATGTCACTTTCCACGCCAAGCTCGGCAGCCAGGGCGAGCGTGTTGCCCGCATCCGCGCGCTGGCCGCTGAACTCGCCAGGATTACCGGCGCCGATACCGCTCTAGTCGACCGCGCCGTCGTGCTCGCCAAGGCCGACCTGCGCACCGAAGCTGTCGGCGAATTCCCCGAGCTGCAGGGTCTCATGGGCCGCAAATACGCGTCGCTGCAAGGCGAGGATGCCTCGGTCGCTACTGCGATCGAAGATCATTACAAGCCGCAAGGTCCTTCCGACCGCGTCCCCGAGGACAAGGTCGCGATCACGGTCGCGCTTGCCGACAAGCTGGATACGCTCGTCGGCTTCTGGGCGATCGACGAGAAGCCCACAGGCTCGAAGGACCCTTATGCGCTGCGCCGCGCCGCCCTCGGTGTCGTCCGCATCCTCTTGGAGCGTGGCGTGCGCCTGCCGCTGCTCGCGACCACGAGGGATGTCGATCTGCTCGTCTTCTTCCATGATCGCCTCAAGGTCTATCTGCGCGATCTCGGCGCCCGCCATGACCTGATCGACGCCGTGCTGACGCCGGAGGCCGACGATCTCTTGATGGTCGCCCGCCGCGTCGAGGCGCTGACGGCCTTCATCACGTCAGAGGACGGCAAGAACCTGCTGGCCGGCACCAAGCGCGCCACGCAGCTTCTGGCAGCCGAGGAGAAGAAGGGCACGGTCGTTGCCGACGGCGTTTCGGAAGCCTTGCTGAAGCTCGATGCGGAAAAGGATCTCTTTGCCGCCGTCAAGTCTGCCTCCGCCGAGGCTTCCGATGCGATTGCCAAGGAAGATTTCCGCTCGGCCATGGCAGCCCTTTCCAAGCTGCGCGCACCCGTCGACCGTTTCTTCGAAGCCGTGCTCGTCAATGACGAAGACGCCGCCATCCGCGCCAATCGCCTGGCGCTGCTGCGCATGATCCGCGAAGCAACCGGCACGGTCGCCGACTTCTCGAAGATTGCGGGATAAGGCGTGGGGGCGCGATGACCGGAAAGATCCTCGTCAGCGCCTGCCTCATGGGCCACGCCGTCCGCTACGACGGCCGCTCCAAGCCACTCGTGCATCCAGCGATCGATCGCTGGCGCGAGGAGGGGCTGTTGGTCACGATCTGTCCGGAAATGTCCGCGGGCATGGCGGTTCCAAGGCCGCCGGCCGAGATTGCAGGCGGCGGAACCGGCGAAGATGTACTCGCCGGCACTGCGCGTGTGTTGGAGATTACCGGCGGCGATGTCACGCAGGAATTCCGTCAGGCGGCGGAAAATGCCCTGGCGCTTGCACGAGAAAGCGGCTGCCATTATGCCCTCCTGATTGACGGCAGCCCATCCTGCGGCTCCGGCTTCATCTATGACGGCACATTTTCCGGCGGCCGGCAGAGCGGCCGGGGCGTCACGGCGGCGCTGCTCAAGCAGGCCGGTATCGAGGTCTATTCCGATCGCGAGATAGAGAAACTGGTCGAGCGGCTGAAAGCCGCAGACTGAAGCAACAATCGCAGCTCAAAATAAAACCGCCGGACGCAAGCCCGGCGGTTCTCATTTTCTGACCTGTAAGGCTCAAGCGGCGCGGCGGTGATCCATAGTGGAGCGACCTTCGTTGACGCGGAAGCCGCGGATGAGGGCGAGAAGATCTTCCGTATCGGCGGCGAGCGTTTCGGCCGATGCTGTGGTCTCTTCGGCCATGGCGGCGTTCTGCTGCGTGGCCGCGTCGAGCTGGTTCATCGAAGACGAGATCGAGCGCAGCGTCGTATCCTGCTCGGAGGCGCTGTGGGCGATCTTCGAGACGATTTCGTTGGCAGCCTTGATCTGGTCGGAGATGCGCTTCAGCGCTTCGCCGGCCTCGCCGACGAGGCGCACACCCTGATCGACCTGACCGGAAGAGCGGGCGATCTGGTCCTTGATCTCCTTGGCGGCTGCCGCGGAGCGCTGGGCGAGCTCCCGCACTTCCTGGGCGACGACGGCGAAACCCTTGCCGGATTCGCCGGCGCGGGCCGCCTCGACGCCGGCGTTGAGGGCCAGCAGGTTGGTCTGGAAGGCGATCTCGTCGATCACGCCGATGATCTTGCCGATCTCGGACGAAGACTTCTCGATACCGCTCATCGCTTCGATTGCCTGGGCAACCACGGCATCGCTGCGCGATGCTTCGGCGCTGACGGCATGAACGCGCTTGCTGGCCTCATCAGCGCCTTCCGCTGTCTGGCGGACGGCAACGGTGAGCTCGTCGAGCGCTGCCGAAGTCTCTTCCAGGCTGGCAGCCTGGCGCTCGGTGCGCTGAGATAGTTCGTTGGAAGCGCGACGGATTTCTTCCTTGCTGAGGCCGATGTCGTTGCCCTTGGCATTGACGCGTCCCATCGCGGCTTCCAGATGCGACAGCGCCTCGTTGAAGTTGCTGCGAAGGCCGGCATAGCTGGCGCCGAGATCGCCGCAGCGTATCGTCAGGTTCCCCTGGGCGAGATCTTCAAGTGCCCGGCCGATGACCGAGACGACACGCGCCTGTTCGTGGGCCTCGTCCTGCTGCTGGCGCAGGTTCTGTTCGCGCTCGTTGCTGATCTCGAGTTCCTGCGCGGCCTGACGATCGGCCAGCATGTGGCGCTCGCGGATCTTTTCCTGCAGCGCCTGGGTCGCCTTGGCCATCAGGCCGATTTCGTTGCGCATTTCGGCATGGGGGATGGCCATCTTCACGTCTTCATCGGCGACTGCCTTCAGCGCGGTATGGACCTCGGCGAGCGGCTTTGTGATGCCGCGGATGAAGTAGAGGGCTGCACCGATGCCGATGACGAAGACGAGGCCGCAGATGAGCAGGGCACGCCACATCGTCGCATTGATCTGCGCATCGAGGTCGTCCATGTAGACGCCGCAACCAAGAACGATTTGCCAAGGCTCGAAAGCGGCCGAGTAGCTGCCCTTCAGGAAGAAATCGCTGTTGGGACGGCCAGGCTTGTTCCAGTAGTAGATCGTGCGGCCACCGCCCTTGATGGCCTTCTCCACCATTTCCTTGCTGAAATGCGTGCCGTTCTTGTCGACTTGGCCGGACATGTCCTTGCCGATATTGACCGGGCTCGGGTGAATGCGCTGCACCACATTATAGTCGAAGCCGAAGAAATAGCCTGATGGCGCGAAGCTGACATGCGACAATACCTTGAAGGCCTCGGCCTGGGCGGCCTCATGCGTCATCTCGCCGGCTTTTTCGCGCTGATAGTATTGGTTCAAAACGGAAATGCCGGATTCGACCTGCGTGCGCAGCATGTCGAAGCGGTCGTCATAGATGGAATCGGCCTGCGACCGGATCTGAAAATAGGTGGCCACGGCGAAGGCGGCCATCAGGACGCCGAGCAGGGCAAATAATTGATGCGCAATCTTGAGATTCTTCATGGTGCCTCTCACAGGTAGGTGAATACCGGTGCGGTATCCTACCGCCTGTGCGATCGCCTGAGAGAATCTCAATACGCTTGCCGCCGCTCGAATGACATGCTGCTGTCCGGTGATCAGTAAAATCGCCGTTTATGTCTAAAAAATCTTTAATTTTAGGGGGATGGTTGTATTTTTCGCAGGCTGAAACTGGAGATATGCCGCCTTGCTGCCAATAATACTTATGCAGGCTTACGAATAACTTCAGTTAATCCATATTCATTTCTTTGTAATTTAGAAAAACAAAATATTTCTAATGTATATCATAGGTGTGTTGCGAGCCGTTGCTCCTTCGGCTGAGCAATGATCGGCGAATGCCGTGGCAACGGATGGCCCGGCAGCTATTGGCGCAGCTGGAAGCCGGAGAGATCGAGGGATTTGGGAACCGCCGTGATACCAGGCAGGGCTGCGGTCTTTACCGCCAGGTCGATCCCATCGACCGGCTCACTGCTGGCGGCCAAGGCTTCCGGTGTCGGCTTGCTGACGAACATGACGGGGGATCCGCCCATCCAGGCCTCTGTCCGCACGACCTTCTTTTCGCCGTCAACGCTGCGGACCACGATCGATTGCGTGCCCGGCGTCAATGTCGGCACTGTATATTCCTTTTCAGCCACTTTCGGCTTGAGGGGAGGGCAGTTGGCGCAGCTCTTGTCGACGATGCTGCTGTCGCCGCTCTGCATCGTGCCATCGATAGACTGGATGGAGGAGGCCATGGCGGGGCCGCTGGCCAGAACGCATGCCAAGGTCAGAAAGAAGGAACGCATAACAACAACTCCGCCTATAGTGACGAAGACTTTAGCGTGCCTTTATTTCCATCCCGTCAGGAGATTAGGTAAACATTTAATGGACCCGCGCCCGCAGAAGCGCAGAGATATTTACGTCTCGCGCTCGACGGCACGCCAGCCGATATCGCTGCGGTAGAAGCCGTTCTCCCATTTCACCTCGCCGGCAAGGGCATAGGCGCGTCTTTTTGCTTCGCCCACCGTCTTGCCCGTCGCGGTGATGTTCAGCACGCGGCCACCGGTTGCGACCAGCGCGCCGTCCTTCAGGCCTGTGCCGGCATGAAACACCTTCGCACCTTCGCCGTCGGCCGGCAGCGCCGCGATCGGCGTGTTCTTGGCATAGGTGCCGGGATAGCCCTTCGAGGCCATGACGACGGTCAACGCCGGGTCGTCGCTCCATTCGGCCGCCACCTGATCCAGCGTGCCGTTGGCGCAGGCAAAGAGCAACGGCAGCAGATCGCTCTTCAGCCGCATCATCAGTACCTGGCATTCGGGATCGCCGAAACGGACATTATATTCGATGAGCTCGGGACCCTTGGCGGTGATCATCAGTCCGGCGAAGAAGACACCGCTGAAGGGATGGCCGCTTTCCGCCATGCCGCGCATCGTCGGCTCGATGATCTCCTTCATCGTGCGCTCGATCATTTCGGGCGTCATGACGGGGGCGGGGGAATAGGCGCCCATGCCGCCGGTATTCGGGCCGGTATCGCCGTCGCCGACGCGCTTGTGGTCCTGCGCTGTCGCAAGCGCCAGCGCATGCTTGCCGTCGCAAAGGCAGAAGAAGCTCGCCTCCTCGCCATCCAGATAGGCTTCGATCACCACTTCGGCGCCGGCCTCGCCGAAGGCACCCTCGAAGCAATCGTCGATCGCCGCAAGCGCCTCGTCGATCGTCATCGCAACGGTGACGCCCTTGCCCGCGGCAAGGCCGTCCGCCTTCACGACGATCGGAGCGCCCTCAGCGCGAACATAGGCCTTCGCCTTCGGTGCATTGTTGAAACGCTGGTATGCTCCCGTCGGAATATTATAGCGGGCGCAGATATCCTTGGTGAACCCCTTGGATCCTTCGAGTTGGGCTGCGGCTGCGGAAGGACCGAAGACGACAATGCCGGCGGCGCGCAATTTGTCGGCAATGCCGGCGACCAGCGGCGCTTCGGGGCCAACCACGACGAAGTCGATGGCCTTGTCCTTGCAGAAAGTAACAACGGCATCATGGTTGTCGATATCGAGCGCGGCGAGCGTCGCGTGCTCGGCAATGCCGGGATTGCCCGGAGCCGCGTAGAATTCGGTCATGTCTGGCGATTGCGCCAGTTTCCAGGCCAGCGCATGCTCGCGTCCGCCCGATCCGATCAACAGAACTCTCATGGCTTGCCCTCTCGTTGTATCCTTTTGCGCGGTTAAGCGGGGTTGGGCCAAAGGTCAAGCGTCAAATCCTGTGGAGGCAGGGCCGGCAACATTGCCATGCCTTTTTATCCCGTTAAAGCGGAAGCGGCTTCAGGTTCACGCCATCTCCATGCCCGGATTGGCGTATTCCGTGCCGAAACCGCTTCTTATGTCCGCGGGATCATGCTTATGGTCCCCTAACGATTGTCCAGTTCAGAGAGACACATGGCCGCCGATATCCGTTCCCTTGCCGCAACCATCGCCGCCGAGATCAATTCACGCCCGGATCAGGCCAAGTCTGCGATCGAGCTTCTCGATAAAGGCGCGACCGTGCCGTTCATTGCCCGCTATCGCAAGGAAGTGACCGGTGGCCTGGATGATACGCAGCTTCGGACGCTATCGGAGCGCCTTGTCTACCTGCGCGAGCTGGAAGCGCGCCGCGCCGCCATCATCGAATCCATCACCGGCCAGGGCAAGATGACCGATGAGCTGATGGGCAAGATCGCCACCGTTGCCACCAAGTCCGAGCTGGAAGACCTCTATCTGCCTTACAAGCCGAAGCGCCGCACGCGCGCCGAGATTGCGAGAGAGCGTGGCCTCGGCCCGTTGGCTGATACCATCCTTGCCGATCGTTCGAAGGAGCCTTCCGCTCTGGCCGAAGGTTTCATCACGGCCGATGTGCCCGACGTGAAGACGGCGTTGGAAGGCGCGCGCGATATCATCGCCGAAGGCATTGCCGAAAATGCCGATCTGCTCGGCAAGCTGCGCAATTACATGAAGACCAATGCCACCCTGAAGGCCGCCGTCGTCGACGGCAAGCAGGAAGCCGGCGCCAAGTTCTCGGATTATTTTGCCCATCAGGAACGCTGGGCGACAGCTCCTGGCCATCGTGCGCTCGCCATGCTGCGCGGCTGGAACGAAGAAATTCTGACGCTGAACATCGAAGTCGATACCGATGCCGTGTCGCCCAATAAGCCGGTCGAGCGTATGGTCATCTCGGCCTATGATATCGGCGCAAGCCGGCCCGGCGACCGCTGGCTGACGGAAGTCGCGAGCTGGACCTGGCGCGTGAAGCTTTCGATGTCGCTGTCGCTCGACCTGATGCGCGAGTTGCGGGAGAGGGCGGAGGAGGAGGCGATCCATGTCTTCGCTCGCAATCTGAAGGATTTACTGCTGGCAGCCCCCGCCGGCTCGCGCGCCACCATGGGTCTCGATCCCGGCATCCGCACCGGCGTCAAGGTTGCCGTGGTTGACGGCACGGGCAAGCTCCTGGAAACGACTACCGTCTATCCCTTTCCGCCGAAGAACGACGTGCGCGGCACACAGGCCACGCTTGCCTCGCTCACCCGCAAGCACAAGGTCGAGCTGATCGCGATCGGCAACGGCACCGGCAGCCGTGAAACCGAGAAGCTTGTGGCCGACATGCTGGCCGAACTGCCGGCGCCGAAGCCGACCAAGGTCATCGTTTCAGAGGCCGGCGCATCGGTCTATTCCGCCTCGGAAACGGCGGCGCTGGAGTTCCCCGGCCTCGACGTCTCGCTGCGCGGCGCCGTCTCGATTGCTCGCCGCCTGCAGGATCCGCTGGCGGAACTGGTAAAGATCGAGCCGAAATCGATCGGCGTCGGCCAGTATCAGCACGATGTCGACCAGCAGAAGCTGTCACGTTCGCTGGATGCGGTGGTCGAGGATGCGGTGAATGCCGTCGGCGTCGATCTGAACACGGCTTCGGCGCCGCTGCTTTCCCGCGTCTCGGGCCTTGGCCCGTCGATCGCCGATGCCATCGTCAAGCATCGTGACGGCGAGGGTCCTTTCGAGACGCGGCGTGATCTCTTGAAGGTCGCGCGCCTCGGCCAGCGCACCTTCGAACAATGCGCCGGCTTCCTGCGCATTCCCAACGGCAAGGAGCCGCTCGATGCTTCCTCCGTGCATCCCGAAGCCTATGGCGTCGCCAAGAAGATCGTTGCCGCCTGCGGGCGTGACCTGCGCACGCTGATGGGTGATATGGCGATGCTGAAGGCAGTCGATCCCAGGCAGTTCATTGACGATAAGTTCGGCCTGCCGACCGTGCGCGACATCATCTCCGAACTGGAAAAGCCGGGCCGGGATCCACGTCCGAGCTTCAAGACCGCAACCTTTGCGGAAGGCGTCAACGAGATCGGCGACCTCAAGCCTGGAATGCTGCTGGAAGGCACCGTGACCAACGTCGCCGCCTTCGGCGCCTTCGTCGATATTGGTGTCCATCAGGACGGTTTGGTGCATGTCTCGCAGCTGGCGGACCGTTTCATCAAGGATCCGCACGAAGTCGTAAAGGCGGGCGATGTCGTCAAGGTCACGGTTGTGGAAGTCGACGTGAAACGCAAGCGAATCGGCCTCTCCATGCGCAAAGATGGCGGCACTGTGGCGGCTTCGTCCGGGCGTGAGTCGCGCGAGCAGGCTAGCGCACGCAACGCTGGCGTCAGGGGGGATACCCGTCCGAAGGCCGAACAACAGGGTAGTTTCGGAGCCGCTTTGGCCGATGCCCTTAAACGAAAATAAGGACTTAGCGGAACTCTGTGCAAGAATGTCACACTCTGGCAGAGTTGTTGCCAGAGTGCCAATGACTGTGAAAAGGTAAGCTTGCCACAATGCTGTGAGGCGTTAAAGTTTGCCTTAATGTCATGTCATAACATTCGAGGCGTCCATGGCGTCGGCACTTTTTTCTCTCGTCAAGAAACTCATCCGTAAAGGTTCACTCAGGCTTACGCTTGCATCCGGCGAGACCCATATGGTCGGCGACGGAACCGGCGAGACGGTGGCCGTTCGTTTTGCCGATCAGCAGGCGGAAGATGCCGTCGCGCGCGATCCGACGCTCAAGCTCGGTGAAATGTATATGGAGGGCCGCTTCATCCTCGAGCAGGGGGATATCTACGAATTCCTCTCGCTGGTGAAGCAGAATACCACCAACGAGATTTTCGATTTCCGCATGGCGGCGTTGCTGCTCGGCCGCATCGCCTTGCAGCAGATCAAGAGCCGCTCGCCGGTCAACCGCAACAAGTATAATGTTGCGCATCACTATGATCTGTCGGCGAAGTTGTTCGATCTCTTCCTCGATGAGGACTGGCAATATTCCTGCGCCTATTTCAATCCGCCCGGCATCAGCCTCTACGAAGCGCAAGTGGCCAAGAAGCGCCATATCGCGGCGAAGCTGCTGGTCGAACCCGGCCAGAAGGTGCTGGAGATCGGCTCCGGTTGGGGCGGCATGGCCATGTATCTTGCCGAGGCCTATCCCGGCCTCGATGTGACAGGCATTACGCTCAGCGAAGAGCAGCTGAAAGTATCGCGTGATCGCGCGGCCAAGCGTGGCCTCTCCGATCGCGTCCGCTTCGAGCTGCAGGACTATCGCTATATGACCGGCCGGAAGTTCGACCGCATCGTCTCCGTCGGCATGTTCGAGCATGTCGGCATCGGTGATTACGGCAAGTACTTCCGCAAGGTTTCGGAACTTCTGGATGACAACGGCGTCATGCTGCTGCATTCGATCGCGCGTCCGAAGCCGAGCTATGCCACCAACGCCTTCATCGAAAAATATATCTTCCCGGGCGGCTACATCCCGTCGATCGGCGAGACCACGCCGCCGCTGGAGAAGGCTGGCCTGCTGACGAGGGACGTCGAAACCTTGCCGATGCATTATGCCTACACGCTGCGGCACTGGCGCAATCGCTTCGTGGCGCGCAAGGCCGATGCCGTCGCGCTCTACGACGAGAAGTTCTTCCGCATGTGGGAGTTCTATCTGGCCGGCTCCGAAATGGGCTTCCGCTGGGATGAGTTGTTCATCATGCAGATCCAGATCGCCAAGAACCAGTTCGCCGTCCCGGACAATCGCAATTACATCTGGGAACGCGAGGCGAAACTGAAGGAATTCGAGGCAGCGCGCGCGCCTCTGGAGAAGGTGACGTTCTGACCGTCGACATAACGCCGGGCCATGGAAGCCCATGATCCGGCGTTTCTGGTCTTGCTCCGTCAAGCCGCAAGGTCGTTATTTGCCGACATGGACGATGAACGTGCCGTCCTGCACGGTGCCGTCGGTATTCAGTCCCGTGAGTCGCATGGTGAATTGATCTGTGCCCGAGAAACCTGGGTTCGGCGTGTAGTAGACAATGTTTCCCTGAACCGCCTTGCCCGAGCACAGGTAGGCGTTGCTGTCTTTCGGAAACTTTGCTGCGACCGGGCCGTGCTCGACCTCAATCTTGCCATGGGCAGGCGCCTTGACGACACCCGTATAGGGAAACCCTGCAAACGTGCGGTCCTGCTTCACAAGAGAAGCGCTTGTAATCTTCGTCTTCTTGCCCGGCGCGATTTGGCGGGAAAACTGGCTTTGTTTTGCCCCGCCGATCGGGGCGCTGACGCAGCCGGAAAACGCCATGGTAGCGCTGAGAAACAGACCTAAGGAAATCAGAGATACGGTCTTCATTCGTTGCTCTTCTTTGAAAATCGAGGGGGGCTGCAAAATGGCGGGCGACAAAGGAAATGCCGACCGTTACCTGTGATTGAGTAACTCATGCGGCAATTAAATCACCGCGACAGATCACCGCATGCCCGATGCCACCGCCCACACAACCTGAATTTGGTTCTTTTCATCGAATTCAGCGTCTTGTGGTTAAGAGAGCGGTAACGCGATCCGAATATTTTGCGGCAACTCTAGGGCTGCGTTCATAGCCCTTTGTATTGCGTATCATGGAGTTGCAGTGTGTTTGCAAAGTCGCGTTTTCTTTTCGTTTTTGGCCTGTCCGTTGCCTGTGCCGGTGCCGCCTCCGCCGCCGATGGTCAGCATTTCTGGTCGGGTGATTGGTACCTAAGCGTCGGTGCGGCCGGTTTCTCCGCGCCGAAATTCGAAGGCGGCAGGCACAACAAGCTGCAGTGGTCGCCGCTGGTCTCGATCGGCCGGCAGGGTCCCGGGCCGCGCTTTTCATCACGCAACGACAATCCATCCTTCGCCCTGATCGAGACCAACGATTTTCGTGTCGGTATCGTCGGCAAGTTCGTGCCGAGCCGCGACAGCAGCGACGGGCGCGAACTGAGGGGGCTGAAGAAGGTGAAATGGGGTGCCGAAGCCGGTGGTTTCGCTGAAGCCTATCCGACCGATTGGCTGCGCGCCCGCATCGAAGTGCGGCAGGGCATTCGTTCCCACAGTGGCCTCGTCGCCGATGCGGCCATCGACGCCTTTACCGATATTACGCCGGAGCTGCGCCTCTCGGGCGGGCCGCGCATGACGATGGCCACCAACGACTATTTCAATACCTACTACGGCGTTGACGCGCGTGAATCCGCCGCTTCCGGCCTCGGCCGCTACAATCCCGGCGGCGGGGTGAAGTCCGTTGGTGTCGGCGGCGCCTTGACCTGGAAGGCATCGGAAAACTGGACCACCAGCACCTTCCTGGAATATACCCGGCTCACCGGCCCGGCTGCCGACAGCAGCCTCGTGCGCGAGCGCGGCGACCGCAACCAGCTGCTGATCGGCGTCTCGGCCAGCTACAAGTTCAATTTCACGACGCATTGAGAAATGGGCGGGGCCAGAGCATGATGCTGAAAGGTGTTTGAGCGGTCTTCGGACAACATCATGCTCTAATTCTTTGATTTTAGGGCGGATTCAGATTTTAGGTCGCTGCGACCTAAAATCATCCGACTCTAACGCCCCGCCGCTTGACCTCCGGCGCCGGATGTCACTACTACTCGCCTATGCAAAACACGGGCGACATCAATGGGCGCGTTGCTGACGCGCCATCCGGCAACTGGGTCTATCGCGTCCTGCCTCCCTGGCTGTGGCCCTATGCCCAGCTTGCGCGCTGGGACAGGCCGATCGGCTGGCAGCTTCTGATGTGGCCGTGTTTCTGGTCGGTCGCGCTGGCGGCCAATGCTTCCGTCGCCATGGGGCACGGCTCGCCAGGCTTCGTGGTGATCTATCACCTCGTTCTCTATTTTATCGGCGCGGTCGCCATGCGTGGCGCCGGCTGCGCCTACAATGATCTGGTCGATCATGAGATCGACATGTCGGTCGCGCGCACGCGCTCGCGTCCGCTGCCATCGGGCCGTGTGACGCGCGCGCAGGCCAAGGCCTTCATCGCGCTGCAGGCCCTGGTCGGTCTGCTGGTGCTGCTGCAGTTCAATTGGTTTGCCGTCGTTCTCGGCGTGCTGTCGCTCGGCATCGTCGCGTTCTATCCCTTTGCGAAGCGCTTCACCGACTGGCCGCAATTCTTCCTCGGTCTTGCCTTTTCCTGGGGTGCTCTGATGGGCTGGGCGGGCCTTTTCGGCAGCCTGTCGCTTGCTCCGATCGTGCTCTATCTCGCCTCCATCCTGTGGACGATCGGTTACGACACGATCTACGCCCACCAGGACAAGGAAGACGACGAGCTGATCGGCGTGCGCTCGACGGCCCGTCTTTTTGGCGATCGGACGCGCCTCTGGCTGGTCGGCCTTTATGGTGCCGCGCTGCTTCTGATGCTGACGTCCTTTGCGCTGGCCGGAGCGACCTGGCTTGCCTATCTCGGCCTGCTTGTCGCCGGCGGCATGTTCGCCTACCAGATTGCCGTGCTTGACATCAAAGATGGCGAGCAATGCCTTGCCCTGTTTAAATCGAACAATCGGGTCGGCCTGATCATCTTTGCCGGTCTCTTCCTGTCGTTCCTGTTTCTGATCCCGTGAGGGAATTGTTCCAAGCTGAAGCGGACAGCAAATCTTGCTGACACCATAAAAGATTTCGGCCGTGGGATTGTTCGTCCCACAGCCGGTCTTTCAGAATGGCCGGATTTCGGCGAATGCGGCTCAACGCCTTGCGATGATCTCGCGGCCTTCGATCTTCATCTTGACGCCGAGCTTGCCTGTGGTGCGGCGCACGAGGAAGCGCGGGCGGCGATCGGCGAAATAGGAGTGGCGGCGGCGCGGCTGGCTGTCCTGCGAGCGGACGCCGCCCAGATGTTCTTCCAGCGGGCGGGCGACGCCGTCGGCTTCGATCATCAGCATCGGAATGCGGAAGGCTTCCGACCAGGAACGCCAGTCGGCGGCGATGTCGCTCAGGTCGTGGGCGACGAGAAGGGGAATGCAGAGATCCGGATCGGAGTGATGCAGTTCCAGCGTGACGGTGACTTCGCCGTCGCCATGGTCGATGGCGCGGGCGGCGACGCCCTTGAAGGCACGTTTCGGCAAGGCGACGGACAGCGGCAGGCCGCTGGACGGCAGGATCTTGCGCAGCACAGCGCCGCGCTCGTCGATCGTAATGGTGACATCACCAACGGCACCGCGCATGGCATAGCTGACCTGTTGCGGGAAGCGCGCCGGATCGAGCCGCAGTGTGGTTCCAGCCCAATCGGGCTTCAGGACGGTATTTGTCATCGATTTTCTACCCTTGCTTTACCTGAGAGCCGGTTTTTCCGGTCTTCTCTCGGAGAACTTTTGTCCTCTCGTTGTTGGGCAGATTAGGCGCCGTCCCTTCCAGACAGCTTAAAAATCGAGGTTAAGAAAACTTTGCGTCCTCAAATGGTTAGCAAAATCGAATGCATCAGGGTTTCCATAAGATGAACACACGGCAGGGCAGCGCGCCAATATAGTGCACGCATAAGGCGAGCCTGTGTAAGTCTCAGGTAAGGTTTGTATGCAATAATGGCAAATAGATTCGTCCCCTTTATTAGAGATCTATTGGGATCCTGCTGATGATTTCCACTTATCTTGGTTATACGATCGCAACCAGAGATATGGCGACCTCGCTCAACCAGGTGGCATCACAGTCGCAAAACAAGCGTTTGATCGACTATTACAACGCCAATATCGGCAAAGTAACCGATGTCGATGACTTCCTGAATGACTATCAGCTATACAGTTACGCCATGGAAGCCTACGGGCTTTCGGACATGACCTATGCCAAGGCCTTTATGAAACAGGTGCTGACCAGCGACCTCAGCGACTCCAGCAGTTTCGCAAATAAGCTGACCGATCCGCGCTACAAGCAGTTCGCGGCCGCGTTCAATTTCGGTACGGGCAGCACGAATACGGCACAGACCAGCACGCAGGAAGACGATCTCATCGGCCTTTATCAGCAGTCGTTTACGAATGAGGAGACGGCCGCGGCGACCGAAACGAACTACTACAGCCAGAATATCAGCTCCGTTAAGACGGTCGATGATCTCCTCGGCAACACTCGCCTGCGCAACTATGTGCTGCAGGCCTATGGCATCGACCCGACCTATGCGTCGAACTCCATTCTGAAGCAGATGCTGAC
Source organism: Rhizobium sp. P28RR-XV (assembly GCF_012641385.1). Classification (NCBI taxonomy): domain Bacteria; kingdom Pseudomonadati; phylum Pseudomonadota; class Alphaproteobacteria; order Hyphomicrobiales; family Rhizobiaceae; genus Rhizobium; species Rhizobium sp. P28RR-XV. Next base: position 299,114 of record NZ_JABAIG010000009.1, read on the forward strand.
GAGCGATCCCAGCGATCCCAACAGCTACGTCAATCAGAACGGCAGCGCCGCCGACAAGGCCCTGGTGGCGGAATTCAATTTCAATGCCGACGGCACGGTCAAGACATCGACGGCGGACAGCGATACGGCCTATTACGAGGCCAATATCGGCAAGATTACCTCCGTCGATCAGCTGACGTCCAATCCGCAGCTGTTCCAATACGTCAAGACGGCATTCGATATCCCCGCCTATATCACGGCCGATCAGTTCAACGCTTCGGCCGAGGATGCGGGTACGGCGACTTCGAACGGGCTGACGGATGTCATGGCCAAGTTCAACTTTGAGAGCGATGGAACAGTCGCCTCCGGCTCGCAGGCGCAGACCGCGGATCAGATCAGCGCCACGACGACAGCCTATACCGCAAACTATCCGAGAGGCCCCCAGACCCTCGGCCAGCAGGCCGATGTGATGAGCGCCTATAATTCCACCGTGCCCTCGTTCGTCACGAGCGTCGGTGCGGCCGACAATGACCTTTACTACAAGAACCACATCGGTTCGATCACCTCCGTCGACCAGCTGACCTCTGATACGCGCCTCTTCGACTACATCAGGCAGGCCTACAACATCGATCCGACGACGCCGGCGGTCGTCTTCAAGAATGCTTTCGGCGATCCGTCGACCGCCGCCATATTCGGCCTGACTGATGTCGTTTCGCAGTTCAATTTCCAATCGGACGGCACGCTCGCCTCCGGCCAAACCGCGCAGTCACAGGATGAGATCGACGCGGCCTCCAAGGCCTATATGAGCAGCTACCAGTCGTCGCAGTCGACGCTGACGACGGATGCCGTCAACAATTACAAGAACCGCATCTCCGACGTGAAGACCATCAAGGATTTCTTCACGAGCAACACCGCCGACAGCGATACCACCAACGACAGCGCGCCGGAACTCTACGAGATGGCGCTACGGGCTTATGGGATCAGCGAGAACGAAGTCACCAAGTCCCAGCTGACGAAGATCCTCGAAAGCGACCCCTACGATCCGAAGAGCTATGTCAATTCGCTGAAGGATCCACGCTTTACCGAGCTTGCCAAGGCCTTCAACTTCGACAGCAAGGGCAATCTGAAGGCGCCGATCCAGTCCCTGTCGCAGACGCAGGTCAACAGCTATATCTCCGATTATTCCAGCCGGACCACGGCCGGTCTGACGGGCGCCGAGCTGACCAAGGCGACCAGCGACGCCAAGGACGCCGGCACCTATTTTGCGACCAATATCGTCAAGGTCACCAGCCTCAAGGATCTGCTGGCCGACAGCAAACTGACCAATTTCATCCTGACTGCCAACGGCATCGATCCGAAGACCGTCGATACGGCCACGTTGAAGAAGGCGTTTGCTTCGGATCTGTCCGATTCGAAGAGCTTCATCAACACGGATGACGGTGCCAAGTTCAAGAGCATCGTCGAAGCGTTCAATTTCGACACCGACGGAAACCTGACCGACAGTAAGTTGGGCACGGCGCAAAACCAGGGCACGCTCGCCGCAACCAACGATCTTTACCTGCATCAGACGCTGGAAGATCAGGAAGGCGAGACCAATGCCGGCGTGCGCCTGGCCCTCTACTTCCAGCGCAAAGCGCCGGATATCAATTCGGTCTATGACATCATGGGCGATTCGGCGCTTTATGAGGTCATCACCACGACCTACAATCTGCCGAGCTCGATCTCCAACATGGATGTCGATACCCAGGCCAAGATGCTGAGCAAATTCGTCGACGTTACCGACCTGCAGGACCCCGACAAGGTCAACAAGCTGCTGCAGCGATTCTCCGCGATGTACGACCTCGAGAACAATACGACCTCCTCGACATCTCCGGCGCTTTCGATTCTCACCGGCTCCTCTTCCAGCGCCGGCATCAGCGCCGACACGCTGCTTTCCATCGCGCAACTGTCCTCGTCGCGATAGCAGGCTCCCGCAAAAAATTTAACCTGTCTCCTCGTCGCGGTTTCGCGCCGGTAAAGGACCGCCATGCGCTTGTTTCCGTGGGGTTTACCGGGATGCGCAGGGGTCGTTCGACCGGGGCGGGATGGCTGCTTTCCACAACGGCAGGAAGGAACTTATTAACCATCCTTGCCCTATTCGATTTGGGAAGCCAACGGCAATATCAATGACTGGGTTGCAGGTCTCATGCGTCTTTCCCGAACGACAGTTTCCAATGCGTCACAAGGCGTCCAGCCGGAGGGCGATCTCGACCCGGAGCAGGCAGCCGAAGAGGCGCGCCGGTCCGAGCAGATCGCCGCTCGCCGCGCGTTTCTGGAAGAGAAGATTCGCAACGCCCGCGAAGCCAAGCGCAAGGCTGAAGAACAGCGCCGCGCCGAGGAAAAGCGCCTTGCCGAAGAGGTGAGACGGCGCACCGCCGCCGCACCGCCGCCGGTCGTGGAAGCGCTGCAGGCAGCCGCCGCTACGAGCGAGCAGGAAATGGCCATTCTGCCGCAGGGAATCTCCGCGGAAGATCTCGCATCGCCCGGCTGGCAGAATGCCTTCCTGATGGGTCCGAACGTGCGCTTCACCCGCACGCGCGAAAACGAAATCATCAGCCGCCGTCCGCCGGCCGAGCCGAAGGCCGAAGTCAGGCCGCAGGTCTCCGCGCACGCTACCATGCGCGTGATGGAGTCGCCGGTCGTCGAGGCGGCTGCAACCCCGGCTGCAACCATTGTCGTTCCGCCCGCGCGGCAGGACGAGTTCCACCTGCCGCCGCTTGAGGACATGCCTTTTGCGGTCGGGGGCTACATGCCCTCACTAATTCAGAATTCTCCGGCAACCGAGCCGGACGCATTGGAGATGACCGTTATCGCTACCGCATTTTCGAAAGCTCCCGCGATCGCGCTGGATGCTTCCCCTGTACAGTCAAGTGTTCCCGAGTCCCTAGCCGCGCCTGTGGTCGAGTCGCGTCTTGTCCATCTTTCCGATTTCGCCTTCTGGGATGCGATGCCGTTCGACGGTGAGTTCGTCTCTGCCCTCAAGGGTGGGCCGAAGCAGCCGGCAATGCCGCCCAAGCCGGAAGTCGATGCCGAATCGATCATTGCGAAGTTCCGCGTCGTCGAGTGCCGCCGTCCGGCCGCCGCTGTCGAGGCACAACCCATTGTCGTGCCGTCTTCGGTCGCCGAAACGATTGCCCCCGTCGGAACCGCTTCCAGCTTACTGGAGGCAGATCTGAGCACGCCGGCCATGGACGAGCTTGCCGCGCTTGAGGCCGCCGTTCTGGCCCCGGTCGTCGAGGCGGACCCCGTCATCGTCGAAGCACCTGCGGCCGAGCCGCGGACCGTCGCGGAGCCGGCCGAAACATTCGTGCCGCCCGCTTTCGTAACCGCCGTCTATGGTGCCGAAGCTGAAACCCGGCCCGCGCCTGTCATGGTCGTGGCGCCGATGCCGACCAAGGCCGCCGCGCCGGCTGCTGCCCAACCGGTCGCCAAGGCTGCGCCGACGATCCCCGCGGTCGAAGCCGCCGCTCAGCGTTTGATCGACGCACCACCATCGCGGATCTCGCCGCGCCGGCCCGCATCGCTGACGCCGCCCGAATGGCGGCCGATCGCCCGCTCCGCTGACGGCGAATACGAGCTGCCGCCGCGCGAACTGCTACAGGAACCTGCCGTTCGTTCCGGCGTGATCATGACGCAGGAAACGCTGGAGCAGAATGCCGGCCTTCTGGAAAGCGTGCTGGAGGACTTCGGCGTCAAGGGCGAGATCATCCATGTCCGTCCAGGCCCGGTCGTCACCCTTTATGAGTTTGAGCCGGCGCCAGGCGTCAAATCCTCGCGCGTCATCAACCTCGCCGACGATATCGCCCGTTCGATGTCGGCTCTTTCGGCTCGCGTCGCCGTCGTTCCCGGCCGCAACGTCATCGGCATCGAACTGCCGAACGTCAACCGCGAGACCGTCTATTTCCGCGAGATGATCGATTCGCCCGATTTCGAGAAGAGCGGCTATAAGCTGGCGCTTGGCCTCGGCAAGACCATCGGCGGCGAGCCCGTCATCGCGGAGCTGGCGAAGATGCCGCATCTGCTGGTTGCCGGCACCACCGGCTCGGGCAAGTCGGTCGCGATCAACACGATGATCCTGTCGCTGCTCTACCGCATGACGCCGGAACAGTGCCGCCTCATCATGGTCGATCCGAAGATGCTGGAACTTTCCGTCTATGACGGCATCCCGCACCTCCTGACCCCCGTCGTCACCGATCCCAAGAAGGCCGTCATGGCGCTGAAATGGGCGGTGCGCGAGATGGAGGATCGCTACAAGAAGATGTCGCGCCTCGGCGTTCGCAACATCGACGGCTACAACAGCCGCGTTGCCTCCGCCAAGGAAAAGGGTGAGACGATCCACGTCATGGTCCAGACCGGCTTCGACAAGGGTACCGGTGCCCCGATCGAGGAAAGCCAAGAAATGGACCTGACGCCGATGCCCTATATCGTCGTCATCGTCGACGAGATGGCCGACCTGATGATGGTCGCCGGCAAGGAGATCGAAGGTGCGATCCAGCGTCTGGCGCAGATGGCGCGTGCCGCCGGTATTCACCTGATCATGGCAACGCAGCGTCCCTCGGTCGACGTCATCACTGGCACCATCAAGGCGAACTTCCCGACGCGCATCTCCTTCCAGGTCACGTCGAAGATCGACAGCCGCACCATTCTTGGCGAGCAGGGTGCCGAACAGCTCCTCGGCCAGGGCGACATGCTGCATATGGCCGGTGGCGGCCGCATCTCCCGCGTTCACGGTCCTTTCGTGTCCGATGAGGAAGTCGAGAAGGTCGTCGCTCACCTGAAGCTGCAGGGCCGTCCGGAATATCTCGACACCGTCACCGCCGACGAGGACGAAGAAGACGAGGAAGAAGATACCGCAGTCTTCGATAAGGGCGCGATTGCCTCGGAAGACGGCGACGATCTTTACGAGCAGGCGATCAAGGTGGTCATGCGCGACAAGAAGTGTTCGACCTCCTACATCCAGCGTCGCCTCGGCATCGGCTACAACCGCGCCGCCTCGCTCGTCGAGCGGATGGAAAAGGACGGTCTGGTCGGCCCCGCCAACCATGTCGGCAAGCGCGAGATCATCACCGGCAACCGCAATGGCGGCGGCAATTCGGGTCAGGACGATTTCGATTAGTATAATTGGGGGATGACATTGGCTGCGATAATCGCGGAGAGTGTGCACCCCCCTCTGTCCCTTTCGGGACATCTCCCCCACAGGGGGGGGAGATTGGTGACCAGCGGCACATGCCTGCCTCAAACAAACGTCTCGCCCGCAGAAACCAAAATGCGCTGACTTAGTGAAGTGGTGCGACATACTCCCAACAATCTCCCCCTTGTGGGGGGATGTCCCGAAAGGGACAGAGGGGGGTATCGGACGCTCAGCAAACTCAGAGCTGGCTTCTCCTCAGGTGGAGGGCGTCAGATTGATCTCGATATTAAACCCGCTCAAGCTTGATGTGCGGCAGCGGCGGCAGCTCGACACGGATCGTATCGTCGCGCCGCACCCGGCCGCCCTGCGAGACGATGCCCATGATGCCGGCCTTGCGAACCAGTCCGCCATCGGCATCCTTATCGAGCACCGCATGCAGCAGGCCTTTCTGAAAGTTGTCGATCTGCTTGCAGGGATTGCGTAAGCCGGTCACCTCGACGATCGCTTCCTCGCCGATATGCAGGCGCGTGCCTTGAGGTAGGGAAAGCAGGTCGATCCCTCTGGTCGAGATATTCTCACCCATGTCGCCCGGCGCAACGGAAAATCCCTTTTCGGCTAGTTCGTCGAACAGCTCGTCATGGATGATATGCACCTGGCGCAGATTGGGCTGCGTCGGATCGACCGCGACGCGGGAGCGGTGCTTCACCGTCACCCCCATATGCGCATCTCCTTCCACGCCGAGCCCCGTCAGCAGTTGAATATGATCTCTGATCTGCTTGCTGAACTCGTGCACGCCGCTGCTGCTGACCGAGGTCACATATATGCGCTTGTCGCCCATGCCGAACCCTTCCATAAACAATCTGGATCTTTATAAATTGGTATATACCAATTTCAAGGTGACAGATTTGTGATGGATGAGAAAAATCAACGGGACGAAGGTGCAAAAGCTGTGGGAGGCTGGGCGACTGTTGCCGCCGAACTCAGACGCGCCATTGATGGGGGCCGGCATGCGCCGGGCAGCCGCCTGCCGAGCGAGCGTGCTTTGTCCGAACAATTCGGCGTCTCCAGGGTGACGATGCGGCGCGCGATTGCCGAGCTGGAGGGCGAGGGGCTCTTGCGCGTGGCGCGCGGCAGCGGCGCCTATGTCCGCGCCGACATGCCTGTCCGCTTCCAACTGGGCAACAAGGTGCGCTTCAGCAAGGATCTCACCGCGACGGATGCAAACCTCACCCGCAAGGTTCCTTCGGCAAGGGAAGTTCCGGCAACCGCCGATATTGCCGCGAGGTTGAACCTGCAGCCGGGCGATACTGTGCTGGAAATGTGCCTGGTCGCCTATGCCGACGCGCTTCCCGTCTCGGTCGTCATGCGCAGCTGCTCGGCAAAGCACTTTCCCGGCCTCGCGGAGAAATTCGCCGCAATGGGCTCGTTCACGGCGGCGCTGAAGGAGTACGGCGTGACGGATTATTGGCGCCGTTCCACCGACATCACGGCGCGCATGCCCACGGAAACCGAGGCGCGGCTTCTGCAGCAATCGCGCCTGACGCCCGTGCTTGCCTATGCCGGCGAAGACATCGATGCCGGTGGCACGGTCATTTCCTGCCAGGTCGGCTGCTTTGCTTCCGAGCGGGTCGTGGTGACCGTCTAGGATCAGACCTTGAGGACTTTCCCGGGATTCATGATCCCGGCCGGGTCGAAGGCCGTCTTGATCCGGCGCATCAGGTCCATCTCGATATCGGAGCGGATCGTCGCCAGCTCGTCGCGCTTCAGCTGGCCAATGCCGTGCTCTGCGGAGATCGAACCGCCGTGCTGTAGCACCAGCCCATGCACGATCTTGTTGATCTCGCGCCAGCGACCGATGAACTCCGCCTTGTCCGCGCCGACAGGCTGCGAGATGTTGTAGTGGATATTGCCATCGCCCATGTGGCCGAAGGCGCAGACGCGCGCGCCCGGCATGGCGGCGACAACGGCTTTTTCGGCTTCCGCCATGAATTGCGGGATCTGCGCCACCGGCACGGAAACGTCGTGCTTGATCGAGCCGCCTTCCGGCTTCTGCGCGTCGGACATGCTCTCGCGCATGTGCCAGATGGCCTTCTGCTGCGCCTCGGAGCTGGCGATGGTCGCATCCTGTATGAGGCCGTCCTCGTAGCCCTTTTCCAGCAGCGTCGTCATCATCCGCTCGGCCGTCTCAGTCGAATCCGAGGTGGAGATATCGATCAGCACATACCAGGGATGAGCCGTCTCCAGCGGATCGCGCACCCCCGGAATATGCCGTGTGGTGAATTCGACGCCGATGCGCGGCATCAGCTCGAAGCCGGTCAGTGCCGTGCCGCACAGGCTGGAGGCGTTCTTGAACAAGCTCAGCGCGTCATCGACCGATTGCAGGCCGGCAAAGGCGACCTGATGTCCGAGCGGTTGCGGAAAGAGCTTCAGCACCGCGCCGGTGATGACGCCGAGCGTGCCTTCGGCGCCGATGAAGAGATCGCGCAAATCATAGCCGGTATTGTCCTTCTTCAGCCGGCGCAATCCATTCCAGATTTCGCCCGTCGGCAGCACGACTTCGAGGCCGAGGCAGAGCTGGCGCATATTGCCATAGGCAAGAACGGCCGTGCCGCCGGCATTGGTGGAAAGATTGCCGGCGATGCGGCAGGAGCCTTCCGAGCCGAGCGAAAGCGGAAACATGCGGTCATGCTCCGCCACCGCCTTGTGGACATCGGCAAGAATGCAGCCGCCATCGACAACAATCGTATTGCCGACCGGATCGATGTCGCGCACCCGGTTCATGCGCTCCAGCGACAGGATGATATCGGAGCCTCCGTCGCGCGGTGTCTGGCCGCCGACAAGGCCGGTATTGCCGGTCTGCGGAACGATCGCCGCGCCGGTCTCGCTGGCAAGCTTGAGGATAGCGGAGACCTCCTCCACCGAACCGGGCTTTAGCAGCATGGGCGAAGCGCCGTGATAGAGCCCTCGATTTTCAACGAGATGCGGTGCGATCTCCGCCGGGCCCCGCACTGCATGTTTTTCGCCGACGATGGCGGCGAAGCGGTCAAGGAGGTCGGGAGAGGGGGCGGAGCTGCTCATGGCGTGTCCTTTACCGGATTTATTCTCTGGGCGCGGCGGCACGGCGCAGCCGATCGTTGATGGCCTCGCCGAGGCCCTCGTCGGGAATATGCGAAAAGGCAATGGTCGCAGCACCCGTAGCATCGGCGCGCTTCATGAAGTCGAAAAGGTTTGCGGCGGCCTCCGAAAGGTCGCCAGTGGCGCTCAGGTCCAGCACGGCGACGGCTTTATCGATGCCGGCAATCTCGGGCGTCCCGAAGCGGATCAGCGTCTCGTTTGCGGAGACATCCGTCGCGTCGAGCCGCACGGCAGCCCCCGGTGCGTAATGCGAGGCAAGCATGCCGGGTGCCTCAATGGCGGCCGAAGCCTTCTTCCTGCGCTTCAGCGGCTTGCCCGCCACCCGCTCGATCTCGCTTGCCGCAAGGCCACCGGGCCGCAGGAGGCGCAACTCGCCGTCCTCGACCTTGACGATGGTCGACTCTACGCCAACGATCGAGGCCCCGGCGTCGAGGATGAGCGTGATCCGCTCCCCGAGATCGTCATCGACATGATCTGCGCTGGTGGCGCTGATCTTGCCCGACGTATTGGCGCTCGGCGCGGCAAGCGGCCTGTCGAAGGCGCGGATCAGCTCGCCGGCAAAGCCCTGGGGCACGCGGATGCCGACCGTGTCGAGCCCGGCGGTCGCCAGCGGATGGATACCGCTATCGGGTCTGAGCGGCAGAACCAGCGTCAGCGGGCCGGGCCAGAAGGCCTCCGCCAGCTTGCGCGAGACGAGATCGAAGACCGCGTAGCGTTCCGCCATGGCGAGATCGCTCATATGGCAGATCAGCGGGTTGAAGCGCGGCCGCCCCTTCGTCTCGTAGATCCGGGTAATGGCTGTGGGATTGGTGGCATCGGCGGCGAGACCGTAGACCGTCTCCGTCGGCAGACCGATCGGCAGCCCTTCGGCAAGCGTTACCGTCGCAACCTCTATCGCCGTTTGCGGATGTTCGAGAATATCTATGTGTCGTGCCATGGCCTGCCTACTTGCAGTTCAGGCCGTTCTTATGCTCTTCGAGTTTTCGGATCAATCGTCAAAGCTGGCGAATGATGTCGCGAAGCTGCTCGTTGCGCGCGCCGAGCAGGAGAACATTGCGGATGGCGATCTGCGGATCGTGAGTGTGGAACAGCACGCCGTTGCCGCGAATGTCGCGATTGATCGTCAGCTTCTTATCTTCCGCTTGCCTGTCCGGATGGATGGCAACGGCGAAATACATCCGCGAATATTTCAGGCTGATGTCTTCGAAGAAGTTTTCTTCCTGGCCGATTCGGGCAAAGAAGTTGGCGATATAGAAGGCCCAGTTCACTTCCTCATATCGTGCGAACTGGGTCCGCGCGGCGGTAACGTGACAATAGCCGAGATGCGGCGTGTCCTTCAGCGTGTGATGAAAAATGAGTTTCGGAAAGCGGATGGACTTGTGGAAATTGTTGAGCCGGTCATGGGTCTTTTCACCGGCGTCCCGCAGCTTCAGCGCCGTGCGCTCGGCCACCTGCTCATGGCTGAGGTATTCCCGCTCTTCCGCCAGCCAATGCGGCCTGTTGCGGTTGATGCGGCCGGTACGCAGGAATTCGCTGTACCCCGTCGTCGATACCGCTGGCGCCGGTTCGGGCTCGGCGGGCTTCCCAGCGTCGAAATATCTGAGTTTGGCCATGCCGGATCTCGCTATAAAACTCTCTGGGCGTCATGATGGATCATGGAGCTTGAGCCGAGCTTAATCGCGCCGGAGCGACGGCTCTCGATGGCGGCTCTGCCGTCGCTCTCCGCCGCCCAATCATTCCCCTGATTATCAGCCGTTCGCGGATCTGTCGCAATCAAGATAAAGCGCCATTGGCGGAATGCGCATGCGATGCGCGGGCCATCTCCCATGCAAGCGCCTAAGAGATTGAATTGTCTCTCCATATTGTAACGACAGGCAACCGTCCCATCGTCCGGTTCCGTCTGTCGTCAATTTCGAAGCCGATGTCGCATTGCAGCACAGCGGCCGATCGGGCCGAGGGATATGATGAAATCAATCTCAAGGTGCCGTCTGCTAGGGAGACGGAGAATTGGGAAGCCGGTCAAAATCCGGCGCTGCCCCCGCAACGGTAGTGGAGTAAGGCATGGCGAATAAAGCCACTGGGTCGATCGACCTGGGAAGGTGCCATGGGGCCCTGGAAACAGGGCCGCTCCAGAGCCCGGAAACCAGCCTTGGGCACATATGGTTTACTGACCGCGGCGGGCGGTCGGGGCATTGCTTTGGGCTGTCTTCAACCAGCCACGCATGTCCTGCGCCCGTTTCCTGGTACTGCGAAGGATAGGCAAATGGATATTGGCAGCAAAGTTCTGCGGCAATTGAAGAACCACCGGACAGGTTTGAGCCTGGAGCAACCGTTCTATACCGATCCGGACTACTTCAAGCTCGATATGGAGACGATCTACTATCGCGACTGGCTGTTTATCGGCCATGATTGCGAAGTGCCGCGCGCGGGCAATTATTTCACCGTCCAGATCGGCGACTATCCAGTCGTGATCGTCCGCGGCCGCGATCAGGTCATCCGCGCCTTTCACAATAGCTGTCGCCATCGTGGCTCGCGCGTCTGCACGACCGAGCGCGGCTCCTCGGCAAAGCTTGTCTGCCCCTATCATCAGTGGACCTACGAGCTCGACGGCTCTCTGCTCTTTGCCCGCCAGATGGCCGAGGATTTCGACAAGAGCCAGCATTCGCTGAAGCCGGTTCATTGCGAAAGCGTCGGCGGCTACATCTTCATTTGCCTCGCGCAGAACGCGCCGGATTTCAAGCCGGTTCGCGCCGCGATCGAACCTTACATGGCACCGCATCGCATCAGCGAAGCCAAGGTTGCCTTCCAGAGCACCATCATTGAGAAGGGGAACTGGAAGCTCGTCTGGGAAAACAACCGCGAATGCTACCATTGCGCGGCCAATCATCCCGAACTTTGCCGCACTTTCCCGGAAGCGCCGACCGTGACCGGCGTGCAGGGCGCGATGAACGACCCCGTCATCACCGAACACTGGCAGCGCTGCGAAGCGGCCGGCCTGCCGAGCGAGTTCAAGATCTCGCCGGATGGACAGTTCCGCGCCGCGCGCATGCCGCTGATCGAGGGGGCCGAGAGCTACACCATGTCCGGCCAGAACGCCGTCAGGCGGCCGCTTTCGCCGGATGTGACGATCAACGGCATCGGCACGATGCTGCTGTTCCATTACCCGACGACGTGGAACCACATCCTCGGCGACCATGCGATTTCCTTCCGCGTCCTGCCGATCAGCGCCGACGAAACCGCCGTCACCACGAAGTGGCTCGTCCACAAGGATGCCGTCGAGGGCGTCGACTACAATCTCGAGGAGCTGACGCACGTCTGGACCGAAACCAACGATCAGGACCGCCGCATCGTCGAGGAGAATGCCTTTGGTATCCGCTCGCCGGCCTATGAGCCCGGCCCCTATTCGGAAATCCATGAAGGCGGCGTCATGCAGTTCGTCGAATGGTACACGACGTTCATGATCAACCGGCTGCAAGGCGACCAGGCCAAGCTGTCGGCGGTTGCCTGAGCATGAATATGACCGTCTCCCTTCCGCACCGCCACCTCGACCAGATGCAGCCCTGGAGCGACAGGCAGCATCTGCTCGAATGCCTCTCGGCAACGCCCGAAGCGCCCGACGTGATGACCTTCACGTTCCGGTCCGACAAGGACAACTGGTTCCGCTATCTGCCGGGCCAGTTCGTGACGCTGGAGCTGCCGACGGCTCCGGAGCCGGTCATGCGCACCTATACGCTGTCGTCGACGCCATCGCGGCCCTTCTCGGTCGCCGTGACGGTGAAGGCACAGAAGGACAGCATCGGCACCCGCTGGATGTTCGAGAACCTGAAGCCGGGCATGCGCATCAAGGCGTTCGGTCCGCTCGGCGATTTCAGCCATATCCGTCATCCCGGCGAAAAATATCTGTTCGTCTCCGCCGGCTCCGGCATCACGCCGATGATGTCGATGACGCGCTACATGGCTGATACCGCACCGCTGTCGGATATTACCTTCGTCAATTGCTCGCGCGGCCCGGCCGACATCATCTTCCGGTCCGAGCTCGAATATCTCGCCCGTTTCATGCCGAACCTCAATCTCGGCTTGATCGTCGAGGGCTGTGGCCGCACCGATCTCTGGTCCGGATTGAAGGGCCGCATCGACAAGGCGAAGATCGGCCTGCTGGCGCCCGATTTCATGGATCGGACCATCTTCTGCTGCGGCCCGGAAGTCTTCATGGATGCCGTGCGCTCCATGCTGGAGGCGCATGGCTTCGACATGTCGCGCTACCATCAGGAGAGCTTCCAGCCGGCGAATGCGGCAACGCCGCTTGCGGAGGTTTCCGACGATGCATCGGGTGAGGCCGCAACGACGATCCGCTTCACCATGGCCGGCAAGGATGTCGTTTGCGCGGCGGGGCAGACCGTGCTTCAGGCCGCGCGAGGCGCCGGCGTTCGCATCGGCGCGGCCTGTGAGTCGGGGCTCTGCGGCACATGCCGGGTGATGAAGCTTTCGGGCGAAGTCGAGATGAGCCACAATGGCGGCATCCTCGATGACGAGATCGAAGAGGGCTATATCCTCGCCTGCTGCTCCCGTCCGAAGACGGATGTCCAGGTCGAGGCCTAAAGCATGTCGCGCAAAATTGCGCAGCGGTTTTGCGGTAACGACATGCGCAAAATCAAAGACCCAAAGCGCGAAAGGCGAATCTGAAAGATTACGGCGCGCTTTAAAAATCCTGGTAGTTCAGCTCGTTGATCTCGACCGGCTTCGATTGCGGCGTTGACGCCGTGACGACTGGGTCGACGTCGACCATGAGCGAAACCAGCGTTTGTCGCGGCCCGTTGCATGTCGGCGCCTGTGCGATCATCAGATCGGGCGCGGGCAGCGGCTTGGCCGGCAGGAGATCGCCCTGCGGCCAGACCTTCGCGAGCTGAACTTGCGTCATCGGCACGACATTGACGTCGATATCAGTGAGCGTGCCCGGCACGCGATAGGGACAGCTCTTTTCGGAGCAATTGTCCGAAGAAGCGAACTGCCAGATGGCATAGCTGTCCCAGTTGCCGAGCGGGAAAGTGCCTTTCACATCGGGCTTGTAACGCGCGTACCACAAGGGGAGCCGCGACAGCAGCGGATAGGTGTCCCGATGATCGGCGATGTATCGCGCCGTGTTGTGGTTGATGTAGAGAATGGGGTAGCGCCCGGTCCTGACCTTGATGTGGGCAACGAAGATCTGGGCATCCTCCAGCGACATGAATTGCGCCGTGTCCATGCCATCTATGTCGAGCACCATCAGCTCGTCCGGCTGCGGATCGGCATAGTCGAGAAAATGATTGGCTTGATCGATCGGATTGCCGGGTCGCCCCAGATGATAGGCGCCCCATAATAGGCCATTCGTCTTTGCCAGCATGCGCCGCGTCTGGAACAGCTCGCGGCTGACAGCATATTTGCGCCACATCGTCCTGCAATGGGCCACCGTATCGCCGCCGTGGTCGCCGGTGCAGCTGAAGCTTTCGGGCAATCCGTCGGAGGCTTTGGAGATGAAGCCTGCGATCCGTTTGTCCTGCAGAAACGCGTTCCAGTCGATGGTGTTCAGCTCGTAAGCATCGACGATGAGGACATTTTTTGGATCGGTCCAGGGTTGGCTTTCGCCGGCCGAAGGCTTGGAGACCGGCCCCATGAGGGTCAGGATCGTCAGCAAGCCGCACATCAGGAGGTTACTCTTCCGGTATCCCTTCATGAAATAATAGTAAGGATTGCTGGTTAATCTTGGGTTAAGAATGCAATCACTATAAATTCATCGTGGAGCCCTGCATAACTCCTTAAATTGGTAGGGATTTGAGGAACTAAATAACGCGCTGCCGCGTTTCTTGTCGTTTACTCGGATATGCGACGAAGCAGGCGGCGAAACCTTGCTCGGGAAGCATTCCCGACATGAAACGCTATAGGCTTGAGTACCAAGTCGAACCAGGGAATGGAGATGAAAATGCTTGGTTTCCGTGCAAAAATCGCGACCGTCGCCGTCACGGCCGCCGTCGCTCTGACGAGCTTCACACCGTCTTTCGCCATGCAGATGCCCATGGCACCGATCGCCAGTCAGACCGTGCCCACCCAGGCGGCGCCCGGCAATGTCGAACAGGTTCAATGGCGTCACGGCGGCTACTATCGTCGTGGCTGGTATGGAGGCTATCGCGGCTATTCAGGCTACCGTCACGGTTATCGCTATCACGACGGCTATTGGTTCCCGCTGGCTGCCTTCGGCGCCGGCGCGCTTATCGGCGGCGCGATCGCCAGCCAGCCGCGTTACTATGCGCCGGCTCCGGCCCCGAGCGTCGGCATCAATCCGCGTCACGTTGATTGGTGCGAGTCGCGCTATCGCTCCTACCGTGCTTACGACAACACGTTCCAGCCGAACTACGGTCCGCGCCGCCAGTGCTACTCGCCGTATTTCTAAAGCAAATCCAGGAAAAGTGCTGAGCGGTTTTCCGTCCGGAATTGCAAAACAATCACAAGCCGTCCGGCCTATGCCGGGCGGCTTGTGCATGTTTCGACCTTAGAGAATGTTGACCCGCTTGAGCAGCCACCATGCCAGCAGCATGGAGGCGACGATGAAGCCGACGGCATATTCCGTACCACCCGCGCCGCCTGAAAGCGGCAGGTTCGAGGTGTTCATGCCGAAGAAGCCGGTCACCAGCGTCGGCGGCAGCAGAAACGCGGTCATGATCGACAGGATGTAGAGATGGCGGTTGATCTCGGATCCGAGCTTCGAGTCGATTTCTTCGTGCAGCAGCCTGGCTCGCTCCTGCAATGCATAGACATCGTGCTCGACTGCTTCGAGCCGGCCCGTCAAGCGCCCGGCAACATCCTCGAAACCGAGCGGCATTTCCTCGTCGTCGGAGGCGGCCGCATGGCGCATCAGCGACAGGACCGTGCGCAGATGCCGGTGCAGCCGCACGATCGTCCGCCGCACGGGCGGCAGCCGCGCGCGTTCGTCGCGTGACGTATTTCCGTGGACGAAGTCCTCAATGAGGTTGAGCTCTTCGCTGATCTCGATGACGATCGAAATCAGGGTGCGCTGGAATTCGACGACCAGCAGCTCGAAAATGTCGAGCGGCCGCGAAAACCTCGTGGCATTCTTGTCGATCAGCATTCGCACGCGATCCAGGCTGCGAAGCGGCTGCAGCCGGCTGGTGATGAGCATGCGGTCGGTCACGGCGAAATGCAGCCAGCCGATATCGTGCGTGTCTCTGGCAAAGTCGCGCTGAAAATCGACTAGCGTGCCGAAGAGCATCTGATCGTCGACGGTGACCGTCGCATGCGTCTCATGACTTGTCAGCGCTATGCGGGCAGCTTCATTCAGGCTCGGTGCATCCTCGAGAAAAGCCGGTACGCGTGCGTCGACAAGATTGAGATGCAGCCACAGGAAACCGTCATCCGTAAAGAGCGCTGAACGATCGGTATCGTCGGGCAGCCGTTCCGGCTTGGTTTCGCCTGGACGGAGACGATAGGCCCATATGAAGCCGGGTATCGTGTTGACTGACGTGATCGTGTTCATGGCCGTATCATTCGCGTTGTCCGAACAGTTGCCTTAGTCTTCGTTCATGACGATTGTTTATGCAAGTCCGCGCTTTGGTCGAATAATCGCGGCTGCGAGCGGCGATGTCACAGCCGCGCAGCGCGCGCAAGACGTATATGATGTCGGGGTTCGCGAGAGGGTGGAAATCAACATCTTTGCCGCTTCGATAAAATTGACGTTTACGTAAAAATAAACTAGCTATGACCACAGATGAGCGATGATCCGGGTGAGGCGGATCATTGCCGGCACCAATGCGGAGGAAGCAGCATGTACAAGGCGCCAGTCGAAGAAATCGCATTCACGCTGAAGCATGTCGCCGGCATGGAACGCGCGATGGAGGAGGGCATCCTCGGCGATCTGAGCGCCGATGTCGTCGATGCCATTCTGTCGGAAGCCGGCCGTTTTGCCGGAGATGAGATGGAGCCGCTTGCCGAGATCGGTGACCGGCAGGGCGCGCGTCTGGTCGATGGCAAAGTGGTGCTTCCCGATGGATGGGAGAAACTCTATCGCGATTGGATCGCCGGTGGTTGGAACGGCTTGACCGCGCCCGAGGAATTCGGCGGGCAGGCCCTGCCGCATATGTTGAATGTCGCGACGCTGGAAATGTGGAACTCGGCTTCCATGGCATTCGGCCTTGCGCCGACGCTGACCATGGGAGCGGTCGAGGCACTGATTGCCCATGGCAGCGACGACCTCAAGAAGACATATCTGGAAAAGCTCGTATCGGGGCAATGGTCAGGCACGATGAACCTGACGGAGCCGCATGCCGGCTCCGACGTCGGGGCGCTGCGCACCCGCGCCGAACGCCGCGACGACGGCACCTATCGCCTGTTCGGCCAGAAGATATTCATCACCTGGGGCGATCACGAGGCGGCGGAGAATATCGTCCATTTCGTCCTCGCCCGTCTTCCGGATGCACCGGCCGGCACGCGCGGCATTTCGCTGTTCCTCGTGCCGAAATTCCTTGTCAACGACGATGGCTCGCTCGGCGCCCGCAATGACTATTTCGCCCATTCGCTCGAGCACAAGCTCGGCATCCATGGTTCGCCGACCTGCACGATGATCTACGGCGATGGCAAATACGGGCCGGAGAACGGCGCCGTCGCCTGGCTCGTCGGTGAGGAGAACAAGGGCCTCGCCTGTATGTTCACCATGATGAACAATGCGCGTCTTGCCGTCGGCATCCAGGGGGTTGCGATTGCCGAGGCTGCGACGCAGAAAGCCATTGCCTATGCCAGGGAGCGCACCCAGGGCCGCGCGCCGGGCACGACCTCGTCGGGCATGAGCCCGATCATCGAGCACCCCGACGTTGCGCGCATGCTGCTGACGATGAAAGCCTTGACGCAGGGCTCGCGCGCCATCTGCTACGCCTGCGCCGAGGCGATCGACATGTCGCATCGCGATCCGCAGAGGGGCAGCTTTTGGCAGGAACGCGCCGCATTGCTGACGCCGGTCGCCAAGTCCTTCTCCACCGACGCCGGCGTCGATGTCGCCTCGCTCGGCATTCAAGTCCATGGCGGCATGGGTTTCATCGAGGAGACCGGTGCGGCGCGGCTGCTGCGTGATGCTCGTATCGCACCGATCTATGAGGGTACCAACGGCATTCAGGCGATCGATCTGGTGACGCGCAAGCTGACGATCGCCAATGGCGATCATGTGCGTGGCTTCATCGCCGAATTGCTTGAGATCGCCGATACGGTCGCAAAATCCAATCTCGAAGGTTTCGGCGAGACCGCGTCGCGGCTGCAGGCGGCCATTGCCGATCTCGAGAAGGCGAGCGACTGGCTTTTGTCGAGGCAGGCCGAGGGCGCCGTCGCTGAAGCGCTGGCGGGCGCCACACCCTACCAGCGGCTCTTCGGACTGGTGCTGACCGGAAGCTATCTGGCCAAGGGAGGCCTCGCCGATGCGGGAGACGGCGAAGGGGGCAAGCGCATCGCGCTTTGCCGCTTCGCCGCCGAGAACCTCCTGGCCGAAACCGCCGCCCTTGCCGACCGTGTCATTGCCGGAGCCGGCAGCCTCGAAGCCGCCCGCATCGCGCTTGCCTAAGGACATATGATGACCGACCATATCCTCATCGAACGCCCCGAAACCGCGCCGAAGGTCCAGATCATCCGGTTCAACCGGCCGGAAAAGAAGAATGCCATCACCCGCGCCATGTATCAAACCATGACCGAGGCGTTGAAGGCGGCTGAGGATGCGCCGGACATCCGCGTTCATGCCTTCCTCGGCACGGAAGGCTGCTTCTCGGCCGGCAACGACCTGGCCGATTTCCTTGCCTTCGCCATGAGCGGCAACATGGGACGCGAAGTGATTGATTTTCTCGTCGCGCTGGCGAGCACGAAGAAGCCGGTCGTCTCCGGCGTCGATGGCCTGGCGATCGGCATCGGCACGACGATCCATCTGCATTGCGACCTGACGGTTGCCTCCGATCGCAGCCTGTTCAAGACACCCTTCGTCGATCTCGCGCTCGTTCCCGAAGCAGCCTCGAGCCTGCTTGCTCCGCGCGTCATGGGGCATCAGCGCGCCTTCGCCCTGCTTGCGCTGGGTGAAGGCTTTTCAGCTTTGGAAGCAAAAGAAGCCGGCCTCATCTGGAAGGTGACAGCACCGGAAGCGGTAGAGGCCGAAGCACTGTCGCTGGCCGTTAAGCTCGCCGCCAAACCACCCGAGGCTTTGCGGATCGCGCGCGACCTGATGCGCGGCCCCCCGGATGCCGTCCTCGATCGAATCCAGAAAGAGGCCGAGCATTTCGCCGCCCAGCTGAAAAGCGCCGAGGCCCGCGCGGCTTTCGAGGCCTTTATGAAGCGGTGAAGCTCAACCCGCCCTCAAGAGAACTACTTCTCCAGTGCCGCAACCACTTCGACATGCGAGGTCCACAGGAACTGGTCGATCGGTGTCACCCGCGTGATGCGGTAACCGCCTTCGACCAGCAGGGCTAGATCGCGGGCGAGTGTCAGCGGATTGCAGGAGACGGCGACGATCTTCTTGACCTGGGAACGGGCAAGTTCCTTGCTCTGGAATTGCGCGCCCGCGCGCGGCGGGTCGAAGACGACGGCGTCGTAGGCTTTCAGCTCCTGCGTCATCAACGGACGGCGGAAGAGATCGCGGCGTTCGACGGTCACGGGCTTCAGCCCCTGTATGGTGCGTGCGGCCTGGTCGAGTGCCGCGAGCGGCTTTTCCTCGCTTTCCACCGCATGCACTCGCCCAATCCGCGCCAGGCGAAGCGAGAAGGTGCCGCTGCCGGCAAAGAGGTCGGCGACACGCTTTGCCTTGCCGACATGGGCTGCAACCAGCTCGGCCATGGCGTCCTCGGCCTGCTTCGTCGCCTGTGTGAAGGCGCCCGGCGACGGAGAGACCGGCACGCCGCCGAAATCGATGATCGGCTTCGCCGGCTCCACAAGAATCTCGCCGTTCAGCGAAAGACGGGCAATGCCGCGAAGCGACAGCACGGTTTCGATCGTGCTGCGGCGCTGCTTGTCAGAAAGCGACTTGATGCCGTCGACGGCGAGATCGAGGCCTGTCTGCGTCTCCAATACCGAGATGCGGAAGGCTTCGGCGTTGATGGCGATCGCCGCCGCGATCGTCTTGATCGCCGGCAAGCGGGCCATGATGCCGGCCGAAGCAATGGGACATTCCTCGATGGCGACGATATGATGGCTTTCGGCCTGGTTGAAGCCGATCAACATGTCCTTTTCGGTGTTGCGCGCGGCGAAGACGACCCTGCGGCGCTCGCCAGGATGCGCGGCGACGATATCGTCCACCTCGGGCGTCAGGCCTTTCGAGCGCAGTGCATCGATGACGAGCTGGCGCTTGAAGGCGCGGTAGGGTGCGTCGGCATAATGCTGGAGGGTGCAGCCGCCGCAGGTACCGTTGACGCCGTCCGGACCGAAGTGCCGACAGTGCGGTTCCTGCCGGTCCGGCGAGGCAGACGCGATCGACATCAGCGTGCCCTGGCTCTTCATCCGCGCGATGGCGACGCTTTCGCCGGGCAGCGTGAAGGGCACGTAGATCGGGCCATCGGCGCCCTGCGCGATACCGTCGCCCTGGGCGCCGAGCTTCTGGATGGTGACGTTTTCAGTGCTCATGGCTTGATCCCTGCGAGAAGAAATTCATGGTTGCCGTCGCCGCCTGCGATCGGCGAGGCGATGAGGCCGAGGCTGCGCCAGCCCATGTCTTCGGTGAACCAGCGCTCGAGTTCGGCCGCAACCGCCGGAGCGGAGGAGGGGTCCTTCAAGAGGCCGGCCTTGCCGATCGCATCGCGACCCGCCTCGAATTGCGGCTTTACGAGCAGCACCGCCCGCGCGCCGGCTTCGGCAAGCCCAAGCGCCGGCGTGAGAGCCAGCTTCAGCGAAATGAAGGAGACATCGGAAACGACGAAGGAGAAAGGTGCGCCGATATCCTCTGTCGTCAAGTTGCGTGCGTTCAGCCCCTCGATATTGGTCACGCGCGGATCGGCCGCTATGCGCGGATGCATCTGGTCGTGACCGACGTCGATCGCCGTCACACGCGCGGCACCCCGCTGCAGCAGCACTTCGGTGAAGCCGCCCGTCGATGCGCCGACATCGAGACAGTGCTGCCCGCGCGGATCGAGGCCGAAATGGTCGAGTGCCGCCACCAGCTTCAATGCCGCGCGCGAGACGTAATCCTGCGCCGGATCATCGATGCTGATCTGTGCGTCTTCGGTGAATAGCGCACCCGGCTTTGTCACGACCTTGCCGTTCACGGTCACCGTGCCGCGCTGGATCGCATCGCGAGCGCGCGAGCGGCTGGCGAAGAGAGAAAGGGTGACGAGAAGCTGGTCGAGGCGTTGCGGTTCGGACATGGGCTGTCCATGCCGGGCAATGCGTTATGTTGCAAGCCTTTTATGCTGATATCGGCGTTGACGCCGGATCGCAACCGGCCATAATCGCCGCAATCAACAGGCGAGGGGCATCATGCGAAAGATCGGTGGCTATGCGGCGCTAATGGCGATGTTCGCCGTTCCGGCTATGGCGAATGACACCATGGCCGAGCTGAGAACGGGCGGTCTCGCCTATGTCCGCACCGGCGATATCAGCATGGCGCAGGAAAAGCTGTTCATTTCGGCAGAGCAGGTCCGCGTCGATTACATCTTCGAAAACACCTCAGACAAGGATGTCGAAAGCGTCGTCGCCTTTCCCATGCCCGATATCAAGGGTGACATAGACAGCATGGTCGACGCCGGAAATGTCGACGCCGACAATTTCCTCGGCTTTACCGTGCTGCAGGACGGCAAGCCCATTGTGCCGACCCTGCAGCAGCGCGTATCGGTTGCCGGCGTCGACATGACGGATGAGTTGAATGCTCGCGGCATCCCGCTGCTGCCGCTGAGCAAGGCGGCGACGGAGGCCGTCGCCAAGCTGCCCGCCGACGTGCTCGATGATTGGACGGCCCGCGGCCTGATCGCCGATGACGAATACGACACGGACGGCCAGGGCATGAAGCATCACCCGACGCCGATGTGGACGCTGCATACCACCTATTGGTGGCGCACGAAGTTCCCGGCCAAGGCCAGGATCGCGGTCGAGCATCGCTACAAGCCCAGCGTCGGCGGCACTGTCGCCATCACCTTCGCTGGCGAGGAAGACTATCAGAAGCAGCAGCTGCAGACCTATCGCGCCAAGTACTGTCTCGATGAACCCTTCCTCAAGACGGCGGTCAAGCTCGCTGCCGCAGCCGACAAGGGCGGACGCGGCTACACCGAAAGCTGGATCTCCTACGTGCTGACGACGGGTGCCAACTGGTCCGGTCCGATCAAGCATTTCGAGCTGACGGTCGATAAGGGCAGCCCCGACAATTACATCAGCTTCTGCGGCAAGGACGTGAAAAAGATCGGCGCGACCACCTTCCAGATGGCGGCGCAGGATTTCTATCCCGAACACGATTTGGATATCCTCATTCTCGCTGCCGTGCCGGTGAATTAGGGCTGTTTGAAGGAGGGTGCGCGGTCGTTCGACTGCACTTCAATGCGGCCTCGCGCAATTAAATAAATTTAAAGTCCAAGTCTCTACTGATGCCTGTGATTGCGGTGATCCATTTCGAGGTCATCGCCTGCCATGAAGGCTTCGCGCGTCTGCGTCCCAATCATGCCCCTCCGTGAATTCTCCGAGCAACGGCCGCGTCCCCTCCCAAGCGCGTCCGATGATGCTCGCCAGGACCGGCGCTCAGGAGGCGCTCGCCCATGTTTGCGAAAAAACTCTCGCTGAATGGCAAGCTTGCCATCACGTTTACGGCGCTGATCGCCGTCTTCGCCTGCGTTTCCGCATTCGTCTATTCCAAGGAAGAAGTATCTGCCGGTGCTGCCCTCGAGCAGGCCAAGTCGCAGCAGCTCGTCAGCCTGATCGACGATTCCCTGCAGGCCATGTTGGAACAGGCGGTCAATCTGCGCGGCTTCCTGCTGCTGCGCAGCGACAGCACCTATGGCGATGTCTTCAACAATCGCGAACGGATGTTGAAGAGCATCGCCGCGGCCAAGCAGGCCGCCGCCGATTCACCGGATCTGCTGCAGGCCATCGACAACATGCAGAAGGCGGCCGATCTTTATTTCCATCAGCTTGCGGAGCCGCAGACCAAGGCCCGCAAGGAAACCGATATGCCGCTCGACCAGATCGTCAAGATCGGCCAGAACGAGACCAAGGGCCAGCTCGATGGCTTCCGCGACGCTGCCGCCAAGATCAAGCAGGCCGCCCGTGCCAAGGCCAGCGACCTGGCAGCCATGCAGGACGACGCCAACGGCGATCTGCGCCTGACGCTGATCGTCGGCGGCATCTTTGCCTCGTTCGCAGCCGCCGTGCTTGCCTGGCTGTTGTCGCGCCTCATCGTTCGCCCGATCGTCGGCATGACGGCTGCGATGGGCCGGCTGGCGAACGGCGAGCATGATGTCGAAGTTCCGGCGGTCGGCCGTGGCGACGAAGTCGGCCGCATGGCCGATGCCGTCCTGGTCTTCAAGCAGGCGGGGATCGAAAAGCTGCGTCTCTCGGGCGAAACCGAGCGCATGCGCGGCGATGCCGAGCGCGAGCGTCAGATGAACGATGAGCAGAAGGCGCGCGAAGAGGGCGAAATCCGCTTTGCCATGGAAGCGCTCGCGGACGGCCTCTCCGCCCTGTCTTCCGGCAATGTCGCCACCCGCCTGCGCAATAGCTTCGCGCCGCAGTTCGACAGCGTCCGCGCCGACTTCAACAATGCGGTGGAAAAGCTGGAAGCCGCTCTGCAGTCCGTCGGTCGCAATGCCTCCGCCATCAATGCTGGCGCCGACGAGATCCGCTCGGCCGCCGACGATCTGGCGCACCGCACCGAGCAGCAGGCTGCCGCAGTCGAGGAAACGGCCGCCGCACTGGAGCAGGTCACTATAACGGTTCGCGACTCCGCCAAGCGCGCCGAAGATGTCGGCCATCTCGTCGAGCGCGCCCGCCTCGGCGCGGAACGCTCCGGCGAAGTGGTGCGCAATGCCGTCTCGGCCATGCAGCAGATCGAAAAGTCCTCGGGCGAGATCAGCAACATCATCAGCGTCATCGACGATATCGCCTTCCAGACCAACCTGCTGGCGCTGAATGCCGGTGTCGAGGCCGCCCGCGCCGGCGAGGCCGGCAAGGGCTTCGCCGTCGTTGCCCAGGAAGTGCGCGAGCTCGCCCAGCGCTCCGCCAATGCCGCCAAGGAGATCAAGGCGCTGATCACGACATCGAGCGATCAGGTCAACACCGGCGTCTCGCTGGTCGGCGAAACGGGCAAGGCCCTCCAGTTGATCGTCTCCGAAGTGCAAGAGATCAACCGCCATGTCGGCGCGATCGTCACCGCGACCCGCGAACAGTCGACCGGCCTGCAGGAGATCAACACGGCCGTCAACAACATGGATCAAGGCACGCAGAAGAATGCCGCCATGGTCGAGGAACAGACGGCCGCAAGCCATGCGCTCGCCCGCGAAGCCGCGGCACTCAACGAGCTGTTGCGGCAATTCCGCCTCGGCGATGCCGTTCAGGCCGTATCCGCGCGTCCGGTCGCGGCGACAGCACGTTCGAGGCCGGCTGCGTCTCCGGCCCGTGCCCTTGGGCGCACCGTCGCCAAGGCTTTCGGCGGCAAGGCAACGGCGACGACTGCCGCCGCCGCCCGTGACGATTGGGAGGAGTTCTGATTGACGAACACCTTCTCTCCGGCGGAGAGAAGGTGGGCGCGAACGATTGAGTGAAACGAAATCGTGAGGGACCGGATGAGGGGGCCTCGGAGCACCGGCGACGAGTGCCTTGAGCGGTGAGCGAAAGGCGACTTCGAGTATGCTGGAATGCCCCCTCATCCGCCCTTCAGGCACCTTCTCCCCGAGGGGAGAAGGAAAAAACTAGAGCATTTCCAGGAAAAGTGCGCAGCGGTTTTCCGTCCGGAATGCGTAAAAACAAGAGCGTAGAGCGTTTTCGCGATTCGAAGAAAAGCGGAAGCGCTCTAGCTGGCGGCTTCGACGATGCGGCCGTGGCCGAGTGTGCGGAATACCGTCTGCACGATGCCGGCACGGTCGAGACCGGCCCTGGCATTCATGGCTTCGGGCTTTGCCTGCTCCATCCAGATGTCCGGCATGACGAGCGAGCGGATCTTCAGGCCATTGTCGAGCAGGCCCTCAGTGGCGAGAAACTGCATGACCTGGCTGCCGAAGCCGCCGACCGAACCTTCCTCGATGGTGATCAGCATCTCATGATGGGCGGCAAGCTGGCGGATGAGGTCGTGATCGAGCGGCTTGGCGAAGCGCGCATCGGCGACCGTCGTCGAAAGCCCGGCGGCATCGAGATCCTCGGCCGCGGCAAGACTGTCGGCCAGGCGCGTGCCGAAGGACAGCAACGCGACTTTCGAACCCTGCTTCACCACGCGTCCCTTGCCGATTTCGAGGATCTGACCCCGTTCCGGCAGCTCGACGCCGACACCTTCTCCGCGTGGATAGCGGAAGGAGATGGGACCGAGGTCGTAGGCGGCGGCGGTGCGCACCATATGCTTCAGCTCCGCCTCGTCGGAAGCGGCCATGACGACGAAGCCCGGCAGCGTTGCAAGGAAAGCCGTGTCGAAGGAGCCCGCATGCGTCGGGCCATCGGCGCCGACGAAACCGGCACGATCGATGGGGAAGCGGACGGGCAGGCCCTGGATCGCCACGTCATGCACTACCTGGTCGTAGGCGCGCTGCAGGAAAGTGGAATAGAGTGCGGCGAACGGCTTGTAGCCTTCGGCGGCAAGGCCGGCGGCAAAGGTTACGGCATGCTGCTCGGCGATACCGACGTCGAAACAGCGCTTGGGGAAGAATTCCTGCAGCTTATCGAGGCCGGTACCGTTCGGCATGGCGGCGGTGATGCCGACGATCTTGTCGTCGAGCGTCGCTTCCTGCACCAAAGCGTCCGCAAAGACGCTTGTGTAGCTCGGCGCATTCGGCTTCACCTTCGTCTGTGCGCCGGTGATGACGTCGAACTTATTGACGCCATGATATTTGTCGGCAGCCGCTTCGGCCGGCGGATAGCCCTTGCCCTTCTGCGTCACGACATGGATCAGCACTGGGCCTTGCGCATTGTCGCGCACATTGCGCAGCACTGGCAGCAGATGCTCGAAGGAATGGCCGTCGATCGGGCCGATATGGTAGAAGCCCATCTCCTCGAACATGGTGCCGCCGGTCACATAGCCCCGTGCGTGCTCGACCGCTCGCGTGATCGCACGGTCCACCTTCTTGCCGAGATAAGCCGTCAGCTTCTTGCCGAAATCCCGGAAGCCCATATAGGTGCGGCCGGAGGCGAGGCGGGCAAGATAGGCGCTCATTGCCCCTGTCGGAGGGGCAATGGACATGTCGTTGTCGTTGAGGATGACGATCAGCCGTGCATCGAGCGCGCCGGCATTGTTCAGGGCCTCGTAGGCCATGCCGGCCGACATGGCACCGTCGCCGATGACGGCGATGACGCGGCGGTCGGCATTATCGAGCTCGGCGGCAACTGCCATGCCGAGACCGGCAGAAATGGATGTCGAGGAATGCGCGGCCCCGAAGGGATCGTATTCGCTTTCGGCCCGGCGGGTAAATCCGGAAAGGCCGTCTTCCTGGCGCAGCGTACGGATGCGGTCGCGCCGCCCGGTCAGGATCTTGTGCGGATAACATTGATGTCCGACATCGAAGATCAGGCGATCGTCTGGTGTATTAAAGACGCTGTGGATTGCGATGGTCAGTTCGACGACGCCGAGGCCGGCGCCGAGATGTCCGCCGGTACGCGATACCGCATCGATCATCTCGTCGCGAAGTTCGCGGGCGAGCTGCGGCAATTCGCGGTCCTCCAGCTTTCGCAGGTCGGAAGGATTTTGGACCCGGTCCAGCAGCGGCGTCTGTGGCATTTGTGTCAAGGCTGATGCCTCTTTCTTGCTATTCTTGGGCGGTTGCCCGCCTTGTCAAAACAGATTGCGACAAAAGACGCCGAATTCAAGGTGCTCCCGAACAAGAAACATGTGGGAGTGTTATGAACCCGTTAGCCTTCCGGCAGGGGAATGAACTCTTCCTCGTCGCCCGGTACGATATCGAAGCGGCCGGTGCGCCATTCTTCCTTGGCCTTTTCGATGCGCTCCTTCGAGGACGAGACGAAATTCCACCAGATATAGCGCTTAGAATTGAGCGCTGCACCGCCAAAAAGCATAAGATGACAGCCTTTTTCGGCAGCCTCCAGCGTTATAGCATCGCCGGGACGGAAGACGAGGAGCTGATCCTGCTCGAAACGGTCGCCGGCGACGACAAGCGAACCGGAGAGAATGTAGACCGCGCGCTCCTCATGCGCTGCCCCAAAAGGAAACGTCGTGTTCGGCTGCAGCTGCAGATCGACGTAAAGCGTGTCGGAGAAGGACTTTACCGGCGATTTGAGGCCTTCGAAGTCGCCGATCACCACCCGTCCGGTCACGCCGCCATCGGCGATGAATGGCAAGTCGTCTTTTTCCGTATGGGCGAAGGAAGGATCGATCTCTTCTTTTTCGTCGGGGAGCGCCAGCCACGTCTGCAGGCCGGACATGGCGAATGCGTGGTCGCGCAGGTTCTCCGGCGTGCGCTCGGAATGCACGATGCCGCGCCCGGCCGTCATCAGGTTGATGTCGCCGGGACGGATCACCTTGGCCGTGCCGAGGCTATCCATATGGCGGATTTCGCCGTCGAACAGGTAGGTAACGGTGGAAAGCCCGATATGCGGATGCGGGCGCACATCGAGCGCCTGGCCCGGCCGCAAAATTGCAGGCCCCATGCGGTCGAAGAAGATGAACGGCCCCACCAGCCGCCGCCGGCTGCTCGGAAGCGCGCGCCGCACGGAGAAGCCGCCAAGGTCGCTGGTGCGCGGAATGATAAGGTTCTCGATCGCATCGCAGGCGAAGGCATCACCGGCTTGAGGATCGTTGCCTGGGAAGAAGGACATGAAGGCTCTCCTTTCGGTTGGGACTCAACCTAGCGAGAAAGGCTGGGAAACTCAAATTTTGCTGTTAGATGCGTTTGTAAAGGTTGTTTCAAAGGGTTGTTTAACATTGCGTCCTATGTGAACAGCCGGGTAATTTGGGGAGACGAATAAGCATGGACATTGATGGAAGCAAAGCGCTGGTTGCCGTTCTCTTGGGAGGGATGCTCGCCGCATGCAGCACAACGAATGGTGCGCCTGAGCAGCAGGCTACAAAAAAACCGGCCGGCCCGACGGCAATTGAGCCTGCGGTTGCTGCGTTTCGCGATATTTGCTTTGCTTATAGGCCGCCATACACGCAGGCTCGCGCGGCTGCGGCTCGATATGGGGTTAAGACGTTCGAAACCAAGCAAGGCTCGAGTTTGATCTCCGGCAAATATACATATCTTGAGGGAGCAACAGACGACCGGTCGCTGATTGTTATCATCAATCCTGACGGACTATGTGACACGAAATATCGACGCCATCCGGGGATGGCGGACGATGAGACAATCGAGCGTCAGTTCGCAGACGTCATCAGAACGAAATATCCGGATGCGTTCA
Organism: Rhizobium sp. P28RR-XV; assembly: GCF_012641385.1. Lineage (NCBI taxonomy): Bacteria > Pseudomonadati > Pseudomonadota > Alphaproteobacteria > Hyphomicrobiales > Rhizobiaceae > Rhizobium > Rhizobium sp. P28RR-XV. The sequence goes on from NZ_JABAIG010000009.1 coordinate 326,931, forward strand.
AAATCGGCGATAGAGGCCATGAGTATCACGTGTCCATAAACGGGAAGCGGACCAGTTTCGGTTTTTCGCTCAATCACGATGGCTATATACAGTTCATGTAGCCTTGACGAAATCGCTCAGCCGCATCGAACCATTTTCTCGAGGCTGAAAAGGCGGCCTTTCCTGTAGGTGCCTGCACTTACTACCCGTCCAGCGCTTCCGTGCCCTGCGGCTTGCCGGCGCGGTCGAGCCGGATCTTCTCGATGCGGTTTTCCGCCGCGGAGAGCAGCGCCTCGCAGTGCTTCTTCAGCGCTTCGCCGCGCTCGTAGATGGCGATGGATTCGTCCAGCGCCACATCGCCGCGTTCCAGCCGCGCAACGATGCTTTCAAGCTCCGCCACGGCCTTCTCGAAGGAATAGCCTGATACATCTGCCTTGGCGCTCTCGCTCATCGTCAACCTTTCATCATGCGTAGAATATGCATCCCCGCCGACTCGGCGAGGCCTTCCAGATCATAGCCGCCTTCGAGCAGGCTGACGACCCGGTTCTTGGCGCTGCGGTCGGCGACCTCAAGCAGCCGTCCCGTCGCCCAGTCGAAATCCTCGCCCGTCAGGTTCAGCTGCGCCAGCGGATCGCGATGATGGGCGTCGAAGCCGGCCGAGATGATAATGAGGTCGGGGCGGAAATCATTGAGCGCCGGCAGGACGCGTGACTTGAAGGCCTCGCGGAAATGATCGCCGCCGGTATTGGGCGACAGCGGCGCATTGACGATGGTGTTGTGCGCGCCGCACTCCTCCTTCTTGCCCGTGCCCGGATAGAGCGGCATCTGATGGGTGGAACAGAAGAGCACGGACGGATCGTCCCAGAAAATGTCCTGTGTGCCATTGCCATGGTGCACATCCCAATCGACGATGGCGACGCGCTCGGCGCCGTGGGCCTTTTGCGCATGGCGTGCGGCGATCGCGGCATTGTTGAAGAAACAGAAGCCCATGGCCTTGGTCTTCTCGGCATGGTGCCCGGGCGGACGGGCCGCGACGAAGACATTGTCCGCAGCACCGGAGAAAACGTCGTCCACCGCCGCCATGGCGCCGCCGACGCCGTGCATGATCGCCTGCAGCGTCTTCGGGCTGGCATAGGTGTCGGCCTCGAGCTGGTTGATCTCGCCGTCGCCGCCTCTGTCCGGTATCGATCGCAGCACGAAATCCAGATGCTTTTCGGGATGCACGAGTAGGATCGCATCCTCATGGGCGGGTGGGGCTTTTCGCCGGTCCAGCCGCTCGAAATTCGGATGCTCCAGCGCGATATTCAGCGAGCGCAGCCGGTCAGGGCGCTCCGGGTGGCCTGGCGGAACAATATGTTCAAGAAAGATCGGGTGTTCGTAAAGACGTGTGCTCATGGGGCCAATCTATAAATGAGGTGTGACGCCTATTACAGGACATGGACAATGTCACTACAATGTCAACAACCCATCTTAACCACTCTGAATGGCGCCCGTTTACATATCGGGGCGCGGTGTTAAGCTTTCATTAAGGCGGGTATGGCGTCGGCCGAGGTTATTGCGTGATGGCGAGAACAGAACGATCCGATGTCATCGAGGTAAGGGTGCCGCCGCGCGATGTCGACCGGCACGGCCAGATGTTCATCGCTTCCTATATCTCCCAGGCGGAAACGGCGCTTTCGAATTTCTGGCGCACGCGGCCGCTGGTCGACGATGAGCCTCTCTATATCGCCAGGAAGGCATCCTGTTCGCTGCACCGGGCGTTGCACTACGACGATCTCGCCCGCTTCTCGATCAGCGTCAACAAGATCGGCGGCAAGTCGATCGGCTTCGTCGTCATGGTCGAGACCGGCAACGAGCTGGCGGCGGAGGTGGAAATTCTCTGGCTGGCGGTTCGTGGCGATGAACATGATCCCGCGCCGCTGCCGGAAGACACGCGCGACTGGCTCTACAAATATCTGGCTTGAGCCGGGCTAGCCGCATGTCGTTACCGTAAAACCGCTGCACGCTTTTACGCGATGTGCTTCAGCTCCGCTGCGGCAGAAGCGGGTAGCCGGCCATGACGGCGCGGCCGACGAGCGCTGCGACGACAGCCTTGATGACATCGCCCGGCACGAAGCCCAAGGAGCCCAGAAACGCCTTGCTGAAGCCGATGTTGAGGGCCAGCCAGGCGATACCGAACGCATAGAGCACGACTACACCGCCGATAACGGCGGCGATGAAGAAGCCGGTGCCCTGAACGAGGCCGCTCTGCTCCGGCTTCACCAGCCTCTCCGAGAAATAGCCGGTGACGAAGGCCGCGAAGATCCAGCCGACGAAGAAGCCCGCCGTCGGACCGGCAAACACCGCAAGACCGCCACGCCCGCCCGACAGCACCGGCAGGCCAATGGTGACGAGCACGACGACCAGCAGCACCGCGATCGTGCCGCGCTTGGCGCCGAGCACGACACCGGCGAGCATGACGCCGAGCGACTGCGCGGTGATCGGCACGGGAATGATGCCGATCGGGATCGGCGGCAAGAGGCCGAGTGCCACGATGATGGCGGCAAAAAGCGCCGAGAGGACGAGATCGCGGGTATTCATGGCGGCTCCTTCGAAAAGACCCATGTTCATTGACGCCGAATGCCGCGCGCGTCAATCGCCGCCGCGATATTGTCCGCATCGCGCAGCGTCAGGATGATCAGCGGCGCGAGCGTGGTTGCCAGGCGTATCTTGATTCCCCGTGCCTCATGCGCCTCGCGGATCGCGCGGTAACGATCGAGAATCTCGGGCACGAAACGGATCACGAGACCGATCGCAAGCCCGATATCGGCGGCTTTGAGCAGGCCGAGTTTTTCGAGCGGCATTGCAAGGGCGGTGATCTCGTCGATGAAAGCGGCCATCGATGTCGTCGCCGTCACCGTGGCGGCAAACAGCGCCAGTGCCGTCAGCCGTAGCGCGGTGACGATTGCGGCCTGCAGCGGACCGACCAGGGCCGCGAAAATTGCCAGCACGGCAATCGAGATCAGGATCGGCCGCAGCCGCATCAATGCGCTGGGGATCGGCAGGCCCGTGCTGAAATAGAGCCCTGCGCCAATGAGGTTTGCACAGGCAAGCACCGCAATAGAATTCGTCAGAAACAGCAGAATGCCAAGTGCGGCGAGTGCCAGGAGCTTCACGCGCGGCGAGAGCCGGTGCAGCCAGGTATCGACGTCGACATGCAGCGTCTGCATCAGCCCGCCATCTCCCTGTAGCGCGCGATCGCTTCCGCCGCGGGAGCGTCGGCGACGAGCCGGCCCTGGTCGAACAGCAGTACCCGCTCGAAATCCTCGAGCAGAGGCAGGTCGTGGCTGATGACGATGGTGCTTTCCGGCAGGCCCATGATGGTCTTTTGCACCAGTGCCCGGTTCTTCAGATCGAGCTGGTTCGTCGGCTCGTCCAGAATGAGGATGTCGGGGCCGGTCACCAGCACTGAGCAAAGGGCCGCCATCTGCAATTCGCCGCCGGAAAGCTCGTGTGCCCGCCGCGCGCCAAGATGGCCGACGCCGAACCGGCTGAGAATGCCCTCGACGGCCGCCTCGATCTCGGCCTTGCCGTATCCGCGCGCCTTGAGCCCAAAGGCGATGTCGTCGCGCACGATGGGCAGGATGATCTGGTTCTGCGGCGACTGGAAGATATAGCCGACCTTGCCAAGGACCTTGCCGGCGTCGCCGACCGTATCGAGGTCATTGACGGTGACACGTCCCGTCGTCGGCTTGACGAGCCCGTTGATCAGCCGCGCGAAGGTCGTCTTGCCGGAACCGTTAAGGCCGATCACTCCGATGCGACGCTCCTGAAGCGTCAGGCTCAGCGGAAACAGCGCGGTGCGCGTGCCGTAATCGACGCCGGCATTGTCGAAGCGGATATCCAAGCGGTTTCCCTGTTCGATAAGCTGGAGCGGTTCAGCGTTTCACGGAACCTCGGTGCCGCTCCAGCCTGTTGTTTTCACGCAATCCCGGACGGAAAACCGCTACGCACTTTTCCTGGAATTGCTCTATCGCGGAGCTATAGCGCATCGCGCCGATTTATCAAATCAGGGCCTCTTTGAAAGCATGGGAATTTATGCCTATGATCCGCCCATGACGAATCTGCTCTCGAATCGTGATGCCCGCCGCGTGTTCCTTGCCAAGCAGGGGCTTGCCAATCCGCCGAACCGCGCCTTGACCAAAGCGGGCCTGCTGCAGCTCATCCACGACATCGGTTTCGTGCAGGTGGACAGCATCTCGACTGTCGAGCGCGCCCATCACCAGATCCTGTTTTCGCGCAACCAGACCTATCGGCGCGAGCATCTGACGGAGCTTCTGGAAAAGGATGGTGCGCTGTTCGAGAACTGGACTCATGATGCCTCCATCCTGCCGAGCGCCTTCTTCGTCTACTGGAAGCATCGCTTCCGCCGCGAGGACGAGGCGATTATCGCACGTTGGCGCAAATGGCGCGGCGAGGGGTTCGAGGCGGCTTTCGAGGAAACCTACGAGCGCGTGCTGAAGAACGGCGCGATCACCGCCCGCGAGGTCAAGGCGGAGGATCATGTCTCCGGCGGCTGGTGGAACTGGCATCCGAACAAGACGGCGCTCGAATATTACTGGCGCACCGGCAAATTCGCCATCGCCGGCCGCACCAATTTCCAGAAGGTCTATGACCTTGTCGAACGCGTGCTGCCGAGCCATTTCCACGAGCCGGAGGTGGAACATGACGAATTCGTCGACTGGGCCTGTCGCAGCGCATTGCAGCGCCTGGGTTTTGCCACGTCGGGCGAAATCGCGGCCTTCTGGGATCTGGTGACACCGCAAGAGGCAAAGAGCTGGGTCGAGACGCATCGGGACGAACTGATCGATGTGTTGATCGAACCCGCCGGCGGCGGTAAGCCGCGGCCTTCCTTTGCCTTCCTCGATTTCCATGCGACGCTGGACGACTATGCGGAAGCGCCGGCGCGCATCCGCGTTCTCAGCCCCTTCGATCCGACCTTGCGCGACCGCAACCGCACCGAACGACTGTTCGGCTTCTTCTACCGCATCGAGATTTTCGTGCCGGAACCGAAGCGCGAATACGGCTATTACGTCTTCCCATTGCTGGAAGGAGACCGTCTGATCGGACGGATCGACATGAAGGCCGACCGCAAGGCGGGAACATTGGATGTCAAACGCCTGTGGCTGGAACCGGGTATCAAGGCATCGGCAGGCCGATTGGAAAAGCTCGAAGCCGAGCTAGAGCGTGTCGCGCGCTTTGCCGGCGTCGAGAAAGTGGTGTTTCTCGAGGGCTGGCGGGGATGATCGGCCTCCTTCTTTTCGGGAGATCGACAGCCAATTGCCTTGACGCGTAAGCGAAACTGCCTCTGACCTATGGGGACTGCGATCGCATGGACACTATTCGGATCTTCGACGGGCATAATGATGCGGTCCAGTTCATGCTGGATTATAGGCCTGAGGGCCGCGATTTTCTGGCTCGATCGGAGGCCGGGCATCTCGATCTTCCGCGAGCGCTCGAAGGAGGCTTGGCCGGCGGATTGTTCGCGATGCATGCCTCGCCGGAGCATGAGCCGGTGGATGATCTGACGATCACGGACGATGGATATGAGGTTCGCTATGCAGAAGCCGTGCGTCCCGACCATGCTCGGCTGCAGATCGATGGGCAGCTTTCAGCCGTAAGGAAGCTGATTGGGCGCTCGGGTGATAAAATACGTCTTGCAACGAGCGTCAGCGAGATTGAAGCGGCACGATATGACGCCGCCTTTGCCATCGTACTTCACATGGAAGGGGCCGACGCCATCGACCCCGATCTCGGCTATCTGGATAGCCTGTACAATGTCGGTCTTCGATCCCTGGGCATCGTGTGGAGCCGCCCGAATATCTTCGGCTATGGCGTTCCGTTCGCCTATCCGAGATCGCCCGATACGGGACCGGGACTGACCGATTTAGGAAAGAGCCTGGTCAGAAGATGCAATGAACTCGGGATAATGATCGATGTTTCGCATCTGAACGAGCGCGGATTTTGGGATGTCGCGGCATTGAGCACCGCTCCGCTGGTGGCTACGCACGTTTGCGCCCATGCCATATGTCCGTCGACCCGTAACCTCACCGATCGGCAATTGGATGCCATCCGCGATACCGGCGGGGTCGTCGGGTTGAACTTGGCCGTCAATGACATTCGCGCGGACGCCCATCTTGAGGAAGATACCCCGCTTGAAGCCGTTGTTCGTCAGATTGATTATCTCATTGCCCGGGTTGGAACGGATGGGGTCGCTCTTGGATCGGATTTTGATGGGGCTGTCATGCCTCGTAAGATCAAGGATGCAAGCGGCTTGCCCCATCTCATGGAGGCCATGCGCAAAAGCGGGTTCGATGAACCGATCCTGCAAAAATTCGCCTATGATAATTGGCTTCGCGTATTCGGCCTCACATGGCCATAGAGCTGACCGCCATTTCGTAAAATTCCTGCGTTTTGCAGAAATCGGGTCGGCTCGAAACGGATATCTTTAAAGTGCGGAGGGTTTGCTGTTGTCAGCCGTTCTAGTGGGTAAGAATGTCAAGATTCGCTTACCTTGCAATGACGATATGGAAACGCGTCTCGCCTTGGGGAGCCATGCCGAGATCGCGGAGATGTACGGCGTAAACAAGGACGACATGAAGCCCGTTACCCGGGAAGGCGCCGCCCGTTGGCTGCAATGGCTCACCGATCATCCGCATGCGTGGGTCATCGAAATCAATGGCGTCTTTGCCGGCGAAATCAGATTGGACAACGTCAATCGCCAGGACAGGCGCGCGACGATGGCAATCGGTATCAACAATCCAGCCTTGCTTAGCAAAGGCTTTGGCACGGAAGCAATCACGCTTCTGCTAGGCCATGCCTTCGGCGAGATGGGATTGCATCGCATCGGAATCCGCGTGCTCGCCTACAACAAACGTGCCATCCGCGCTTATGAAAAATGCGGCTTTATTGTCGAAGGAAGAGAGCGGGAGACCGCCTACGTCAACGGCAGCTGGCACGACGACATCATGATGGGCCTGCTGGATCGAGAATTCCTGTCGGGAAGCCACCCCTAATTTGAACTTGGAATTCGGCGGCCTGAAAAAGTCGTCGCCGTGCAAGAAAAAGCGGATGCAGGATTTCCGCTCTTCGCGGCAGTTTCGCAAACGAGGTTCGAGGAGCCCACCATTCTTTATCTCAACGGCAGCTCGAAGCTTTGCTTCAGCGTTTCCATCGGCACATCCGTCTTGACATTCAAAATGCTGGGAATGCGTGTCAGATAATCGGCCTGGAAGCGCCAATAGCTGTGTAGATCCGCGGTGACAATCCGCAGGATCGCATCGCATTCCCCGGTCGTGAGGTAGCATTCCATCACTTCCGGAAAGCGCCGGATTGCCTCACCGAACTGGACCGTTATCTCGGCATCCTGTGTTTTGAACCAGACACGAGCAAAGACCGTAAGGCTGGCGCCGACCTTTGTCGGATCGAGCACGGCAACGTAGCGGTCGATGACGCCTGCTTCCTCCAGCAGGCGTACTCTGCGAAGACAGGGTGAAGGCGACAACCCGACCTCCTTCGCCAGTTCCACATTGGAAATACGCCCATCTCGTTGAAGTACTCGCAAGATGCGGCGGTCAATATCGTCTAAATTCATTGGCGTTTTCGGCCTCTCAATCCGTAGAATTTGGCATTTTATGCCAATTCCTGAACCTTCCCTGCATTCTTCGCAAGCTCGTTGCGCGCAAGTTAGCCTAACATTCCATCCGTTCAACGCGAAGATGGAAACTCATTCATGCCGAAAAAGCTCAAGAAGATCGTGCTCTCTTACTCGGGCGGTCTGGACACGTCGATCATCCTGAAATGGCTGCAGGAGACCTATAAATGTGAAGTCGTAACCTTCACCGCCGATCTGGGCCAGGGCGAGGAGCTGGAACCGGCACGCAAGAAGGCTGAAATGCTTGGGATCAAGGATATCCGGATCGTGGATGTCCGCGAGGAATTCGTGCGCGACTTCGTTTTCCCGATGTTCCGCGCCAATACGCTCTACGAGGGCCAGTATCTTCTTGGCAGCTCTATCGCCCGTCCGCTGATTGCGAAGCATCTGGTCAGCATTGCGCAGGAAGTCGGCGCGGACGCTATTGCCCACGGAGCGACCGGCAAGGGCAACGACCAGGTCCGCTTCGAATTAACCGCCAATGCGCTCGATCCCTCGATCGGGATCATCGCGCCATGGCGCGAATGGGACATTCAGTCCCGGACGCAGCTTATCGACTACGCTGAAAGGCATCGGATACCCGTCCCCAAGGACAAGCGAGGAGAGGCGCCCTTCTCGGTCGATGCGAATTTGCTGCATACCTCGACCGAAGGCAAGGTGCTGGAGGACCCGGCCGATATCGCGCCCGAGTATATCTATCAGCGCACGGCCGATCCCATGGATGCACCCGACCTGCCGGAGGTCATTACCATTGGGTTCGAGAAGGGCGACGCGATTTCGCTCAACGGCGACAAGCTGTCTCCGGCAGCCCTTCTGACAGCGCTCAACGAACTTGGCGGCAGACATGGAGTGGGGCGGCTCGATCTGGTCGAGAACCGGTTTGTCGGCATGAAGTCCCGCGGGGTCTATGAGACACCGGGCGGCACGATCTTGCTGGCAGCTCATCGCGGGATCGAGTCGATCACGCTCGACCGCGCGGCTGCTCACCTGAAGACGAGATCATGCCCCGCTATGCGGAGCTCATCTATAACGGTTTCTGGTATGCGCCGGAGCGCGAAATGCTGCAGGCGCTGATCGATGTGAGCCAAACTTACGTCAGCGGCGAGGTGACGGTCAGGCTCTACAAGGGGTCGGCGAGTGTCATCGCACGCAGCTCACCCCATTCGCTCTATTCGGCGGATCTGGTTACCTTCGAGGAAGGTTCGGGCATCTACGACCATCAGGATGCCGAAGGCTTCATCAAGCTCAACGGGCTGCGTCTTAGAAGCTGGGCGGCTCGCAACGGGAAATCGGGCAGACCCGGCCTGGCGCAAAATTCATAAGTTGCGGAGATGAGCCGAGTTTGAGGGCCGACAGCTTCAATCACCTCCCCCTTGAAGGGGAGGGTGGAATCAGCAAATCTCCGTCGTGGCGATCTTGATGCCGAAGCCTTCGAGGCCGACATAGTGCCGCTCGCGGCTGGTGAGCAGCTTGATCGAGCTGACGCCGAGATCCTTGAGGATCTGTGCGCCAAGGCCGATTTCCAACCACTCGCTGTCGCGCGCCTGCGCCTCGGCATGGCTTTCGCGTTCGGCCTGGCGCGCCTTGCGGCCATTGTCGAAATGGCCGACGCCGACGGAGCCTTCGCGCAGATAGACGATGATGCCGCGGCCTTCCTCGGCGATCTTCTTCATATAGAAATCGACCGGACGGCGCTTGCCGAACAGATCCTCGGCGACGCTTTCTGGATGCAGGCGCACCGGGATGTCGACACCGTCGCGGATATCGCCGAAGACGACGGCGAGATGCTGCATCGGATCCCAGGGCAGGGAATAGGTATGCGCGCGCGCCTTGCCGAACGGCGTCTCGATATCGAAGCTGGTGCCGAGCTCGATCAGGGTTTCCTTGCGCTGGCGATAGGCGATGAGATCGGCGACGGAAACAAGCTTCAACCCGTGCTGCTCGGCAAATTCGACGACCTGCTGGCCGCGCGTCACCGTGCCGTCGTCATTGACGAGCTCGCTGATGACGCCGATCGGCGGCAGGCCGGCGAGCTTGCAGAGGTCGACCGCGGCTTCCGTATGGCCAGAACGCATCAGCACGCCGCCTTCGCGTGCAATGAGCGGAAAGATGTGGCCGGGCCGGACGAAATCGCTTGCGCCGATGTTCGGGTTGGCCAGGTTGCGCACCGTCAACGTCCGGTCGTCGGCGGAAATGCCTGTTGTCGTACCGTGCTTGAAATCGACGGAGACTGTAAAGGCCGTCGTATGCGCGGAATCGTTTTCCGCCACCATGGCGTTGAGGTTGAGCCGCTTGGCTTCCTCGCGCGGCATCGGCGTGCAGACGATGCCGGAGGTATGCCGGACGATGAAGGCCATCTTTTCGGGCGTGCAGTGAACGGCGGCAACGATCAGGTCGCCTTCGTTTTCGCGGTCGTTATCGTCCATGACGACGACGATCTCGCCGGCCTCGAAAGCCCGGATGGCATCGACAACGCGCTTCTGGTCGTAAGACATCTCGAAATTCCTACCTCTGCTGGCCCGTCTGGCCGCGATCCCTCAGATAGTGGTCGGCAACGGCGCAGGCAACCATTGCCTCGCCGATCGGCACGGCGCGAATGCCGACGCACGGATCGTGGCGGCCTTTGGTGCGCACATCGACATTGTTGCCGTCGGCATCGATCGACTGGCGTTCCGTCAGGATCGAGGAGGTCGGCTTGATGGCGAAGCGCGCAACGATCGGCTCGCCCGTGGAAATGCCGCCTAGTATGCCACCGGCATGATTGGACAGGAAGATGCGCTTGCCGTCATTGCCCATGCGCATCGCATCGGCATTTTCCTCGCCTGTGAGTTCAGCGGAGGCGAAGCCTTCGCCGATTTCGACGCCCTTGACGGCGTTGATCGACATCAGCAGCGAGGCGATATCCTGGTCGAGCTTGCCGTAGATCGGGGCGCCGAGACCCGCCGGCACACCTTCGGCCACGACTTCAACCACGGCGCCGATCGAGGAGCCGGCCTTGCGGATGCCGTCGAGATATTCTTCCCACACCGGCACGATTTCCGGATCGGGCACAAAGAATGGATTCTGGTCCACCTGCGCCCAGTCCCAGTTGGCGCGGTTGATCTTGTGCTTGCCGATCTGCACCAGCGCGCCGCGGATGGTCACGCCGGGCACGACGAGGCGGGCAATGCCGCCGGCCGCGACGCGTGCGGCTGTCTCGCGCGCCGACGAGCGCCCGCCGCCGCGATAGTCGCGGATGCCGTATTTGACGTCATAGGTATAGTCGGCATGGCCGGGCCGGTAGCGCCGCGCGATCTCGCCATAATCCTTCGAGCGCTGGTCGGTATTCTCGATCAGCATCGAGATCGGCGTGCCGGTCGAGATCATCGTCTCGCCGTCCTCGTCCATCATCACGCCCGAGAGAACCTTGACGAGATCGTCCTCGCGCCGCTGCGTGACGAAGCGCGATTGTCCGGGCTTGCGTTTGTCGAGCCAGGCCTGGATGTCTGCGAGCTTGAAGCGGAGGCCGGGAGGGCAGCCATCGACGACACAGCCGAGCGCCGGACCATGGCTTTCGCCCCAGGTAGTGACGCGGAAAAGGTGACCGAATGTATTGTGCGACATGGGAAATGACCGGTTTGCTGCAGCCTGCCGGCAGGCTGCGTCTTGTCTCTTGCAATTGCGGCCCACTCATAGAGCATGATGCCGAAAAGTGTAAGCGGTTTTCGGGTGACATCATGCTCTACTTATTTGATTCCCATGCCGGATGATCGAGGCCGGTTTGACCTCGATTATCCGGAGGGGCCAAAAAGCCGGCAAGACAAAATCTTTCTTTCGCTGCCACGGAAGCGCCGTTCGACGCCGGCTTCCGCCGTTCATCGGCATGGTAAACAAAGATTAATCCGCACTGTGGATTGTGACGGCACATTCACCAATTGGGCGAGCGAAGCCACTATTGGGGGCAACTTCCGCCATATTCGCCGTGTTTTCTAGGCCGCATAAGAAATCACAATCAAAACGACCTGAAGGGTAACCACCATGCGCTTTTTTGTAGCGACGCTTTTGGCCACGGCAAGCCTGCTTGCGCCCGTCGCAGGCTTTGCCGAAAGCGCCGACGTCGAGGCAACGATCAAGAAGGTCGATGCGAAGAACTTCAGCATCACCCTGGATGATGGCAAGAACTATCAAGTGCCGGAGGATTTCGATTTCAATGGCCTTCAGGCCGGCGTGAAGGTCGTGGTCTTCTATACGGAAGTCGACGGCAAGCGCGTCGTCAATGATCTGGATATCGTCCAGTGAATAGCGTGTGATTGCCGCCCGCGGCTTTTAGAGTATTTTAAGAAATTCGTTACCGAAAATGGTGCAATCAAGCGGAAAATGCCTCCAGCTTTGGATGTGTCTCTGGCGACTGCTTCGCTCCAACGGCGATCATTGCGGCGATACCGAAATAGTCTATTCTCTTTTAGGTAGCGAATTTCCCATGGTGAGCCATGCCGCAGAATATTTACAATGAGCCCATTTTCTTTGAAGGTTACAAGAAGCTCCGACTGAACGACACCGGCATAAATGGGGCTTTGGAGGTCCCGGCTCTTCGTGCGGCGCTCCCTGATCTCGCCGGGCTTCGCGTCCTCGATATGGGATGCGGCTTTGGCGATTTTGCTCGCTATGCCAGATCGTGTGGTGCCGCTTCGGTCACCGGATTGGACGTGTCTGAGAACATGATCGCAGAGGCGAGGGTTCTCACCAATGATTCTCAAATCGAATACCTCTGCGGCTCGATTGAGGAAATCGCATTTCCTCCAGAAAGTTTTGACCTGGTCGTTTCCTCAATGGCCATTCACTATGTTAATGACTACGCTTCCATGGTGCTGAGTGTGCATGCGTGCCTTCCCAACAAGGGTCAGTTCATCTTCTCCGTGGAGCATCCCGTCTGTACGGCAAATCCGGTTGGTTGGACGAAGGATGCGGATGGCAATCCGCTCAACTGGCCGTTGGACAATTACCAAACTGAAGGCATCCGCCATACGAAATGGTTCATCGATGGTGTCGAAAAATACCATCGTACCGTTGAAACGTATGTAACGACCCTACTCAGGGCAGGATTTCGGCTGAATCATCTTGGCGAGCCAAGCCCTCTTCCAGAGTTTTTGAACGAGCGACCTGCACTATCGATAAATCTTCGTCGGCCGGCGGTTCTTCTGCTGGCTGCGGCGAAGATGGCATTTGACGACTGAATACGAGCCGTCGTTACCGAATTCCGGAAAAGTTGTCGCAACTACCGGATAATAGCGTTACATCCAGCCGATAATCTTCATTTCCGGATCGACTTTCAGGATCTGGTCTTGATGGATCGGGATTTCCGCCGCCTCTTCCTTTTCGACATCCCCGATCAGACGGAACAGCGTACGGATGACGCCGCCATGCGTGACGCAGACCGTCGGCCGGTCTACGGATGTCAGCCATGAGCCGACGCGCCAGGAGAGGATTTCGTAGCTTTCGGCATCATCGCCGGGCGGGATGAAATCCCATTTGTTCGCCTTGCGCTCGGCAAGACGATCGGGGTCAGTCGCCTTCAGTTCCTTGAGGGTGAAGCCTTCCCAGGCACCGAAGGACAGCTCGACCAGCCTGTCGTCGGTGCTGTAGTCCTTGGGCGGCAGGCCCATGGCGTCCCTGGCGATCTCCATGGTCTCGCGCGTGCGGCGCAGGGGACTGGCGATAAAATCGAAGGGCCGGTTTTCGAAGGCGAGGATTTCGGCGAGATCGATGCCGTTCTGCCGCGCCTGTTCGCGGCCGATGGCATTGAGATCGATGTCTTTCTGCCCCTGCAGGCGGCGCTCGGCATTCCAGTCGGTCTGACCGTGACGTATCACATAGAGGATGGGCGACACGGTCAGATTCCTGTTGGTCAGTCCTTCGCGACGGAAATGTCAGGCGCGTCCACGGCCTTCATGCCGACGGTGTGGTAGCCGGAATCGACATGGTGGATTTCACCGGTGACGGCCGTTGACAGGTCGGACAGAAGGTAGAGGGCGGAGTTGCCGACCTCGTCGATCGTCACAGTCCGCTTCAGTGGCGCGTTGTACTCGTTCCACTTCAGGATGTAGCGGAAGTCACCGATGCCCGAGGCTGCGAGCGTCTTGATCGGGCCTGCCGAAATCGCATTGACGCGAATGCCGCGGCCGCCGAGGTCTACGGCGAGATAGCGCACGCTTGCTTCCAGAGCCGCCTTGGCAACGCCCATGACGTTGTAGTGCGGCATGACCTTCTCCGCACCGTAATAGGTGAGGGTGATCATCGAGCCGCCGTCATTCATGATTCGCTCGGCGCGCTGTGCAACCGCCGTGAACGAATAGACGGAGATGTCCATCGTCTTCGTGAAGTTGTCGCGGCTGGTATCGAGGTAACGGCCGGTCAGCTCGTCCTTGTCTGAGAAGGCGATGGCGTGCACGACGAAATCGATCTTGCCCCATTTCGCTTCCAGCGTGTCGATGACCGCATCGATCGTTGCCGGTTCGGTCACGTCGCAATGGCCTGCCATGAAGGCGCCGAGTTCCTGAGCAAGCGGCTCGACGCGCTTCTTGAGGGCGTCGCCCTGCCACGTCAATGCGATTTCGGCTCCGGCATCCGAGCAGGCTTTGGCAATACCCCACGCTATCGAACGGTTGTTTGCTACGCCGAGGATGACGCCGCGCTTGCCTGCCATGAGGCCAGTGGATTGAGCCATATTCTGCTCCCTTGAACTTTCGAATGATCCTGCCTATGGCATAGGCCGTTCCCCTGTTCAAGCATCGTAAAGATCATCAACTGTTAGGGATCGTAACAAAGGGTGCTGTTGTCACCAAAATTTCACAGGAAAAGCCCTTCGCGCATGCTGCGCATCAGATCCGTGACCTTATCGTCAGGTTTTTCCCACAGCATCAGCCGCAATTCGACGACGAGATCACCTTTTGCGCCATTGCCATCGGGTAATCCTTCGCCGGAGATGCGAATGACCTGATCCGAGCCGGACCAGGCCGGCACTGTGATCCTGACCGGCCCGTTCAACCCTTCGACGGTCGTTTCGCAGCCGAGGACCGCATTTTCTATGGTGACGGGCAATATCGTGCGCACATCGCTGCCGTCGAGTGTGAAGCGTCCGTCGGTCGACAGATGGACGGTGATGGCGACATCGCCACGCAGCATGCCCTGCAGCTTCAGTCCCTGACCCTTCAGATGCAGCACCTGGCCGTTGGCGATATCCGTCGTCGCCTGGAAGCGTGCCTCGCGGCCATCCGACAGCGGAACGGTGATCCAGCGGCTCTTCAACATGTCGTCGAGCGTCACGGTGGTTTCGGCGGCCACCTCGGGCGTCTTTTCCGGTGGCTTCTCCTGGATATTGGCGCCGGTAAAGCGGCGCACGAGCGAACCGAGAATGCCGAAGGTGGAGCGTGGACCGGCGGCAGAGGTTCCCGTCGCCAGCAGTTCCTCCTCCGCGGGCAGTTCTTCCGCGGCGGCCGCGTTGGCTTCCTGCTGCTTCTCGGCGTGCTGCGCAACCGTCTCGGCTGCGGCCTGGTTCTGCTGCGTGCGGCCGGCCTTAACCCCGAAAATGCGTTCGACAACGTCTTCAGGTGACTCGCTTGCGCCCGCCTGCTGGTCGGATGCGGCGGAAGCGGCTGCCTTGCGTGCATTCGCCCGGGCGAGTTCCTCCATGATCTTCTCGGCATTGGCGCGTGCGGCCTTGGCACGCTCGGCAGCGTCACGCGCCGCCTGCCGCTGCTGCATGATCGTCTGCTCCCGGCTCTGGCCTTTCGCTTCCGCCATGCGCGCGATCTGGTCGTAGCGGCTGCGTTTCTGCGGATCCTTCAGCGTCTCGTAGGCGCGGCCGATTTCGGCGAAACGCTCCGACGCCGTCGGATCGCCCTGATTGTGATCCGGATGCACCGATTTTGCCAGTTTGCGCCAGGCAGCCTTGATTTCGTCGGCTCCGGCATCCTGCTTAACGCCCAACACCTTGTAAGGATCGCGCATCTTTCCCGCCATTGTTCATGGGTATGCCAAGCCCCATCGCGGCATCCCAAGCAAAGCACCAATTGATCGCGCTTCATGCCTTGCTTCCCGGTAGGGAGGCATGGCCGATGCGCGTATGAACCGATCCTGCGGGAAGAGTTGCTAATCAGGCGTTAGCCGCACGGGGACCGTCGGCTCCCATTTCGGCGCATGGTTAGCCGATCGCTAACGATGAATGCCAGGAAGTCATAACGGCATGATGGGTCTATCATTCCGCCGTACGGCCGGGTCGATGGCGCGGGGAAAAGAGGGTGAAAAGGCGATCAGCCGGCCTGTTGGAAACTCAGCAGCTGCCATTCGCCCTGACCGACGAGGCAGGTTCTGCCGGAAAAGTTGGCGATGCCCTGATAGGAATGGCGGCTGGTGCGGAACTGGCGGCAAACTACGCCGGATGCATTGCTTTCGACGATCGCGTCGATGACGCCGGCGCTGCCAGTGGAAGCGTTCGCCCAGGGGATGGATTGGCCGTTGAGCTTGTGGAGATCCGCCGAGGTGACGGCATTGCGCACCGTGGTTTCGTCGGAGATGCTGTCCGTGGTTACAGGCGCCGTCGGCACTGTGCCCGTCGATACGCTGCGATCCACCTTGGCCGAGCTTAGGTAGTCCATGCCGCCGCCGACGCAGCCGCCAAGGGTGAAAAGGGAGACAAGGACGACAGCCATCGTCACGCCTTTTGCAAGCTTGCGCTTTGTATGAACGGTCGACTTTGCTATGACTTCCACCCGAGCGTTTTTTGGCCAGCCAGAGGGGCCGGCGGTTATTAGGAATTGCGGAGTATTTGAACTAATATGTCGGAAAACGAGTTAACAACCGGTGACTTCACAGAGCAGAACGAACCTTTCGCTCTTTTCGCGTCTTGGCTGCGCGAAGCAGAGACCACGGAGCTGAACGATCCGAACGCGGTCGCCTTGGCAACGGTGGATAAGGATGGATTGCCAAATGTCCGCATGGTTCTTCTGAAGGGTTTTGATAGCGACGGATTCGTCTTCTATACGAACTTCGAAAGCCAGAAAGGTCAAGAAATTCTTTACCACAAGAAAGCGGCCATGTGTTTCCACTGGAAATCACTGCGCCGCCAGGTGCGCCTGCGCGGTGTGGTTGAAGTGGTGAGCGACCAGGAAGCGGATGAGTATTTCAAGACCAGGGCGCGCGGCAGCCGCATCGGCGCCTGGGCGTCGAAGCAATCCCGCCCGCTCGAAGGCCGCTTTGCGTTGGAAAAGGCGGTTGCCGAATATACCGCCCGCTATGCCATCGGCGACATTCCGCGCCCGTCCCACTGGTCCGGTTTCCGCATCCGGCCGCTGTCGATCGAGTTCTGGCACGATCGCCAGTTCCGTCTGCACGATCGCATCGAGTTTCGCCGTGAAGTGCCGGAAGGCGCTTGGCAGAAGGTGCGGATGTATCCTTGAGCCCTATGCCGTTTCCCGGCGCCCCATCAATCGCATAGGGATGCCGGAGGCAAGCGCCGATGCGTAGCGGGGCTTCTGGTAATGGCCGTTCAGCGAGAGCCGCGGCAGGAGCATGGGCGTAGTGCCATTCGTCGGCATGATCGTACCGGGGCGCGTCGTGACGCCGACGGAAAAGCCGAGTTCCGCCACGAGCCTGCCTTCGCGCGGCGATACGGCCTCAAGCGTGCCGTAGGGATAGGCGATCGAGATCGGCCGCTGTCCGGTGATATCGGCGATATAATCGGCCGAAAGCGCCATTTCCGCCGCTGCCTCCGCTTCGGGCAGCCTCGCCAGCCCACGATGGCTCACCGTATGCGCGCCGAGCGATGCGAGGGGATGGTGAGAGAGTTGCCTTAGTTCGCCCCGATCCATGATCGATGCGTTGACAATGTCGAGCGGTTCCAAGTCGTGGCGCCGCGCAAGCTCGTCGATCCGGCGGACGGCTTCGCTTTCGTCGTTGCCGTGAACCAAGGCGGCAAAGCGCGCAAATGCTATGTGCTTCTGGCTCTCCTTGCCAAGCGGCAGGAATTCCTCGCCGGCTCCGAAATCGAATATCAGCCGATCCAGCCGGCCGAGCAGCTCTGCGAGCGTTTCCCACCATATGCTGTGGGTCCGCTCCGAGAGCCCCTGGGCGACGAAGACGGTAAAGGGCGCATCGTGACGGGCGAAGACCGGCAGGGCGTGATCGAGGTTGTTCCGATTGCCGTCGTCGAGCGTGAAGGCGACGAAGGGCGGTTTGCCCACGGCATTCGCCAGCCGTGATGGAACAGCGTCAAGCGCGATGAATTCATAGCCATCCTTTTTCAACCGCGCGATCGCGCGGTCGAGAAAATCGGGCGAAACCTCGAGATGCGCATTGGGCGCAAAGCGGCGGGAAAGGGCAGGGCGGACATGGTGAAGGGCGAAGATGGCGCCGAGGCCCGCGACATCGCGCATCAGGCCGGCACCCTTCAGAATAGCGGCAGCCTCCAGCCCGCTGGAAATCATCGTGCGCTTGAGGCGGACCTTGATGCCCTGTTCCATGCGGATTAACCCGGTTGACCAACGTCAACGCTGTAGCGCATCCCCGTTAAACCTTACTGAATCTTTGCCATAATTTCCAATGCGTTAATGGTTATTTTACCAGGAACGGCAAAATTGAAGAACTATCGAGGCTGTTGCCTCAATATCGCACCGATATCAGGTTTTTTGTCGCAAAATCATACAGGGATTGATGCGGTGTGTGGGCATTCTTTCGGTTGGGGACAATTATGAAAAGACTTCTGATGGCTCTCTCTGCGGCCGTCTTGCTGTTGAGCGCTCCTGCGGCGAGCTTTGCGGGCAGCGCCTATTTCATCATGGATGCGAAGACCGGCAAGGTACTGGCATCGAGCAATGCCGATGACCTCAACCATCCGGCATCGCTGACCAAAATGATGACCTTGTACATGGCCTTCGAGGCGATCCATCGCGGCAAGCTGAGCTGGAACACAAGGATCCCTGTATCGCGCGCCGCCGCCGCCAAGCCGCCGACCAAGCTCGGTCTGAAGCCCGGCAGCACGGTGACTGTCCGCGAAGCGGTCGACGGCATGATCATCAAGTCCGCCAATGACGCTGCAGCCGCCATGGCGGAAGCGCTCGGCGGCAGCGAAAGCGGCTTTGCCCGGCTGATGACGCAGAAGGCGCGGGAAATCGGCATGCGCCGCACCGTTTTCGTCAATGCTTCCGGTCTTCCGAGCATGCAGCAGGTGACGACGGCACGCGATATGTCGACGCTGGCCGTCGCGCTCATCAATAATTATCCCCAGGAATACCGGCTCTTCTCGCAGACGAGCTTCAACTATCGTGGTCGCAGCGTACGTGGTCACAACAATCTGATGTACCGCTACGAAGGCATGGACGGGATCAAGACCGGCTATACCAATGCCTCCGGCTTCAATCTCGTCAGCGCCGTACGCCAGGGCAATCGCCGGGTGATCGGTGTCGTCATGGGCGGCGCCACAGCGCGCGGTCGCGACGCATTGATGGCATCGCTGCTGGATCGCAATATCCCGAAGGCAACCTCCGTTTCGTCATCGCGGCTGGTTGCAAGTATCGGCGGCGGCAAGGTTCCGCAGCAGGTCGAAGTGGCCTCCGCTTCCGACGATGTTGGGGTCGATGTCGATACCCAGACCACGGCCACGACGACGCCGGCACGCAAGCGCGTCGAGGTCGTGCCGATGGCATTCGCCGCGGCCTCGAACGTCACCGTGCCGATGGATCGCCCGGCTGCGATGGATGAGATCCTCGTTGCCAACAAGCCGGCGGCGGCGACCGGCAGCTGGCAGGTGCAGATTGCCGCAACGCCGACCGCCCAGGCCGCCAAGGATCTGCTCTCCGAAGCCAAGTCCCGGGCCGGCAATGCGCTCGCCAATGCGTCACCCTATACCGAAGCTGTCGGCAAGGGCGGCAACACGGTCTATCGCGCCCGCTTCGTCGGTTTCGCAAGCCGTGACGATGCGAATTCCGCCTGCTCCGCTCTGAAGCGCAAGGATTTCGATTGCATGCTGCTGCCGAGCAAGGGCTGAGCAGAGTCCCAATTGGATAAAAGCGAGCCGGCGGGGCAAACCTCCGCCGGCTCGACTTTTTTGCAGGAATCGTTCATCTATGTTGAGAACATAAGAGGAACGACATCGATGCTGTCAGATCTGATGAAGCAATTCGAAGCGGCTTCGGCAACCTATGCCGCCGATAACGACCTGGAACGCGACGACGATTGGTTCGTCCTGAAGCTTCAGGAGGAAATGGGCGAATTGATCCAGATCTGGAACAAGGTTACAGGCCGCGGACGCCGCAAGGGCATGAGCGAATCAGAGTTGGCAACGGCTTTGGCGGATGAAACGGCTGATGTGTTCGGCCATATCCTTCTCTTCGCACACCGCAACGGCCTTGATCTCAATGCCGCTGTCGAGCGGAAGTGGCGCTTCCGCCCGCACGAATAGGGAAGGCGGATTTAGGCCTTGGTGCCGCCGACCGTGATCTGATCCATCCGCAGATGCGGCTGACCGACGCCGACGGGCACCCATTGGCCCGCCTTGCCGCAATTGCCGATGCCGGTATCGAGCTTCGTGTCGTTGCCGATCATCGAAACGCGCTTCATGGCATCCGGTCCGTTGCCGATCAGCATGGCGCCCTTGATCGGCGCGCCGATCTTGCCGTCCTCGATGAGATAGGCCTCGGTGCAGCCGAAGACGAATTTGCCCGACGTGATGTCCACCTGGCCGCCGCCGAAGGAGACGGCATAGATGCCCTTCTTCACCGAGGCGATGATCTCGTCCGGCGTCTTGTCGCCGCCGAGCATGTAGGTATTGGTCATACGCGGCATCGGCGTATGGGCGTAGCCCTGGCGGCGGCCGTTGCCGGTCGCCTTCATGCCCATCAGCCGCGCATTCTGCCGGTCTTGCATGTAGCCGACGAGCTTACCGTTCTCAATCAGCACGTTATAGGCCGAAGGCGTGCCTTCGTCGTCTACCGTGATCGAGCCGCGGCGGTTCTCGATCGTGCCGTCGTCGACGACCGTGACGCCGGGTGCGGCGACCACCTGGCCCAGCAGTCCTGCGAAAGCCGATGTCTTCTTGCGGTTGAAATCGCCCTCCAGCCCGTGCCCGACGGCTTCGTGCAGCATGACGCCCGGCCAGCCGGAGCCGAGCACGACATCCATCGTACCTGCCGGGGCTTCGATCGCCTCGAGATTGACCAGCGCCTGGCGCAGGGCCTCGTCGGCGCCGTGGTGCCAATTGTCCTGCGTTACGAAATCGCCGAAGCCGATGCGGCCGCCGGTGCCGAAAGAGCCGGATTCCTGGCGGTCGCCGTCACCGACGATGACAGAGATGTTGATGCGCGTCATCGGGCGGATATCGCGCACGCGATGCCCGTCGGCGCGAAGGATGTCGACCACCTGCCAGCTCGCGGCGATCGATGCCGTCACCTGGCGCACCTTGTCGTCCTTGTCGCGCAGATAGCTGTCGATCCTCTGCAGGAGCTTTGCCTTTTCCTCGAAGCTCGGCGTGCCGATCGGGTTTTCGTCGCCATAAAGCACCTTGTTGGTGCGCTGCGGAGCTGCCGCGTAGGAGCCGGCATAGCCGGAAGTGACGGCGCGCACGGCATCGGCGGCGCGTTTCAGGGCGGCTTCCGAAAGATCCCCGGCATGGGCATAGCCCACGGCCTCGCCGGCAACGGCGCGAAGGCCGAAGCCCTGTTCCGTGTTGAAGCTACCGCCCTTCATCCGACCATTGTCGAACGTCAGCGATTCCGCCTGGACATGTTCGATGAAGAGTTCGCCGTCATCGGCGCCCGACAGCGCTTCGGCGACGATGCCGCGCAGCTTGGCTTCGTCAGCATCGAAAAGAGTAAGGAGATCGGTATTCATGGGTCATGTGCTCCGTTCAGAGCCGATGTAGGCTTCGCATGGCGCAAGAGCAAGCCCATCCCATCAGGGAAGGGCGTCGTAACCGTCCGCGAAGCCCTTCAAGTCCACAGGAATACCAATACCTTCCTCCGGCGACTGGAAGACGATGAAGGTTGCGGTGGCGCCGCTGCGCAGCGTCTTCAACAACTCGTCCTCGAGCACGACCTCGGCATAGCAGCCATCGGAGAAGCAGCGCACGAAATAGGCGCGTCCGATATCCTTGCCGTCGATATTGAGGCCCAGACCGTTCGGCAGCAGCACGCCGAGCGGCGCAAGCACGCGCAGGATCTTCGATTTGCGGTCGGCCGTCTTCAGCACGACGACGGAAAGGCCGATTTCCGGACGATCCTCGGCGATCACGTTCTGCATCAGCGCGCATTGCTCGGCCGAGGCGCCGGCCGGCTTGTCGCAGACGACGGACCATGCGCCGTGGCTGGAACGCACGGTGCCCGGCGGCTGCGGAACCTGGCTCGTGGGAACCTGCTGCGTATGCGGCTGCGGCTTGCCCTGCTGTTCGGGCTGCAACTGCTGGGTCTGCTGCGCCGGCGGCTGGGTCTGTTGTGCCTGCTGCGCCCATACGGGTGCCGCGGCTGCAGCAGCGACGCTGCTGGTAACAAGCAAAAGCCGGGCGAGGGAACGAAAACCCATGGAAACCTCTAGATTCGAATCAGTGCCGCTATTGTTGAAGCCCAGGCCGGCAAATGAAAAGCCCCGGCTGCTGGATTCCAACCGACTACGGCGGAAATACGACCTCTACTCCATTTTGTCCCGGTGGCGCCATGGACCATCATGCAATTTTTCGTATGATGATGAAATGCTTGCCATGTCTGGCTGGTATCGGGGGAGATATTCGCGCAAAAATGCCGCACTAACAAATCTCTTGAGTTGTTGCGGAGCACCCCAAACTGTGGTTTGAAGCGCAATGGATTGTAGGGATACTGCGTTTGAGGAAGATCTGGGATCAAACGCTGGAGGGAGAGACATCGTGATTAAAAGAGCTTACGCGGCTCTGACGGCTATGATCTGTCTGCTTTTTGCGACAGGCAGTTATGCCGATCAGCCGAGACCCTGGGAAACCGGTATGCAGCAGGCGGCGACCGGCAACATGCATCAAATCCGCTGGTTTGAGGCATACACGCTTTGGTTTATCATTCCGATCACGCTGCTGGTTCTCGTCCTCCTGGTGGTGGTCATGGTGAAGTTCCGGGCTTCCAGGAACCCGGTTCCGTCCAGGACGAGCCACAACACCTTGATCGAAGTCATCTGGACCATCGGCCCGGTCCTCGTTCTTCTCTTTCTGGCCATTCCCTCCTTCAATCTTCTCACCGATCAGCTGACATTCCCGGAGCAGACCGATGTAACCGTCAAGGCGACGGCGACGCAGTGGCAGTGGAATTACGAGTATGAGAACAGCGGCGCCACGCCGGTCGCTTTCGATTCCTTCATGCTGAAGGACCAGGATCGCACCGCCGCCGGCAAGGACGACAAGTCGAAATATCCGCGGCTTCTCGCCGTCGACAACGAAATGGTTGTGCCGGTCGGCAAGAACGTCCGCGTCCTCGTCACGGCCGCGCCGGCCGACGTCATTCATTCCTTCGCAATGCCTTCCTTCGGCGTCAGGATCGACGCCATTCCCGGCCGCCTAAACGAAACATGGTTCAAGGCCGACCGTGAAGGCCTGTTTTATGGTCAGTGTTCCGAGCTTTGCGGCAAGGATCACTCTTTCATGCCGATCGCCATCCGCGTCGTCTCCGACGATCAGTACAAGCAGTGGCTGGCCTCAGCCGCGACTGATCTGAACAAGGCGAACAAGGCTCTGATGGCCGCCGTCGACGAACCGACGACCGTCAAGGTCGCCGAAAACACGGCCAAGTAAGAGGGATAGGAACAATGGCTGGATCCAAGGCACACGACGATCACTCGCACGATCTTCAAGACGCGCACGCGCACGACGATCATCACGCGCACACGCCGACCTTCGCCGAGCGTTGGCTGTATTCGACGAATCACAAGGACATCGGCACGCTTTACCTGATCTTCGCGATTTTCGCGGGCGTGATCGGCTTCCTCCTGTCCGTGGCCATCCGCATGGAATTGCAGGAGCCCGGCATTCAGATCTTCAGCGGTCTGGCGTCGATGGTCTATGGTTTTTCGGGCGATGCCGCCATTGATGGCGGCAAGCAGATGTACAATGTCTTCGTCACCGCCCATGCGCTGATCATGATCTTCTTCATGGTCATGCCGGCGATGATCGGCGGTTTCGCCAACTGGATGGTGCCGATCATGATCGGCGCGCCTGACATGGCCTTCCCGCGCCTCAACAATATCTCGTTCTGGCTTCTCGTCCCGGCCTTCTTGTTGCTCATCCTCTCGATGTTCGTCGAAGGTCCGGCAGGCGCCTATGGCGCGGGCGGCGGCTGGACGATGTATGCACCCCTGTCCGGCACGGTCGGCCATCCCGGCCCGGCGATCGATCTGGTCATCTTCGCGCTGCATATCGCGGGTGCCTCCTCGATCCTCGGCGCGATCAACTTCATCACGACGATCCTCAACATGCGCGCGCCGGGTATGACGCTGCACAAGATGCCGCTGTTTGCCTGGTCGGTGCTGATCACCGCCTTCCTGCTGCTGCTGTCGCTGCCGGTTCTGGCCGGCGCCATCACCATGCTGCTGACTGACCGCAATTTCGGCACGACCTTCTTCTCGCCGGAAGGCGGCGGCGACCCGCTGCTCTACCAGCACCTGTTCTGGTTCTTCGGTCATCCGGAAGTCTACATCCTGATCCTGCCCGGCTTCGGCATGATCAGCCACATCATCTCGACCTTCTCGCGCAAGCCGATCTTCGGCTATCTCGGAATGGCCTACGCCATGGTTGCGATCGGCGCCGTCGGCTTCGTCGTCTGGGCTCACCACATGTATGTGACCGGCCTTTCGCTCGACACGCAGCGTTACTTCGTGTTCGCCACGATGGTTATTGCTGTCCCGACGGGCGTGAAGATCTTCTCCTGGATCGCGACGATGTGGGGCGGTTCGATCGAGTTCCGCACGCCGATGATCTGGGCGCTCGGCTTCATCTTCCTGTTCACGCTTGGCGGCGTGACCGGCGTTCAGCTCGCCAATGCCGGTCTCGACCGTGAATTGCATGCGACCTACTTCGTTGTGGCACACTTCCACTACGTTCTGTCGCTCGGCGCCGTCTTCGCCATCTTTGCCGCCTGGTACTACTGGTTCCCGAAGATGACCGGCTACATGTACAATGAGCGGATCGGCAACTGGCACTTCTGGATCACCTTCATCGGTGTGAACATGGTGTTCTTCCCGCAGCACTTCCTGGGTCGTGCGGGCATGCCACGCCGCTACATCGACTATCCGGATGCCTATGCCGGCTGGAATTTCGTCTCCTCCATCGGCTCCTATGTCGCAGCCGTCGGCCTTTGCTTCTTCTTCTGGGGCGTTATAGATGCATTCTCGAAGAAGCGCGTTGCAGGCGATAATCCCTGGGGCGAGGGCGCAACCACGCTCGAGTGGCAGCTTTCGTCGCCGCCGCCGCATCACCAGTGGGAAGAGCTGCCGCGCATCAAGTAGCCTGTTTCCGGACGCCGTGATAAACGGCGTCCGGCTCAACTGACAATTGGAAGAAAGAATGACGCTCATCGACAATCACGAAGCGCTCGCAAAGCAAGGCGATACCGGCCTGTCGGAAGCGAGTGCGCGCGATTATTTCGAGCTTTTGAAGCCGCGCGTCATGTCGTTGGTCGTCTTCACCGCTTTCACCGGTCTGGTGCTGGCTCCCGGCCACATCAATCCGGTCCTCGGCTTCATCGCCATTCTCTGCATCGCCGTCGGTGCCGGCGCCTCCGGCGCTTTGAACATGTGGTATGATGCCGATATCGACGCCGTGATGAGCCGAACTGCGCGCCGGCCGATACCTGCGGGTCGCATCAAGCCATCGGAAGCGCTGGCCTACGGGCTCGTGCTGTCGGGCTTCTCGGTTGTGATCCTCGGCCTTGCCATCAATTGGCTTTCTGCGGGCATCCTCGCCTTCACCATTTTCTTCTATGCCGTCGTCTATACGATGTGGCTGAAGCGTTCGACGCCGCAGAACATCGTCATCGGCGGCGCGGCCGGCGCCTTTCCGCCCGTCATCGGGTGGGCTTGCGTGAGCGGCAGCGTGACGATCGAGAGCATCGTGCTTTTCCTCATCATCTTCCTGTGGACGCCGGCGCATTTCTGGGCGCTGGCGCTGTTCAAGATGGGCGACTACGAGGCCGTCGGCGTGCCGATGCTGCCGAATGTCGCTGGTATTCCGACGACCAAGAATCAGATCGTCGTTTATGCCGTTCTGACGGCCATTGTCGGCGTCGTCCCGGCCTTCATGGGCTTTGCGAGCCTGGGCTATGGCGTCGTCGCCGCGCTGCTGGGTGCGGTCTTCGTACACTGTTCCATCGCCGTCTGGCGCATGGCCGACGGCGACGTGAAGATGGTGCCGGCAAAGAAGCTTTTCGGCTTTTCCATCTTCTATCTCTTCGCGATCTTTTCCGCGTTGCTGATCGACCGTCTCGTTGCCGTGCCGATATCGGGCGGCGTCGGAGGCTGGCTATGATCGAACTGGTTAAGCTCACGGAAGCGCAGAGGAAATCGCGGCGCGGGCGCAATATAGCGCTCGGCCTGGTGCTTGCTGGCCTGGTGGTGCTGTTCTACGCGATTACCATCATCAAGGTCGGCTCCGGACACGTTTGAGGAGGCGTGATGGTGGGGGAGGTCACAAAGAGCACGAGAAGCAGCGGCCGTAGCAACGGGATGATCGTTGCCATGTGCCTGAGCTTCGTCGTCGGCATGAGCGCCATGTGCGCCGCTGCCGTACCGCTCTATCGCATGTTCTGCCAGGTGACGGGTTATAACGGCACGACGCAGCGCGTCGAGCAGGTATCCAACCTCATTCTCGACAAGCAGATCCAGGTTTCCTTCGACGCCAATGTCGCACCCGGTCTGCCCTGGGATTTCAAGCCGCTGCAGAAATCGGTAAGTCCGAAGATCGGCGAGACGGTCGAGGTCAAGTTCGAAATCGAGAACAAGTCGGACAAGATGGAGCGCGGCCAGGCGATCTTCAACGTCTCGCCGCTGGAAGCCGGGGTCTATTTTAACAAGGTCCAGTGCTTCTGCTTCAATGAGACGGATCTCGCGCCCGGGGAAAAGCGCGAGATGTCGGTGGTTTTCTATGTCGATCCCGAGATCACCAAGGCCGTGGAAACCAAGACGATCAACGCGCTGACACTGTCCTACACCTACTACCCGCGGGAGGGCGCTAAGCCCGTGGCATCCAATGACGGCGCTGCGAAGCCGGTGGAAAAGAAACTTTGATGGAGAGTGCTTTCGGTTTGACCGGAAGCAATATGGGAAAAGTTATTCGGGGATTGCTGATATGGCCGAAGTGCATCAGAGAAAACACGATTATCACATCATCGAGCCCAGCGCCTGGCCGATTACCGCGGCCATCGGGGCCTTCGTGATCACCTTCGGCGGTGTCTGCTTCATGCGCTATCTCAATGGCGGCGCGGTGCATCTGTTCGGGATCAATTGGGCGCAGCCCTGGCTGTTCTTCATCGGCCTCGCCGTGATCCTCTACGTCATGTACGGCTGGTGGGCCGATACGATCAAGGAGGCGCATGCGGGCGCGCATACCCGCGTTGTGTCGCTGCATCTGCGCTACGGCATGATCATGTTCATTGCCTCCGAGGTGATGTTCTTCGTCGCCTGGTTCTGGGCCTATTTCGACGTCAGTCTGTTCCCGAACGAGGCGATCCAGGCCTCGCGAACGGCGTTCCTCGGCGGCCAGTTCCCGCCGAAGGGCGTCGAGGTTCTCGATCCCTGGCACCTGCCGATCTACAACACCATCATCCTGCTGCTGTCGGGTACCACGGTCACCTGGGCGCATCATGCGCTGCTGCATGGCGACCGCAAGGGGCTGATCCAGGGCCTGACGCTGACGGTCCTGCTCGGCGCTTTGTTCTCCTGCGTGCAGGCCTACGAATATGCGCATGCACCCTTCGCGTTCAAGAACTCGATCTATGGCGCGACCTTCTTCATGGCGACCGGCTTCCACGGCTTCCACGTTCTGATCGGTACGATCTTCCTGCTGGTCTGCCTGGTCCGCGCCATCAGGGGCGATTTCACGCCGAAGCAGCATTTCGGCTTCGAAGCGGCCGCCTGGTACTGGCACTTCGTCGACGTCGTCTGGCTGTTCCTGTTTTTCTGCATCTATATCTGGGGCAGCTGGGGCGCGCCGGTCGCGGCCGGCTGATCGGCTTCGATCTTTCGATAGTAAAAGGCGGGCGGCTAACGTCCGCCTTTTGTTTTTGTGTCCTCAATCCCTTGAAGCAATCTTCTCGAATGCCGTCGGATGAGGCAGGCCTTTAGCGAGCAATCGTCGGATTTGCTCAGCACAGGCCTCGGGGCTGCTCACGGACGTGTCGATTTCCAGATCGTAGATCCCGGGCCGATGCACTTGCTCCTGCCAGGCAACGACCGGCGCGGGGGCGGGCACGCCAGCCTCAACCCTCACATAAGTTCCTTGTCTTTCCGGTCCTTCCGCCAGCCGCCGCTGCATCACGACATCGAGCGGGCAACGCACGCCGACGAACAAAGCGGGCAGCCCCGCCAGTCGCCGGGCGCAATCGGCAAGGATGCCAAGCGGCTGCGAATAAGCGTCGTGATGGCCGAATTCGGCGACGACATTCAGCCCCATGCGGCTGTGTGCGGCGATCGATGCATAGAGTGCGGCATAAAAGCGCTGAACCAGCGGCTCGAGATCCGGCCGCTCGCCGCCGGGGCGCAAGCCGATGCCTGGGCGATAGCGCGGGGGCGTGACATGCCGTACATAGGCGTCGACCCCGAGATTGACCCACACGCCTTCGAATTCAGCCTGAATAAGCTCGACGATGCTGCTTTTTCCGGATCGCGGCGCACCGTTCAGAATGACGATGTGGCCGGGCGGTGTGTCTTCGCTGACTGCCATGAATTCAATCCTTTTGACATGTTTTCCAGACCGATGACGAGGATGTCAGAGCTTTTCGATTGGACGGATGCGTGCATCGCGGTTACTGATGGTGACAGGGGCGAGATCCACATGGTCGCCCGCAATGACAGGCCGACAGAGACAGAACTTTGGACTCAGAGCAAGACAAGACGCCCGACGGGACACCGCATAGCGACAGCGCTCTCTTTGCGCCCGTCGATCCGTTCAAAGTCGGCATCCAGGGATGTTGTCCGCGTTGCGGCCAGGGCAAGCTCTTCGATGGATTATTGTCGCTGAAGCCGCGCTGCGCCGCCTGCGATCTCGACTACGCCTTCGCCGATGCCGGCGATGGCCCGGCCGTCTTCGTCATCCTGATCGTCGGTTTCATTGTCATCGGCTTGGTTCTGTGGACGCAGATCAATTATGCGCCGCCTATCTGGGTCTATATCGTGCTGTTCGCGCCGTTGACCATCATCCTGTCGCTACTCTCCCTGCGCTGGTGCAAGGGCATTCTGATCGCGCTGCAGTACCGTAACAATGCCAGTGAAGGACGCATCACTCGTGACTGAGTCAAGCATGCCGGCCCGTCGCGCCAATCCCGTGTGGCAGATCGGCAAGGCATTGCTCCTGTTCGTTGCGCTCGTCATCCTGATCGGGCTCGGCACCTGGCAGGTCGAGCGGCTGCAGTGGAAGGAAGGCCTGCTGGCCGATATCGCCGCGCGCAAGGACACGCCGGCCGCGCCGCTATCGGCAATCGAGGCGATGGCTGCCTCCGGCGGCGATATCGAATACCGCGTGGTGACCGCCGCCGGCCATTACCTCAACGACAAGGAGCGGCATTTCCTCGCTACCTATGACGGCGATCCCGGCTTTCATGTCTACACGCCATTGCAGCTGGACGATGGACGCTACGTCTTCGTCAATCGAGGCTTCGTGCCCACCGAGGCCAAGGAGCCCGAAAAGCGCGAGCGAGGCGAACTTACGGGCGAACAGACCGTCACTGGCCTTGCCCGCGCCAAACTCACCGGCCGGCCCGACGGCATGCCGGATAATGATCTCGGCAAGAACATCTTCTTCTGGAAGGATCTGGATAGCATGGCGTCCAGCGTCGGCTTGCCGAAGGACCAGGTGCTGCCTTTCTTCATCGATGCCGACAAGACGCCCAATCCCCAAGGTCTGCCGGTCGGCGGCGTCACCCTCATCGATCTGCCGAACAATCATCTGCAATATGCGGTGACATGGTATGGGCTGGCGGTCGCGCTGGCTGCCATTGTCGCGATATCCTGGTGGCGCAAGCGCCATCCGGATGCACCCTCACAATAGAGGCCCTGCAGTAGAGATATGCAATAGAATAGCTTCAATTCGATGGAATATTCGGCTAGAGCATGATCCCAAAAAGTGCGCAGTGGTTTTTGGACAAGATCGTGCGGACTAAATGGAGCAGGCGGCAGAGCGCACCTATCTTTGGCTGAGCCATCGCTTGCGGATTTCGGAAGAGACATGAACATAGCCGTTTCCAAACCTGACCTGACCATCCGGCTTTGCGGGCCGCGCGGCTTCTGTGCCGGTGTCGACCGCGCCATCCAGATCGTCGTTCTGGCGCTGAAGGCCTATGGCGCGCCTGTTTATGTCCGCCACGAGATCGTGCACAATCGCTATGTCGTCGAAGGGCTGGAGGCCAAGGGCGCCATCTTCGTCGAGGAGCTGGACGAAATCCCGGCCGAACATCGTGCCCAGCCTGTCGTCTTCTCGGCGCATGGCGTGCCGAAATCCGTGCCGGCCGATGCCGATGCGCGCAATCTTTTCTATCTCGATGCCACCTGTCCGCTGGTTTCCAAGGTGCACAAGCAGGCCATGCGGCACAATCGCCTCGGCCGCCACGTCGTCCTGATTGGTCATGCCGGCCACCCGGAAGTGATCGGCACCATGGGCCAGCTGCCGGAGGGCACCGTGTCGCTGATCGAGACGGTGGAGGATGCCGACGTCTACCAGCCGGCCGACCCCGACAATCTCGGCTTCGTCACGCAGACGACGCTTTCGGTCGACGATACCGCCGGTGTCATTGCGCGCCTGCAGGAGCGCTTCCCCAATCTCACCGCACCATCAGCCGATTCGATCTGCTACGCCACGACCAACCGCCAGGAAGTGGTGAAGGAGGCGGCTCCGGGCTGCGATCTCTTCATCGTCGTCGGCGCGCCGAATTCGTCCAATTCCAAGCGCCTCGTCGAAGTCGCGCTCAGGGCAGGGGCGAAGAAATCCGTCCTCGTCCAGCGTGCCTCGGAGATCGACTGGGACAATATCGGCGATATCAAAACGGTTGGTCTGTCCGCTGGTGCATCTGCGCCAGAAGTCATCGTCAACGAGATCATCGAAGCTTTCCGCGCCCGCTACAATGCCGTCGTGGAGCTCGCTGAAACTGTGAAGGAAACCGAGAATTTCCTCGTCAATCGCGAGCTGCGCGGTATCGAGCTGACGACGGCGGACATGGCTTTCGTCAACGGGGATTGAAGAAGGCGTACCTCGTCCTTCGAGGCCTTGCCGCTTGCGCGGACGCTGCATCGGCAAATTACCTCAGGATGAGGGGGCAAGAGTTTCGACGCCAGCCGCCAAGGAGATCAGCCCTCATGGTGAGGAGGCCTAAAGGGCCGTCTCGAACCACTAGGGCGGGGCGGCTACGGTGGCTGGCGTGTATCAAGCAGGGAATAGTGCGTGGCTGTTTATACCGATATTACCGAAGACGATTTGAAGTGGTTCCTAACCGAATATGATGTCGGCGAGTTGCTCTCTTACAAGGGCATTGCCGAAGGCGTCGAGAATTCGAACTTCCTGCTGCATACGAGCCGCGAGCCGCTGATCCTGACGCTTTACGAGAAGCGCGTCGACAAGGGCGACCTGCCATTCTTCCTGGGCCTGATGCAGCACTTGGCGAGCCGCGGCCTGTCCTGCCCGCTGCCCTTGCCGCGCCGTGATGGCGCCTTGCTCGGTCATCTCTCCGGCCGCCCTGCCGCCCTGATCTCCTTCCTTGAGGGCATGTGGCTGCGCAAGCCGGAGGCGCATCATTGCCGCGAAGTCGGCAAGGCGCTGGCCGCCATGCATATCGCCGGCGAGGGCTTCGACATCCGCCGCCCGAACGCGCTCTCGCTGGAGGGCTGGCAGGCGCTTTGGGAAAAGTCCGAGGCGCGTGCGGACGAGGTTGAATCCGGCCTGCAGGGCGAAATCCGCAGCGAACTCGATTTCCTTGGAAAGCATTGGCCGAAGGATCTGCCCGAGGGCGTTATTCATGCCGATCTTTTCCCGGACAATGTCTTCTTCCTGGGTGACAGGCTCTCCGGCCTGATCGATTTCTATTTTGCCTGCAACGATCAGCTCGCCTATGACGTCTCGATCTGCCTCAATGCCTGGTGCTTCGAGAAGGATCACGCCTATAACATCACCAAGGGCATGGCGCTGCTTGAGGGATATCAGAGCGTGCGGCCGCTGAGTGCAACAGAAATCGCGGCATTGCCGACGCTTGCGCGCGGCTCGGCGCTGCGCTTCTTCCTGACCCGGCTCTATGATTGGCTGACGACGCCGGCCGGCGCCATGGTCACCAAGAAAGACCCGATCGAATATCTGCGCAAGCTGCGCTTCCACCGCCAGATCGCCTCATCAGCCGAATACGGGCTGAAGGCATGAAGCACGTCGATATTTTTACCGACGGCGCCTGCTCGGGCAATCCCGGTCCAGGCGGCTGGGGCGCCGTGCTTCGCTATGGCGAGGTGGAGAAGGAACTGTCCGGTGGCGAGGCGGATACGACCAACAACCGCATGGAGCTGATGGCGGCGATTTCAGCCCTCGGCGCTCTGAAAGCGCCTTGCGAGGTCGATCTCTATACCGACAGCGTTTACGTCAAGGACGGCATCACCAAGTGGATTTTCGGCTGGAAGAAGAACGGCTGGAAGACTGCGGATAAGAAGCCTGTGAAGAATGCCGAGCTGTGGCAGGCGCTGGACGAAGCTTACAACAGGCACAAGGTGACGCTGCATTGGGTCAAGGGCCATGCCGGACACCCGGAGAATGAACGGGCCGACGAGCTGGCGCGCAAGGGCATGGAGCCTTTCAAGAGGAAGTAGCTCGTCGGCGACAAACTCGGATTAGCCGTGTCGCACAGAGCTCGATCATGCCAAAATGTGATCGAGCGCGCTTCTCACTCTCGGCTTCGCGGCGGCGGGCAAGGGCAGGATCGGACGCGGCGGATCGATCCTGCAAAGATCGAGCAGTTCGGCAATCGCATACATGACGCGGAAGCTGCCGAACTCCTTGAATAGGTTCCATAGCGGCTGAAACTTCTGATCGAGACGTTCGGCTTCGGCGGTATCGCCGGCTTGCGCAGCCTGTGTGAGCGCCAGCGCCTCGGCGGGCAGGAGGCCGGCGACCACGCTGTACCAGGCATCGGCACCGGCCAGCAGCCCGGCCGCCGCTCCCCAATCGCCGCTATAGCCGATGGCGAAACCCTTTGGCGTTTCTTGGCGCAGACGCCCTATCTCTCCCTCGAAATCGCCTCCTTGCGGCAGAGGCATCTTCACCGCCACGATATTCGTCACCTTTGCCAGGCGGGCAATCAGCCCATCGCTGAATGTAAATTTTGTTGTGCCGGGATTGTTGTAGATGCAAAGCGGCAGTTCGCCGGCCTCCGCGACGGCTGCGAAGTGCTGGTAGACCTCTTCCTCCGTGAGTGGAGTATAGGATACGGGGGCCAACAGCAGCCCATCCGCACCGGACGCCTTGGCATCGCGCGCCAATGCCTGCGCTTCGTCGGTTCGCAGCGCTCCAACCCCAACGATGACGGGGATCTTGCCGCCGACGCTGGCTGTTGCGGCCTGGACAGCCCGCCGGCGCTCGTCGCGTGACAGGAAGGCGTAACCGCCCGTACTGCCGAGCAACCCGATGGAATCAACGCCGGCCAGTTGGATGCGTTCGAGCAGGCGGACGAGCACTACAATATCAACGTGTCCGGAAGCATCGGTCGGGGTAATCGGAAAGGCCGAAAGGCCAGTAAAGAGTGTCACGATTGTTTTCCTTCTCTGTCAGGCTCCGACCAGCGATAGCGCTCGAAAAGCAGAAGCTGAAATCGTCCTACGCTTAGCGCCGTGTGACTGTCCATGAATATGCCGCAGAAATCATACTCCGCGCAGCAGCTTGGTGGCGATCATCCACATCGTAAGAGCAATGAGCGTTTCCAGAATGCGCCAGGACGCGGGTTTCGCGAAGATCGGCCTCAGCCACCTCGCGCCAAAGCCGAGCGAAAAGAAGAACAGGAAGGAGCCCGTCATGGCACCCACCGCAAATGAAGCCTCGTTCCCCGGAAACCGGGTCGAGATCGTGCCAAGCAGGGCAACGGTGTCGAGATAGACATGCGGATTGAGCCAGGTTAGCGCCAGGCACATGGCAAGCGTCTGGCGAAAGCTCGATGATTTCGCCTCTCCGGCAGTCAGCACCGCAGACGAACGCAAGGCGGAATAGAGGCTCTTGGCTCCATACCAGATCAGGAAAGCCGCTCCCGCATAACGCATGACCGGATCGAGCCAGGGCAGGAGGGCGGCGATCTGGCGGAAGCTCGTCACCCCAAGCACGATGAGCGCGGCATCGGAGAGGGCACATGCAAGGCAAACGGCGAACACATGTTCGTTGCGCAGGCCCTGGCGCAGGACGAAGGCGTTTTGCGCACCGATAGCGACAATCAGGCTGAGCCCCATCGTGAGGCCTGTCAGGTAAATCGAAAAATTCATGCTTGGCGAAATGCTCCGAAACGAATGAGCATTTCGGTATCGCCATATGCCGATTTAGGCTAATTAATGTTGCTAACCCGGATTAAGTAAAACTAAGCCATGCTCGATTATTCCGCTCTCCGTGCCGTCTCCATGGTCGTGCAAACCGGCAGCTTCGAAAAGGCCGCGGGCATTCTGAACGTGACGCCCTCCGCCATCTCGCAGCGGGTGAAACAGCTTGAGGAGCGCCTCGGCGTCGTTTTGATCGTCAGGGGCAACCCCTGCACCGCGACGGAAAAGGGCGAATGGCTCTGCCGCCATATGGAAAATGTCGGCATGCTGGAAGACGAGCTGTTCGACCGTCTGCCGGCCCTCATCGATCCGGGCGAGCCCAAGCAAAAAGTAACGCTTCACATTGCCACGAATGCCGACAGCCTTGGGACGTGGTTCGTGGAGGCCATATCGGGTTTTGCCAAGCGCTCTCCCTATCTGCTGAATATCGCCATCGATGACCAGGATCATACCGCCGAATGGCTGCAGCGGGGGCGGGTGATTGCGGCCGTCACCGGCCTGGAAAAACCGATCCAGGGATGCCGGCGCACATCCCTTGGCGCGCTCCGCTATCATGCGACTGCAAGCCCGGATTTCATTGCCCGGTATTTTAAAGCGGGCGTGACGCCGGAAGCGATCATGAATGCGCCGGCCTTGACCTTCAACCAAAAGGACAGGCTTCAAAGCCAGTGGATACGCCAGACATTCGGAAAGGATTTTGCCTATCCGAGCCACTGGCTGCCGTCGACCCAGGGTTTCGTCGATGCCAGTCTTGCAGGCATGGGGTGGGGCATGAATCCCATCCAGCTCGTACGGGAACATCTGCAGGCCGGGCGCCTGATAGAACTTATTCCCAACACCCCGTTGGACATTCCATTATATTGGCAGGTGAGCCGTCTCGCCGCCGATCGGCTTGCCGAATTGACGCGTGAGATAACCGTGACGGCCAAATACCATCTGTCAGCGTGAGCTATGCTTCGCGATGAATACGTTGCCATTCGCCCTGTCACCTGGAACGCAATGTTCGCGAATCGGTGCCTTGCCCCGCTGCCCTTTCCCTCTATGCTGCTCCCGATTTCCAGGGAGATTGACTTATGATCCTGCATTGCGTTTTTCTTCGGCTCAAATCCGCCATGACACAGGACGAGAAGAGGGTGCTCTTCGATTCCGTCGCGGCCTTGCAGAAGGTCATTCCGGGCATTGTCGACGTGAAATATGGGCCGAACGTCTCGCCCGAGGGCCTGCATGGCGGTTTCGCCGATGGATTTGTCGTCACCTTCGAAAGTGTCGAAGCGCGCGATGCCTATCTGGTGCATCCCGATCATGTCGCTGTCGGCGAGCGGATCGTATCGTCCACGGATGGCGGCCTGGCCGGTCTGATGGTCTTTGATTTCAATCTCTAAAACTGCCAGGAGCCGGTCGCAGGGGGTATGCCTGCGACCGGCTCCGGTCGATCAGCTGGATTTCGCCATCGCTGCGGCGAGCTGATCAACGTTATAACGGAACATTTTTTCGTAAGTCGAAGCTGGCCCGTTTGTCTTGGAAAGCGATTCGACATAAAGCTCGCCGCCGGGCTCGGCGCCGGTGGCCTTGGCGACCTGCTTGACTAGGCGCGGATCGTTCGAATTCTCGAAGAAATAGGTCTTCACGTGTTCGGTCTTGATCTGCTCGATCAGCTTGGCGACCTCTGCGGCCGATGCTTCCGTTTCCGTGGAAACGCCGAGCGGCGACAGGAAGCTGACCTTGTATTCGCGGCCGAAATATCCGAAGGCGTCGTGGCTGGTCAGCACCTTGCGGCGGTCTTCCGGGATCTTGTCGAACTTGCCGTGCGCATAGGCATCGAGCTCGGTCAGCACCTTTGTATAGCGCTCGGCGTTGGCCTTGAAATCGGCGGCGTCGGCCGGATCGGCTGATGACAGAGCCTTCTCGATATTGGCGACCCAGATCTTCACATTGACCGGGCTGTTCCACACATGCGGATCGGTGACCGTCTTGCCGTCGTCGACCATCGTGCGCGTGTTGACGCCATCGGAGGTGACAACAGGCGTTCCCTTGTAGCCGGAGGCGCTGATCAGGCGGTCCATCCAGCCCTCCAGGCCTTCGCCGCTGACGAAGACGACCTTGGCGGCATTCAGTGTCTTGGCATCGGCCGGCGAGGGCTCGAATTCATGGGGATCGCCATTCGGGCCGACGAGGCTCGACACTTTCACGTGGTCGCCGCCGACATGCTTGACGACATCGGCAAGCACGGTGAAGGACGCGACGACATTGAGCGTTTCGGCGGAGGCGGGCGCGGCGACGGCGAAGGCGACGAAGGCCGTTGCTGCCGCAGAGAGAAGCAGTCTCTGTTTTTTCATGAAAGTCTCCTTGTTCGGATTAGCCCCGGAGATGGGGACGGGGGAAGAACCGCCGGGCAAGGCCCGAAGGTGCGAAGAGAATGGAGAAGCCATAGATCAGGCTGGCGGTGATGATGATGGTCGGACCTGATGCAAATTCGAGATGATAGGAGGCAATGAGGCCGAGATAGCCTGAAGCCATCGCCGTGCCTGTTGCGATCGCCATCATGGCGGGCAGGCTGCGCGACCAGAGCTGCGCCACGGCCGCCGGCAGCATCATCAGCCCGACGGCCATCAGCGTACCGAGCGCCTGAAAGCTGGCGACCAGATTGAGCACGACCAGCAGCAGGAACAGGAAATGATAGAGCGGTCCGCGCCCACCGACGGCGCGCAGAAAGCCGGGATCGAAGCATTCCATGACCAGCGGCCGATAGATGACGGCGAGTGCGAGCAGCGTTACCGTCGCAATCGCGCCGATCTGGTAGAGGGCGGGTGCATCGATTGCGAGAATGGTGCCGAAGAGCACATGCAGCAGATCGATGTTGGAGCCGCGCAGCGACACGATGAGGACGCCGAGTGCCAGCGAGGTGAGATAGAAGCTGGCAAAGCTCGCATCCTCCTGCAGCACCGTCACGCGGCTGACGAGGCCTGATAGCAGCGCCACCGAAAGGCCGGCCACAAGGCCGCCGAGCCCCATGGCCGTCAGCGACAGCGAGCCGGCAATGAGATAGCCGATGGCCGCTCCAGGCAGAACGGCATGGCTCATGGCATCGCCCATCAGGCTCATGCGCCTGAGCATCAGGAAGACGCCGATCGGCCCGGAGCCGAGGCCGAGGCAGACGCAGGCAATCAGCGCGCGCCGCATGAAGCCATAATCCGCGAAAGGTGCGAGGAAGATATCGTAGACGGTCATTCGGCCGGCTCCCGCTTCACCAGGCCGTCGTCATGCTCTTCTTCCGGCAGGCATGCTTCGTCTTCTTCATCCCAGCGCTCGGCCATGGCGCGCGCCTTGATGAGGTTTGAGGAGCTCATGATATCCTGCGTGTTGCCCCATCCCACAAGTTCGCGGGCGATCAGCAGCGTTTCGGGGAAATAGGTTCGCACCTGCTCGAAATCGTGCAGCACGGCGATGACAGTGCGTCCCTCCCGGTTCCATCGGAGCACGAGGTCGAGAAGATCGCGAGTCGTGCGCTGATCGATCGCGGTGAAGGGTTCGTCCAGCAGGATGACGCGCGCGTCCTGCAGCAGCAGCCGCGCAAAGAGCACGCGCTGGAACTGCCCGGCCGAAAGCGAGCCGATATGCCGGTTTTCGAAGCCTGACAGGCCGACGATGCCGAGCGCCTCGCGCGCACGTTCGACATCCTTTCGGGAAAACTGGCCGAAAGCGCCGGCATTCTTCCAGGCGCCAAGCATGACGGTATCGGCAACCGAAATCGGAAAGCGGCGGTTCATATCGGCCGCCTGCGGCAGATAGCCGAAATCGTTGCGTGTCAGCGCGCCGCGATCGATCGAGCCCTCCGCCGGCCGCAATTCGCCGACGATCGCTTTCAGAAGCGTCGACTTGCCAGCCCCGTTCGGCCCGGCAATCGCCGTCAGGCTGCCTGCGGCAAATCCGCCCGAGATATGATGCACGGCCGGGTGACGCTCATAAGTGACGGTGAGATTGCTGAGCCGGATCAGATCGTTCATGCCAAGGCCACCGCCCAGCCGATCGCCGCCCAGAGCACCGCAATGCCGATCGCGACATAGGCAAGGCGTGTCAAGGCGGAGCGCCCCATAAGGGACGGCGCAAAAGGATCACGATCAAAAGGCATTTTTTTGGGGGCTTTCAATTATGTAATAACATTACACGCAGTAGCCGATGAAATACGGCAAAAAAGAGGCGGAGACTAGATTGATGCTCGTTGAGCACCAGCAATTGGCGCTTTGTGCCGTTGATGCTATATATGGCGCATTATTTGTTATTGGTCACTTGATCGGCCTATAAGGGAGGCGCCTATGAATGTTTCTATCGGCGAGCGCTGGGAGAAATTCGTGGAGAAAACGGTGGAAGAGGGACGTTACAGCTCCGCCAGCGAAGTTGTACGGGAAGGTCTCCGGCTCGTGGAGGAACGTGAGGCGAAAATAGCGGCTTTGCGGCATACTCTGGAGGCATCGATCGCCCGTGGAGGCGATATATCAGATGAGGAGCTCGGTGCCGCTTTGGAAGCCAAGGCTGCTGAACTGGCAAAAGAAGGCTATTAAGTGGCTCGGCTTCGTTATACAGCCGATGCTCAAAGCAATATCCTTGATATTCTTGTATATATAGCGCGCCAAAGTGGCAGCCAAAAAGTCGCTTTGAAATTTACTGAGCAACTGCGCCGTAAGTGCGCAAGTCTTGCGGCTTTGCCGGGCCAAATGGGCCGCCTGCGGCCGGAGCTGAGAGACGATATGCGCAGCTTTGCATTTCGTGGTTATGTAATCTTCTTCCGCTATATTGATGATGTTTTCGAGGTTTTGAATGTGCTCGAAGGACATCGCGATTTCGATACTCATTTCAACGAAGAAGAATGAAGCAGAGCGCCTCTGAGACGCTCTGCTTCTTCCATCTGAATAGTATCAGAGCTGCTCGATCATCGCAGCAGCACCCGAGACCGTGGCTTGGCCGGGGTTTTCCTCGATGTTGAGCGTCTTCACCACGCCGTCTTCCACCAGCATGGAGTAACGCTTCGAGCGGATGCCGAGGCCGCCGGCGGAGAGGTCGACATCGAGGCCGAGCGCCTTGGTGAAGGAGCCGTCCCAGTCGGCGAGGAAATGGATCTTGCCCAGACCGCCGGACGATTGCGCCCAGGCGCCCATGACATGCCAGTCATTGATGGCAACCACGGCGATGTCATCGACGCCCTTGGCGAGAATCGTGTCGCGATTCTCGAGATAGCCGGGCAGGTGATTGAGCGAACAGGTGGGCGTGAAGGCGCCGGGAACGGCAAAGAGCACGACGCGCTTGCCGGCAAACAATTGCTCGGTGCTGATTTCGACCGGGCCGTCGGCGGTCTTTTCCTTGAAGGTGGCGGCAGGCAGCGTGTCGCCGATGGCGATGGACATGGTTCTCTCCTTGCGTTGTGAATTCGGGGCGCCGCTGCGCCGGCAATTATCTGAAGCGGATGCTGGAAACTATAGGTCCGGCCTATTCGAGCGCAAGTGTGGTTTCCATCGCTCGGTCGCCGTCGACGACCAGAATGCCCCAACTCTTGCCCTTCGGATCATAATTCTTCGG
This sequence comes from Rhizobium sp. P28RR-XV, assembly GCF_012641385.1. Taxonomy (NCBI): domain Bacteria; kingdom Pseudomonadati; phylum Pseudomonadota; class Alphaproteobacteria; order Hyphomicrobiales; family Rhizobiaceae; genus Rhizobium; species Rhizobium sp. P28RR-XV. Next base: position 366,907 of record NZ_JABAIG010000009.1, read on the forward strand.
CAATTTGCCGATCTCGATATCGGTCGAGAAGCTGCTCCCATCCCGCTTTGCATTCATTTGCTGGAAGAACACGTAGCCGGACGGTCCCGTCACGTAGATCGTCGGCGCATCACCGGTTGCCTCCGGCAATGTTAGGCGCAGTGAAAGATTTTTAGCATCGGCGGAGATTTTGCGGCTTTGAATGGCGAAATCGGATGAAGGAGTTTCCGGCAGCCGTGCTTTCGCCGCATCCAGCAGGGCCAGTTCATGCGATGTCGGCTGCTCACCCGCCGGCAGCGGCAATGAATAGTCAGCCTGGAAGGGGATGCAGATCTCCTTGCAGAGACCCACGAAAGCGGTCAGCTTGAGGTTCGCCGGTACCTTGCCGGTAACGCGAAAATCGAGCGGTAAGGTCACCGGCGCATCATAGCCGATCTCCTTGATATTGCCGACGGTGATCTGCTTCGGCACGGGGTAGCCGGTCTTTTCCAGCGTCACGCCGCTATCGGGCGCCAGCGTCACCTGGGGCGGAATTCCGCCCTGGCCCGGCTCGCGCCAATAGGTGATCCAGCCGGGTTCCGGTTCGATCTGCAGGGCGGCGCGGATATGCCCTTCCGCATCGGGCGCAAGCGCCACCAGGCGCATGCGTCCGCCTTGGTTGTCCACCCATTCGCTCATGGCGGCATGGGCCGTTGCGGCGGAGAATAGGGTGGCGACAAACAATACCGACAGGCGTGCAAGCGTGCTTATTCCAATCATGAAACAAGGATTTAATGGATCGGGCCGCCAGGAGCCAGCATAACAGAAGAGGGAAATGATCATTTTCAGTTGATTGATTTATGACATTGCCCCATCTTGATTATAGGCGGTGCAGGTGCAGACTGCGGTCAGGAGGCACGATGTCCCTATCGACGCTGAAGAATAGACGCGAAAGAGGTTTTCTTGACGGTCAGTTCCTGATCGCCATGCCAGGCATGGAGGATCGCAATTTCCACCGGACGGTGATCTATATCTGTGCCCATTCCGATGCGGGTGCCATGGGTTTCGTCATCAATCGCGCCCAGAAGCTGACATTCACCGACGTCCTCTTCCATCTCGAAATGATCAAGGACGACGATGCCATCGTGCTTCCGCAAGGCGCGCGAGATTTTCCCATCCAGACCGGCGGTCCCGTTGAAAGCGGGCGTGGCTTCGTTTTGCATTCCGACGATTACATCAGCGACAGCAGCATTCCGGTCAGTGACGATATCAGCCTGACGGCGACGCTCGATATCGTTCGGGCCATTTCAAAGGGAAGCGGTCCGAAGCGCGCGACGATGCTGCTCGGCTATGCCGGCTGGGGTGCCGGTCAGCTCGAGGCGGAGATCGGCAATAATGGCTGGCTGAACTGCCCGGCGAACGAAGAACTGATCTTCGACCGCAGCCTCGACAACAAGTATGATCGGGCCTTGGCGCTCATGGGCATCAACCCCGCAATGCTGTCGCCGCACGCCGGCCATAGCTGAGCCGATTTGTGCTGTTTCGGAACGAAATAGCAGGTGCGACGTTTTCCCGGTAGCGCAACGGCAATTCCGCCGTGCCAGCCAGGGAGGCGTCAGACATGAGCAGCACGACCGACAAGGTGTCCGGTAAGGTGAACGAAATCGCCGGCAAGGCCAAGCAGATGACCGGCAAGGCGACCAACAACAAGAGCATGCGCGCCAAGGGCGCTGCGCAGGAAGCCAAGGGCAAGATGCAGACCGCCGTTGGCAAGGCCAAGGACAAGGTCAAAGGCGCAGTCGACCGGATGTGACCGGCTGTTTGTATTTGTCAATCCATGGTCGCTGCTCCGTCTGAATTGACGTTGTAGCAGCGATGTTGGGAGGAAGAGCCTGTTACGGAAACGTGGCGGGCTCTTTGTTCTCGCCAATCTATCTTTTCCGAGGGGAGCATGCGGCTTTTCACCTGCGACCATTGCGGTCAGCCCGTCCATTTCGACAACAGGCAATGTGTCCGCTGCGGCCACCAGCTCGGCTTCATTCCCAACCGTCTGGCGATCTATGCACTCGACGTCGAAGACGATGTGACATGGCATCCGGTTTCCGAGCCCGAGCGGCATGTGCGCTTCTGCGCGAACGCCGAACTCGACATCTGCAACTGGCTCGTCGATGCCGATGATCCCCAGCCGTATTGCGCCGCCTGCCGTCATAATCGGCTGGTACCGAATACCGGCACGCAGCAGGGTATAGACCGTTGGCGGCGTATCGGTCAGGCGCAGAGGCATCTATTCTATTCCCTGCTACGCTGGAATTTGCCGCATCCCGATCGGCAGCAGGATCCGGATGGTGGCCTGGTGTTCGATTTTCTCGAGGATGAAATGCAGGGCGGCACCGTCGTCCCGGCCATGACCGGCCACGAGGAAGGGCTGATCGCTATTCGTGCGGCTGAGGCGGATGACGTGACGCGCGAACAGACGCGCACCTCCATGAACGAGCCGTATCGTACCTTGCTGGGCCACTTCCGCCACGAGACCGGCCATTTCATCTGGAACAAGCTTGTTCGCGACCGCGGGCAGTTCGATGGCTTTCGCGCCGTCTTCGGCGATGAACGCGCCGATTATGGCACGGCGCTTCAGACCCATTACGACAACGGCCCGCCCGCGAACTGGCAGGAGAGCTTCATCAGCGCCTATGCAAGCACCCATCCGTGGGAGGATTTTGCCGAATGCTTCGCGCATTATCTGCATATCGTCGATACGCTGGAAACGGCGCGTTCCTTCGGCCTGGCGATCGACCCTTATCACTATCACGACATGGCGGCGGAAGTGGATTTCAATCCCTACGAGGCTCAAAGCGCCGAACAGCTCGTCAAGGCCTGGATCCCCTTGAGCGTGGCAATCAATTCCATCCAGCGCAGCATGGGACAGCCGGATTCCTATCCCTTCATCCTCTCGCCGCCGGTCGTCACGAAGCTCGACTATATAAGGCAGCTGATCGACAGCGCCTGATTAGAGCCTGCTGCTTTCATACGGAAGCATATCCTGAGTTTGTGAGGTAGTTTGCGCATTCGGCTGGCGAGAAGCAGTCGAGCATTTCACCAGCCTTGCGCCATGTCGCTTCGACTGTGCGAGGCTGT